>JAFUEV010000044.1 GCA_017470245.1 bacterium | reverse complement strand
AATTGACGGAGAAATAAAATTGGATTTAGATTATAGCGAAGATTCACACGCACAAGTTGACAGCAATGTTGTAATGACAAAATCCTCCCAAATTATAGAATTTCAAACGACAGCAGAAGGTGCACCTTTTGAAAAGTCACACTCTGGATGATTATTTATAACAGGGTATTTGATTATTCTACAATCATAAACTGAACTTATTTGTGTTTATATGAAAAACTTTTGATGCTTTCTTACAACTTTTCATTTATCGTATTTTGTGCGTTAGGAAGAAAGTATGGAAAAAGCAGGGTTAAATATTAAACCAAATGAATTTAAAGAATTACGTAAATTAGCAGAAAATACTTATAACATTGCCGTGTTATAGATTATTTCTGTATAAAGCAACCGGAGATAGATAATGCTACAATCTTGCTCCGGTTATTAAAATTTTGAGAAATAACGCAGATTTACTAAATGCATTTTTTATTGATAATGAAAACAAAAATTTACCTCAATTTTGCTCCGTTTGGACTAGGTAAAACTCAAGTAGAGAATTTGGCTATAATTTTGCATTAAAAAACAGAGAATTATCATAAAATAAATTCTCTGTTTTAATAATATCTGTGTATTGTCTCGTGTTTGCTGTTTTTCGATTAGAGAGTTTGGTTAAATCTCTTTATTTAAACTAAATGGTGGAGACGGAGAGATTCGAACTCTCGTCCGGAATGGGATATAAACCTGCATCTACATGTGTAGGTCTGTTAATCTCAGTTAAATTATGGCACGAGCCTTTCCTATAAAATAACCAAAGCAGTTTAAACTGATACGCAGTTTGGAAGTTAACTTGGTTCTGCTACTTCCGTCACAGAATTGCGTCTTGCATCTTTACGTCTTGTTAATCGGCAAGCTGGACTAACTCAACGGCTGACCTGCAATTATGCAGCAAGAGCAGCAGCTCTTGAAAAGTCAGCTTTTACAACGTTATTAGCGTTTATTTTAATTTGCTTGTTGATAACTCAGAACAGCACTGAGACACGCAGCCTGAATACACCAATCCACCCGTCAAATCCATAACGTCCCCATATTTAATTATCAATGTACTATATTATAATTATAGCATAAAAAACGACCGCTGCACTATTACAACGGTCGTTATTGTAATATAATGTATTATACTAAATCCATTTTTTGTAATGATTCAAGTTTACCTTGAACAGTCTTGCTTCCAAGAACTTTATCGAGTGAGTCACTTGCAAGTAGTCTGTTGAAGTATTTGCCTTGTGTGAATTTTTTGCCTTTTGTTTGCATAGAAGCAAAATATTTTTCAATTATTTTATTTGAGTTTGAATCTGCTTCAAAATATTCAGCGTATGGACGGAAAATAGGCATTGCTTGAACAGCTTCTTGTTGTTTAACAGCTTTAAAGTGTTGAGCATATTTACCGTCTAACAATGCATATAAAACTTCACCATATTGGTTGCTTTCGTCTTTTTTCGCATCATTAACATCAATAAAGTTAAATTGTTGATGTTTTGAATCAAATAAAATATTTGAAGGGTTTCCTGCCTTTATTTTAAGTCCTTGTTCATCAATATAAGTAATATCATCAATAAGTCTGTCGTATGATGCTTGAGGAGCTTTAGATAATTCTCTTAAAGTTCTTAAATGTGCAAGTTCATCACTTTGAGAATTCGAATTTGCTCTTTCTACAGGTATACCTATCGGATGACCTTCTTGTTTCTTTAAAATAAAATGATGAGCAGCCATGTGTTTGTTTAGAGGTACATCAAGTTTAGCAATTGCTTGTCCGATGTTAATATCAGGCGCAATATCCGTTAATTCATTTAAAACAGGTCTCTCAATACTTAAAGGTATCATTTCAGAACGATTATACTGTTTAATTACCCAGTTATCAGTTCCATCAATAGCGTAAACTTTAGCTTCATCACCTGCACCTAATAGAGGTCCTTTTAGTTGTGGTCTTGAAGCATAAGCGTTTCTTTGTTGCCATCTGGAAAAGTTTTCAAATGATTTTTCACCATTTCTTTGAATTTCTGCTGATCTTTGAAAGGTGTCTTCTTTTAATCCAAAACTTGGAATTGAATTTTGTTTAACAGACGGTTTAGTAATTCCTGTTAAAACAGGGAGAGTGATTTTTGAAATTTGCATTAGTCTTTCCTTTTCTTATCCTTGTCTTTTATCTGTGTTTGCTTTAAACAACCTAAAAAATAAATTTGTTAGTATTATTTTTAATTTCAAAGTTTTGTAAATAATACTTGAGTATTAGTCGTTTAGGGTTATATTTTTTTAAAATTTATGATATAACTATACTGATGTATTAAATATACGGAGGATTTTATGACAGTCGGATCGTTTGTATTTATGCTTCACTCACACTTACCATACTATAGAATGGCAGGTATGTGGCCTTTTGGTGAAGAAAATTTGTATGAATGTATGTCAGAAACTTATGTACCATTATTGAATGCAATTTCTGAATTGTATGAAGAAGAAGGTATAAAAGCTAAATTAACAGTTGGTATTACACCAATATTAGCAGAACAACTTAATGATGAACATTTAAAAAATGGATTTATAGAATATTTAGATTCAAGAATAAAAGCTGTTTCAGAAGATTTGGAAAGATATCCTGATCCAAAGGTTGAACATTCTCAACATTTAAAATATTTAGCTAAATACTATTTTGATTGGTTCAACCATATTAAAGACAGTTTTGTAAATAAATATAATAAAGATTTAATTGGTGCATTTAAAAAATATCAAGATTTAGGTTGTATCGAAATTACAACATCAGGAGCTACTCACGGATTTTCTCCGTTACTTGCAACTGATTCAAACTTAAATGCACAATTTAAAGTTGGTTCTGATACAACAAAAAGATTGTTCGGTAAAAAAGCAAAAGGTTGCTGGTTACCTGAATGTGCATACAGACAAGGTTATGAATATGTAGGTAAAGACGGTAAGAAAAAATGGCGTCCTGCTATTGAAGTTACACTTCAAAATAATGATATTGAGTATTTCTTCACTGAATCTCACGTAATAGAGGGCGGTAATTCGGTTGGTGAACGTAGAGTTGTTGGTATTTACGGTAATATTGAATATATTCCTCTTCCTCAAAGAGAAGCTACAGGATATGATACTTATTCTGCTTATTGGTTACCTGATGCACAAGTTGCTGTTATGGGAAGAAATGATAGAGCCGGTTTCCAAGTTTGGTCAGCTGCTGATGGATATCCCGGTGACGGATGTTATCGAGAATTCCACAAAAAAGATGATAAATCCGGTATGAATTATTGGAGAATTACATCTTCTAAAACTGACTTAGGTGACAAAATGCTTTATGATCCTGTATTAGCTATGAACCAAGTTAATTCAAATTCTGACCACTATACAACATTGTTATATCATTTATTAAATGATTACAAAAAAGCTCATAATAAAGAAGGCTTAATAATGGTATCATTCGACACCGAGTTATACGGTCACTGGTGGTTTGAAGGTGTTGAGTTCATTAAACAGGTTATCAGAAAACTTAATAACTTTATTCCTGAAATTGAAAGATGTACAGCCGGTGAATATTTAGAAAAACATCCGCCTGTTGATACAATTCAAATTCCTGAAAGTTCTTGGGGACAAGGCGGTCATTTCTATGTATGGTTAAATCATTTAACTGAATGGATGTGGCCAATAATTAACGGCTGTGAAAAACGTATTATAGATATTGTTTCCAAATACGAAAAAATACCTGAAGATAAACTTTTACACAGAGCTTTAAATCAATTGGCTCGTGAAAATTTATTGTTGCAAAGCTCAGATTGGCCGTTCTTAATTACAACATGGCAGGCTAAAGATTATGCAACAGACAGATTCAGAGAACATGTTGACAGATTTGAAAAAATTGCAGATATGATTGAATCAGGAAATATCAATGATGAAGAATTAAAGAAGATTGAATCAATTGATAATTGTTTCCCGGTTATTGATTACAGAGTTTATTTGCCTATTGAAGAAGGTGTTATACCTCAACAAGAAGCTAAATTAGCTCCATTATATCAATAATATTATTTTATAAATAAAAAGGCTAACATAATTGTTAGCCTTTTTTATTAAAAAATAGAAATTAGTTATTTTGAATGATAACACCTTGGACTTCTTTTTGTAAATTTAATGAGTCCTGAAGACTATTTTTTAAGTCTGCAGCCGTATTTGCATTATAAAATTTACCGGAAGTTACAAGCGCAACACATTTAAGTTGATTGTTTGCATCTTGATCACCGATTGCAAGGGCAATAACATCAATTCTTATATCATCTCTATATTTTTGAAGTTCAATTATAAAATCACATGGACTTTCATCACAATTTTCTCCGCCATCGCTTATTAATATAATACGTTTTCTTGTAGATGTATCAGAAAAATCAAAGTATGCAGCTTGTTTCAATGAATATGTAATAGGTGTCCATCCGACTGCACTAATAGAATTTAATCTTTGATATATATTTGCAGCATTATTTGTTTGAATAGGCGATACAAGTTGAGAAGCAGTACAACTTTGTTTGGGAGTAAAACCAGTCTTATGACCATATACTCTCAAGCCAACTGCAACATTTGGCGGAATTAACGGTAAAGTTTCTTTCATTGTAGAAAGTGCAATATCAAGTTTTGTTTTAGCACCTAATCTTTCATTCATACTATTCGAAAAGTCAACTATAAATAATATTTTTTCTTTTGTATCTTTAGACTCTTGTGGATTATATTTAAATGTATCAGGTGTAGAATATGTATAATTTGCTGCGGCATATATAGCAGCAGGAATTAATAAAATAGTAAATGCTATAGTAAATATAATTTTTTTCATATTCATCTCACTTTATAATGAAATATTATCAAAAAATGTACATATTGTCATTAAACAATTATCTTTATAATGAATTGTTATAACTAATTTTCAAATTGAAAACCATAAGTTTTATATTTTGTTCCTGAGCAATAACTGCAATTGTTGTTTATAACGGTTTTAACCTTTATATTTGTTGTAGGTGGTACTATTTTAGGAACAGAGTTAAATGCTTGTTGAAATTTAATTTTAAAATCTTCAGGTGAATCAACATTATAATAGTTTCCGTTAGTACTTTTTGCCAAGCAGTCCAAATCAGCATAATCGTTATTATCTACAGTTATTGCAATTACATCAATTTTAATATCATGACGTATGTTCATTAAACTTCTGATATATGCACAAGGGGAATCTCCGCAGTTTTCACCACCATCTGTAACTAAAATTATATGTTTAATATGATTTCCGTTGCTAAAATCATTTTGAACAGCTTGTCTTAGCGAATAACCTATTGGAGAACCGCCACTAGGGTTTATTCTTGATAGTTTTTCAGATATATTCCCTGCATTATATTTTGCAATTGGCAACATTAATGTAGAAGCAGAACAAATATTTTGCTTATTGAATACTATGCCTGTTGGAGTTTGTCTAACAACTTCTTTATCCGTAACACCGAATATTCTTAGCCCTATTTTTTTATCGTCAGGAGCACTTCTGACTAAATCTTCAATAGCATCAATTGCAAGGTATATTTTAGGTGTATAGCCCATTTTCTTATTCATACTACCTGAAAAATCAACAATAAATAGGATTTCTTCATTTGATGTATGTTGGATATTCATAGTATTTATTCCGGGAGAATTAATATTACTGTAATTATATCTGCCATCAACTGCTGTATATGCAGATATAGAATTGTTAATAAAAATAAAGAATGCTAATGTAACTATAATATATTTAATTTTTTTCAAAATGAACCTCTTATTATATTTATATTTTATCAAAAATGTTCATTAAAATCATTAATCAAAAGTTTCAAATTGATAGTTTTTGTAAGTAATTTGAGGCATACTTCTTTTAACCTGATTATTATTTGGCATTTGAGTTATATTTTGTGGAGTAGTTGAATACTGTGAATTATAAGATGGCAATATTTTACTATATGCATTTTGTAATTCAGAAGGATTACTAACATTTAAAATAGAACCGTTTGTTGCACCTGCTAAACATTGTAATTGATTAAATTCATCTCCATTAACGGATATAGCAATAACATCAATTTTTATATCGTTCCTATGCATTATAACTTCTTTAATAAAGCGACAAGGATCCCCGCCGCAACTTTCACCACCGTCTGTTATTAAAATAATATGCTTTAATTGAGTATTATTGTTAATAAAATCATATTGTATTGCAGTTCTTAATGTATATTCTAATGGCGTTGTTCCAAGAGGAAATACCTCGTCAAGAGTATTATTAATATAACTTATATTATTTGTTCTAATAGGAACATCAAGCTGAGTTGCCTTGCACATACTATTAGGGTCTTGAAGGTAATTTAAAACAGTTGTGGCATCCAGTTTTACACCTATAGTTCTGAGTCCGATATTTCTATCATTTCCCATTGTACTAAGAACTTTTTTTGCTTCTTTTACTGCTGTTACATATTTAGGATTACCGTAGAAATTATCATTCATACTTATTGAAGCATCAAAAATAATTAATGTTTGTTCCATTGCAGCTTGTGCATTTGAACAAACCAAAAATAGTATAATTAATATATATACTGAAAATCTTTTCATAATACAATTGTATCAAATTTTTATTTATAAAAAAAGGAGAAACCTTAATGGTTTCTCCTTTTAAATCTTATATCTATTTAGCATCCTATTCCCAGCATTTTTTTATACCAACTAAATGTTTCTATATCACAACCATTGAATGTTGCTTTTAATGATTGCTTTTGTAAATATTTTTCAAATTCTTCAGAAAATTTAGAATTAACTTTACTTGAAGTTTGTGGAACTTCTGTAGCTGAGTTTGACATAGGGAGCCTCCTTTAATTATATCTAGTACATATATGAAATGTCTTTGGGACGGATTATATTATAATTGTAGCACTTATTTGAATTTTTGACACTAATTTTTTCTCAGTAATTTTATTAAGTCAATAGGTAATTGGGTTTTGATATGTAAAAAATATTGAATTAATTTGTTTTTATAAAGATAAAAACTATATATATTCAGGATTAATAGAAATCCATTGATATTGTTGTTTATCAGAATTTGATGGTTTTTCAATAAGAAACGTGCCGCCAAATCTTCCTCTTGAAAAAGTAACAAAACCGTCTTGCTCAAGAGATATCATTGCTTTTCTAATTGTATTAGTACTTACATCAAATTTAGCAGATAACTCCATCATTGATGGCAATTTATCGCCGGCATTGTATTCATTATTTATAAGTTCGATTATTAGATTTTTAACTTTTTGGTAGCTGTAGAATGAAGCATCCTCAGCTTTAGCAAATATAGAATTTTCCTTTAAAGGTTCATAAACAGGTTTTAAGGGATTTTGAGCTAATATACTTCCATATCTGCCTCTTCTTGATATTACAATACCTTCTTTATTTAAATTTTTAATACAATCATTGATAGTTTTTACACTAACATTTAAATTTATTGCTAATTCTTCATGTGAGGGAATTTTATCACCGACGGAATAATTTTGAGAAAGATAAGTTTTAATGTCAGCTGTTAATTTATCAACAAGTGTTTCTGCTTCCATTGTTTCTATTTTTGAATATTCATCAGAATTAACACGTGGATATGATTTTAAATACCAATTTGAGTCATTACCTCTCATTTGCATTGATTCTAATATACCTACAGAACAAAGATATTCATAAGCCAATCTTGTTGTATTTTGTGAAATACCGAGAAATTCGGACATTTTTCTGGTTGATGGTATAGGTTTACCAATTTTACATTTTGTTTGAATAATCGCTTGTTTTATGGCAATGATAGCTTTATCTCGCTTTGAAATAGATTTTTTATCAGTTGTTATAGGGTTTGTACAATTAGAAATCATGGTTCCAAGCTTTTGTTTGGATATTAAGTAGCCTTCGTCTTCAACATATCTTATAGCATTTTGTACAGTACCTATACTAACGCCAAGATGCTGAGAAATGTCTGCTTTTGAAGGTAAAATATCGTTTTCTTTAATTACTTTTTTTGAAAATGCGCCTTTTATCCAACTTATTATCCATTTTTTTATAATAGAATCTTTGGGTTCGAATCCGGAAAAATCCGGCAATTCTGACGGTAATTCATTAATAGTAATTTTCCTTTGTTCCGAAATTGTTTTGGGCATAAAACCTCCGATTTTTTTATTTATTATAAGTCACATTATATTATTTTTTGTTATTTTTGTTCAAACAGTTTAATAATTCGTTACTTTAAATAAATAATTATTGGATAATCCCTTCTTTCAATGCTTTTACCGCGGCTTGTGTTCTGTCATCAACAACAAGCTTTTGAATAATATTGCATACATGAGCTTTTGCAGTATGTTCACTTATGCAAAGTTCTTTAGCTATTTGGTTGTTTGACTTACCTTCTACGATTAATTTCAAAACTTCAAATTCTCTTTGTGTAAGATTAGCGTGATTGTTTTTAAATGATTTATTATTTTGTTTCAAAGAATCAGAAGATACATTATATCCTCTAATATCATTTGCAATTTTCGAATCAAACCACATTGCACCTCTATAAACAGTTCTAATAATGTTTTCGAGCATTTCAGAAGAAATATCTTTCAAAACATAAGCATATATACCAAGTTCAATATAAGTTTTAATTTCATCTGGTAAGTAGTGTCCGGTTAATATAATTGTTTTTGTGGCAATATTTTCATCTTTAATACGAGTAATGACGTCTATTCCTGTAATATCATGCAGTTCATGGTCTAGTAAAAGTATATCTGGCTTATATTTCAGAACCTTTTCTATTGTTTCTACACCTGATGAAGCTTCTGAAACAACACTAAAATCCTTAATATCACTTAATACACTCTTAATTCCGGTTCTAATAAGTTTATTATCTTCACCAATAATTATACTAATTGTTTTATTGTTCATATCCGCCTCCCGGATTATTTTAATTTAATTTATAATTTTTTTTATCCGACATTTAATTTTTTAATTAATATTTTTTTTAATTTGTAAATTTAAATAAATGATATCTAATAGACATATAACGATAATCTATCATTGTATTATAATTATAAGTCGATTAGATATGTAATGATAAGATTAGAAATATTTAGTATTTTTAGTTATCATGTCGTAAAATAAAAAAATGGGATATTTAAATAATATAGAGTTTATAAATACAGAAGATAAAAGTGTAGGACTTTACTCTAATAATGTATCAGATATTTTTCATTCAAAAACCGGTGCTTTAAAAGAAGCTAAAGAAAAATTTATAATGCCTATTAAAGAATCAGGAATAGAATTTTGTCATGAAATTAATATTCTGGATATATGCTATGGTATCGGATACAACACAAAAAGCTTTTTAGAATTTAATTCTGTAGCTTCAAACGTAAATATTGATGCATTGGAGTATGATAAGAATTTATTATATATATCACCATTAATCAATGATTATATTAATGATGATAATTTAAAACTATTCTTAATTAATAGCATGATAAAAACAGAAAATGATTTTAATCATTTTATTGATATTTCTGAATTAATGTTGAATGAACATTTTGATTTTTTATCTGATTTTGGTAAGTCATTTATCAAAATATTACTATCTGAGATATATAAATATAACCCATCTACTATAAAAAATTCATTTTTACATAATATATATTATAATTATATATCTGAAAGCATGAACAATGGACTAAAATTCAATAACTATAATAATGTTAATTTTAATTATTATTTAGGTGATGCAAGAAAGAACATTATCATATTAAAAAAACAATATGATGTTGTATTTCTTGATGCATTTTCATCAAAAAAAGATTCGACATTATGGACAATCGATTTTTTATCACAAGTTAAATCAAAAATGAAAAAAGATTCATTATTAATTTCTTATTCTAAATCTACTCCATTCAGAAGCGCACTTATAGAACTGGGTTTTTTTGTTGGAAAAACTTTACTTAAAAATAAAGATATGGGTACTGTAGCATCTTTAAATAAGTTTTTAATAAAAAATCCGTTAAATGATTATGACCTTAAAATCATATCCTCTAGAAGCGGCATTCCATACAGAGATAAAACCTTAACACTACCCCATGATAATATAATCAAAAATAGAGAAACAGAATCTAATTCCTCAGACCGTATTTCAAGAACAAAACTTTCCAAATCTTTATCTTTATAAACAAAAATATTATTTATACATATCTATAAGATATATACTCATAGTATTTATAATATTATTAGTATGTATCGTATAGATATTATTTATTAAATTAAATAAAAATTTTTTATTTAAAAAAAATAAATTTTATAATATAAAAAAAGGAATTAATATGAACTTTGAATTAATTGTATTTGGCGGAGGAACTTCCGGTATTGCAGCAGCATATATTGCATCTAAATATGGTATAAAGACATTATTGGTTGAAAAAGATGATGTATTAGGTGGAGCTATGACACGGGGGCTTGTTATGCCATCTATGAAACTCGATACTTCAAATATAAATGTTGAATTCTACAATGATTTACAAGTTTTTGCTAAGAAATATAACGCTAACCACAAGTATATAGACAATAATGACGGTTGGTTTAATCCGGAATTACTAAAAATAATCTTTGATGACATGCTATCATCTGTAAATACTACTGTATTATTTCATTGTAACCCTATTAATATCGAATATGACACTTTAACACGTCTATTTAATATTAATTTGTCAAATGATATGTTATCGATATATATTGATACGACATATATTATAGACGCAACATCAAACGGGAAAATTTTCAAACTTTTAAATTGCGATTTTCAAAATGATACAGAAAATATGCAAGCTGCAAGTTTAAGATTTATGATATCAGGAATAAATATTGATGACTTTGCCGATTGGCTTGAAAAATTTGATAAAAACAGAGATGTTACAACTATCGATAGAACATCCAAGCAAATACATTTATCTACTGCATGCACTTGGGATTGTTCTAACGGTTGGGCTCTTACGCCTTTATTTAATAAAGCAGTAAAAAATAATGATTTAGAATTTGAAGATACTGCTTATTTTCAGCTTTTTACAGTACCGGCAATGTGTGGAACAGTTAATATTAATGCACCACGGATTATTTTAGATGAAGATGAATCAATACTTGATCCTTTCGTATATTCTCGAGCTTTACTACAGGGCAGAGAAAGGATTTACAGGTTATTTAAATTCTGTAAAAAATATTTACCCGGCTTTGAAAATTGTTATATATCTCATATTTCAGATATGCTTGGTGTCCGTGAATCATACAGAGTAAAATGTAAATATACATATAAAAAAGATGATATTATTAATAATAGCAATTTTTCTAATATCGCATTTACCTCTAATTACCCCATAGATGTACATTCTACAACTCAAGGCAATGATTCTTTGGAATTTGTAACTAAAACATATAAAGTTCCTATAGAAACTCTTATTTCTGATAAATTTGATAATTTATATGCTGTTGGAAGAATCATTAGTGCAGAGTTTGAAGCTCAAGCGGCACTAAGAACTCAGCGAAATTGTTTTTCAATGGGAGAAGCTGCAGCAAAAGATATTTTGAAAAAAATAAAAAGAGGATAAAAATCCTCTTTTATTTTTATATTTATAAATTTAATCTAAATAAAAAGCTGTTACAACTTTATGCGAATCTTCAGCATGTTGTATTGCTTTATGTAACGTATTTGATGTATGCGATAAGAAACAAATTAATTGCTGACATTCATCAATAATTTCTCTGTTACAAATGCGGCTCGCATCTGCAAGAGTCATCATAGATCTGTCGGGATGTTCTATAATGTTAGGAACACCAATCAATTGGTCTTGAACATCTGACGGTTGTTGACCAATAGTCTGAGGGAGAATAACTCTTAATTTATCGGGATTAGCTTTCATTGCACCTCTTATTGTTGCAGCATTTGTACCGCTGGAACCACCGGAAGTAATAACAGTATTACCTTGCATAACCAATGCATAAGATAATATTTCTATTATTTGTTGGTGTGTTATTGGTAAATTTCTGCTTCCAATAATTGCAACCTTTTTTGCTGATTGCTGAATTGTTGCTAATTCCATAGCCAGTGCATCAAGAGTGTGAGCATCACTAGATTCTACGGTATCCATATCATCCATAGGTACCATTATTTGTTGCTCTTGTTTATTCTCGTCCGACATATATTTCCTTATTTTGTCTAAATTAACTTTACAATGTATTAATAATAACATATTTTTTAAAAAATAAAAAGATGCATGTTAATATTTGCAATAATACTGCAATTTAAATTACTTTTATATTATATTATTCATGTAGATAGACAATATGTGTATAAAATGACGGATTTACTTGAGGGATTAAACAGAGAGCAAAAGGAAGCGGTTTTACAAGACAGAGGTACAATTCTGGTTCTTGCAGGTGCAGGTTGCGGGAAAACAAAAGTTTTAACTACTAGAATTGCAAATTTAGTAAATAATGGTGTTTCACCTTATGAAATTCTTGCTGTTACTTTTACTAATAAAGCTGCAAAAGAAATGGTTCAAAGATTATCTTCTATGGTTGGTGAAGATAAAGCAAAAAAAATGTGGATTGGTACTTTCCATTCCATTTCAGGCAGAATATTAAGAACTGATATTGCCGAATATAAAGATGAAGACGGAAAATCATACGACAATAAATTCGTTATATATGATGATACAGATTCAAATACTATCTTAAAAAATGCAATAAAAAAATGTAATTTAGATGAAAAAATTTATCAACCAAAACTATTAAAAACAATAATATCAAACGCTAAAAATAAGATGTATGATGCATATACCTATGCAACAAGAGCAAGAGATTACAGAACTGAGAAATATGCGCAAATATTTATGGAATACCAAAAGCAATTATTAGCTAATAATGCGCTTGACTTTGATGACATGCTGGTACTTGTTGTTAAACTGCTTGAACAGTCTGAAAATGTCAGAACAAAATATTTTAAAAGATTTAAACATATTCTTGTAGATGAATTTCAGGATACTAACCTTTGTCAATATAAAATGATAAATTCTATATATACAAATAACAAAGATGAAGAAGATATTCCTCCTGAAAAAAGTTTATGCGTTGTTGGTGATGTTGACCAATCAATATATAGTTGGCGTGGTGCTGATTATAGAATAATATTAAATCTTCAATCAACTTTTAAAAAGACTCATCTAATTAAATTGGAGCAAAATTATCGTTCTGCAGAAACTATATTAGAAGCTGCAAACAGCGTAATTTGTAATAACAAACAAAGAATAAGTAAAAATTTATATTCAAACTTAGGCAGGGGACAAAAATTATCATTATATTACGCAAATGATGAAGCTGATGAAGCGTTGCATCTTGTTCGTGAAGTAAACAGATTATCTGTTACGAAATCACTTTCTGATATGGCTGTATTATACAGAACAAATTCTCAATCAAGAGCAATAGAAGAAGCCTGTATGGCAAATAATATACCATATAAAGTTGTTGGCGGCTTAAAATTCTATGACAGAAAAGAAATTAAAGATATTGTTGCATATTTAAAACTAATTTATAATCCGCAAGATTCACAAAGTTTAAGAAGAATAATCAATGTCCCAAAACGTGGAATAGGGCCTTCTTCTGTGGATAAGCTTCTTGAAATTTCAAATTCCGAGGCACAACATTTTATGGATATTCTTAAAGACATTAACGCTTATGATGATTTTTCCGCAGGAGTTAAAGCTAAATTATCATCATTTTATGAGTTAATATCCGATTTTCAAGCAGCGTTTACCAAAATGGATTTATCAGCTTTTATAGGATATGTACTTGATAAATCAGGATATATTAATGATATAAAAGAAACGGAAGATGAAACAGCCGCTGAAAGTCGAATTGACAACTTACAAGAATTTTTAAGTGTTGCTAAAGAATTTACACCCACAGATGAAGATATTCTCGGCGAATTTTTATCTCAAGTCTCACTTGTAAGTGACATAGATTCTTATGTTGATGATTCAAAAGCGTTAACTTTAATGACATTACACAGCGCAAAAGGTCTAGAATTTGATACAGTATTTCTATCAGGTTTGGAAGAAGGAATATTTCCTCATAGTCGTTCACTAGATTCACCTTCAGAAATGGAAGAAGAAAGACGTTTAATGTACGTGGGTATTACACGAGCAAAGAAAAATTTATTTTTAAGCTGTGCAAAAAGACGTAAAATGTGGGGAGATTACAAATATTATAACCCAAGTCGCTTTATATCTGAAATTCCTGCTAATCTGCTAGATAGTGAAGAATCAGAAAATGTATCATCTTCAAATACACAAACTTATACATTTAAAAAAGCTGTTGATTCAATAAGAACCAGACATTTAACCGAAAATTCAGACGGAAGTATTAAGGCGGTAACTTCATTCGGTAAAAATTTTGTTGCGCCTCAAAAAAGAACTCAACATAATACAAGCTTTGTTATAAAGAGCAAAAATCACGATGCTATAAAAGAAGAACGCAAACGAAACGACGAAGAAAAAATAAAAGATATTCTTGAAAATAATCCTATAAAAAAGATGTTAATGGAAAAAAAGCTAAAAGAAGAACAAGAGAAAGCCAATTCCGCAACAGATACAATAAACTCAAAGCAAACAGCAACAGAACAATTTACATCCGGTGAAAGAGTATTTCATTCTAAATTTGGTATTGGGAAAGTTGTTGATGTCAAAGATGTAGCTGGTTCCACGATGATTATTGTCGATTTTGGTAAATTTGGACAAAAAGCGCTAGATGCAGAATATTCAATGCTAAAAAAGTTTTAAACTATTTAAACGGCTCATATTTGTGTTCTTCATTATTCTTGTCAATATAAATGATTTCACCATCTTCAGGTAAATCCGTTATATCTTGTTTAATACCGTTAGTAGTATCTATTAATAATTTTTTGCCATTATCCAAATAAACTACATTCCAAGCATGTCTTCCATTATCCATAACTCCACGAACGACAGACACATTTAAACCGCCCTCATCACCAATTATTTTATATAAAAGAGCCTGATGTCGACATACTGCAGCATTTCTATCAATTACATCTCCCAATAGTATTTTTTCATTTTCCGGTAAATTATCACAATTTTTTAATATATTTTCATCAGTTTCATTAGAAAGATATTGAACTATTGTCTTTAAAAAATTCGCTCTTTTTTCTTCATTTGCTAATGTCGCAAAGCCTGTAAAATCATTAATCATCTTTGTTAATGTTTTATCTTCTTTTCTATTTATATATATAACTTCTCTGGGGCTAAATGCATTACCATCATCACTAATTGTACCATTTCCCCCGGGATCTAAAAAGCCGTCTAAGATTTTTGTTCCTGCAGGGATATAATTATAAGTATTATAATATTGTGATTGTTTTATAGCATCAATTTTCGGACATTCAGGCAAAGAACTGACTTTCTCGGTTGTTATGTCTTTAGTTGATAATTCAAGTGTATCTTTAGCCAATCTATTACGACCGAAACAATAATTTTTAGCTTTATTATTTAATTCATTTGTACCAAAAACAATGTTATTTTTAATAAAATTTATGTTCATTACTTGTCATCCGTTGCATTATATTTATAAAAAACATATAAATTTTCTTATTTTACTAAATTTTAACTTATGTAAAAAAATAAATAAGAAATATATATAAAATATGCAAAAAAATCCCATTTATTGTTTTAGTACAAATAGATTAAGTAAAGGAAAGAAGGAACTATGGCCAGAGTATTAATATCAATGCCTGAAGAATTTTTAACACGTATTGATGAAGTTGCTGAAGGTGAAAGCCGTTCAAGAAGTGAACTCATCAGAGAAGCATTAAGAACATACATCCATAAACAAAGAATTAAAGATAACTCTTTAGCGATGAAAAATGCAAGCATATTAGAACAATTATTAGACTAAAAAAAGAAGCTAAATGCTTCTTTTTATTTATATTCTCTATATACTCTGCTTTCGTTTTTTCTTTCAACAATCTGAAGAGTAGAATCATATATTAATGGTGGGTTGTTCTTTAAATATACAACATTCCAGGCATGTTTTGACCCCATTACAGTACCTTTAACCAAATCACATTTTAAACCTATTTCATCTGCAATAACTTTAAATGCTATACTGTTATGTCTTCCTGCTGTACAAAACATACCCAATGTGTCACCAACTAATATTTTTTTGTTAGGTGTCAGTACATTTGAACTGTTATCATCAGGATTTTTATAATTATGAAGATAAGCGCATATATATCCGGCTTTTTCTTTATCAGTCATTGTTTTCGTATTTTTCTTGATGTTTTTTATTATTTTGTTTAGCTTTTCATCACTTTCTCTATCAACAACTATTATTTCACGATTACTTTTAACTTCGCCATCTTGTGTAATTTCACCTGAAATTCCGGTATCCATAAAACCATCAGCAAGTTTAATATTTTTACCTATTTTACCTTTTTTTATATACAACAACGATTGAGAAATACCATCATCAGCCTTTTGAAATGGTAATAAACCTGACAAAAATGAACCTACTTTTTTACTGCGTTTTTGTTCTGAATTTTTAGCAGATATTATAACTTCATCACTTTTTAATTCATATTTCTTTTGTCCAAAATTAGTTTTATTACATATATTTGCACATTTTAAATTATTTATTGCCTGTATTTTCATAATAACTCCTTGTTTATTTGCAACAAAATACGTAAAAAGAATTTTTTACAAGTAACACAAATAATATTAAGAGTTATTAATATAATTTAGTTCGTTTTTTCAAGCATTACGATAGTTTCAATATGAGAAGTGTTAGGAAACATATCAACAGGTTGGATATATTTAACATTAAAGCCATACTCACTGAGTTTTTTAACATCTCTGGCAAGCGTAGAAACATTACAACTTACATAAACTATATACTTTGATGTAAGTTTAACCAAATTATTTATAGATTCGTCTGTACAACCTTTACGAGGCGGGTCAATAATTGAAACATCAAATTTTATACCTCGATTTTGAAGTTTTTCAAACTCGGCACCGGCATCGCCATTAATTATCTCTATATTTTTAATATTATTCAATTCGGCATTATAGTTAGCATCATTTGATGCAGATTGGACTTCTTCAATTGATACAACCTTTGATGCTATTGAAGAAAGCCATATTCCAAAACTTGATACACCTGAATAAGCATCTAAAATAGTAGGCATTGTACAATTGTCTGAAATTAACTCTTTAACCTTATTGAAAATTTGCATTGCACACAATGGATTTACTTGAAAGAAGCTGCCGGCACTAACTTTATATTTAATATTATCAAGTTTTTCAATATAAAAATCATTACCGATAATTTTATGTGTGCTTTTCCCTAAAATGACATTAGTTTTTTGAGTATTAAAATTTGCACAAATACCTTTTACTTCAGGAAAGACAGACATTATTTTTTCGGATATTTGTTTAACTGAATTGTCGATTACATTTGAATTTAAAACAAATACTATTAAAATATTATTGTTATCAGAAGACAACCTATATACTATGTGCCTTAATAATCCTCTATTATTTTTTTCGTTATAACCTGTAATATTTAAATTTTGTGAGTTTTCTTTTATATACTCTGATATTTTATTTATAATCTCAGGCTGCATAGGGCAATATTTTATATTAATTAATTCATGAGAATTTTTTTTATAATATCCGCTTAATATTCTTTTTGAAACCTTAGTTTGAGAAACAGGCATTTGAACTTTACAACGGTATTCTTGGATTTTAGGAGATGGGATTGTTTCTTTAACTTCAAAATCAACACCTGCAATACTTTTTATGGTTTCTTTTACTATATTTTGTTTTTGAATTAATTGTTGTGAATACTCAATATGCTGCCAAGTACAACTTCCGCATACATTAAATAAACTGCATACAGGCTTAACTCTATATGGTGATGGCTCAATTATTTCAACATATTCAGCTGTTAAAAAATGTTTATTAACTTTTTTTATCTTGATTTTAAGAACATCTTGAGGACAAGCATTATCAATAAAAACAGGTATACCGTTTATTTTTGCAAAACCTTGTCCTTCATTTATAAGTTTATCTATTTTAACAATATATTCATCATTTATATTCATAATTCAATTATTAATTTCTCAAATATTTCTGACCAATCAGAAGTTTTATTCTGTCTAATAATCCTCACACTATTATACCATGGAGTATTTGATGTATTATTAAACCACCTCCACTCAGCAATATAAGGAAGCAATAAATAAGTTTTAATACCTAAAGCGCCTGCCATGTGAACAATTGAAGAATCAATTGTTATAAGCAAATCCATTTTCTTTAATAATTTGGCAGTATCATTATAATCTTTTATATATTTATCCAAATTATAGAAATTATAGGTTTCATCAATTTCTGTTTCAATTTGAAATGAATAAAAATCAATATCACAACGCTTTTCTGTTAAGGATTTAATGTAGTCAAATTTTATAGAACGGTTTTTAAATATTTTTTTGTTTCCTTGCCAAAATAAACCTATTTTTTTGTTATCAGTATTAAATTTTGGTATATTTATGTCATCATTACAAGTTAAATAGCCTTCCGAAAAAGGTATATTATTAAAATCCATATTTAAAAGATATTGAATATCCATTAAAGATAAAACATAATCATATTCGGGAGGCATTGTTCCTTTTTTTATAATTGTTATATCTTGAAAAGAATTTTGCAAAATTTTTATAAGAGGTTTATCTGTCTGCAAACATATCCTTTTCGATATTTTTTTTAAAAAAGGTAAATAGCGTGAGTACATTATCGTATCACCTAAACCGCAATCAGAATACAATAAAAGACTTTTATTTGTAATATCGACATTTTCATTCCAAATTTTATTTTTAAATACATCGTTAAATTTACTTTCTTTAGAACGAACTCTATATAATTTCATACCTTGAGCAAAGTTACCTTCAGTTAAATACATCATTCCGAGTGCAATAGATGTTTTAACCATATCGGGGTTCTTTTCTAATATGCATTCTAATATTGTTTTACATTCATCAGATTTTCCCATATATTTTAATACTATAGCTTTACCATGTAGATAATTAAGATTTTTATTATCAATACTTATTGCTTTTTCATAGTATTCTAAAGCTTTTTGGCAATCCCCGTTATCTATAGAAATTATACCTAAAAGAGAATATGCCTCTGCACATTTGGGGTTAATATTTAATACTTGAGAAAGAATCATTCTACTTTCTTCATATTTATATAAATCTTTATATACCTGTGCAAGACTCAATAATAAAGTTTCATCTTTATTATTAACCTTATACCCTATCAATAAATATTCAAGAGCGAGCTCATTGTCAGTACCTTTATACAGTGCTGCAATATTTAAGTATGATTGAAGATACTCAGGATTAATATTTATTGCTTTTATATAATGCTGAGCAGCTCTATCATTATTATTCGTTTTTGAATAAAGAACTCCTAAGTTATAGTGATATAAATAATTATCTTTATTAATTTCTATTGCCTTTTCAAGCATTTCTATTGAGCTTTTATAATCATTATTTCTTTCATATAATCCGGATAACATAGCATACAGATTTTCATCCTTATTATTTAACTCTAAGGCACTTTTTGCATATATTAATGCATCACTAAAATCGTGTGTATCTTTATAAACTGATGCAAGATTATACATAGAATTGTAATTAACAGGATTTAATTGTAGAGATTTTTTATAACAATATATTACATTTTCATAATCATTTAACTTTTTGTATGTTAAAGCCATAGAATAATAGATATCGTCAGATTCTTTTATTTGAAGAGCTTCTTTAAAGAAATTTATAGCTTTATTAAATTCATTATTATAATAATAGGCTTTAGCTAAATTCGTAACAACATAAACAGATTTGTTTAATGAATATGCTTTATTCAAAGTATATATTGCCTCTGTTAATTCTTTTTGCGAGATTAACAAAAGTCCTAACAAGTTTAAAACATTTACATCACTAGGATTTTGTTGAAGTAAAGAAGTATAAATTTCTTTTGCTTCATTAAGATTACCTGATGAATGAAGACTAAATGCCTTATCGGATAATTCTTTATAATTCAAGTTCATGTTTTACTCTTTGAACTACTTCATCCCAGTTATTTAATTCTTTTTGTTTAAATATTTTTACACTATCATACCACGGTGTAGTTTCCGTATCATAAAACCAACGCCACTCTGTATAGTAGGGAAGAAGAAGGTATGTTTTACATCCGAGTGCACCCGATAAATTAGCTATAGAAGTATCTATAGTAATTAACAAATCCATATTCTTAAGTAATCCTGCAGTATCTTCATAAGATTTAATATATGGAGCCAAATCAATTAAGGGTAATTTATGTTTCAATTCTTCTGATTCATAATCTAAAGTCGATATTTGAAATGAATAAAACTGTGTATTTTTAACATCAAACAGAGGTATCAATTTCTCAAGCTTGACTGAACGATTTACCAATAATGTAGGATTCCCCTGCCAAAACAAACCTATTTTTTTCTTTTTATTGTCTAATACATCTATGTTTGATTTTTCACTAACTTTTTCAGGACTAACGTTTAAATATCCGTTAGATTTAATAATATTTTTAAAACTTACATCTAAAGAACAAATTAAAGAAAAAATACTTGAAGTAAAATCATAATCATTATCATCAAGGTTATCATTATCGGTAATAACTGTTGCATTAGGGAAGTTATACTTAATTAATGAAAAACATTTTTTAGGAACTTGAATATATACTTTAGACGCACTATTAATAACTTCTTCAATATAGCGAGAGAACATGAAAAGATCACCAACACCATCACCTGAATACAAAAGAACCTTTTTACCATTAATATCTTTTCCCAACATATCTCGACTTTGATATTTTTTTAATCTTGGATATAAAATATTATCGGGTTTCCTGAACGATTCAACCATATCTTCAGTTAAACCGTATTTTTTATCAAGCTTTAGTCTGTATATTGCTGAATTTATTTTTTCTTTAACATCTTCTTCTTTCTTTTCCAAATTCAAATGCTCATGCAAATATGCTCTTACTGGTTCTATATTTTTCTCTCTGCAGCATACAAAAGCGTAATCGGTACGAGCATTTCTACTGTCTAAATTATTCAAAAGTATTTCTTTTGCTTTTTCAACCCTATCAGTATTAGAGTAGATATATGCAATTTGAAGTTTAATGTAAGTATCATCTCTGCCCAATTTTTGGGTAATTAAATAATAATCTAAAGCCTCATTATACTTATATAGAGCGAATAAAGAATCAGCCTTAAACATATATGCCATATATTCATCGGGACGTAATTTTATGATTTTATCACATACATTTATAACATCTTCGTGATAATTCATTTTTGTATAAATTAAGCATAATTGCATCAATAAGTCATAATCATCAGGATATTTTTCAAGCAATTTATGATAAATTTCAACAGAGACATTTTTATCATGATTATTGAAAATAAATGCAATATTAAGTAATGCATTTTTGTTATCAGGCTCTTTTTGAAGTATTGCATTAAAGTATGCAAGAGCATTTTCATCATCATTTAACTTTTTGTATACAACACCGATTCTATAAAATATATCAACACATGGAGCAATTTTACCTGCATTAAGAAGATATTTTAACGCATTTTCATAATCATTCTTATTTTCATATATAGAAGTTAGATGAAGATTAATGTTTAAGTCTTTATCATTCAATTCATAGGATTTTAGGGCATATAGTAAAGCATTTTCTTCATTTTGTACTTTAGAATAAGAAATAGAAATATTATAATAATCTCCTGCATTAGCATCATTGTTCAATATAATCTTTTGATAAACATTTATGGCTTCATCATATTTTAAAAGTTTTGTATAAGCTAAAGCAACTATTCTTAAAAGAGGTGTTTCCAAACTGCTATTGGTATTATAAAGTTTAATTACACCTGTATAATCTTGTTTCATAAACAAAACTTTTGCAATATTAAGAAGAATATCAGGTAATTTTGTTAACTCATATATTTCATTGAACAAATTTAAAGCCAAGTCATAATCTTTTAAAGCAACATTTAACTGTGCATAAAGATTTTTAACTTCAATGTCATCAGGATTTGTCGTTAGCAATTTTTCATAAGTAAATTTTGCTTCTTCCAATTTTCCTGAAACATGCAAATTATATGCAATATCAACAAGTTTTTTATATGCTTCATCCATATTACAATGATAAATTATATTCAATTTTTAGGCAAGTTTATGCAACTATGCAACGTCTGGTAATAGATTTCTTTCAATACCTAATTTCTCAAGATAATCATAAACAGGACCTTGTTTCCCTTTTTGTATCCAGCTGAAGTCCTCATCTAATGAATCTTTTACCATTGATTTATATGTTTCTTTATCGTTGAAATAAATATCTAAACCTTTTTTCATTGCTTCATAAAATGCTTTAGAAGTTAATTTTTCTTCAACATCAGTCAATATACCGTTATTTCTGCCATCTCTGTTGACAGTATCAACAATACCACCGACTGCACTTGCAATAACAGGTGTTGCGACAGCGAATGACTCACCTTGAGTTAAACCACAAGGTTCAAATATACTTGGTAACAAGAAGAAATCAGAAGCAGCAGTTAAACCTGCCATCGGTGCAAAACCATGTGCAAACACTACTCTATTAGAATCATTTTGAGATAATTTAATATTTTTTAAATCTTCAATATATTTTCTTTGAGAGCCACCCTCTGCATCTTGTCCGCCCAAATAGAATATTGGTTTAGGTTTTCCAGGAAAATCTTTTTCCCAATTATCAAATAACATTTTAATTGATTCTGTCATAACACCAATACCTTTTTGAGAAACTAATCTTCCTACAGATGTTATAACAGGTGTTTGTGCAAGTTCTTCATCCGTCAATTCCGGTAAAACTGTCTTTCCGTTTTTATCTACAAATTCTAATTTACTGGATAATTTTCTGATATTTTCAACTTTTTCAGAATTATTAGAACTATCATTTTTCATTGAGAACGGAAGAATATAGTTGTTATAGAAATTAATTTTATTTGCTGTTCTTGCTGACATAATATCATCTATATCACTTGTTTTATCGTATGTTTCAAAATCTAAACCGGTTAAATTTTTAATTTGAGCTTTCTTTGCTTCAATAGATAAATTATTGAAGTCATTACCATTAATAATACCGACAAGAGAACCTGTATCATTTCTTCTATTTAATGCCCATCTTAATTCACCTGCCAAATCCGGATGATTATCTGAAATTATTTCTTTTGCATAATTTTGAGATACAGGATGGAAATAATTACTTAGACATACACCAATATTTAACAAGTTAGCGTGATTAGAATGTGAATCATGCGCATTAATTACTAGTACATTATCTAAATTTCTGAGTCCCGTATCTGCAGTATTAGTTTCAGATGCCCCTGTTTTTGCATTTGATACAATATCATAAGCGAAATTATCAAACAATGTATTTAAAATATTTGAAGTTGCATCACGTCTTTGAGCATCGTTATTATTATTTCTTGTTGAACCCTGATACATTGCATTATGTCCGATTGTTATAATTGTCATATCTTTAAATTTATCGGAAACATTGTCAGATAATTGACCGTACGCATTTTCCATTGGTGCTTTATATCTTGCAAGTGCTGCAATTGGTGATGCTTGCCAATCATTTAATATCATAGCATCAGGAGCTTTTATTGAATCAAAAGCTTCTTTGTCTGTTATAGTTGCATTTTTTATAGAATTTATATCTTCTTTTGCTTTTGCTAATTCATAAACAGCTTTAGAGAAGAAAGCAAATTTTTCTGGTTCTTCTGTCTTTTCGCTGCTTTGATATATTGTTCCGTTGAAATAATTATCATTTTTAATGAATACTAACTGTTTTTTATTACCGTCTTTATCTGTAGAATTACTAACATATACTTCAACATCTTCTGTTTTTGCTTTTGAATTTTGATAAGTATCAACTTTAAATGAAAGAACTTTATCTAAGTTAAATTCTTTACCTTTATAAGAATAAATATATTTGTCGCCTTCTTGTCTGAATGATGCAATTCCTTTTTGTTGGTACATTGGAATAAATGTAGGAATATCAATACCTAATTTTGTAACATTGTTTTGGACTTCAACAGGAACAGAACCCAAACCGCCTTCTTTAATAGGAGCAAATTCAGAGGTAACTGACCATATTGTAGGATTTTCTTTTGTAAGGGGTTTTACATCAGGTTGATTATATAAATATTTAGGAGCGGCTTCTTTTATATGTGTAATAGCCTTTTGATATTTTTGTTCATTTTTGTTTAATGCATCGGAATTTTGCAACAATTGGACACCAAAGAAATCTTTAACATATTTTGTACCAAGACTGTTACCATTCTGTGCAAGAGCTTGATTTGCATTAGCAGATGCAATATTAGATTTTGATTCAATTGATGAAACTCTGTTTCCGAGAGCATCAGAAATTTCACTTTTTGACATTTTTCCTGCTGCGGTTAACCCTGCAGCAGCAATAAGTGCTGACCATATTTGTGCATTAGCTTTTTTATTTTTTACAGATTGTTTTTTTAATGCATCAGATATTAGCTTTGAATGTTCTTCATTCATAATTTTTAGATTTGCAATTTCTCTGGTTAAAGCCTGAACCTCGCTTTTTAATTTATCTGTTCCTTTATTTGACAATTTATATGTTATTCCTGCAGTGATTGGTATTGCAGCAAGAGGAATTACAATTGGTGCATAAGTTTTAATTAATTCCTTTGCTTTTGATGTTTCAGCAGGCTGAGTATCAGCAGGGTTCTGCTTTACTTCCTCCTTCTTGACTGGATTACTACCTATAGGCACATTTGTCCTAAAATCTGAAAAAACTCCTAAACTCATACTATACCCCTTTTATAAACACACTATTTACAAGTTATGTAAATATAAACTATTGCTACTTTTGTAACACAAAATTAACTATTTGTTACATTGAGACCATAATTGGATATTATCAAAAAAAAATTTTTGTTTCAAATTTTTTAAATTCTATTAACTTATGTATCAAATTATAAACATTATTTTGTTCATTATAAAATATTACATGTAGGAAAATAATCTATAAAATTTAATTGGTAGATTTTTAAGACGAATAGACAAAAAATGAGTAAATTATGAAATTAAAAAATACGCAGGCACTTACATCTTTTAGATACGGTTGGTTATTAAAAAGAATTTTCCCATTCATCAAGCCATTTTTAGGCAGAGTAATTATAGGGTTTATTATAGCGATTCCTGTTGGATTATTGGATGGTGTTGTTTCTTTTGCATTAAAACCATATATGGATTATGTAGTTGGACAACAGAATTTAGTTATATTTGGTCATGAAATATCTTATTCCGCAATGGCTGTTGGTATGCCTTTTGCAATTATTTTATTTGCAGCATTTCAAGGCGTATTAAGATATATTAATGTTTATTTAACAGATTGGACAAGTTTAAAAATTACTAATAGTGTAAAAAATGCATTATTCGCAAATTTAGTTTACATGGATACTTCATTTTTTGATGAAAATCCATCCGGACTTGTTATTAGCAGGTATTTGTCAGATCCAGACCAAGCATCTAAAGGTGTTGTTGAACAAATTAAAACATTTATTATCAGTTTATTTGGTGCATTATCGCTCATTGCTGTAATGTTGTATAGTTCTTGGAAACTTGCGACAGTTGGCGTAGTAGTATTAACTCTTGCGTTTATTCCGGTATTTTTCATTAGAAAAAAAATTAAATCCGTATCTAATCAAAATACAGTTATTATGGGTGATATTACAACAACTATGAATGAAACATACTCAGGAAATAAAGTTGTTACTGCATATAATTTACAAGAAAGACAAAAAAGAAACTTTAATATAGGTATAAATAATAGCTTCAATGTTTCAATATCTTTAACAAAACGTGTTGGTTGGATGTCACCAATAATGTACTTAATAGCATCATTTGGTATTGCATTTGTTTTATATTACGGAACAAAACTAATATATGCAGGACACATGACCGCAGGTTCCTTTGCTTCATTTGTAACTTCATTATTATTATTATATAAACCTGTTAAGACTTTAGGACAAACATTAACAAAATTCCAAAGTATTTTTGTTGCAATGGGCAGGGTGTTTGAGTTATTTGACTATATACCTGAAATAAAAGATTCAGATAAAACAGTAGACGTACCGAAATTGCAACAAAATATCGTATTTGACAATGTTTCTTTTGAATATGTAAAAGATAAACCTGTTTTAAAAAATATAAACTTAAATGTAAAAATCGGAGAAACACTTGCTATTGTCGGTAATTCAGGTGGAGGAAAATCCACTTTAGTTAATTTGTTACCAAGATTTTACGATGTTAACAACGGAGCAATAAGATTTGACGGAATAAATATTAAAGACTTCAAACTAAAAGATTTAAGAAATTCTATTTCATTTGTTTTCCAAGACAACTTTTTATTTGCAGGAACAATCAGAGAAAATATTATTTTGGCAAAACCTGATGCTACTGATAATGAGCTAAAAATGGCAATTGAAGCATCTCATCTTACTGAAGTAATTAATGATTTGCCTAAAGGCTTAGATACAGTACTTGGTGAAAGAGGACTGACACTATCAGGAGGTCAAAGACAAAGAGTTGCAATTGCAAGAGCAATGATTAGAAATACCCCAATTGTTATCCTTGATGAAGCAACTTCAGCATTGGATAATGAATCCGAAGCAATTGTTCAAAAAGCAATTGATAACTTAATGCAAAATAAAACAGTTTTTGTCATTGCCCACAGACTTTCAACAATAAAAAATGCAGACAGAATTGCAGTTATAAATGATGGTGAACTTGTTGAACTCGGAACACATGAACAATTACTATCAATTGAAAAAGGTCATTATAAACATCTATACGAAATGCAATTTAAAAATAAAGAAGCAAATCAAAGTTAGGAGATAAACTTGAAAAGGATATTAATTACCGGTGGAGCCGGCTTTATAGGTTCACATTTATCAGAAAGATTATTAAATGAAGGTAACGATATTATTTGTTTAGACAACTTCTTTACAGGGTCAAAAGACAATATAAGACATTTAATAGGCAATAACAGATTTGAGCTTGTAAGACATGATGTAATAGTCGAATATTTAGCAGAAGTTGACCAAATATATAATTTAGCTTGTCCAGCATCTCCTGTTCACTATCAATATAACCCAATAAAGACCATCAAAACATCTGTTATGGGTATTATTAATATGCTTGGACTTGCTAAAAGGTGTAAAGCAAGAATATTACAAGCAAGTACAAGTGAAATATACGGCAATCCTCAAATACATCCACAAGTTGAAGAATACTGGGGTAATGTTAATCCAATAGGGATAAGAAGTTGTTATGATGAAGGTAAACGTTGTGCAGAAACTCTAATGATGGATTATCACAGACAGAATAACGTTGATATCAGAATTGCACGTATATTTAATACTTACGGTCCAAGAATGGCATTAAATGACGGCAGAGTTGTTTCTAATTTCATAGTCCAAGCGTTAAGAAATGAACCAATAACTGTATATGGAACAGGAAATCAAACAAGAGCATTTTGTTATGTTGATGACCTGGTTGATGGATTAATTAAACTTATGAACAGTGATTATGATAGTCCCGTAAATTTAGGAAATCCGGGGGAACGTACAATTTTAGAGTTTGCAAAACTGATTATAGAATTAACTAATTCAAAATCAGAAATTATATTTAAAGAATTACCGCAAGATGATCCGGTACAAAGAGAACCCAATATTACGGTTGCCAAAAAGGTTTTAAATTGGGAGCCTAAAGTTTCAGTAGTTGATGGTATTTCAAGAACAATAAAATATTTTAAATCAATAATTTAATATTGTAACTATTTGATACAGAATACATAAATGAGTATAATTATCTTATGAAAAAGAATAACGAAAAAATTTTAATAGAAGAATTAATAAAAAAGATAGTAGATAATCCAAATATTTCTGATAACTACTTACAATTGGCCAATATGTATTTTCACCGTAGTGAATATGAAATGGCTGAAAATGTTTATGAAAGTTTGCTAAATATAGAACCAAATAACTATATAGCATTAACAAATTTAGGAAGTATTAGCTTTTTAAATTCTGATTATAAAAAGGCGGTTAACTATTATTCAAGAGCAGTTAATTTAGGTATAGATAATCTTTCATTATATTATAACCTTGGTAATGCATTTGCAGAGCTTGGTGAGTTTAAACAAGCAATGTCTAACTATATTAAAGCATTAAATATGGATAAAAATAATTATCAAGTATATTCTGCAATTGCAATGCTTTATCAAGATAAAGAAAATTATGAAGAAGCAATTATATACTACGAAAAAGCATTAAAACTCAAAAAAGACAGTTCTGAAAACTATGTAAATCTTGCTTTAGTATTAATGAAAATAGGGAGAAACGGAACAGCTGCCGAATTATTTGAAGATGCAATAAAACTTGAACCTTCTAACCCTGTTTTCAAACTATATTGCGCAAATGCATACTCTGCAGATAAAAACTATATAAAAGCAAATAAGCTTTTTGAAGATACTATAAAACATCAAGCTGGTTATTATCAAGCATACGTTTGTTACGCTATTTCATTGTATGAACAAAACAGAATTGATGATGCTATAGAAATGTATAATAAAGCAATTTCAATTAAACCGTCATCAATAAATGCATATATGCTGCTTGGAAATTTATATTGTTCAGAGCAAAAATATGAAGAAGCTATTGAGCAATACAAAAAAGTTATTGAAGTTCAGCCAAGCAATTCAAATGCATTTACATTGTTGGGTAATACTTATGTTATGTTAAAAGATTTACGTTCTGCAATATCGATGTATAAACAAGCAGTTGATATTGATACTGAAAACGATGAAATAAAACTAATTTATATTGAAATTATACAAGAGTACATTAAAAACAGAAATAATGGTGACAATCAAGATGCAGCATAATTTAAACAATGTTTCACCAATAGAAAAAATAATTTCTATTCTTTCATATATGTCAATGGGAATGATTGGACTAATTTGGATAATTATTGCTTATCTTATGAAGAGAAATCTAAGATACTTTTTAATGTATAACATTGTTCAGTCTATGCTTATATCATTAATTTGTGCAATTTTATTTTACGCAATCGGTTTAATATTGAGGATTATAGCATTAATACCATTTTTAGAATTCATTACTGCAATATTTAATTTATTTATATCAGTAAAAATAGTTAGTATACTTGGCTTTTCGTTCACAATATTTCAATTAATAATAACAACACTATTATTATATATAATTGTTGGCGTGTTACTTGGAAGAATATTCTACGTTCCGGTTTTAACAAATCTTATGAATAAAGCTATGCGTTCATACAGATAAATTAACGTAACAGAAAATCAACAATTTGTTTCATACCATCAATTGCAGCTCTTTTCTTAACATATGAAAGAGTTATATTTTGTGACTTAGACTTATTTTCAATTTCAGTTTTTCTTTCGATAGTCTTATCACAACTTTCCTTTATAACTTTAAGTTTATTGTAATCAAGTTGTTCCGGAACTTTACCTTCAAATCCCAATTCTTCAATAGTCGGAAATGATTTATATGATTCAAAAGTTGGCGGCAATTTTCTTTGATACATGTATAAAGAATAAGTATAATCATCAAATGCTTGTTTACAATCCTCATTGTAAAAACTTGTGAAATAATCTTGAAAAGTTAGATAGCCTCTGTTTGCTATATTTTTATTATCTTTTATTTTATAACACAAATCTTCAACTTCTTTTAATTCCATAACATCTTGTCCGATAATTTGAATTTCACCGGAAAAATTATTATATGCAGAATTAAATTGAGGTTTTGACAAATCTAAATTTATATGTATACCCATATATCCGGACTTAGAAGTATTTCTTATATATTCAGCGCCTACACTTTTAGAAAATTTTCTTAATGCAACTTCGTCAACATATTCGTAATCAGTAATATCTTCCCCATCACTTAGTCTATCAGGTGATGGCAAATTATTTTCAACCGACTTAATTTTAATAGCGTTATCTTTTGCAGCTTGTTCTATTGCGTTTAAAACCTGTTGTGTATACTGTTTATCCGGATATTTAAGAATAATTCTTGATTGACAAATATCATTTGCATAATGTTTTATTCCTTCTACAGTTTCAGGAGAAATATATGTATCATTGACGATATGTTTATTTTTAACATTTTGTGTTTGAATTTTTTCAATCGTATCCGCAAAAACTTTATCAACAGTTTCTTCAGAAACTTTATCAAGCTCAAACAAACTGTATGCTGCAAGGTCTTTTCTCATATTACCCAATATTGTAGGTGCATTAGCATGAGGAGGAAGTTTTGTATTATTAGCATAATAATTAATGCATCGTCTTAGTACAGCATCAATATTTGATTCATTAACATCAGGTTTCAATGGTAAGAATCTTATAAGTTCTTGGGTAGCCAGCATACAGAAGTCATCTTCATCTCGTTTTGCAGCATGTGAGTATTTAGATAAAACTTTTTCCCTAATACTGTCAGGTGATTTCCTTTTTACTTTATATACAACAGCAGAATGTTTATCTGTACCAATTTTCTTTTCTGTTAAAGGACCAACATATTTATCTAAAACTTTTTCCATTAAATACATAGCAGGTTCAGCATCATCATACACACGTCTGCAATCAGAATGTTTTGGAGCAAGATGCATATCTTTAGGTTCAATTTTTGCACCTTTTTTAAAAGATATAACATCATATTTCAATGGTGCTAAAGAGGAATATTTCTTTATATGTGTATTTTTAGAAATATTATTCTTAAAGTATTGATTTTTTACTCTATTTAATGATACTAACATCGTAATATTGTATAACTTGTAAAAAATTTTTGTGCCACTATTTCAAAAAATGGTATTAATACTTTACATTATTTAACAATTTTTTCAAGGCCTTCAGGTTTATCTATATTTCTGTCAAGTAAAGATGCAGAATAGAATGCAAGAAGCTGAAATATAGCAAGCGAAGAAAATAGGAAATTAATATCACTTTGAGCCGGAATATGTATAATATTGCTTAAATTTAACTGAGATAGAGGTATTGCAGTAATAATTAAAGTATCTGTTTTGTAAGTTGAATTAATTTTATTAAGTACATCTATTGTAAATTGAGCATTATGATTATTAACAAGAGATATAACTGCACATTTTTTATTCAAAATAGCTATATGCCCATGTAAAAATTCACCTGTAGGATAAGCAGTAGTATTAATATATGCCGTTTCTTTTATTTTAAGAGCACCTTCTTTTGCCAGCGGATAAAACATTCCTGATGCAAGGATTGCAGCATTATCATAATTAACAAGATATTCTGCATAACTTTTTATAGCACTCGTTTTTTGAAAAGCCGCATTAATATATTCAGGAACATTTAATAGTTCGTCAATGACTTCTATAGAAGGCATTTCTCTTTGCTGCATAATAGCAGCAGCCGTCAAAAAGAGACAAAACATTTGTGCACACATAGCTTTAGTTGAAGCAATGGCATTTTCAACACCTGCAAAAGTTAATAATTTATATTTTGCATTATTATATAGTGATGAACCTTTTGTATTTGTGATTGCTAAAGTCTTATCGGTTTTTTGCTTTATTTTATTCAAAGAAATATTTGTATCTGATGTTTCTCCAGATTGAGATATAAAAATATATAAAGTATCATTATCAACATCAAAATTTTCTGCAAGAGAAACTTCACTTGCGTAATATGACTGCGCTTCACAGTGAACCTGATGTCTAAAAAAGTTTGCAGCAATAGCAGCACTATGATAAGAAGAACCACTTGCAATTAATGCAACTTTCTTTATATTATCAGGTAGCTCAATATTTAATGTATAATCTTTTTTTATATATTTTCTTATTAGTTCAAAAATAATATCTGGTTGTACATATATTTCAGTTTCCATGTTTGTTTTCTTACCGGTAAAAATTTTTTTTAAAATTTTTTTAATTAAATTCATGTTTTGTCCTTCTAACTAATCAATAAAATCTGGTTTTATAGTCCTTTAAAACATTTTTAGGACTTAAAATTCCAATATCAAACAATAATTTTGTCTGGGCCTTATTGTATTCTATCATATTTTTGATTAAATTGATGTTTGCCTGAACTTTCAAATTTTGAGAAGCAATTACATCAATAAATGTAGCATCACCAGCTTTCATATTTGCGATTGATAGTTCTAAACTAATGTCAGCAGCTTCTACTTCAACTTTTGATGCTTCAATTTTTTTCAAAGAATTTTCAGAATCATAATACGAATTTAAAATATCTTCTTTTATTTGTCTTTTCAAATTAATTAATTCTAATTTCTTCTGCTCAACTAGCTCTTTATCAGCTTTAATTTGAGTTAAAGTCCCTGCTAATAAATTTTTACCAAGAGATGCTCTAACATCTAATGTTATACTGTTGTGAGGTGCTAATCCTGAACGTTTATTTCCAACTAAACCATTTTGATAAGAAACAGTAACTGCAGGAATTATATCTGCAAAATTAGCATTTTTTTGAGCTTTATATGCACGTATTTCAGCCTCCTTTGCTTTTACATCTTCTCTGGCAGAAAGGGCAAATTCATATAATTTTTCTATATCAACACTCGGGTCGATTAGTTCTCTGATATCAACAACAATTTCAAAAGGATAAATGGAATCCAAAATATTTACACCCATGACATTTGCCAGATGTCCCTGAAGTAGTCTTAGAGAATTTACAGCTGTAGTGTATTCTTGTTGAGCACCTGCGACTTCTGCCTGTGCACGCTTAACATCATATAATGTTCCTATTCCTGCATCAAAACGAGCTTTTGTATATTTTAGTTGTTCAACCCTGTTATATAAATTCATTTTTTGAACTTCTATTTGTCTTTTCATACTTAATAAGTCATAGTATGCATTTACAGTATTTAAAATTGTTTGTTCTTTTGTAAATTCATAGTCAAACAAAGCAGCTTTATAAAAGTTTCTTGTTTGAGCAAGATTAAAAAAGTATCTGCCCTGATTAATTGTTGACCATTCAAAACCTACAATACTTTGAATTGGTACTTCATGAGTTGTTGTTGCAACAATTCCGCCTACAAGATATTTACCACCTAAATTTTTTATATCAAAATTATAAAATATATCAGGAAGGAATTGAACTTGAGCATTTTTATTCAACCAAAATATTTCATCTTTTTGTGCTTTATTTATTTTGATATCATAGTTCTTATCCAACGCAATATTTATGCATTCAGCCATATCGGAATATATAAAATTAGTATTTAATTCTTGTGAAACTTCTTTATCAAGCATTACTTGTTTTTCTATATCAGAAATACTGGCTTGTCCTTTTACAATCTGAGAAAAAGACTTATAACTTTCATTCTCAAAATATTTTGTATATGAATCAATATATGAAGATACATCTGCATAAACAACTTGAGATAAAAATAATATTATGATTATAGAAAGAAACAATTTCATAAAATGATTATCTTTTAAATTAATAAAAAATAATCTTAGTCTTGTTGACATAAACAACAGGCTATTTATTTTCGAGTTTTTTTACCCTTACTTGAACATCTTCTATTAATTTTCTGTTAATAGATAATAAATCAGCCAAAACACCAAAAACCATAGTTTGAAAACCGGTAATAATCAAAATTGAAGATATAATCAAGGATTGAATATAACCGTTACCTGAACCCAGGAAATATAGCATTAAGAATCTTGCCAACAAAATGAAACCTATAAATAAAATAGAACCGCCGATTAAAGCAAAAAATCTAAATGGTCTATAAATAATAAACATTCTTAATATTGTGAAAGAATTTTTTTGAATATAAGTAAAAATGTTCTTAACCAGACGTGATTTACGATAAGTCGGATTTACTCTTATAGGTACGGATAAAATGTGCAAACCTTTTGTTTTAGATTGAATAACAGTTTCTATAGTATAGGTATAGTTATCAAAAACATTTATTGATAAAGCAGCTTCTTTAGAAAAAGCTCTAAAACCGCTTGGTGCATCTTCTGTTTCTGTTGAACTTAACAATCTTACGACTCTTGATCCGACTTTTTGTAATATTTTTTTAAAGGGAGAAAACTGTTTTATTTCGTTTATAGGTCTTGCGCCTATAACTATGTCCGCTTTACTTTCCAAAATTGGTCTAACAAGCTTTTCTATATCTTCTGCACAATATTGATTATCAGCATCTGTATTAACAATAATATCAGCACCCTCAGCCAAGGCTCTTTGTATGCCCATTATAAATGTTTTAGCTAAACCTCTATGATGAGTAGTTGTTTCAATATATTTGACACCATAATCTTTTGCAATTTCAATAGTTCTATCAGTACTTCCATCATCTGCAATTAAAACTTCTATCTCGTCTATACCATCAATATGTGTTGGTAACTGAGAAAGAGTAACAGGAAGTGCTACTTCTTCATTATAACAAGGTATCTGAATTATTAATTTCATACTCAAACTTATAATATATGCTAAAATTATATTTATATTTACATGTAATACTAAACGGATATGAAAAACAATACTTTTTTTAAATTATTTTTACTTTGTATAATTGCCTTTTTAATCAGAGCTTGGTTTTTAGATAAACCTGAAGGTTTATGGAATGATGAGTATATGGGCTGGTATATTGCATCTATGGACAACATTAAAGATATGATTTCTCATATTTTAACTAATTGTCATACCCCTTTATATTATTTTTATTTGAAGTTTTGGATGTTTTTATTTGGTGATACCGATTATTCACTGAGAATGTCATCTGTATTCCCTTCAATTTTATGTATACCAACAATGTTTTTATTGGCAAAAAAAATGTTTAATGAGGAATGCGGATATATTGCAGCTATTTTTACAACTTTTAGTTCATTTTGTATATATTTTGCACAAGAAGCAAGATTGTACAGTTTGCTCTTTTTGATATGTTCAATTCTCATTTATACATTTTATATTGCAACAACAGAAAGAAAAAAAATTCACTTAATATTATATTTTGTTTTGAATGCAATACTTTGTCTATCACATACAATCGGAATAATATTTTCTATATTTAATATTGCAGGCTTCATATACAGTTATAATTGTGAGAAAATTGACTTTAAGCAAAAAATTAAAGAGTTAATTAAATATATACTGCCTTTTATATTTTTTATAATTATAATTTCACCATTATTGTTCAATATAGCATTTTCAAAATCGCTATCACAATTTTGGTCGGAATTTTCATATTCTAAAATTTTCTATACTTTTATTGATTATTTTTCACCAATACAAACAAATCTGTCTAACTCACCGGTAGAAATAATTCCGTACATTTATAACAATTCAAAAATAAACTTTATTTTTATAATATTTGGAATTATACCTTTTGTTATAGGAATAATTACAATAATAAATTCTATAAAACAAAAGAATAAAGTGCTAAATACACTTTTAGTAAGTTCATTATGTTTCTTTTCATCATTAGTATTTTTCTCATTCATAGGGAAAATAGTTTTAGCTACTAAATATAGTGTAGAAATGTATCCTGTATTAATTTTAGCTTTCTCCTACGGAATTTATACAATAACAAATAAAAAAATGAAATATGTTTTATTATCAACATATTTTATTTTGAACTTATTATTTATATTTACATCACCAGAAGCACCTCAACGTTTGACAAGGCCGGAAGGAAATCTTGCTCCTGTTGAATTAATACGTAATTCAAGACTAAAACCGGGTGAAAACGTTATTTTAACATACTATGATTTAGATAAATTTAAAAGATATTTGACAGATAAAGATAATTATAAGTTTACGTCTATTGATAAATTTAATTTTAACGAAGTTATGTTTAAAAATGATAATTATTATGATGTTATTCATAACGGGAAAATGATGTATCGAGATTATTTTAGAGATTATCCTGCACCTACAATTCAAGAATATTCATTCAATAATTTCATTACTAAAATGAGAAAAGACGAAAGAATAGGAATTTTATTCTTAGATAACGTTTCATTTATATCTAATGAAAGCATACAAGAAATAATATCTGACGATAAAAGATATATGAAAACACCATTTATATTTTTATGTTTTTCCGCTTTAAGAATAAATTTGATGTATTCCTTTAAATATGTTTTTGAAATGGATTCAATAACACAGGCAGGGGATTGGACATTAGTTGTATATAAAAAGAAGAACTAACCTGAAGCAGTTAAATCACCTGTTGCACTAACAGAATAATTTATATAATTTTTCAATTCTTCGGAAAAATCACTTTTTTTACGGGAAGATAAATAATTTCTGGCATCTTTTCTGGCAATTTCAAGTATAGGTAAATCACGTGTTAAATCAGCAAGATGTAGTTCTGCAATACCGCTTTGTCTTGTTCCTAAAAATTCTCCGGGGCCTCTTATTTCAAGGTCTTTCTCGGCAATAATAAATCCGTCATTAGTTTGAACTAAAACATTAAGCCTATACATAGTTTCTTCATTTTTAGAAGAAGAAACAAGAACACAATAAGACTGTATGCTGCTTCTTCCTACTCTTCCACGTAACTGATGGAGTTGTGAAAGTCCGAATCTTTCTGCATTTTCTATAACAATAACAGTAGCATTAGGAACATCAACACCTACTTCGACAACTGTCGTACAAACAAGGACATCATATAGTTTATTTTTAAAATCTGACATTACTTTGTCTTTTTCGTCTGTTTTCATTTTGCCGTGAAGAAGCCCAACATTTATATTTTTAAATATTCCGTTTTGAAGTTCTTCAGCTTCTTTAGTAGCAGCCTTAGCAGATAGGGTTTCTGACTCATCAATTAAAGGGAAAACGATATATGCCTGATGTCCATTTTTTACTTCATCTAATATTAAATTATGTGCTTTTTTTCTTTGGGATGAAGAAATCAATGCCGTTTTAACAGGTTTACGACCCTTAGGCAATTCATCTATAACAGTCAAATCCAAATCACCATGAACAGTTAATGCAAGAGTTCTGGGGATTGGTGTTGCAGTCATTGTCAATAGCTGAGGAATTTCAGCTTTGTTTCTTAAAATATTTCTTTGTTTTACACCAAACCTATGTTGTTCATCAATAACAATAGCACCGAGATTATTAAATTCAATATTATCTTGGATTAAAGAATGAGTTCCTACAGCGATATTTATTTGTCCGTTTCTCAAATCAGTTTCAAGCTTAGTTCTTTGTTTTTTTGAATTTGATGATGTAAATAATCCAACATTTATACCAAATGGTGTTAACCACTTTATAAAATTATTAAAATGCTGTTGTGCTAGAATTTCAGTAGGAGCCATAATAGCGGTTTGATACCCGTTTTCAATAGCAGCCAACAACATTATACAAGCAACTACGGTTTTTCCGCTACCGACATCACCTTGTAATAATCTTTGCATAGGTCGATTAGAATTAATATCATTTAATATTTCATTAATCGCTCTTTTCTGCGCTTGAGTAAGTTCAAAAGGCAATGATTTTATAAACTTATTTACAAGACCGTCTTCTTTTACTTCCAAAGAAACTGTTTTATATGTTTTAGCCGTTAACTCACGTAATAACAACATTTTTAACTCTAATAAAAATAATTCTTCATACACAAGTGTATATCTTGCTTTTTCAAGTTGTTGTTCATTTTCAGGGAAATGAATAATATTTAAAGCCAGTGCTCTATCATACATTGAATTTTTCTTTATTAATTCATCAGGAACAATATTTTTAATATTAGAACTATATAATTCCAATGCATTATGTATAGCCTTTCTTAAAGCCTTTATATTAAGATTTTCTACTAAAGGATATACAGGAACTATTCTACCTAAATTTAAGTTATCAGAATTAAAATTGTCCTCACTGATAATTTGATGTTGGGGCTTATCAATTGTCATTTTTTTGTTATATTTATCAAATTTAGCCGTACCGGAAATTATTATTGATGAACCGATAGGGAATTGAGATTTATAGCGTTCGATAGAATATCTGTTAATCTTAGAATAAAAGAAATTCAATTCAATTGAACCGGATTCATCGCTAACATTGACTTTTATAATTGTAAGGTTATTTTTGGTTGTATAATGTTTTAAAGAAGAAATTTTGCCGTATATTGTAACATTTTCACCTTCTTTGAGATGTTTAATAAGGCATCTTGATGAATAGTCTATATACTTTTTGGGGAAATAACTTATTAAGTCAAAAACCGAAAAAATTCCAAGCTTATTTAACAAATAACCAAATTTTGGTCCTACACCTTTTAGCATAACTACATCTGATTCATAAAGTGTATCAGTATTATTATCAGAAGGCTTAACTGTTGACTGTTTTTGCATATCTTGTTTTAAAAGTGATACAAATCTTGTAATCGTTTTTTTACGCTGAAATATATTTTCGTGTCGATAATGTTCGAATGCTTCTATCACAGGCAGCCACTTAGTATTCTTACCTGAAAATTTATAAATATTTTTTATATTTTTTATCATAAATCCCGAAAAAGTAGACTCTTTTCCATTAATATCAATATATTGATATTTTTCTTCAATTTGAATTGCTCTTTTTATGTGTTCAATATCTACTTTTTCAAAATAATTATCAGTCATTTATTTTATTAATTCTCAAAACTTCATACATATCAATTGGTTTAGATTTTCCTTTTAAAGAAATTTCACTTAATTTAACAACATCAACATAATCTTTGACATATTCATAAGTATACTCACTAATTAAGAATTGAGTTTTCAATATATGGTTATATGTTTCAATTCTGGAAGCGAGATTGACACTATCACCGATTACGGTATATTCAAGCCTTTCGTCAGAACCGACATTCCCAACAAACGCTTCACCTGTATTAATACCTAAACCAATATCAATTTTAGGTTTACCTTCAACAATAAAATTTTCTTTTAATTTATTTACTTCATTAATTATTTCCATACCGCAAGTAACCGCATTTATTGCATGATTTTCATTTTTAACCGGTTCTCCAAAAAGAGCCAAAATCCCATCACCCATATATTTATTAACAACACCGTCATATTTAACAATAATGGGTTCAACAACAGAAAAATAATCATTTAATATTGAAGAAACTTCATTGGGAGGAAGTGATTCCGCTATCTGTGTAAAATTTCTTATATCTATAAATAAAATCGTAACTTCAGTTCTAACACCGCCTAACTTGACAGTATCAAGATTAGAAACAACTTTTTTCATAACATCTTTAGAAACATATTTGCTCATTGCTTTTTTCATTAGTTCACTGTTTCTGTCGGAAGTTATAACCGTATAAATAAATTTTAGAATAGCAGCAGTAAACATAATGATAATAGGAGAAATTGGCGGAATTAGGACATTAAAGTTAAATTGAAAAATATAATAAATTAAATATAGAGATGCCAAAATAGCCGTAAAAATCAAATTATCTTTTAAATGTCTAAAGCCTCTTATTATGAAAAAGCAGAAAAAAATCGTTAAAAATATAATACGAACATTATCCGAAAGAGTTTTAAATGAATTCTGTAACATGTTACTAATAACGGTAGCATGTACATCAATATCAGACTGTTTTTTTAAAATAGATGTTTCACTCAATCTGTCCCATACATTTTGATCGGAATTTAGCCCTACAAGAACAATTTTATCTTTAAATAATTCGGGAGAAAGTTTTGGAGTATTGCCCAATTTTTCATCATTATATGAATTTATAACATCAATAGCCGAATACTTTTTATGAGTATAAAATTTACCCGTGGGTTTATACCAATTAACATAAGTAAAAATACCATAAACGGTATTACCGATATAATCTTTATTTTTCTTTTGAATAACAGGCATTTTTAAAGTTTTGCAATTATCATCAGAGCAAAGATAATTATCATATAATACATAAGATTTGATACCAGTATACATAGAATAGGCACTAAGCGCTACAGAAGGATAAAAGTCATCATTATATTTTACAATAGGCATATAATTTCTGACAATCTCGTCTCTGTCTTCCGGAATTATTGATGCAGCAAGAGCATTAGTACTAATCAAAAATTCTTTGGGAAGATTAACAATTCCCCTATATGAAGGTAAAAATTTATCAGTTCTTTCATCTCGAATTTTGATATCTGTCTTTGTATTAAATATATCAATATATTCATTCGGAAGAATATCCCCTGAAACACCTGAATTAAAAAGGATATAACTATTAATTACGTTTTTATAGTTCTTTAGTGAATTATTAAATACCTTATCACTTTCAGGATAATAAGTATCAGGATATAAAATTAAATTATTAAAAACAATTACTTTTGCATGACAATAATTTTCCAAATAATCAAAAATATTAGAGAACAAATCACGACGCCAAGGCCAAGATATTTCATTTAAAGATTTATCATCTATTTCCACCAATACAACATTATCTGAAGATTTATTATTCTTAACTACTGTAATTATCTTTGTAAAAAAATCATTAGTTTTATTGTCAAAGTAATGAACAGAAGCTATATAAATTAACACTGAAACTAATAAAAACAATATAAAAACTAAAAATTTAACTCTCAAATTCTTATCCATATTCTAATTTTATATTGATATATTAATTTTGCCAAATAATTAAACATTTAGAGAAAAATCAATAACAGATGACATGAAAATGTCTTTATAATACAATTATTATATATATTTAAAGAGGAATAAAAAAATGAAAATATCATTAGAATGGCTTAATGAATATGTGGATATTACTGATTTAACCGCTGAAGAAATAGTTCATGAACTTACAATGAGCGGCTTAGAAGTTGAAGAAACAGAAAAGACAGGCGCAAAGTTTACAAATATAATAACTGCACAAATTAAAGATATAAAACAACATCCAAATGCTGATAAGCTTCATTTAGTAGATGTAAATTTAGGCAACCAAATAAAAACAGTAGTTTGTGGTGCACAAAACATTGAAGTAGGTCAAATTATTCCTTATGCATCTGTCGGTTCAAAAGTTCTAAACAGAAAAACAGGGGAGCAATATGAACTTACACCTGCAGTCATTAGGGGAATTGAATCTCAAGGTATGTTGTGTTCACAGGATGAGCTTGGATTAGAAGGATATCAAACAGAAGACGGTATATTAATCTTAAACAGAATATTTAATAGTATTGAGCTTGGTACTGATATACAAAAACTTTTAAATATAAAAGAAGATACTGTAATAGATGTTGCCCCAACTGCAAACAGGGGAGATGAAATGTCTATAATAGGGGTAGCTCGTGAAATATGCTCTTTATTTAATAAAAAATTAAAAGTTGAAAAACAACAAGAACCTGTTGTTCTGAAAAAAGAAAAATTTGATGTGGAAATCATAGCAAAAGATGCATGTAAATACTATGCAATGGCAATTCTTAAAGATATTAAAATAAAACCATCACCTGATTGGATGAAAAGAAGATTAGAAGTTTCAGGAATACGTTCAATAAATAACGTTGTGGATATAACAAATTATGTATTATTAGAATACGGACAACCGCTACATTCATTTGACTTTGATAAATTAAACGGTTATATCTGTGTAAGAAGAGCTAATGAAGGCGAAACAATTACAACTCTTGACGAAGTAGAACGTAATTTAACAAATGATTCAATATTATGTGCTACAAAAGAAAAAGGTGTTTGTGTTGCAGGTGTTTTTGGAAGTATAAATTCAGGAATAGATGATAATACTAAAAATGTAGCTCTTGAAGCAGCATATTTTACACCTCCAACAAACAGAAAAAATGCAAGAAGCATAGGTTACAGAAGCGAAGCTTGCGCAAGATTTGAAAGAGGAGTTGATATAGAATCAACTAAGCCTGCTCTTATCAGAGCTATAAATTTATTAGTTAAATATGCAGATGCAAAATATATGGGAATATCCGATACAGGTGAAAACAAGCTTGAAGATATAATTATTACTTTAAGATTTAACCAAATAAAAAGAATGCTTGGAATGGAAATTCCATCTGAAAAAAGTATAGAGATATTGGAAAATTTAGGTTTTGAATTATTGGGAAAAAATGAAGCCGCTGCAAAATTTAAAACACCAAGTTTCAGAGCAAATGACGTTAAACAAGAAATTGACTTAATTGAAGAAATTGCGAGAATATACGGTTATGATAAAATTGCGCCTACGCTTCCAAATAAAACCCAATCGCCGGTTGTAACTCAAGAAGCAAGATTACTAAATAAAATAAATAATATGTTTTTAGGATACGGTTTCAATGAATCAATGACTTCCTCTTTAATTGGTGAACCAATATTAAATCAATTCGGTTTAAGCTATAACAAAGAAGAAGCTGTATTTGTTCAAAATCCGCAATCAGAAGATCATACAATGTTGAGACAAACTGTTATGGCAAATATTTTAAGTACTCTTAAAATGAATTTTGATAACGGACAAAAGAATATTTGGCTATATGAACTAGGTAAAACATATTTTATCAAAAAGCCTGCTGAAAAAATTGATAGCGGGGTAGAAGAAAATTTAATGGTATCAGGTGTGATGACAGGTGACGATAATCACAATTTATGGAAAAAACTTCCTTCAGCTGATTTTTATACTCTAAAAGGAGTTATGGAATCTTTATTTGCATTACTGAATATTTCGGGAAGAGTTAAATTTTCACCTGCAGATGACTGTTCATATCTGCATCCAGGAAGAAGTGCAAAAGTTGTATTACTTGGAAAAGTTCCTGAAACAGTTGGTTATTTTGGTGAAATATACCCAATTATCAAAGACAAAATGAAAATTAATCAAAATATATATTTGTTTGAATTAAATCTGACAAAACTGCTAAAAGCAGCATCTGTTCATACTTCAAAATACAAAACATTACCACAATTTCCTGAAGTTCAAAGAGATATTTCTTTTGCAATAGATAAAAATATAAACAATGATGAAATAGTTCTTGCAATCAAGAAAAGCGCAAATAACAAATTATATAGAGGTGCTAATTTATTTGATATATACGAAGGTGAACATATACAGGAAGGATATAAAAGCTTGGCATATAGAATTACACTACTGGATGAAGAAACAACACTCACTGATGAAAGGATAAATGTAGAAATGGATTCTATAAGAAACGGGCTTATGAAAAAGTTCCCAACAATCAGTTTCAGATAAATTATACTTACATAAAAAAGTACAATGCTTTATTGCATTGTACTTTTTTGTATGTTTATGCAACAAATAAATATACTATATAATTCATTATATTATTAATTTTTGTATCATAACGTAATAATTGAATAGAGATTTCTTGAAATGAAAGTCTAAATAGATATAATAAAAGTATCAGTAATTAGGGAATGTACATGCTAATAAACATTACATTTAATTTATTGGGGATTATTTCAAGGAGGATTTTCTAGTGCTTAGAAGCAGAGATATGGGTAGATCGATTGCGGTAAGAAGATGGACAAACACTGCTTTAGAATGTTATAAAAGAGGTTGTGTTTGTGAAGGCTGCTTTTATACGGACTTTTTCAACGGCACATCACAAAAATGTCAAATGAAAGCTTCCGTATTAGAGTTAGTGAGAGTATTAGGTAAACCAAATGTTGAAATTCAACAAGTTTTGGTAGATTAATTTAAAACATTTTAAAAGCTCCCTTTCGGGAGCTTTTTTATTATCTTAATTTTAAATAAAGGATTATATAATATCCTTATATTCATCTGTATTATTTAACAAATCATAATTTACTTCGTTTTCATTATCAGCAATAACTGCAGCAACTACAGCATCACTTGCTACGTTAATTGTTGTTCTCAACATATCAACAACTCTATCTATTGCAAATAAGAATGCAAAACCTTCAACTAATTGTTGAGGAGATAATCCTAAACTGTTTAATACCAATGCAATAGTTATTAAACCTGCTCCGGGAATACCTGCACAAGTACTTGATGAAATCATAACAAGTAACAATATAAGTCCGATTTGCATAGGTTCAAGCGTAACACCATAGGCTTGAGTCAAGAAGATTACGCAAACTGTTTGAAATAATGCTGTACCATCCATGTTAAGAGTTGCACCTAACGGAAGAACGAAACTGCATACTTTGTGAGAAATACCTCTTTTCTCACAACAAGCAATTGTAAGAGGTAGTGTTGCACTACTTGAAGCAGTACCAAATGCAACTAATAATGCTTCAATTATTGCTGCATAAAAAGTTGTAACAGGAACTTTGCTGAATATTTTCATTAAAAGCGGATAAACAACAAAGAATTGAATCATAAAACCAATTATAATAATTCCTAAGAATTTGGATATAGAATTAAAAATGCTTAAACCAAAAGAAGAAACTGAAACTGTAGTTAAAGCAAAAACACCTGGAGCTGCAAATATCATAATCCAATCTGTTATTTTCATAGTAGCAGCAAAAACAGACTCAAAGAATGAAACTATCGGACGATTTATTTCACCGACTTTAGATAATGCTAAAGAGAAAATTAATGTAAAGAAAATAATAGGAATCATTTCACCTTTAGCAAGAGATTCCAACGGGTTTTGAGGAATCATATTTAAGAAAATATTACCTATGTGTCCTCTTTGTTCTTCAATTACATTACTAACTTGATTTTGAATATCTATAGCAGCAGTTTGGCTGATAAATTCCTGAACTCCGATACCGGGTTTAAAAGAAAGAACCAAACAAGCACCGATAATAACCGCTAAAACAGTAATAATTCCGTAATATAAAATCATTTTTTTACCGAATTTACCGATTTGTTTGCTATCGCCGATACTTGAAATTCCAACAATTATTGCACTACAAACAAGAGGAATTACTACCATTTGAATAACTCTGATAAAAGCCTGTCCTATAATATTAAGAAAAGCCAGTACTTTCATTAATGAAGCAGAGTCCTGATGTTCGTGAATAAAATTACCAAAAATTATACCGATAATTATCGCTAAAAATATATGCCAATTACGCTTGATACCAAGCCCAATAGCAACAAATAATGTCTGTACGTGTAATTTCATAAATACCTCATAATATAAAATACTTTGCAAATTGATTGTACAATTATTTTTGTAATATTTCAACAATTTTACAAGTTAAAATATCATAAAAAATTTGAGTAAAATAAAAAAACAAAATATAATTTTATCATGGGTAAATTTACAATAAAATTATTTTTTATATTTGTGACATTCATCTCATTAATGTTTTATTCACTTGTGCTGATAGGAAATGAGCCAAGAGAAAGAGATGATAGACATAAGCCACCGCATCACCATATAGAGCATGAAATTGATGAGCCGGATGATAAGGATGAAGAAGATGATATACCACCACAAAAACCTCCATTATCAGATCCATTTATAGTAATTGTGACATTAAGCTCTATATTTATATTTTACATACTTAAATATTTAGAGAAAAATTTTATAAGCCCGCTTGAACATATTGAAAAGAATATAAAAATAATTCAAAACGGCTCACTTGATGTTAAGTTTAAAACAAAAAGTGAAAACAAAACAATACAAGAAACATATAAGACCTTGAACTCAATGGTTACAGGATTAAAGCAAAAAGAAAAATTGCAAGATAACTTTATACAAAACTTAGTTCATGACCTTCGTTCTCCTGTTATAGCTCAAGAAAGAGCAATAGAAATATTATCAGACGATATGAAAGATAATCCTATTGTAACAGGTATGGTTGAAAACAACGAAGCGTATTTAAAATTAATTAACTCTATTATTGAGACATTAAGACTAAGAGATATTAAAATTGATAAAATAGAAATAGATTTACATCAACTGGTAAATACAATAATAAAAGCACTGCTACCTGCCGCAAATAATAAAAATATTAAACTTATAAACAACGTAAAACCTAATTTTATTATTTGGGCTGACTATATTTCAATAAACAGAGTAATATTAAATCTTGTATCTAACTCGATAGAGAATATAGATAACGACAAGAAAATAGTTATAAGTTCCAAAAAGTTGCAAACTGTTACATACATATCAATTAAAGACAACGGAGCAGGTATAAGTGACGAAGATAAAAAGAACATATTTAAAAAATATGTTTCAAAAAGTTCATCAGGTAAAAAATCTGTATCAGGCTTAGGTTTATCTATAGTCAGAGAACTTGTTCTCAAAAATTACGGAAAAATATACATCGACAGCAAAGTAAATGAATATACAAGATTTGTAGTAGAATTACCAAACAAGGGAACAAATAATGGCAAAATATAATGTTTTAATTGCGGAAGACCATCCGTTAACAAGACAAACTTTGGAATATCAAATAAAAAAATTGAAGAATGTCGGATTATTATCAACCGTAGAAAACGGAAAAGATGCCGTTAATTTTGTAAATACACAACAGCCACCCGATATAATATTAATGGACATAGATATGCCGGTTATGGACGGAATTGAAGCAACACAAGAAATAAAAAAATTGAAAAAGAATATAAAAATTATTATGCTGACATCATATACCGAAAGAGAAAAAGTCTTAGATTCATTTAATTACGGAGCAAATGCATATTGTGTAAAAAACATTAAATCAGAAGAATTATCAGGAATATTTGATATAGTTGCTGATGGCGGAATATGGGTTGATAAACAAATTGCAGGATATATATTTGATGTATTAAAGAAAATGGAAGAAGCTCAAAAACAACAAAAGTTAAAAGCTGAAGATTTTAATATATCCGATAGAGAGAAAGAAGTATTGAAACTAGTTTCTGACGGATTATCAAATGATGAAATAGCTGAAAAACTATTTATATCAAGGAATACTGTAAAAAATCACATGGCAAGCATTATTGAAAAGCTGTCAGTCAAAGACAGAACACAAGCCGCAATTTTTGCTATAAAAAATAAAATTATAGAATAAAAATAGCCCAAAAGAACTATCATTTATCACATAAAGAATTTTTTTTAATATTGTCGATAGGATATACAGATTAATACCTAAAAGACAAAAGGAAATTGACTCAAAAATAAAAATAGACATAAAGATTTGTGGGCAATTTTTGGGGGACAACAACAGAGCCTGCAATAGCAGGCTCTATCAGAGAAAATTCACAATTGTAAAGAAATAATAAGAAAAATAAAAAGATTGCATTTTTAATACAGAAAAAATTTTTATATATATAGCAGAGCAAATGCAATATCAAATCGAGGAAGAAGAGAGACAAACCAGAATGAAGAACCAAAGAAATTTGGTTCTTTTGTTGTTTTATATAAGAAAATTCAAAAAAAATTAAAATAGTCCTCAAAAACTATCATTTAGGTAAAGATAAAAATTTTATAAAAAGAGTAAATAATTTTTTTAAGTTTATAAATAAAAAATAGTCCAGAAGAACTATTATTTAAGAAAAAAAATTTTTTTTAATAATAAAGTAGATAGAAATAAGGAGAGATATATGACAGCACCTATAGGAAAAAATCCAAATGTTTACGCTCAAGAATATGCTACAAAAAATAAAATTTCATTAGAAGAAGCAAAAAATCAATTAAAAGCAAAATATGGTGAACCAACTAAAGAAGGAAACGAAGTATCACTATTTTCATATAACAATCAACCAAATAACCAGGCTGTATCATCAAATCAAGGTACAAGTATTTCCGGCTTAATTGATTCTGGTTGGAGTGATAATAACACAGAAGTAAATAACACATCATTCCAAGAAATACTTCAAACATTATTAGATAAGATACAAAAGCTTTTGGAAAGTATAACAACAACTGTTGACTCGATGAAAAATGAAGAAACAGAAGAAGTAAAACCTGAGAAACCAGATAAGAGTATAGACAAAGAAACATACGCACAACAATATGCAACTGAACATGGTCTTTCATTAGATGAAGCTAAAGCTGAATTAAGAGAAAAATTTGGCGACAAGGAAGATGATGAAGAAGAAAGAACAGATGATATAGATGGTTCTGAAAAAGACTTCGATCCGGGAGTTGACCCAGAAACCTACGCACAACAATATGCAACTGAACAAGGAATAACTGTTGATGAAGCAAAAGCTGAATTAAAAGCGAAATACGGTGCACCTGATGAAGTATTTGCAGGCACAGCTGAAGATGATGATTTTAGTTTTGAAGAAGATGAAGAAGATATAGATGATATGCCAGATCCCGGTATTAATCCTGACACTTATGCACAACAATATGCAACAAAACACGGTATAACACTTGATGAAGCTAAAGCAGAATTAAAGGCTAAATATGGAGATCCACAAAAGCCTGAGAAAGAAAGTGGTTCAGTACAAAGAGGACAAGCAAGCAAAAGCCAAAGAAGCATACCTAAATTTGGATACATTGGTCAAAGAACATATTCACAACAACCAATCAGAAATTATGATTACAACAATCCATTTAAGCAATACTTATTTTAACAAACACTCTAAAAAACATAATACAAATATTAAATTTTCATAAAGTTTTAATTTGCCCTTAAATCCATATTCAAGAATTATGCCAACGAAAGTTGGCTTTTTTTTATTATAAAAATAAAAAGTCTAATAAAAGTCTATTTAGAATTTTTATAATAAAATATAATATGTAGTTAGGTTGGGTATGTATAAACATGAGTATAGAAAATAAAGTATTTCATTTTATAGCTATTGGCGGGGTTGGGATGAGCGCACTTGCCAAATATTTAAAAGAAAGAGGATGTGAAGTTACAGGTTCTGATGTTCAAGAAAGTAAATACACACATTTACTTCAAGATATGGGAATAAAGGTAACAATAGGTCATAATAAAAACCTAATAAAAGAAAATATGACTGTTGTTGCAAGTAGCGCAATAAAAAATGATAATGAAGAAATAATTAGAGCAAAAGAACTAGGATTAAAAATATATCATCGTTCAGACATTTTAAAAATGATTTCAGATGAATTTTCTATTCGCAATAATTCCTTCTTTATTGGTTTTTCAGGTACTCATGGGAAAACTACTACAAGCGGTTTGTGTTCTTATATATTAAAAAAGTCAGGTTATAATCCATCCTATGTTGTTGGCGGAATAATTCCTGAAATTAATACAAACGGTGAATATAATCAGGATAAATATTTTTGTGCAGAATTAGATGAATCAGACGGAACAATCCAAAAATACAGTACAGATATAGCAGTTATAAACAATATGGAAGAAGACCACTTAGATTATTATAAAAATGGTTTTACTGATATAGCTGCAACATTTAATAAATATTTATCAAACAAACCCAAACAAACAGTTATAATAAACAACGACGATGAAGGAAACAAAAAATTTATGGAATTATATCCTCAATATAACTTCATCACCTTTGGAACAAATAACGCTGATTATTGTGCAAAGAATATAACTTTTTCCGGACTTGGCTCAACATTTGAAATATACAAGAATAAAGAGAAAATAACGAATATCGAATTAACAGTTCCCGGCAGACATAATGTATATAATTCACTTGCCGTATTTGCTGCATTAAATGAATCAGGAATAGATGCAAAAGAATATAAAAATTACTTTAAAACATTCAGCGGAATGGGAAGAAGATTTCAAAAAGTATGTGAATTTTCAGGGATAAAAATATATGATGATTATGCACATCACCCAAGTGAAATAAAAACAACACTTAGTGGAGTAAAATCGGCAAAATCACAAAATCAAAGAGTAGTTGCAATCTTTCAGCCTCACAGATATACAAGACTACAAAGTCTATGGAATGAATTTAAAAAGGCATTTGATGATGCAGATGAATTAATAATAACGGATGTATACTCTGCAGGTGAAGATAAAATTGAGAACATAAATTCAGAAAGATTTTCAAAAGAAATTAACCATAAAAACGTAAAATATATATCAGGAAATATTGATGAATGTGCAGGCAAAATATATCCCGAATTAAAAGAAAATGATATAGTTATAACATTAGGTGCAGGAAGCATCACAAAACTAGGTAAATTAATTCAACAAGAACAGGAATATTCTAAGGTATAAAAGTGAAAATATTTAATAACTATAATATAAAAAATGAAAGTACATTTCGGATTGGCGCAACAGTCAAAGAAGTTATTTTTCCAAATACTATAGAAGAACTTATCTCTGTTGCAGCTAATGCTGACTATATCCTCGGCAACTGTTCTAATGTATTGTTTTCATCAGAAAATATCAACAAAAAAATTATAATTACAAAAAAGCTGGATAAATTTTCTGTTAATGAAGATACAATCAAAGTAGAATGTGGCACAAAAGGTCCTCTTATTGCAAAAGAAGCAGCAAAACGCGGATTAACAGGATTTGAATTTTTAATCGGATTTCCTGGGAGTTTCGGAGGGATGGTTTGTATGAATGCTTCGGCACATAACCAATCAATAGCTGATACTTTTGTCAGATGCCGAATTTTCAATTTAAGAACCCAAAATATACAAGAACTTAATAAGACACAAATGGAATTTAGCTATAGAAATTCGCTAATATCTGACGGAAGCTGTATACTTCTTGATGCAGAATTTAAATTAAAACAGGACGATGAAGTAAAAATTAATGAAATAATGAAAAGGAATATAGAATTTAGACAATCAAGACAACCTTCTTTACAATTCGGTAATGCAGGGAGCATATTTAAAAATCCGCCAAATGACTCAGCCGGAAGGCTTCTTGATTTATGTGATTTTAAAGGTGTAGAAGAAGGCGGAGCAAAAGTTTTTGATAAACACGCTAATTTCATTATTAATTATAATAATGCGACTTCAAAAGATGTATTAACATTAATGAACAAAATGTATTCAAAAGTAAAAGAAAAATATACAATAAAATTAACACCTGAAATAAAATATATTGGGGATGAAAATACGAAAGAGTATGAATTATGGAAAACAATGAAAGAAAATATTTAAATGATGCAAAAATAGCAGTATTATGCGGTGGACTTTCCAGCGAAAGAGAAGTATCAATGCGCTCCGGTAAAAATGTACACGCAGCATTACAACGATTAGGGTATAAAAATGCAGAAATTGTTGAAGTAGATAAAAATATATCAGAAAAATTAACATCAAAGAAATATGACGCAGCATACAATGCCTTGCATGGCAAATACGGAGAAGACGGCTGCATACAAGGTATCTTGGAAATATTACAAATTCCGTATACAGGAAGCGGCGTAATGGCAAGTTCTATTTGTATGAATAAAGAATATACAAAAAGAGTTTTATCTACTTGTCCTGACATACCTTTAATAAAGTCAGTATTTGTAAAGAAAGGCGAAAATGTTCATACTGCTTGTAAAAATTTACATTACCCGATTATAACAAAACCTGTATGTGAGGGTTCAAGTTTCGGAATGACAAAAGTAAATAAACCGGAAGAACTTGAAGCAGCATATAATGAAGCAATTAAATTCAATGATGATGTTCTTATTGAAGAATTTATTAACGGATTTTTTATAACAGTTGGTGTTCTTGAGAAGGACAAGAAAGCTTTTGCAACTGAAATATTAGAAATAAGACCGAAAAACGAATGGTATGATTTTGAAGCGAAATATACAAAAGGTATGTCAGATTTTATAGTTCCGTCAACCGCACTATCAAAAGAAGAAACTCAAAAGATTAAAGATATAGCGGTAAAAGCACATGAATGCGCAGGATGTTCAGGCGTTTCCAGAATAGACTTTATGGTAATGAACCATAAACCATATTTTCTTGAAATTAATACAAGTCCGGGGATGACAGATACAAGTGATTTACCTGCACAATCTGCAGTAATGGGTATTGATTATGACCACTTAGTATTAATGATATTAAATAGTGCAGGTTTAAACAAATAATGTCAAATGAATATATTATTCAAAGAAGAATGAAACAATACAGACTTCGCAGAAAAGCAAGGCGAGGAGAAATATTATTGAGAAGAATCTATAAATTTATAAGATTCTTATTCCTTCTTTTTGTAATATACGGTATACACAGAGTTGCATTTTGCCACTACTGGTATTTAAGCTCGAACTTATTTGAAGAATCAGACACAAACAGGTTAGAAATACTTGGAAATAAAATAGTTCCTGATGAAAAGATAATAAATGAATTACAAAAAATACAATTTCAAAATGAACCTATATATAAAATAAATCCTGTTGGTATATCAAATGAAATAACAAAATTACAGCCAATAAAACATGCGTATATAAGAAGATACTGGTTTCCTGCAAGATTAGTTGTTATGGTAGAAGAAGTAACACCAGCAATAACTGTATCACCATCAGAAGATGCACCGGATGTAGCGGCATTCTCATTGACAGGAGAATTAATTTCGAGAGATTATCTGCCATTTAATCACCAGTTTGAAACAGTTAGAATTCTCTCATACGGAAATAACGGAGATGATTACGAAAAATGGGATACAGAGAAAATAAATTATCTGTATAAATTAGCAAAAACAATTGAAGAATATTCCGGTGAAAAAGTTCAATATATAGATTTAAGAATACCTAATAATGCATTTGCGCAGTTAGATAGCGTAAAATTACGTCTGGGGAAAACAGATGTATCATTATTTAAACGTATAAAACAATTGAAAGATATTTTAAATTCACCGGACGTAATCAGGCTGAAACAACATACAAAGTATATTGACTTATCTTGGCAAAACGTAAAATATGTAAATTTAGATGAATAAAGTTATTGCATTTTTATATTTATGTAATACTATTAGATTGTCAGAAAAAATTAATCCAAGCACAACATAATAAAATAGCTTATTAAATTAAGAGATTTTGTCATGTTTTTTTATTTTTAAGGATAATAAATAACACAAAGAAAGGTATTTAAAGTGGAAGAAACAAAAGAAACAAAAGCTACAAAATCAAAAAAAAGAAAAATTGAAACAGTAACAGAGCCACAACAACAAACAGAATGGAAAGAACAAGTAATTCAAGTAAGCAGAGTTACAAAAGTTGTAAAAGGTGGTAAGAAATTAAGTTTCAGAGCAATTGTAGTTGTAGGAAACAAAAACGGACAAGTTGGCGTAGGATGTGCAAAAGCATCTGAAGTTATTATTGCAATACAAAAAGCCGTAGCAGACGGAAGAAAGAACTTAATAAACGTACCTATATTTAAAACAACAATTCCACATCCTATTACAGGACGTTCAGGAGCTGGCAGCGTAATGTTAAGACCTGCGTCACAAGGTACAGGGGTTATCGCAGGTGGTGCTGTACGTGCAGTATTAGAACTTGCAGGTATCGAAAACATATTAAGTAAATCATTAGGTTCAAAATCACCATTGAACGCTGCAAATGCTACATTAGAAGCTTTAAAAGCATTACATACATTTGATGTAGTTGCAAAAAGACGTGGTTTATCATTAAAGAATATGCTTAATTAAGAGGAAAAATAATAATGGCAAAGAATAAAAAAATACAAATAACTTTGGTAAAGAGCCTTATTGGTTCAACCGAAAAACAAAGAAGAGTTGCAAAAGCTCTCGGTTTAACTAAAAAAGACCAAACAGTAGAACATGAAAATACACCGGTAATCATGGGTATGGTAAAAGCTATCCCGCACTTATTGAAAGTAGCCGAGTAATAAGGGAAGGTAACTAAAATGACAGAAAGAATTAGAATAGAAGACTTAAGACCGGCTGAAGGTTCAACCGGTAAAATAAAAAGAGTTGGTCGTGGCAGATCATCAGGATGGGGTAAAACATCTTGCAGAGGTAACAACGGTGAAGGACAAAGAGCAGGAAGATCTTCCAAAAGAGGATTTGAAGGCGGCCAGATGCCTGGTTACAGACAAATGCCTAAATTAAAAGGTTTTAAAAACATACACGCAATCTGCTATGCTTCAATTAATGTAAGTGACTTAGAAAACATCAAAGCAGATGAAATATCTTTAGAATCATTACAAGAAGCAGGAAAAGTTTCTTCGAAAGCAGAAGGTTTAAGAGTATTAGGTAACGGCGAATTAAAAAAAGCAGTTACAGTTAATGCAAATTACTTCACTGAATCAGCAAAAGAAAAAATTGAAAAAGCAGGCGGAAAGGCACAGTTAGTATAATGCAACAATACACACCAAGTCAGCAAAATATTCAGGCAATGATGTCTAATATGAATGTTAACGGTATGGGCAAAAAGCTTGTATTTACGCTCATAATGATATTTATATTCAGATTATGTGCACAATTGCCGTTATTCGGAATAGACGGACATAATTTTGCTAATTTAGCTGCAACAAATAACCTTATAGGTTTTTTGGATATGTTTTCGGGTGGTGCACTCGGTAATGTATCTATAATAGCTCTTGGTATCGGACCTTATATTACATCATCAATTATTATGCAATTGCTGGCAGTTGTAATTCCACATCTTGAACAACTTCAGAAAGAAGAAGGTGAAGCAGGCAGAAGGAAATTACAACAATATACACGTATATTTGCAATAGTTATAGCTGCAATACAAGCATTAGTATTTGTATTCTATCTTATAAAAACAGCACGTGGCGCAATAATGCCTGATGTAAACATGTTTGCATTTGCAATAGGTTCAGTAATTATTCTTACAGCCGGTTCTGCATTAACAATGTGGATGGCAGAATTAATGACAGAAAGAGGTATCGGAAACGGTGCATCAATGTTAATATTCTGTGGTATTATTTCTAAGATTCCATTTTATGCAGGACAAACAGCTACATTGGTAAGAGGTAATTCATCACTTGTTCCAGGATTATTATTATTACTTTTAATTTTTATAGCAACAATGGTATTAATCGTAATAATGCATGAAGCAGCTAGAAAAGTAATTATAGTTAATCCAAGAAGACAAGTAGGAAATAAGATTTATGGCGGAACAAATACATATATTCCGTTTAAACTTAATCCCGGTGGTGTAATGCCTATTATCTTTGCAATTGCTATTTTGCTTTTCCCTACAACTATATTACAACTCGTAGGACAAGCTAACATCAGTAATGAAACGCTAAAAGACATAATGATAACGATATCTAATTTCTTTAGTCCGGCAAGTATAGCTTATGAAGCAATCTATTTCTTGTTAATATTTGGTTTGACTTTCTTTTATGCTTCAATAATACCAAATTTGCAGCCAAAAGAGATTGCAACCCAATTAAAGAAATACGGTTCATCAATACCGGGAATAAAACCAGGGAAACCAACTGCAGAAGCACTTGATAAAATCTTAAGTAAAACAACATTTATCGGAGCTTTAGCATTGGCAACTGTAGCTTTAATACCCTCACTAGCTTGCAGATTTACAGGAATTACAACATTGCAAGGTATAGGAGCAACCTCCTTAATAATTATGGTTGGTGTTGCATTAGACTTCATTAACCAAATAAGGACCAGCCTTTTACCAAACGATTATCAGAGCTTTTTAAGACAATAAAAGAAACAAATAAAGAAATGAGCCTCACTTGGGGCTCATTTTTTTACGCCTAAAATATTGACGTGATATAATTATTGCAGACTGTAGTAAATATAAGAGGTGAATATGAAAAAAGAATTTATATTTATTGGACCTCCCGGAAGCGGAAAAGGTACACAAACAAAAATGCTATCAAAGGAATACAACCTTCCTCATATAGATACGGGCTCATTATTAAGAGAAGAAGTTGCTTCAGGAAGTGACGAAGGAAAACTTGCTAATAGTTTTATGGAAAAAGGGCAATTAGTGCCTATCGATTTAGTATCTAAAATCATAAAAAACAGACTTATGAAAAATGATTGCAAAGAAGGCTTTATTCTTGACGGATACCCAAGAAGTATGGAACAGGCAGAAGCATTAGATAAAATCCTTTCAGAAATAGATAAAAATACTAATGTTGAACCTCAAGTATTTTATTTTGACGTATCACAAGATAAACTTGTAGAAAGACTCGTAAACAGACGTTCATGCCCAAAATGCGGGGCTATTTACAATATAAAAACTATGCACTTAAAAGATGAAACTATTTGTGAGAAATGTGGTTCTAAACTTACCAGACGTGAAGATGATACGGAAGAAGTCGCTGTAAAAAGATTTCAAACTTATTTTGCACAAACAGCTCCATTAATCGAGTTATACAAAAAGAGAGGTCAATTATCATCTATTGATGCGAGCTTAGATATAAATACAATATATAAGAATCTGACAGGAGCAATAAAATAACATGGCTATACATAGGAAATCCAAACACGAAATAGGAATAATGAAACAGGCAGGCAATATTGTTGCACTTGTTCATGCTGCTATGAGAGACGCTGTAAAAGAGGGTGTATCAACACTGGAACTCAACGATTTAGCCTATAAAATAATAAAAGATAATAAAGCCGACCCTACATTTTTAGGTTACCATGGTTATCCGTTTTCAATATGTGCTTCTGTTAACGAACAAGTAGTTCACGGATTTTCATCAAAGGACGTAATATTAAAAAACGGAGATATTATAAGTATTGATGTAGGAGCAACATATAAAGGTTTTGTAGGTGATAGTGCATGGACATATCCTGTTGGTGACATTTCCGAAGAAAAGAAAATGTTATTAAAAGCAACAGAAGAAGCGTTATTTTCAGGGTTAGAGCACATGCGACACAATGATAAATTGGAAAATGTTGCTGGAAATATAGAAGATGTTGCAAAAAAATATAATCTGGGAATAGTAAGACAGTATGGCGGACACGGAGTCGGAAGAGAAATGCATGAAGACCCGTTCGTATTTAACTACAGAACCAATAATCCATTAATATTACAAAAAGGTATGGTCATCGCTATAGAACCCATGTTAAACTTAGGATGTGATGATGTAGAAGTCCTTGATGACGGTTGGACTGTTGTAACGAAAGATAAAAAGGCATCGGCACACTTTGAGCATACGGTTCATGTAACTGAGGACGGTCCCGAAATTATGACAAAATTACTGTAAAGGAACATATAATGATTGAAATGAAAGTAATGGGTATTGCCATTGATACAGCAAGCGGTTCTCCGATTATTGTTTTAAATGATAAAGAGAACAGAAAAGCTCTTCCGATTTGGATTGGTTCTGCAGAAGCAAGTGCAATTATTCGTAAAATGGAAAATATAAAAGTCATTAGACCTATGACGCATGACTTAATAATTGATGTAATTGAAAAAACAGGTTACAGAGTTGATAGAGTAGAAATCAATGATGTTGAAAAGGAAACCTATTATTCAATAATCTATTTACAAGATGAAAACGGTAATGAAGTTGAAATAGATTCCCGTCCTTCAGATGCGATTGCAATTGCTATCAGAGCAGAAGCCCCAATATATGTTTCGGTTAAAGTGCTTGCTGATGGCAGCGTTTCTTGTGACAGTGAAAAAGACGAAGCAGAATCACAAGAATTTAGAAATTTCATACAAAGCATAAAACCTTCAGATTTTGAAAAACTGCTTAAAGATGATAAACGTATCGACCAGTAGGTCCATATAAATTTTGAAACAAATATTCCTTTTTGTTTTTGAACAAAGAGGAATATTTATTTTTAAACAAACGGTTATTTCTGATATATTCAAATTCAGAAAGCCCAATAACAGTATCTTTACAAAATATATCAATAAAATACTTAAACATATACACCTTTATTTCTCTTGTTGTATAATCATTAATGATAAAGTTTATAAAATCAAGGAAAGGAACTTGAGAATGGGAAAAATAACAAAAGAAATGGGATTAATAGATATTATACAAACATATCCCGAAACAATAGAAGTATTCCAAAAGTACGGATTTGGTTGCATAGGATGTGCTGCAGCAAGATTTGAAAATTTAGAAGCAGGTGCAAAAGTTCACGGAATAGACCCGGATAAAATGGTCGAAGAAATGAATGAATTAATTGCAAAATAAAAAATATTAATAAAAAAATGACACCACAATAGTGGTGTCATTTTTATTAATACGGTGTTCTTCTAAATAATAAAGTGAATTTATCTTCACCATAATATAACGTCATAATAATATATTTTACTTCCACATCAATATTAATCATAGATTTTGGGGGATCAATTTTCATAGAACTTTTAGAAATGTTGTAAAACTTATTTCTGACCGCTCCTGTAATTTTTTGAACTTTTGTTTGATGTACCTTTGGCGTATTAGCTTCATAAAAATGAACAGGTGTCGGCTCTTTTTTTGCAATTGGAATTATAAATTGTACTTTTCCGCCTTGCTTGAATAAAACATAATATTTATCTTTAAGTTTTCTTGGAACAACGGAATAATAACCGGGTTCAATTGTATAGTCCTTAAAATACATAAAAGCAGATGTTCTAAACAAAGGATAAGGAGAATAAGCATATTTAATTGCATCTTCATCTTCAAATGGGTCTATGTCATTATAAAGTTTTGAAGGAAAAAGCTCTGCACCATCATACATTGCATCATAATCTGCTGCTAATACAATTGATGACACCATTAAACAAATCAAACCTATTATAGTTAAAATTTTCTTCATAATTAAATAATAATACTTATTTTATTAATATCAACTTTTTGTTTAAAGTTTTTACTTCATGATATAATTTTCACATTAAACGTGTTTATAAGAATTTAATATAAATGAATAGAATATTATTTATAGTTGCCTACATATTAATAACTGTTTTATTTTGTCAAAACGCAATAGCTATTCACGATGAAGAAGAAGATAAATTATTTAACCCTGTAGAGGTTAAAAATGGAACAACATTATCTATAACAGATTGTGTAGCATTAGCGTTCAAGAACAGTCCTATAATAAAAAGACAAAAGTATAATTTGGATATTGCAAAAAGTAATGTCGGAATAGCTAAGTCACAATATTTTCCAGTTATTAATGCAGGAATAGGCTTTAATAATGAAAATAATTCTGACAACATATATCACAATTCACATTTAAGAGAGCTTCCGGCTGTAGGAGTTAGTATAAACCAATTAATTTATAATTTTGGGAAAACAACTTCTTATATAAAAATGGAAAAATTTTATCAAATAGGCGCAGAATATGAATTTATGGACAGTCTGTGTTCTACATTATTTAATGTAAAAGACAGATATTATAGAGTATTAAAAACAAAAGCACTACTGGATTTAGCTCAAAACAATGTAGAAATAAATAAACATATAGTAGATATTTCAACAAAAGAAGTTGATAAAGCTACTGCACAAATATATCTTGACGAAGCAAACCTTTCATTATATGAAGCTGAAAAAACTTATAATGATGCCGTTTTAGATTTAACAAATGCTATGTATTTAGGTTCTAACCCAAACTACATATTGGAAAATACAGAAACTTTTTCAATAAGTAATGATTTTGATTATACAAAAAGTGAACTAAAAATTAAAGATTATATTCCGCTTGAATATAACTTTCCTACTGAAAATGCAATAAATATTGCTTATGAAAACAGTCCTGATTTACAAGTTTTGATATCGACAAAAGAAGCAATGGAAGAATCATTAAAATATATAAAAAAAGCATATTTTCCGGACTTAACCGGAACTGTCGGATACGGATACATAAAAGATTTAAATACTTCAAATAACAGTTTGGCTGTTGCAGTAGGGTTAAATTCATCAGTAAATATAAAGGAACTAAGACACAGTATACAAGGTGCACAAGCCCAATTAAACATTGCTGAAAATGAAATAAACTTGTTTAAATTAGACTTATATTATGAGGTTAAAAGAGCATTTAATAACGTTGATAAATGCATAACTCAAATACCAATTGCTAAGAAACAAACAGAGGAAGCATATTCGACATTAAAGAAAGTAGAAAAAAGATATAAATCAGAAATTGAGGGCTATGGCGACATTCAAAGAGCAAGAACAAACTATATAAATGCAAGAAAAGCTTATATAACAAGTATTGCCGATTATAATTTAGCACTTATTCAACTTGAAATGGCAATGCATATACATATATTTGATATCCATCACAAATCAAAACATGCTATGCATCATCATTCACAAGAATTATTAGAACACTTAAACAAAGCTCTTGGTTGTGATGAAAATGAATCAAAAGAACATACACATAAAAAACATGATAAAAATAATGTAAAAAATAGAGAGGTTGAAAGTCTGTAAATGATACTTGAGATATTAAATCGTATAAATGAAATAAATGATAATATATTTTCAGGTTTTGATGAATTAATTGAAAATACGGGAATGGCAGATTGGCTTGCCGATGCTATAATTGACAGTGTTCACGTATTACCGTTATTATTCATAGTTTTTTTATTTATAGAATTAATTGAATATTTTTATGCCGAAAAAATTAATTCATTTATGCAAAAATCAGAAAAAACCGCACCGTTAATTGGCGGATTAGCAGCAATAATTCCTCAATGCGGATTTTCAATTATTGCAAGTACACTCTATTTGAGAAAATTCATAACAAAAGGTACATTGATAGCAATATATCTTGCTACATCGGATGAAGCTATTCCTATTTTACTTGCAGAACCTGACAAAATATACTATGTAATACCTATTATAACTGTAAAAATAATAATAGCGATAATTGCAGGTTATTTAATTGATTTTTTATTAAAAGACAAAAAATATATTGCTGTTGCTGATAATGAAGATTGCCATTTACATCACGAAGATGACGGTTGCTGCAGACACAGTGTATCAAAACGAAGAAAAAGAGACCTTATATACCATCCTTTAAAACATACATTTAATATATTTATATTCATACTCGCAATTACTATTGTTTTAAATTACATGATTGAATTATACGGAAGGTTTGACATATTACCTGCTATATTTTCTAAAGTAAGATTTTTAGAACCGGTATTAACTTCAATACTTGGATTAATACCTAATTGTGCAGTATCAATTGCATTAACTATGATGTTAATAAAAGGAAGCATAAGTTTTGGAGCTGCAATATCAGGTTTATTAACAAATGCCGGACTGGGAATATTAGTGTTACTAAGACATAAAGATAACTATAAAGACACGATAAATATAATTGGTATATTATTGATTATTAGCATAATATCAGGATATTTATTACAAATTTTTGTCAATATTTAGTAATAACAATGTTAAATGAATATCAAGAAATATTAAAAAATGAGATTAAAACATACAAAATTATATTGCTTATTATATAATTTTGATATATAGGGAGGGGAAGGAAAGAATGAAGTTTAAAAGAATAATCAGTTTTATAATTGTTCTTTTGATGTTTTATTCTCCTATTTGTTCATTTGCAATAGATGAGGCCGAAAAGACAGAAGAAGTCGAAACAATTGATGTTTCAGACAGTATACAACTTGAAGAACCAAAAGAAGAAAATACACTTGTTACTTCAATTAATTTTGATGACATAATAAACAAGGCTGATGAACACTCATACGATTTAAAAATAGCAGATTTTAATATATTAATATCAAAACAAGATATTAGAGGTGCACGCTCGGATTATTTCCCCAAATTAAATGTAGGAGCAGGGACAGAATACACTAAAAATTATCGTGATGTCAGAGAAACCTCAGTTATGTCCATAGGTGAAGCATTTATTAACCCGTACACAAGATATCAAAATATGCTTGGTATAACATTAAACTATAACCTTTTTGACTTTGGGGTAAGAAGAGGCAGACTGGACATAGCAAAAGAAGATGTCAAATTAAAAGAGCTTGAAGAACAAGAAAAACTACAAGAACTTAATTTAAGTGTTTTAGATACATATTCAAAAATTCTTGTAGCAAAAAAACAAATAGAACTTAATAAACAAATTCTTGAGCTTGAAGAAAAAAATTTAGAAATGAGAAAACGTCTATTTAACGCAAAAGAAATTTCAAAGACAGAATATAATGACTCTGAAGTTAAAGTTGCAAGAACAAAAAGCAAAATTTCAGAATTATATAGTATTTTATCAGAATCTATTAATATGCTTACCTTTTATACAGGTGAAGAATACGATATTGAAACGCTTACTGTAAGCGATATACCTAAACCTGATTTTGATATAATGCAATTCAAAGATTACACAAAAAGTATAACTTGGCAAATACACGAAAAGAATTTGAAGAAAAAAGAACTGGAAGTTAAAATAGCAAAAAGAAACTATCTTCCAAAAGTAAATGCATACGGAAGGTATTATATGTATGGTTCAGACCATTCAAGTTACCCTGACAGTTTTAAAGATGTTGATCCATCTAACTTTACAGTAGGCGGTTCAATCAATATGCCTGTTTTTGACGGTTTTCAGAATAGCGCAGTTGTAAGAAAAGCAGAATTAGAATATAAACAACTGCAAGTTGAAAGAGATAAAGCAATTGCTCAATTAATGCAAAGATTAGCAACAATGCGCTCAAATCTTATGTATTTAGATGACCAAATCGATGCAACGAACAAAGTTATCGATGAATTAAAAGATAAAAATAAATCAATTGCTAAAATGGCAAGTAAAAGAGTAATATCACCTATTGAAGAAAATGAGTCCAAAATAGAACTTTTAGAACAAACAATAGAACAACAAAAAAATCTTATAACTTCAATTGCAATTACAAAAGGCATACAAATTCTAACAGATTACTAGATATAATGGAATAATTTATGGAAAATCAAGAAAATCAAGAAAACCAAGAACCAATGGAAAATCCTGAACAACATAGAAATGTCAATACAGGGCTTATTTCACTCGAAATAGTCGCAAGAATAAACAATATAGACATAGATATGCGTTCAGTAGTTAGAGAATACGGTATACAGACAGCTGACATAGAGCCAGAAGAAATTATTCGTATAGCGAAAAACAGAGGTTTCAAAATCAAGAAGAAGAAATTCACGCTTAAAGATATTGATGATAAATATCCTTTGCCTGCTATTTTACACTTAAAAGACAATTCATATATAGTTTTATTAGCTGTTAAACCTGATGAAGGCAGAGTATTAACATTAACACCGTTGGCTAAACATCCGGAATCTCACTCTTATGAAGAAATTCAAGAGCAAATGAAAGATTATATGCTTGTATTAAAGCATAAACTTATTGATGACGATGCAAAATTTGGTTTTAAATGGTTTTTTAATGAAATATTTAAGTATAAAAAGATATTGAGTCAGGTACTTATAGGGTCTTTCGTTATACAATTATTCGGACTTGTAACCCCGTTATTTACACAGGTAATCCTCGATAAAGTTCTTGTTAACAGAACAATTGCAACATTGGATGTACTTGCAGTAGCATTCATAATTGTTGCAATTTTTGAATTATTACTAAACTTATCACGTAATTACATTTTTATTCATACAACAAATAAAATAGATGCAAAGTTAGGTGCAAAATTATTCAGACACTTGTTTAAACTATACTTTGTATATTTTGAAAACAGACAAGTAGGTAATATTATAGCAAGAGTTCGAGAACTTGACAGAATAAGAGAATTTATAACTGATAAGTCAGTTTCAGTTATTATAGACTCAATGTTTTCAGTAGTATTCCTTGTTATAATGTTTATTTATAGCGTTAAACTTACATTTATTACTTTAGCATTTATATTTTTAGTTGCATTAATTTATTTAACTATAACACCTGAACTTCGTGCAAGATTGGAAGAAAAATTCCAGATGGGTGCACATTCCAATTCTTATTTGGTTGAATCCGTAACAGGTGTTCAAACAGTTAAATCTCTTGCAATTGAAGGTTCTATGTTCCGAAAATGGGAAGAAAAATTGGGTAAGTATTTAAAATCAAGTTTTAATCTTTCCATTATGGGGAATTTTACCGGTTCAATATGCGGATTTCTTCAAAAAGCAATGACAATCGCAATATTATATGTCGGAGTTATGCTTGTTATCGAAAACAAATTAACAATAGGTCAATTAATTGCATTCCAGATGTTTTCAGGACAATTCTCTGCTCCAATGCTAAGATTAGTTGGTTTGTGGAATGAATTTCAACAAACATTATTGGCGGTTGACCGTATCGGAGATATTTTAAACAGTCCTTTAGAAATGCAATCAGGCAATGCTATTACTTTAAGCAATGTTAATGGTGATATTAAACTTGATAACTTATCATTTAAGTATAATGTTGATGCTCCGTTAGTTCTTAAAAACGTTAACCTTGAAATCAAAGCAGGAATGAAAGTCGGTTTTGTAGGCAGAAGCGGAAGCGGAAAATCAACTCTTACAAAACTAATTCAAAGACTATATTATACAACAGAAGGCACAATATATATTGATGGTATAGATATAAGAAACATTAATCCTGTATGGTTAAGAACAAATATAGGTATTGTTTTACAAGAAAACTACCTGTTCTCAGGAACTATAAAAGATAATATTGCTTTACCTCGTCCCAATATGCCGATGGAGGGAATTATACAAGCAGCACAAATAGCTGGTGCACACGAATTTATTTCAAAATTACCAAAAGGTTATGATACAGAAGTAGGTGAACGTGGTTCAAGCTTATCAGGAGGACAGAAACAAAGAATTGCCATTGCCAGAGCTTTAATATCTAACCCTAAAATATTAATTTTTGATGAAGCTACATCAGCCTTAGATTATGAATCAGAAAAAATAATCAGAGATAATATGGCATTAATCTCAAGAGGAAGAACAACAATAATTATTGCGCACAGACTTTCAACAATTAAAGACTGTGACTGGATAGTATGCTTTGATGAAGGCAGAATTGTTGAACAAGGAACTCACGACCAACTTCTTTCAAGCGGTGGTTACTACCAAAAATTGTATTTATCACAAACATAAATGTCATCTCAATAAATATGACATAAGAAGGAAAAAATATGAAATTAATAAATAAGATAATAAATTTAATTTTACCAAAAGAAAATGATGCTCACGAATTTAAACCATTATTGGCAGAAATTGAAGAACGTCCGTTGAACCCTATAGGAAATACAATATTTTGGTTAATTGTAACATTTATAGTAATAGCAGGTTCTTGGATGTATTTTGGTAAAGTTGATATAGTTATAACAGCAAGAGGACAAGTTATTCCTGCAGGTGAAGAAAAAGTAATTCAATCACTTGAAAAAGGTGTTGTAACGTCAATACCTGTAATTGAAGGCGAATATGTAGAAAAAGATCAGGTTGTTGCAATAGTATCTCCTGCCGAATATGAACCGGAATTAGAATTAAACAATTTAAGAGCAGAAGAAGCAAGAATCACACAGCAAATAGCATCAGACAGAACAAGGTTGGCTATTGCTTCAGACAATCAAAAACGTTTATCGCAAGTAAGAGATATTATTCCCCAAGCAAGATATGATGAAGCAGCAAAAGAAACAAATGAACTGACACATAATATCGCAGCATTAAATGCCTCTCTAACAGAAATAAAAAACAAAAGAATACAAATAGAGAAACAAAAACAAATAATAAAAGCCCCAATTGACGGTTATGTAAATACAATATTCGTACATACAATTGGCGGTGTTGTTACTCCTGCAGAGAAGATAATGACAATAGTGCCAAAAGATGCAGGTATAATGGTTAAAGCAAAAGTTTTAAATCAGGATGTAGGTTTTGTTGAAGCAGGAATGCCTGTATCTATCAAAGTTGATACATACAACTTCCAAAAATACGGAATATTAGACGGAGAAGTTACGGTTGTTGCACCAAACAGTATTGATGACGAAAGAATGGGACCTGTATTTGAAGTATATATAGAACCAAAGAATACAACATTATTAGTTGAAGGTAAAGACCAAACAATTAAATTCGGTATGACAACAACTAATGAAATAAAAATAGGCAAACGCAGAATAATCGAATTCTTTATTTATCCGTTGATAAAATACATGGATGAAAGCATAAAAGTAAGATAAAAATCTTAATAAATAAGCATATTTACAAAGAAATCCTGTACAATAGATAAATAATAATGAGGTAAATAATGGGACTAAGATTTAGAAAAAGTATAAGTATAGGTAAATTATTCAGAGTTAATTTTAGCAAATCAGGAATAGGCTATAGTTTTGGTATTCCGGGTGCAAGAATAAGCAGAAGTGCAAAGGGTGATGTTAAAACAACATACTCAATACCAGGAACAGGAATTTCATATACCCCGGATAAACCTAAAAATAAAACAGCAAAGAAAAAAACAAATGTAGACCAAGAATCAGAAACAATGAGAATGGTTAAACAAATTATGTTTTTCATTCTTATGCTTGCAATTGCTTATGTAGCTAAAAATTATCTGCATTTATTTTAATCATAATCTAATATATTTCTATACAAATTGGGGCAATAATGAAGACTTTTTTAATAAAAAACAAATTAAATTTACTAATAATCTTTGCTTGGTTAATTATAGTAATATTTTGCATTTATTATCATGAAGCTTGGAATGACGAAATGTTGTCATACTATTTTTTAAAGAATTATAGTATTACAGATATAATAAACAGAATACAAATTAGTGAAGGACACCCATTTTTATGGTACATAATTCAATTTCCATTTTGCAAAATGGGTATTACTCCAAAGATTGTTCATTTCCTATCATTTATTTTCATGTTTTCTGCAGTAATTTATTTTTGTATAAGAAGTCCATTTAATTATTTAACAAAAATACTTTTTATTTTTTAAAGCGGAATGGCATATTTTTTACCTGTTGTTTCAAGAAGTTATTCTTTAATACCTATATTTTTGTTCCTATTGGCGGATATATATCCCAAAAGGAATAACCATCCCTATTTATATTCAATATTATTAATACTATTAAGTCAAATACATATTCTATTATGGGGATTATGCAGCATTTGTTGCAGCTTATTTTTATTTGAGGAATATAAAAAAGTATTTTCTAATAAAATACTTTCAAAAGATATTATAAAAACAATTTTTTCTACTTTTATCTTAATATTTAACTTTTGCTTTACTGCATATTTTTTTAGAGACCTTATTATTTCGAAATTTAATGAAGGTATAATAGAAAAATTAACAACTACAGGAAATTATCTTTTTCCTAATTTTAAGCTTACAATTTTTAATTACTTAGAAATATTTTCTTGGGAATATTATGTTATTATACTATCACTATGCATAATATCAATATATATTTTTCTTAATAATAAAAAAGTATTTTTTATTATTTTATTCTCTATTTTATATATTGAACTAATTTTTTTATTTATATATGAACCATGTGGAGTTCCATACCAAAAGGCATTTATTGCAATTCTTATAATAATTTTCAGTATTTGGGTCTGTAATTTAGAAAACAAGAACAAAAACATAACATCACTAAGCTTAGCACAAAATATATCTTTTTATATATTATTATTGATATTGTTTTTTAATCCTTTTATAGGTAAATTAGCTATTGAAGAAAAATACAATTATTTTTCTACACAATCATTATTAACACAAACTTTTAAAGATAAAGTAAATGAAAAAAATCAAGTTTTATTTATTCATATGGAGGATATAGAAATATTCGTACCGGTTATTGTTTATTTTGATAAAAGTTTTATCAAATTTTACAAACTTCCTGAGGATAGAAATATAAATAATAATTTAATTCAAAAATATATTAATGATAATAACATGAACATAAAATATATAGTCATAGGGAAATGTTATACAAATAATAATTTAACATTTCCTTTTGTAAAAATAAAGGAATCACCTGACAACAGAGTAAAACAATACCAACGTAGCGACTGGTTTACATCAGATGATTATATATTGTATCAAAATTTAGAATCAAAAAATTAATTTAAAGATAAAAATAACAAAAAAATATTTCTACTTATCAGATTTAGCCAATTCTTTACACTTTTCAAAGAATTGCGTATCCTTAACATAGTCAATAATTTGTTTTTTAGTACCAACAGCAAGAATTTTTGAAATTTCATGAGTTTCTGCTTTGTTTTTACAACTTGCCTCAATACATCTTTGATTATTGGATTTTTCACTACTTTTTACATGTCTGCAGGCAACCTTTACTGTCGACAAATCTAAAGTAGGGTCTTTACTTTGATATCGTTCAACGACAGGCGCAAAATCTCCATTTTCAGGCATTTCTCTTTCAAGCCTGTTTATTAGAGAATATTGGATTTTCGCAATATTTACATCCAAGGGATTAACTTCAAAACTAGATTTTTTATTATTCATATTAGATTTCTTTAATAAAATATTATTTCTAACTTTTAACATTATACACTATTTCTCCGGATTTTATATTATAAATTATGCAGCAGTAAAAAGACTTTTTAAACCAGAAAGAAATCCTTTTATACCCGTGGGTTTAACTTTAACTGCACCATAATCAATTATTTTACCATTAATTATATTATGGTCTTTACCACCCATTAAAGGTCCGAATAATTTCCCTTTAAAGCTATCAAGAGTAAAGGCATCATTGGACTTAATATTATATCCCGGCTTTACAGTTGTTTTAGGAACCGGTGTAACACCATCATCTAAAAACTGTGTAACAAGGAATCCATCTTGATTATTTTTACCGGCAACACGACCGAAATACATTTTTACAAAATCGTCAGAATGTTCATTAACAAACAAGCCTGTTTGAGTTTCTATATGTTGACCATGAACTTGATAAGACTTTTCTATATTTGCTTTTAATGGTTTACGAATCATAGTTGGTAAATCTTTCCCAAGCTCAGCTAACTCATCACCGACACAAGATTTATGAAAGATTTTAAGAACTGTATCATCAGCACCATCAACGGTAACTTTATATCCGGTACCATAACTTCCAGAACCTAAGTGTTTTATTTTTACATCTTTACCCATAACAGCAGTGAGTTCTTTTTCTAAAGCAATAATATCTCTATTTTGTTGAAAATGTGTTATTGCCTCAAAAATTTCTTCAGATGCTTGTCCTCTTTTATCGACAGGAATATTTGTCAACCAACCATCAGGCATATCACCAACATTTCTTGATGTAGAAGGAAGAACATCTAATAAATCATCTAATTCATCAACGGTTGTGTAATTTTCTCTTAAAAACTGAGTCAATCCTGAGTCCATTGATAATGTTTCAGCATTAAAACTTGTTGTTCCTGCTTTAAAATGATAATCATAAAATTTCATTAATTGTTCAGGGCTATAATCCTGAATTTGCGGAGCTACTCTATACAGTTCGTCTGTATCTATATTTTTAATATATTCATTTAATTCTTTTACATTAACTTTGCTATTCTTTGCCAAATATTTAGATAATTGCTCGGAACCTTCAACATCACCAGCCTTAATTTTAAGGTTATCAGCCAATTGTACTATTTCCGGAGCATTAAATTTAGCTTGAGCTATACCACCTGAAACACCGCCTGTAACCCCACCAAAAGTGCCACCTATAGCAGCACCTTGAGCTGTTGTTTTAGCAAACTCACCTACGTTAAATTTAACATCATCTTCTGCAATAGCCTCAACAGTATAGTTAGTTGCACTTGTTGCCGCACCTGAAATTGCACCGGCTTTAGCACCTTGTATAACACCTGTTTTAACAGCAGCTTTTACACTTTGTCCGACAACAGGTCCTTTTACCATTCCTGCTGTAGCAACCGTAACAGCACCATCAACTGCACCTGTTACAACATCTTTTGCAATTTCTTTTGCATCAATAGCATCACCTTTAACTTCATTTGTAGAGCGTTCAAGAGTTTTTATTGCAGCTTTAAATCCGCCACCAATTACGGCACCGCCCAGCAACGATAAGCCGCCTGTTAAAACAGTTGAACCAACTACAACAAAACCGGAAACAACATTTGCAACAATATCTACCAATCCTTTTTGTTTACTGCCAAAAGATTGTACAGCTTTAAGAGCTTCGTCATAAGAAATTTGACCGTCTTGATATTGTTGTATTTTTTGTTCAACATCTTTAGAGCTTAAGCCTAATCCGGTTGCATTTTTGAATTTATTCCAAGTTTTACCGATAAAACCTTGTTTTTTCTGTAATTCTTCAAATTCTTTCTTTAAATTTTCAATACTGCCTTCTTGAATAAACGCATCTTTTTGTAGTCCGGTGTTTTTTACATTCAAATTGTTTTTCTGTTTTACTGATTTTGTCTGAATATTAACCGAATTACTTTTTTGTGTACTTAATGTCGGTTTGACATTTTTGTTTTGAACACTCTGAACCATATAAACACCATTCTTTCCCCATATATTTATATAAAGTAAATAATTAGAAAGAATATGACTTTTTATTAAAAAAGATTAAGAAAAGAGAGGTTTTAACATTCAAAACCTCTCTTTATCTTTATATTAACTAAAATTATATAGCAACTTTAGCTTTTGGACCTGCAGCTACAATTTCTGATGGCATATTAGGATATTTAGCTTTAAAGTTATCTTCAAACATTTGAGCTAATTTGTTAGCAGCTTCATCATAAGCAGCTTTATCTGACCACATACCTCTTGCATCCAACATTTCGTCAGGAACATTAGGACAATGTGTAGGATAATCAACATTAAATACATCGTGATGTTTAAATTCAATTGAATCAAATGAGCCGTTTAATGCAGCAGTAACCATAGCTCTGGTATATGCTAACTTCATACGTTTAGCACCTGAAGCAGCACTTCCGCCAGCCCAACCTGTATTAACCAAATATACTTTTGTACCGTATTGATCAAGTTTATCGCCTAACATTTTTGCATAAACAGAAGCATCCATAGGCATAAATGGTTCACCAAATAATGTTGAGAATGTAGGTTGAGGTTCTGTAACACCTCTTTCTGTACCTGCAAGTTTAGAAGTAAAGCCTGTTACGAAGTGATACATAGCAGCATTTTTATCTAATCTTGATATTGGAGGTAATACACCAAATGCATCAGCCGTTAAGAATACAACAACTTTAGGTATTCCGCCTTTTGAAGGAATTTGAGCATTGTTGATATAATCGATAGGATAACCAACACGAGTATTTTCTGTTAAAGAGCCATCGTTAAAATCAAATTCTCTTGTTTCGTCATTCATAATAACATTTTCAACTAAAGAACCAAATTTAATAGCATTATAAATATCAGGTTCATTTTCTGCTGAAAGATTGATACATTTTGCATAGCAACCGCCTTCAAAGTTAAATACACCGTCAGGTGACCAACCATGTTCATCATCACCGATTAATTTACGAGCAGGGTCAGCTGATAATGTTGTTTTACCTGTTCCGGACAAACCAAAGAATACCGCAGTTTCGCCTGTTGTAGGGTCCATATTAGCACTGCAGTGCATTGGTAATACATTTTTCTTAGTCATAATGTAGTTCATTGTTGCGAATACTGATTTTTTAATTTCACCTGAATATTGAGAACCGCAAATAATAATTGTATGAGCTTCATAGTCAATAGCTATACAAGCTTCTGAATTTACACCATCAACTTCAGGATCACATTTAAATCCTGGAGCACAAAGAATTGTATAATCAGGTTCGCCATAAGATGCCAATTCTTCTACAGTAGGTCTGATTAATAATTGATGAATAAACATATTTTGGCTTGCCAATTCATTAATAACTCTGAATTTTTGTGTATATTTTTTGTCTGCACCAGCAAAACCATCGAAAATAAATACTTCTCTATTTTGCAAGTATGCAGCTATTTTACCTTTTATAGAATTAAATCTTTCTCTTGAAATAGGTCTGTTAACCTTTCCCCAAGCAATTTCATTGTGAACACCATCTGTATCAACAATAAATTTATCTTTAGGTGAACGACCTGTATATTTACCGGTTGTAACAACTAAAGCACCTGTGTTACTTAATTTACCTTCACCTAATCTTAATGCAGCTTCTGTCAATTGAGCAGGAGTCAAATTGCGGTAAACTGCTTTTGGAGCAATAATGCCCATTTTTTCAATACCATATGTTTCCATATTGTTTCCTCCTTTATATAAACGTAGTTACTTATTTATTCAAGTTTCAGCTTTTTAAATTCTATCTATCACCAGAAAAATCAAAGTCTTACCCATGATAGACTATATTCTAATACCAATATTATCATAAAAAAACATAAGATATGTCATCTTAATAAAAAATTAAGATTTTAACATCAAAAAATCATTAAATTAAGCAACAATTTTTATTTTTGAATTTTAATGCAATTGTCAAATCGGAACTAATATTATGATAAGTGCTATAAATATCCCAATACCAAATAAACAACCCTCATTCGGCAATAAATCAACATCAAATACGATAGAAGTAAAAGGTACAGAGACTAAGGCAAAAATATACACTACGAATGTTGATTATTCAACCTATGACCAAATAAAAACAATATGCTCTCATCCAGTATTTAGAGATACACCTGTGCGAATAATGCCTGATACACACGCCGGAAAGAACAGTGTTGTAGGTTTTACAGCACCAATTAATGAAAGAGGAGAAATTATTCCAAGTATTATAAGCGGAGATATAGGATGTGGAATGCTTTGCGTAGAAGTAGATACAAATGGTGAAGAAATAGATTTTAACGGTTTAGACAACGTGATAAGAAAATATGCATCTACATCTCATACAGAAAAAGCCGCATCACTTGAAAGAAAGTTTTCTCCTATAGCAAAAGAAGTAAATTATCTTTGCCGAAAAAAATACGGCAAAAATGCAGAGAAAGTAATATCTACACTGGGAACATTAGGTGGAGGAAACCATTTTATAGAACTGGATAAAGATGATGACGGAAAAACATACCTTGTTATTCACACCGGTTCAAGGACATTCGGAAAAGAAGTAAACAACTACCATCAGGAAAATGCGGTTAAACAAAACCCGTATAAAATACGTGATATGTCATATTTAAGCGGAAGTGAAGCAAAAGATTATCTTGAAGATATGAAACTTGCGGTAAAATATTCACAAATTAACAGAAGAATAATCGCTGATGAAATAATTAAGCACATGGGGTGGAAGGAAATAAGTTCATTTGAGAGTATACACAACTACATTTCTGATGAAGGAATGATTAGAAAAGGTGCAATAAGTTCAAACCTTGGTGAAAAGATATTAATACCATTAAATATGAGAGACGGAGCAATAATTGCAAAAGGTAAAGGAAATAAGGACTGGAATTATAGCGCTCCACACGGTGCAGGCAGACAATTTTCAAGAGGTAAAGCATCAAAATTAATAACAGTCGACGAATATAAAAAAACAATGAATGGAATACATTCTTCTTGTATTTCTTCTGCAACTATTGATGAGGCACCACAAGCATACAAACCTGCTGAAGAGATTATAGAAAATATTGAAGAAACGGCAGAAGTTGAAAAACTTATAAGCCCAATTTTTAACTATAAGGATTAAGTTGATTAAAATAAAACATAAAAGTATAATAGGTAAATAAAATGATTAATATAATAAATATATCAAGACCAACATTTTGTCATAATAAAGATTATAAAAACCCAAAGTATCCTTTAGAAAGAAATAACAAGGATACATTTGTCAGCGAAAAGGACAAAAATAAAATGAGCTCAGATAAGTATCAAAAAGTAAACGAAAATTTTGATGTACAAAAGAACATTGATATTCTGTCAAAAAGAATAAAATCATTACCTATAATGATGAGTCGTGTTATTGGTTCTATACAAGGATATTTATCCGGCAATATTACAAGAGACTTTTTTGTAAAAGTTTATCAAGATGAAACAGTTCCATTATATAAAAGAATTGAATTTGGTGAGCAAAGTGACAAATATAAAGAAACTTATAAACCTGAAATAGATACAATAAAAGAAGTTTCTAAATTAACGTCGAAATATACAAACAACGAAATTACATCAAGTGAGTTTGATAGCGAAATTGAAACAGCAGCAGAGGAATATACAAGTAAAGAAATAAAAAGAAATATAAAATTTATTATATAATACTATCTATAATAAATTTACTTCCTTCCTTTTTCAATAAAACTCTTATTCCTGACGAGCCTTCTACTCCGGAAATTACAAATTCATTTTTTCCTTTTTTTATTGCATCATTTGCATTTTCTAAAATTAATTTAATAAAATTACCATATTCAATTACATTACCGGTTGAATTATCAACTACATTAGCAATATTTCTATCCATCATCCTCAATAAAGCATGGTCACCAATTTCTATATTTGATGTGGGACTATTAGGCATAGATTTTCTCAAAAAATCAACGACATCATATATTCTATCTGCCATAGATACAAGCTTAGTATTTGATGATAATATTTTTTCATTACCTTTATATAAATTTTTAAGCATATCGGTTAGTGCATGAATTTCAAAGGAAGACAATTTATCGTATCCTTCTCTTTGTGCCTTTTCAATTAACTCAGCAGTAACATATTCAATAGTTCCCTTATTATTTTTAAGATTAACTTTACAAGTTGCAGGGAATTTTAATCCTTTCTTTTGTGCAATTTCTATAGCATCTTCAGTAATCATATTACTTTTTATAAGTGTTATCCAAGATTTTTGATCAAAATGATGTTGTTTGTGAGGAATTGAAGGAGAATTTTTAAACAAGAAAAATCTTTTTTGTTTTCCGGAAGAAGGAATTTCAATCAAATGTTCAGGTGACATTGATAATTCAGAGGGGATTTGACTATTCGACACAATTGTAAGATTATCATTAATGTATTTTTCACCACCCATAGCTTCAAATACTTCAGGATTTGCACTTCTTAGTACTTTACTCATTTTAGAACCATCGTAGACCTCGGATGCACTTAAAAAATCATCTAACTGAGAAAGAGATAAATGATAAGGTTCAAGAACATCTATACGAGAAATTATTTGTTTTTGCTCAAGTATCTGTATCAACCGAGATATAATTTTTTGAGCTTCATCTTCTCCATATTCTGTAAATAACTCATTAAATGTAGTTGTAGCTGATGAATGTTCAAGAAACTCCGAAATTTCATCAAAAGAAATGCGATTTAATTCAAGTAATGCAGCAAAATCTTTAACGGTATATTTCTTACAAGAAATGTCAGATGAAGCTAAAAAGTCGGAAAAAGAAAATTTTTTATCACCGGATATATTAAAAAATTCATTTAAAGCTTTAACTTTATAATCAATATCAATGCCTTTAAAAGCAATTTCACCTGCTTCTCTGGCGACATTAGGCAAAGAAGATTTTGTAACTGTACCTCCATCGATAGATATAGCTGTTTTTGTAACATCATCAAAAGACATATCAATAACAGTAGATGTATCATAAGGATTTACCAACTTTACTCGCCTGTTGGCTGTATCTATGTCTCTAATAGCAAAATAATGTCGATTTTGTCCAGTTGGAGATATAGCTCCTAAATCATCAACATTAAGACCTAACGATAAAACATTATTATCTTTTTGTTTTGCAAGAGTATTTAATAAATCATCAGTAATAGAATCGGATGTAATATGAACAGGAGAAAGTCCGAATTGTTTTGCAACAACATCTGCAAAACCACCGTCCAAATCACCTGCAACTTGTTTATATGCTTGTTCAAATATACGGATACCAGTTACATCTGATAACATTTCATCTGTTATGGATTCTTTAGCAACTCTTACTGTAGTATCTCCTATTTGGACGAAATAATCACCGCCAACACTATGTGTTATAGAGTTTTTTATTTTATTTTGAGCATTGGGATTATGCATTAATCCGTCAATGATAGTTAATAAAGAACAATCGCCGGTTTCACCTTGATTGAATGTTGTTTTCATTCCGTCTCTGAGCACTCTGGATGTAACTAACTTATTATTAATTTTTTTACCTGCACTTGCTGCAAGTCTAAATCCACCGCCAAGAACAGGCGCAGCAACAGCACCACCAACGGCACCTTGAACACCAGCTTTAAGTACATTTTCTCCGTTAAATCCGGCTCTTAACATATTATCGGAAGCACTGCTTAATGCACCATCAATTGCCATACCGACACCAAGAGCTACTGCTCTTTTTGCAAGAGTACCACCTTTAACATCAACTCTTTGCGTTGTTAATATATTGGCAATTTTCCCTTTTATACCTGTAGCATTTTTTGTCGCTGCTTTTACGCCATCACTAATAACTTCAAGTCCAAATTTATTACCTAAAACTTCTGTGGTTTTAGCTCCGATAGCATTAGAAACAGGTCCCATTATTCCGTTCATTGCACCTGTAGCAGCATCATAAGCCAAATCTTTAGATGTATATTCTCTTTTTCCAACCTTTGCATCAGCATATTTAATACCGGTTTTAACACTGGCACCTGTTAACGTTGATGCAGCAAGTCCTGCAACAATAGAAACTTTGTCTTTCGGAAGTGTTGTATTATAAGCTGTAACAGATGCAATACCTGATATTACTTCTGCTGCAACATCAACACTCATTTTTTGACCTTTATTGTATTTATCAAGAATTCTTTGAGCCTGTTCAAATGAAATTTCACCATTTTCATATTGTGAAATAGCTTTTTCTACTTTTTTTGAACCGCCTCCAAAAATTTTCTTAATACCATTCCAGGCTTTACCTATAAGCCCTTGGTGAGTTTGTATTTCGTCAAATTGTTTTTTTAACGCTGAAACATTATTCTCTGAAATAGAATATTTAAAACAGTCCGGTTTGGATTTGTTATTTAAAATTAAAGATGAAAAGTTATATGAAGAATTACTCCTAATATCTTGAACATTAGAACTGTCATATATACCGTTTTTATTTATATTATATGAATTAACCAATTTTAATTTCCAATAAACAAACCCATATATAAAAAGTATTTTTTTAACTAAAAAATTACTTTTTTAAATAAATTTATTAATCTAAATTAATAAAACAAAAATAAAAAATATAAGTGATATAATTGTTATATGATTACTTTTTTATTAGGAATATTAATACTTATTGTCGGATATATACTTTATTCAAAGTATGTAGAAAAACAATTCGGAATAACAGAGAATAAAACACCTGCATTAAGAATAAATGATGGAGTAGATTTTGTTCCGTTAAGCAACAAGAAAAATATGTTAATTCATTTATTAAATATTGCAGGACTTGGACCAATACTTGGTGCAATACAAGGAATACTATTCGGTCCTATAGCTTTTATATTAATTCCTTTAGGATGTATTTTTATGGGCGGAGTACATGACTATTTTTCAGGAATGCTTTCTGTCAGAAATGACGGCGCACAAATAACAGAACTAATAAAAAAATATCTTGGCACAATATACTACAAACTTTTCATAATTATTGTATCAGTAATGTTATTGTTACTTGCATCTGTATTTGTTTATACTGCAGGTGATTTGACAGCAGAAAGATTTTTTAAGCAAACTGACTTTTCACTAAATAATCCGATAGTAATAGCATTATATTCAGTTATTGCTCTATATTATATTTGTGCAACACTATTTCCAATCGACAAAATAATTGGAAGATTTTATCCGTTATTCGGACTGCTTTTGTTAACAGGTACAGGATTGGTTTTGTTAGGATTTTTTATAAAAGGAATCCATTTACAGAATATAGATTTTGCGAATATAAACAATCATCCATTAAAACACCACTTATTACCAATGTTTTTTATGACAGTCAGTTGCGGTTTGCTATCCGGATTCCATTCAACACAATCAACAATAATTTCAAGAACAATAAACAGTGAAAAAGAAGGTAAAAAAGTTTTTTACGGAATGATGTGCATAGAATCATTAATAGCAATGATATGGGCTGCAGGAGCAATGCATGTCTATTCTCTGGAACTTGTTCCTAACAGTATGGTAGGAAGTGTAAATGTTATAAATACAATTGCAGATGTTTTTGTTTTACCGATTTTAACATTCATAGTTACCGTTGCAGTTGTTGTATTACCAATAACCTCTGGTGATACAGCTCTGAGAGGGTTAAGAATGATACTGGCTGATGCATTCAATTTAAACCAAACAAAAATAAAGAACAGACTTATAATAATAATTCCTATTGCTATCATTATAATATCAATAATTCTTTGGGCAAAAATGAATGACGGAAGTTTTACTCTCGTATGGAGATATTTTAATTTCGTTAATCAACTGATTGCGATACCGACATTTTTATATGCAACCGTCTATTTGTATAATTCAAAGAAAAACTTCTTTATTACACTAATTCCGGGAATATTTTATTTTTATATCACTTCAACTTTTATTTTAAATTCAGCAATAGGTTTTGGTTTAAGTTATAACAATTCTCAAATACTTGGAATCACACTAACTATAATATTTACATTAATCTTTTATTTTACAAAATTAAAAAAAGAAAAATAATATTGAATTTTTTTAAATTTACAATTACCATAAAAATATGAAAATATTATTTTTACACAGGAATTTTCCTGCACAATTCAAATATTTAGCAACAGAACTTGCAAAAGATACAAACAACGAAGTTGTTTTTGTAACAAACAATGCAGATACAAAAACGTTTGGGAATATAAAGAAATATACTTATAAATTGAAAAGAAAAGTACCGGATGATTGTCACAGGTATTTAAGGTTTTATGAAGAAACCATTATACACGGGCAATCTGCGGCAGAAGTTTTACTGGCATTACAAATGCAGGGTTTTAGACCTGATATAATATACGGTCATTCATGGGGTAGCTCACTTTTTGTTAAAGAAATATTTCCTGATGTACCTTATATAGCACATTTAGAATGGTACTATAACCCTGTAAATTCGGATGTCGATTTCGGTGGAAAACAGTTAGATGTTGATGAAAAAGCATCATTAAAAATTAAAAATTCGCATATATTACAAGATTTAATCAGTTGTGACTACGGTATTTCACCTACACAATGGCAAAAAACTCAATTCCCATCTGTTTTTTATGACAAAATAAAAGTAATGCATGAAGGTATAGATACTGATATTTGTAAACCTGATGAAAACGTTGTTTTTAATATACCGAATACAAATATAAACTTAACAAGAAATGATGAAATATTGACTTATGCAACAAGAGGAATGGAAGAATACAGAGGTTTTCCAGAATTTATGAAAGCTGTTTCAATACTAATGAAACAGCGACCAAATCTTCACGTAATTATAGGCGGAGATGACAGAGTTTGTTATGGAAGACATCTGGCAAATGATACATTTAAAAATAAAATGCTTAGAGAACTGGACTTTGATATGAAAAGATTACACTTTGTCGGTTCTTTAATTTATCGTGAATATATAAAAATTTTGCAGGTATCTACAGCGCATGTTTATCTTACATACCCGTTTGTTCTTTCTTGGTCATTTTTAGAAGCGATGGCAGCAAAATGCACAATTATAGCATCAAACACCGCTCCGGTTAAAGAAGTTATGCAAGACGCATATAACGGAATATTAACAGATTTCTTTGATGTTAATGAGCTTGTACGAAAAATTAATGAAGTTTTAGATAATAAAGATAAATATAAATACCTTGGGGAAAATGCAAGAAAAACAATTGTTCAAAACTATGATTTAAAAATGTTATTGCCTAAATATATAGATTTTATAAAAAGCGTTGCAAAATAAGAATATATTTTGACATTAACCCTTTTTTTATTTAAAGTTATAGTAGATAGGGGTACGGTTTTATGAAAATCAGAGCAGAGCATCTAGTAAAAATATACAATGACAGAACCGTTGTAAATGATATATCAATAGAAGTTAACAAGGGTGAAGTAGTAGGACTGTTAGGTCCAAATGGAGCAGGGAAGACAACAACATTTTATATGGTTGTCGGACTAATAAGACCTAATAGAGGTAGAATTTATGTTGATGATACCGATTTAACCGGTATGACTATGGATAAAAGAGCAAAACACGGTATCGGTTATTTGCCTCAAGAAGCATCAATATTCAGAAAACTTACAGTTGAAGATAACATAAAACTGGTATTAGAACTTAATGAGAAACTAAATAAACAAGAAAAAAAAGATAAGCTTGAGGAACTTCTTGAAGAATTTAGAATAAAGAAATTGCGTGACACTTCTGCTGTTTCGCTATCAGGCGGTGAAAGAAGAAGAGTTGAAATTGCAAGAGCACTTGCGGCAAGCCCTGAATTTATTCTTCTAGATGAACCATTTGCAGGCATTGACCCAATTGCAATCGGGGAAATTAAAGATAATATAAAAATTCTTGCTAATAAAGGATTAGGGGTATTGATAACAGACCACAACCCAAAAGCAACCCTATCTATAACTGATAGAGCCTACGTAATTTTTGACGGGAAAATAAAAATTGAAGGCAGCAGAGATAAAATTGCAAATGATGAAATAGCAAAACAATTCTATTTAGGAAAGGATTTTTCACTTTAATGAAAATTAAATTACTGGATAGATACATATTTTCTCAAGTATTTCTGACATGTTTTGCATGTATATTTATTTTTATGATAATTTGGATAATGCCTGAAATACTGTTAAAGACAGTACAAAGAACGATTAACGGTTCATATACTATTGAAATGGCAATTTCTGTACTATTATGCGAATTACCTAAGGTGCTAAATATTGCTATGCCTGTTGGTATGTTGTTGGGAACCATTCTATGTTTTGAAAAATTAAGTAAAGATTTTGAAATAACAGTAATGCGGGGTTCAGGTTTTCCTTTTTTTAGAATTATTGCCTCGGTTATAGTTTTAAGCGTTTTCGCAACAGGATTCACCTTTATTGTAGGTTCAAAATTATTACCTGCATCTGCTATAAAATTAAAAGAGATAAAAGATGACAATAATGTATCACAATTTGTTTTTCCCGTAAAACATAAAAGTGGAGCAATGGATAAAATCATTATTGTTCCAAATTTTGACGAAAATTATATAAAAGACGTTATTGTTTTAAATTTTTATAACCACGAACAAGAAAAAGGTGACAGTCTTCTATCAAGTATCGTTGTTTCTGATTATGTAAAATACAACCATTCTGATTGGACAATTAATAATGCAAAAAAATACCTGATATCAAAAGAAGGAATTTTTAAAGATATCGTAGAGGTTAATGAATTAAAAATATTAGAAGGAGAAAGTGCTGTTAATGCATACAAATTAATGAAATATTCAGTTAACAGAGACAGAGAGCTTACAAATCCTCAAATTAGTGAATATATAAAACTATTAAAGAAAGAACAAATGGATGATGAATACAGATTTATGTTAAATAAATATATTCAACGCTATGTTCACTCCTTTATGTGCATTATTTTTGCAATTTTAGGATGCCTTCTGGGATTTTCAAAACCAAGGGAACAAAAATTTATCGGAATGTTGATAGCTGTTGGGATAATTTTCGGTTATTACATAACAATTCCGTTTTTTGATTTATTGGCAGAAAAAGATGTATTATCACCGTGGATTACATCAATGATTGCACCGACAATTTCAATAATCTTAATTATTACTCTTAAAAAAATGAAGGATTTATAATGAAAAAAATATTTTACTTATTGATATTAACCATTATATTTTGTCTGACAAATGTTAAAGCAGAAGCATCTAGTCCATATAAAATAATACAAGATCCAAAAGGTGTTTATATAGTTGAAGTTAATACACACAACAAAAAATATAAGCTTGAGCCTGTTGTAGTTTCTTCTTTGGAAACAAATGGAGCTTTATACAAACAATTAAAACCCCTATTTATAGTAAATGCAGGATTCTTTGACCCTAAAAATCATCAAACGGTTTCTTATGTTACAAAAGACGGACGTATATTACTAAATCCGACTAATAACGAGAATTTAATGAGTAATAAAGCACTTGAACCTTATATGAGTAAGATTTTGAACAGAAGTGAATTTAGAATATATGAAGATGTAAAAGGTAAATATCATTATGACATTTGCCCTCATAGTACAAGGGTACCCGTTGAATATAAATTAAAACACGCTATTCAGGCAGGACCTATGTTATATCCGGAATTAAGATTAGCTGAAGAATTTTTTGTACTGCAACGTGACGGTGTATTAATTAGTGAATCAGCATCATGTCTGCATAAATACGCAAGAACAGCTATAGGAATAAAACAAAATAAAGTCTATATATTTATAATTACAGGTGAAAATCCTATGACGTTGGAAGAAGTATCTAATCTAACTAAAAAATGGAATATGGAAAAAGCTATGGCCTTTGATGGGGGAGGTTCTACATCATTCGATTCTCAAGAATTACATATAATATCTGAAGAAGCAGGACAAGGAAGAAAATTAAAATCATTTTTGATGTTAAAATAAATGTTAATAAAATTTACAAAGAGGCACTTTTTATATAAAAATTTTTTTAATATATATGGATATTAATATTTAGGATAAATAGAGAGAAAAATGAATTTTTCGGATTTGGCATTAAAATTTTTATCTTACTTACAAGAGACAAGCGGTCAAGAACAAACGCAGGGGCAAAAACCGACAACAGATGCGAACATTGCCAAATTTAGCGTTTTTTCACACGCTAAAGAATTTAAAGAATTTTTAAAGCAAGAGCTCAATATAAATGATTGTTCATTAGTTTCAATGTCAATAACAGACATTATGAAAATGAACGTAGAAGACGGCAAATTAACAGAGTCTTCAGAATATCAAGATGGGAATACTCCGTCAAGTGCAGAAGCAGAATCACAACAAGCAGACCAAACAGCACAACAGGCTGACCAAGCACAACAAGACGGACAAACTCAACAAGATGCTCAATCAGCAGAGCAAGCACAAAATCAAGACATCTTAAACGGAATGCTTCAGAATTTATTTAATGATGAAACATTTAAAAGCACAGTAGATGCAGATAAAAGTGGAGATGTTGACGAAAAAGAATTAAATAACTTCTTAAACTATATAAAAGATTTTGACGGAAATAAAGATGATGTTTCAATTGAAGATTTATTTTCAACAATAAATGCAATAAATGACGGCACCTTCAACATGAATGCAACACCAGAAGCAGAAACACCTGCAGCATCGGAAGAACCAATTCAAGAATTACCGTCAGAAGCTGCAACAGGTGCTACTGATGCAAGCGGAGGAGTCTCAGGAGCATCAGGTGCCAGCGGCTCATCCGGAAGTAGCGGTTCGTCAGGCGGTTCAAGCGGAGATTCCTATGATAGTTCAACACCTGAAAGCAATGATGCAGCACAACCGAAATCTCTTGATAATATGACCAAAGAAGAATTAAACAGTGAATTAAATACTGCAAATTCTGATTTGGATTCAAAAAAAGCAGATTTATCGTCAATTCTAGACGGTTCAAATTCTGAAATTGCAGATTTAAAAACAAAAAGCGATGATGCATATCAAGCATATCAAGCAGCATTAAAAGAAAAAGACCCCGAAATAGCTGAACAACTTGATAAAATTGTAGGCGATATAAATACAAAAGAAACAGAAATTTCTCAAAAAGAACAAGATATATCAAATCAAAAAACTACTATAGCTGATGCAAAGAATACATACGACGCTGCATCTTCAAAAGTCAGGACATTGAAAGACTCTATTTCTGCTTTGGAATCACAAGATACTTCATCAATGGATGCTGAGCAAAAAAGTAGTTTAGCATCAAAAATTGCAGATGCAAAAGCTGAGTTAACAGCAGCAGAAGAAGAAGAAGCTGAAGCAAAAAGAAATGTAGAAGAACAAGAAAATAAATTAACTACATTAGAAGGTGAATTAACAGAATTAAAAACCGGCGCAAACGGACTTGAGAAATTAAAATCAGATAAAACAACTCTAGAAGAAAAAATTAAAACAGATCATCCTGAAGTAGCAGAATTAATGAAAACATATAATGATGCAAAACAGGCAATGGATACGAAGAAAGAAACCTTAAAAGTAGAAGCACAAAGTGCTATTGATGCTGCACAAACCAGAGTTAATGAAGTCAAACAGGCTATCAATAATTTAGACAATAATGAAATAAAGAATAAATATTCAACAACTCCTGATTTATTTACAAATGCAGGATATGAAAAAATGGAATATAAAGGCGTTGACGGTATGAACTATGTTGTATATGCACCAAAAGGTGCAGATTTCAGCAAACCGTTACCTGCGATGGTATATCTGCACGGCACAGGTGAAACTGGTTCAAAAATCAGCGACCTAAATTCAGGAAGTTTAGTTAAAATGCTAAATAATAATGAACTTAACTTTAATGGTTATATTATAATGCCACAAACTCCAAACAAGAATTGGAAAGATAAATCTAATAAAATTAAGAATTTTGTTAATTCATTTAGTCAAGACCATGCAATTGATAAGAATAACATTGTAATAGCAGGTCACTCGATGGGTGCTGCAGGTGCAATAAACATGGCAGCTAACAATGATGACCATTTCTATAGCAGAGCTCTATTGTTATCAGGTTATGATCCGGGAAGCAGCGCATTAAGCCGAGTTAATATTCCTGTTTGGGGTATTGACGGTACTAAAGATTGCACGAACACAACATTTGTAAATAAACTGAAAAACGCTAAATATACAAAAGCCACCTCTAAATTCCATGGGGAAGTTCCAGCCAGAGCATTTGGACAATACGGCGATGAAATATTAAGATGGTTGTTCCCTGACTATGCTAAATAATTGTTAATTTGCGCTGTCGAGTTATTTCAAATTTTTAAATTAATTTATCTGCTATAAGTAGAGGGATTAATAAAGTTATAAGCGTGACTATCTCTGCCGCCAATTGCAATTAAACCCTTTGAGGACAGATAGTCATTTACACCTTGAATATATTTACGATTAGAATCTATCTCCAAGATTTTTGGGGGATAAGATTGGTGATAATTTTCAGAAAAGATAATTTTTCCTTTTCCAATTTTTAAAAGTTCATCAAAACCTTTTTTATAATCCTGCATTTGAATAGCTGTAAAATATGGATGAGCAAATCCGATAAGAACATTTTTATTATTTCCTAATACGTCAATAATATGTTCAAGAGTATTTTCAGAAGAAGAAACAATTTGCCCGTTTTTTATTTGAGGATAAAATATCTTGCATATTTCATCTACATCTTCATCTATTGGTTTTGTATTGGTATAAATACCATTTTCATTGAAAAAATCATCCAATCCTTCAGGTGTGGTGAATGGTTTTTGTATTCTATAGCCATCTCTGAAAACATATCTATCCATTATATCAGAATATAATTTATCAGCAGGCATTTTAAATTCTTTTGACATTTTATTAATACGTGTTTTAATTTGTGCATAGTTTCTTATTCTGTTGTGCAAATTATATGCATAAGTTTCATCACCATCCATAAAATATTTATCTAAATCTTTGCGGGAATAACCATCTCCGAGTGCATCAATCATCCCATCAATCATATCATTTCTACCAATTCTTAATTTATTAATCAAAGAATTTACTTCTCTTGAATCAGGCTCAAGAAAATAAACAAGTACTTCCGCATTTTTAATATCACCATCAGAAATAAAAGCAAAACTCAATTCCGCACCCGGAATAAAATTTAAGTTTTTGAATTTTTCTTTATCGGTATTAATATAACTTAAAGCCTCTTTTACACCTGAAACTCCATCATGGTCAGTTAAAGCTAAAGTAAATTTTTTACCTGTTTTAGAGTACAAATCATCTGCATATTGAGCTGCCTGAGTTAATATAGTAGGAATGTTTCCTTGTCCGTCTGAATGACAAGAATGAGAATGTAAATCAATACAAAAAACACCATTTTTTATGTTTTCTTCAGATGCATTGTAATTTTCATAAGACATCCCTTTACATATATTTATCAAATTATCCTGTGGCGATAATCCTTTAAAACTAATACCAAACGTATAATTAAATTTTTCAATAGCAGGGTAAAGTTGTTTTTCATTATTAAAATCAGTTTCTACAGCAGTTATATTCCTGCGATAATAATTACTTTTAAAAGATAAAGGTGGAATTTTCATAAATAATACCTCTTTAATAAATTTACTTTATTAAAACTTGTAAAATTTTTTTTTTATAATGTTAAAAAAAAAAATTTTTTTACTTATAATCACTAAGAGTTAAGAGATGAGAATAAACAGTAATTTAAACTTTAATAAAAAAAATTATAGTTTCTGTGCAGGTAAAACAAAACTTTATACTGATTTTGACGGCACATACTTTCCTTATCCCCAAGATTCTATAGTATATGAAAATACACAAAATATTTCTGAAGCAAATAAAATGTATTCAGGTTTTAAAAAATTTGCAGATTTAGCTAAAGAAAAATTTTCAATCGTAATTACAACAGGAAGAAGCCGTTTGGAAATGCTTGGAATGCTCAGAGACTTTGAAAAATCAAAAGTTGATTTTTATGAGCCGGAAGGATATATATTCAGAGACGGATTTGAAGAAAATAACAATATAAAAAACGGGAGTTTGGTAGATAATTCAAGCTCCCGTTTTTTAAATGAAAAAGAAGATATTAAACAAATAATTCATACAATAAATAATCAAATAACAATTCTGGAACCTTTATCAAACAAACGAATAACAGGAAATAGTGATAGAAATTTAATATCTTTATTTAAAGAACAAGCACCGGAGAAACGAAAAAACTATGTATCATTTGTTTCAGAGACATCAGGTCTAATTGAACTTTCTTTTCCACCAAATACAGATACACAAAAATATTATGAAAAAATTAGCAATTATTATTATGAAAAAGGAATTCCTGTTGATATAAGAGTATATAATAATGACAAAAATATGTATGTTCCAATTCAAAATGATTCAACATCTGAAGGATACACTTTTTTGCCGGGTAATGTAATTTTAATAAAGCATAAAAATGATGACGAACCTATAGATAAATTATATCAACCCAAAAGAGCAGTAAAAGAAATATTACAAAATCAAACTAATGATTTGGTTATTGTCGCAGGAGACAGTTCTAATGATATTAAAATGTTAAATCCGCTAAATTATATTGATACATTAGACATATATCCTGATAAAAACAAATCAGTTGATGAGTTATTAAAAGACGATAAAGTTTTATCTGCAATAGATGAACTACCGCTTATAATAATTTTAGCAGGAGAAAATAAAAGCATAGAACCAATAAGGAAGATGAAAGATGCTCTGGATGATAAAGGAATACATAAAATTTTCAACGCAAAATATCCTGATAGCGATTTCTTAAATAAAATCAAACAGGGAATGCTCATTTATAGCGAACAAAACGATGACTTTAAGTATAATTTAAGCTTTGAATTATATGAGGAACTAATGGAATAATGAACATAGAATTACCGTTTAACATGGATTTTATAATAAATTTAACGTACAGGTGCAATTTGAGATGCAAAATGTGCACACAATACGGGAAAAATTATAAAGAACAAGCCATAGAAGAAATGAATATTCAAGATTGGATAAATTTCTTAAATGACATCAAAGATGTTACCCCAAAACCCAAATTAATATTAATGGGAGGAGAACCGTTTTTATATAAAGACTTTGAAAAATTATTTAAAATAGCTGTTTCATATAATTTGAAAACTCATATTATAACAAACGGATATTATCTTGATAAATTTATCCCAATATTAAAAGACACTGATACAGATATTACAATAAGTTTAGACGGATTGTTTAATGTTCATGATGAAATTAGAAATCAAAAAAATCTGTTTAAAAAAGTAGTACAAAATATAAAACTAATTGACGAAGCTCAAAAAAGCGGAAGTAAAATGAGAATGAGAATTAATCAGGTTATACTTCCTGAAAATGTTGATAAAGTTGCAGATTTTTATAATTATTTTAAAGACTATGATATAGATACCTTCACTTTTCAACATTTACAATCGTCAGATGAAGAATTAAATAATTTAACCCAAAAGCAATGGCGTGAAAGATTAGGTCAAGATTATTGCATGGGGTTAATTCCAAAAGAAAAATACAATTTGAATGCAGCCTTTGCAAACAGATATATTAATGCAACAAAGGATTTTATAAAGAATTATTCACCAGAGAAATGTTTTTCGTTTCCTGCACTAGCCTATGAAGAACTGGCAGATTATTACACAAATAATAATCTTGATAATTTAAGAAAAAACATGATATGCACAACGGCATGGACTACACCAGCCATAGAACCTAACGGAAATGTATCAAATTGTATAGGAAACATAATAGGAAATTTAAAAGAAAACAGTTTCTGGGATATATGGAATAATGATAAAGCACAAAAATTAAGAGATGCGCTTATTACTGACGGGAAATTTACTATTTGCACAAAATGCTGCAATTTTTATAAAGGCAATTTCATAGCTGCACCTGAAGGGAAATTGGAAATTAACGGCTACAAACTGGAATTACCTGATGTATTAAACTATATTCAATCATCTAAGTGTGTAGCATTCATAAGAGATACAGACAGAGAACAAAAAAACGAATATATACCCGTCATACCGATAAATATTCATAGACCGCAATATTTAGACTTTATAAAAAAAGAAAATGAAATAATAACAATAATAGAATAGGAGGTATTATGTCAATTCAAAAAATCACAGGTTTAAGTTTACCTAAAAAGAACTTAAACAACAATGCTACGAATGATAAAAACTCATTCGTAAGCGGAATTTCATTTAAGGGGTATAGCAAAGTTATTACTGCTCGAAACGGTTCACAGCCACAACATTATCCTGACCCACACGGGACATCAGGCGGTTATGATTCACCCGGCAGATTATCTACAATAGATTCATACAATATCAGACACCCTGAAAAGACAATAGTAATTAGTGGTAATAAAGGTTATGAAAGCCAAAGTATTGAACAAGCTGCAGCAAAAGTATATTTTGCAGATGCCGGCGAAGCTATTACACAAAAAATAAAAGATGAACACATGTATATAGTAAAATATGACCAACCACCCAAAATAGTAGCAAAAGAAGCTATTCTTAAAGAAGAAAAAGCAAGTAAATTAAAAGAATTTATTGATACACTTGAAGAAAGAACACCTTATTTAAAAGGAAGCCTTGAAGAAGCAACAGAAGAAGAGAAAAAAGCTAAAACAGACGTAAGTGTTGCAGAGAAAAAACTTCAAGCGGCTCAAAAAACACTTGATGAGAAAGAAAAAATCAAACAAGAAAAAGAAAAAGATTTAAATGAAAATCAAGAAAGACTTGATCTTGCAAAAAGCAGATTAGATGAAGTTAAAAAGAAAGAAGCAGAAAGATTTAAGGCTATTCAAACAAGACAAAAACTTGAAGCTATGCAAAAACAATTAAATGAACTTAATGACGGAAGTGATAGCGGATTAGCAGCAATTGCAGAACAACTTAAATACTATCTTAGCGGAAATAAAGGTTAAAAATAATTGTATAAAAACGAATTAACAATACCTAAAAATCCAATCGACTGTTTAAATTTAACATTTGAACAGTCGATTGATATTCTTAAATATATGTTTGGAAAAGAGAAAGTTGATGAAGCTTTTGATATAACCAAATTTGTAAAATCACCTGTAGAAAAATACAATGATGCTTCTTGGTGCAAAACAATAAAGATTATAGGAATAAATCCAAGAATAACAAAAACATTTTGGGGAATTGTAAAATATGCAATAAGTTTTCCTGAACAGGGTATACATATTATGCCTTTATTTGATTCAGGTGATGGCAGCCTATATGTTCAAAATTCTTGGGGAATTAATAACGACTTTTTAGATGATAAATTAATTAAACTAGGATACAATAACGCAGAAAAACAACTAAAATTAATAATAAACATACTTCATTTAATGGGGAAAATTGTAGGATTTGATGCACTTTCTCATTGTGATAATTTTTCTAAAATAGTATTATTAAATCCCAATTTATTTGAATGGGTAAAGCTAAACAAAGAAAAGACACAGCAAATTCCTTTTGACCAAATTGATTATAATAAATTGTATTTAGAAGTTGAAGATATAATAATAGATTATCTCAATCTGCCAAAAAATCTTTTTGAACTGGATGAAAAGACAAGAGAAAGTTTAATTTTTCCAAAAGATATTGATGAATTTAAAAGGAGAATGGAACTCAGGTCAATAATAAGAAATAAAGGATTTGAACCTATACCTGTAGTAGAGCATTCTCCTAATCGTCCTATACTATTTGAGAAAATAGAAAAAGAAGGAAATGAAAATTGGGCTGTATTTAAAGTTGAAAATAAAAGCAGCAGAGCAAAAATTTTTGGTGCAATGACACCATATAAACTATATTACACCGATAGGTACGGCTATCCAGAAAAAAATAATTTTTGGGTTGAATCATGGGATTATTTTTCAAATAAAATTAATGAATTTCAAAATAAATTTAATTTTGATTTTTTGAGAGCAGATATGGCACATAATCAATATTCTCACTCTCATAGAGAAGAAGAAAAAGACATATATTGCCCTGAATTATGGAAATATGTAAAAAGCAATATTAAAGAAAATAAACCTTATTTTGCAACGATTGCAGAAGCTTTTTATTCTACTTACTATATTGACGGCATATCAGATATGATTAACAAAGATTTTGATTTGGTTATAGGAGAAATGAATTTCAAATATTTAGATAAAGAATATTTAAATATCATTGATGATTACATAAAACCGTTCAGAGAAAACTTTTCATTTTATCCAAGTGTAACAATGTTTACTAATGATGGAGATGTGGAAGGGCACAATAAATATTTCAAATCAAATGACCAAAATTTAGCAAGATGTTTTATTTCTCTATTTTTAAATTTACCAAGTTATATGGGTATGGGATTTGAATTACGAGACATTAATCCACAAATTCCACATATGTATTCTCACTATTACGTAATAAAGCACCCTATAGATTATTGTTTTGGAAGCAATTTAGATTTCTTTTACAAATTAACTGAAATAAGAGAACTATATTCCAAAATGAAAAATATAATAGACAATTTTGAATTAGAAATAAAATACAGTATAAATAACAACCTGTCATTGTGTTTTGAATATTCAAAAGATATAAAAAAATATTTGATAGCAGTAAATCTTAATGAAAATGAAGAAAATATTCAAATAAAGTACAACGGTAAAGAACTAAAAACAGTTTATTCATCAAATAAAGAAATTAATTATACAAAAAATAATGAAGAACTAAATATAAATATACCTATTTGGGGATTTGTAATATATGAATATGAACAATAAGCACATTACAGACAATATAATTTGGTCAAAAATTGACAATGAAAAAGATGTTTTCAACAGAATATACAAAAAAAATCTGTGGTTCGGGAGACAAAGTGTGTCTGGAAGAGGTTCCGAATCAACTTCTGTTGAAAATATTTTAAAAACACTCCCGAAACTTTTTAAAGCATTAGAAATAAAAACAATTGTAGACATTCCTTGCGGTGACTATTATTGGATGAATCAGCTTGGATTTGAATTTGAAAATTATATCGGAATTGATATTGTAGAAGAACTTATAAACGAAAATAATAAAAAATATTCAAACAATAAAACAACATTTATTTGTGCAGACATTATAAAAGACAAAATACCAAAGGCAGATTTAATATTATGCAGAGATTGTTTTATACACTTATCGTTTGAAAATATTTTAAAAGCACTTCAGAACATAAAAAATAGTGACTCAAAGTACTTTTTAACAACAACATACATTTCTGAAAAAAATTTAGATATTTATAATGGAGGTTTTAGAGAAATTAACTTATTATTGCCCCCATTTAATTTAAAAGAGCCTGTAACAAAAATTTTTGAAGAAGATAACAAATATCTTTCACTATGGAGAGTTGACTGTTTATGATAGAACTACCGTTTGAAATGAACTTTGAATTTAATTTTACAAATGGGACATTGAGTACAGACACAAAAAATATACTCACAGATATTATTCTTAATATATCGCCAAGCCCTAAAGTAAATATATTTTTTACTGTAGCAAATGAAAATATTATTAATTTTTATTCTGAAATTAAAAATAAAGTTAATGCAGAAATTACTGCAGTAAATCCGATTATAAACGATGATTTATATACACTCATCAACAATAATATAATTAATATAAAAATAACCGACAGCAAACAGAATTTAGAAAATTTAAAAGAAAATAAATATAATTTAATACTATATGAAAGTGATAATTTATATGAAGAATTAAAAAATATAAACAGTAATAACATAAATAAAATAACGGTTTTACGGAACTGCAATATTTCATATAAAAATTCAAAAAAACAAACAGAATTAATAAAAAGAGACATTAATATAAGACAGAAATGTTATTTAATACCCTATTTAGAAGAACACGAACAGAAAAAATATTATGATACAAAAGATAAAATAAGACCATTTTTAACATGTGCTGCACTTTGGTTTAATCCTGTAATTGATACAGAAGGCAGAATAAACCTTCCTTGTTACATAACTAAAGAAACAATAACAGAAACAGATTTTTTTGAATTATGGGATAGTAATGAAATAAATGATATCAGAGAAAATCTGATAAATGTAAAACAATTTGATAAATGTAAATATTGTCCTAAATTTTATGAAGATGATTTTCTAGTAGTTGATAATGGCATACTTGAATACAATAATAGAAAATTTGATTTCGGAAATATTTTAAACAGAATAAAATCAGCACCGACAGTAGCAATTATAGAAAGTGATAACATATGTATACCGATTGGTCTATATTCCGAAAGAGATATTCAAGATATATACAATAATGAAAATCTTCTATTTCTATTAAAATAAAAATACAAAAAAATATTACATATATTTTTTCTTATAAATATTTAAAATTATTTTCATAACAACTAATCAATATAAAATAAACCGGCAACAGTTCCTGTAATTAACGTTGTAATTGTTGCTGCAAGCAAGCTTTTATAACAAATTGATGATATTAATTCCGTTCTTTCAGGAACCAAAGAAACAGCTCCTCCAATTGCTATACTTAACGATTCAATACTCGTAAAACCACATAATGCATAAGAAGCAACCATTACGCTATGAGAAGAAACAGTACCTGCGTTCATAGCCTGGCTTAAAGCTACATAAGACGGAACCTCGGTCATAATCAACCTAGTACCAAGAAGTTCTCCCACAAATGTCGCATCTTGCGGATTTATTCCCATCAAAATAGCAACAGGCTTAAACAGAACGCCTAAAAATTGACCTATTGTAATATCAGTAAAATAACTTAAACATAAATTTATTATGCCTAATATTCCAATTACGGCAACAAGTAATACTGAAATTCCCAAAACCATTTTACCACCGTCAGTAGCACCATTTACAATACTTCCAGTAAAAGTTTTGGCACAATCAGGAATTTCCATTTTAATTTCATTTTTTTCAGGTTCTTCTGTTTCAGGCTCCATAATTTTGGCAATCATAATAGCAGCAGGAATTGATAAAACTGTTGCACCAACCAAATGACCGGCTATCGTCGGTATCTTATCACTAAGAAGAGATACATATAATGCCAACATTGAAGAAGCTATAGTTGACATAAAAACGGTAAAAATTAAAAATAATTGTGACCTAGTCATAGTACGAAAATATGGTCTTATACTGGTAAAAGATTCTATACCTACAAATATATTGCTTGCTGAGCATATTGCCTCAACCGCACTTATACCAAAAAATTTTTTTACAAATTTGGCTATTGTTACAATAATAAACGGTAAAACTCTTAAAAAATATAATAAACTGCAAAGTGCAGAAAAAATTATTATAAATGTTAAACTTTGGAATATTAAAATAAATCCCTGATCGGAATTTGCAGCACCTAAAGAACCAAAAACAAATACAATCCCTTCTCTTGCAGCTTCAATAATTTTAGTAAAGAAATTACTAAATGCTAATAACACTTCTCGGCTTTTAGGTAACAAAAAAATTGCCATTGCAATGATAAATTCAAAGAAAAGAGCAATTACAATTGTTTTAATGTTAATAGCCTTTTTGTTACGGCTAAAAAGATATGCAATAAAAAGGAAAATAAATATTCCAACTAAACCTATAATTTTTTGTAACATATTAATTCATCCAATAATAACATTAACAATTATTTAATTATATCATACAACATTAAAATAAAGGTAATATAAATGTATTAATGGTACAGAGTACAAAAATCACACCAAAATATCTGTAAAAATATATAAAAAAGAGAACGGAGAAGGTGGGATTCGAACCCACGGTGCAGATTACTCCACACAACACCTTAGCAGGGTGCCGCCTTAAACCTACTCGGCCACTTCTCCAAAGCGTATTTTAATATTATCACAAATATATTATTTAATTCAAGTATTAATAATACTTAAATATTAACTTTTTCTTAGCAAAATATATTTTGTTTAAATTTTTCTACTCATATCAGAGAGAGGATTTTATTTTGAAAATATCACCAATTACACAATATAAGCCAACTTTCGGATATGATAAAAAATTAAACAGAGAATTAAAAGCAGCAATCAGAGAAACATCTGATAAAGAGTTTTCTTATTCTATAGCTGCACTAAATAATTATTGCAATAATCTTGAAACATCTATCAGAGAAATAGATAAACAATCAAAAGAAGAAAAACCAAAACACTATGATGATATAGTTGATATTTTTCTAAATTGCAAAGATACTCTTACCGGCTACATTTCCGTTGCTTATGAGCAACTAAATTTTGCAGACAGAGAATATCTTCACTACAATAACGAATTTATACAAAACGGTTCTGACCCTAAAGACTGGCGTTCAGAACTCTTAGACAGGCTTTCAGAATGGACTCAAACCAAATATTATAAAAACAAAGTTACTAAACCAAAGGATGCAGGCAAAGAACCTTATGTTCCCAAATTTGATGAAGAAGGAAGAGAAATAACAGGTGACAATGATTCAAAGAAAGCTGAACTGCAAAAGAGAGCTAAAGAACTCGCATCTAAGTCATTCTTAGAAGAATTTAAACCAACTGCACAAACGCCAAAAGGATTTAAAGATGTTGCAGGCATGACTGAATTAAAAGACAAACTGGAAAACGGGATAATAGAATATATTAACAATCCTGAGCAAGCCCAACTTGATTTTGAAGAATACGGTAAAACGATACCAAAATCAATACTTTTATATGGTCCCCCGGGATGCGGAAAAACATATATTACGCAAGCATTGGCATCAGAAGTACAAACACCTTTATATCTGCTTAATTTAAGCAAAACAGGGTCACACTACATAAACATGACATCTAAGAATATAAAAGAAGCATTTGACGAAGCTGCAAAAATTGCCGAAAAATCAGATAAACCGTGTTTAGTTTTTATGGATGAAGTTGACTCATTTGGTTTTGACAGAACCTCAAGAACAGAAAACGAAGACGTAAAACAAGTTGCAACACTATTACAATCCTTAGATAGTGTAAAAGATGCAAATGTAATAATAATCGGAGCAACAAATAAATACAATTTACTTGATCCGGCAGTAAAAAGACGTTTTACATCAAAAGTTTTTGTTGACGTTCCCGAAAAAGATGCAATTACAGATTTGTTATCTAAGAAATTAAGTAAATATTCAAAAGGTCATAAACTACTTGAAGATAAAGAGCAAATTGACAGTATAGCACATAAGTTACAGGGGTATTCAAATGATTCAATATGCAAAATAACGGATGATGCTGCAATGAATGCACTAAAACGAAACAGAGCAGAAATATCCCTGCAAGATTTTGAAAAAGCAATAAAAGAAACGTCAGAAGAAAAACCGGACAGAAAAGAATATATAGCTGATAGTAAAAAGATACAAAATAAAATTGGTTTCGGTAGCTAGTTATTTAACTTGAGAATGGAAAGAGAAGCGGAAATTAAAATAATTTCCGCTTCTCTTTTATAGAAAAATTAAAATTTTTTTTAAACTCTTAAATGTTTTCTTATTGATAATAAGCTACCACTTGCGCTAAAGAATATAGCAATTATGAATATACAAAATACTACAATATTCATTGCAAATTCAGAAGGCGGTATTGCCAGAAAATTGTGTAATTTTAATAGTCCACTCTGTACTGTATTTAATGGAATTAAAGAAATTACAGCACCTAAAAAACCATAAACAGCACCTTGTAAAATCAAAGGTATTTTTATATACCAGTTGCTTACACCCATTAAACGCATAATTTCAATCTCATCTTTTCTTGATTGAATTACAAGCTGAATAGTAGCATTTATAATAATAATTGTTAGCATTGCAACAGTAATTAATACCAATAAGGTAACAGTATTAAAGACGTTAGTGAGTGTTTGCAGTTTTTTTGCAATTTCCTGAGCATAAGATATGCTTTCAATTCCTGAAACCGATTTTATATCATCACAAACAGTCGTAATATTAGATGGATCATCAACCGTAATATGCAAAGTATCCGGTAACGGATTATCCATACCTGAGACATCCATATCCTTGTTCATGTCTTCCCATGCCTGTTCTTTTGTAATAATAGTAATTTTTTTAACATGTTCTATTTCATTTAATCTGGATTTAATATAAACAGGGTCAACATTCGGTTTTAAATAAACAGAAATTTCAAATGCATCACCAAGTTTATCTACAAACGAACTTAAAGAAAAACTTGTTCTGAATAAAGCACCAAATATAGTTAATATTGCTGCCATAGCTGCTATAATAGCAATATTAATAAGACCAGTTCTCTTTATACCGTAAATAGTTTCCATCCCTATCCTGTATAAAATTCTAACTGAGGCCAAATGCCTTTGAGGTATATGTTTTTTTACTGTTTCTTTTATAATTTTTTTCTTATCATTCATATCTTCCATCCTGAACATCACGTATAATTTGACCTTGTTCCATAGTAATTACACGTTTTCTGAAGAAATCAACGATATCTCTGTCATGAGTTGAAACAATTACAGTAATACCTTTTTCGTTAATTTGTTCTAATATTTGCATAATTTCCATAGAATTTTTCGGATCAAGATTACCTGTAGGTTCATCCGCAATTAAAAGTGGAGGTCCATTTACAATAGCCCTTGCAATGCTGACTCTCTGTTGTTCACCACCAGATAATTCACTTGGTTTTGCATTCATTTTATTAAGTAAACCAACAACTTTTAAAGCACCAGTTACACGCTCTTGAATTTCTTTTGAACGCATACCTAATGTTCTTATAACAAGTGCAATATTATCATAAACACTAATATTGGGTAATAATTTGTAATCTTGAAAAACAATTCCCATACATCTTCTAATATTAGGTACTCTATCATTTGGAAGTTTTGCAATATTTATGTTTCCAATCATAACTGTACCTGATGTGGGAATTTCTTCTCTGTATAGCAGCTTCATCAATGTAGACTTACCTGCACCGGAAGAACCTGTTAAGAATACAAATTCACTCGACATTATGTCCAAATTAATATTTTGAAGTGCATAATTATCTTTATATTTCTTATATACGTTTCTTAATTGTATCATTTAATTAGTCCTGTTATTTTTTCTGCCAGTTTTTCTGAATTTAATCCATAATATTTCATTAATTCTTTAGCCGAACCTGATTGTCCGAACTCATCATTAATACCTATTCTTGTTACTTTTACAGGATAATTTTCGCTGATTACTTCACAAACGGCACTACCCAAACCACCAACAATTGAATGATTTTCTACAGTTATTATTCTTTTGGTTTTAATGGCCGATTTTATGATTGTTTCGGCATCAATTGGCTTTACTACCGGAACATTAATAATTTCAACTTTTATCCCTTTATCTTTTAATATTGTAGCACAATCAATTACTTCAACCAATGTTTCACCATTGGTAATAATTGTTGCATCAGTACCTTCTTTAATAACCTTTGCTTTTAAGCCAAATTTATAATTAGAATCAAAAATATCAGGCAAATTTGTTCTTGCAATTCTAATATAGAAAGGTCCTTCATGATTTGCTGCATACTCAACAGCTTGTTTTGTTTCTTCTGCATCAGCAGGAACAATTACAGTCATTTCAGGTATACTTCGCATTATTGAAATATCTTCCAACGCCTGATGACTGGCACCATCTTCACCAACAGTTATACCCCCATGAGTTGCTGCAATTTTAACATTTAACTTTGAATAACAAATAGTATTTCTAACTTGTTCCCACGCTCTGCCTGAAGCAAACATAGCAAAAGTTGAGACAAAAGGTATTTTTCCGGTACAAGCAAGTCCTGCTGCAGTTGTCATCATATCCTGTTCTGCTATACCTATATTAAAAAAACGTTCGGGAAACTCTTTTGCAAATAACTTAGTTTGAGTGGAGCAAGATAAATCCGCATCCAATACAACAATATTTTTATTATTTTTTCCAAGCTCTACTAGAGTTTTTCCGTATTCACTTCTAACCGATTTGCATTCTCTGTTCATTGTCTTTCCCTATTTCAATTCTTCAAGTGCAATTTTTAATTCATCATCATTTGGTGCTTTACCGTGCCAACCTGCATTATTTTCCATAAATGATACACCTTTACCTTTTATGGTATCTGCAATTATAACAAAAGGCTTATTACTATTTTGGGCTTCAATAAAAGCATTATATATTTGATTTATGTCATGTCCGTTTATTTCAACTGTATTCCAACCAAAGGATTTGAACTTAGAAGAAACATCTCCCACCGATTTTACATTTTCGGTAGAACCATCTATTTGCAATTTATTTCTATCAACAATTGCAATAAGATTATCTAACTTATTATGAGAAGCATTCATTGCTGCTTCCCATACGCTGCCTTCTTCAATCTCTCCATCACCTAAATAAACATATACTTTACTTTGAATATTATCTAGCTTTAAACCTAATGCCATACCACAACCTATTGAAAGTCCCTGTCCAAGAGAACCTGTTGAAACTTCAATTCCTTTTAGTGCTCGGCTGCTTGGATGTCCTTGTAATCTGCTACCAAGTTTTCTAAAGGTCATTAATTCATCTTCATTAAAATAACCAAAGTGCGCCATAACTGCATATAATGCAGGTGATGCATGTCCCTTAGATAAAATAAATCTGTCTCTGTTTTTATAATTAGGATTTTTTTCCAATTCAGGATAAAATTTCATAATTTTTGAAAATAATACATTTAATATATCAATGCTGGAAAGAGAACCGCCCGGATGACCGGATTTAGCATTATGTACCATTTTTAAAACATTTCTTCTTAACTTTTTAGATACAGTTTCAATTTCTTTAATTTCAATATCCGTTATAGTTTTTGTCATTATAATCCCTTTTATAATATCAATTATTCTTAGAATCCATTATAGCTTTTATTAAAAACATAGGCAAAGTCTTATAAATTCTTTTTATTCTTTCAGGTTGTTTAATAGTTCTGTATAACCACTCACACCCCATTTTTCTATATATTTCAGGTGCTCTTTCAACATTTCCGGCCCAAACATCAAACGAACCGCCTACACCTATAAATGCAGCATTTTTTACATATTTTCTGCATTCAGTAATAAAATATTCTTGCTTAGGTGCACCAAGCGCAACAAGAATTAACCCAGGTTTCGTTGAAGCCAATTCACTAATTATTTTTTCTTCTTCTTCATTACTAAAATATCCGTTTCTAAAATAACAAATATTCAATTCCTGAAATTCTTTTTTTATGTTTGAACATGTTTTATTTACAACTTCTTCTTTTGCACCAACAAAAGCAACAGGAATTTTTTTGTCTGCACAATGTTTTATTAACTCTTTTGAAAAATCTACGCCAGGAATTTGTTCTTGTACAATTCCTTTTAGTTTTAATGCTAATTTTATTCCAGAACCATCAGGAATAACAAGTTCCGCATTTTTTAATACATTAGCATAATCATCATTATTGTTTGCAAGTTCTATCATTTCAGGATTTATTGTTACAATCTGCATACCTATACCGGCATTAATATTAGACAGTACTTTTTCAACTGCATCCTTAAATGATATTAAATCAACATCATATCCCAATACTTTTTTTGTTTTTCTTTCCATAAGCACATTTTAACATATAAGAAATTATAAAAAGTAAATTATTAAAAATAATTTATATATTTCTTCCATGTGTTAAACGGGAATAGATAGTTTTTCACTCAACTCATGAGCAGAATCTTCATAACCTACTCTGCCCATTAATGCATAAGTATAATTTTTTGATTGTTCTACTCCTGGTTGATTAAACGCATCAATATTATATAAAGCACCAGTTATTGCCGTTTGAACTTCAAACATGTATAAAAGTTGTCCCAAATAATATGGAGAAACTTTTGGAATTGTTATCGTAACATTGGGACGCTTGTAATCTATTAAAGAAGCCATTGTAGAATCAGCTTCGGCATTAAACAATTGATTTATTGTTTTACCTCCAAGATAACTTATTCCGGTGTATTCAAATATATTCGGAATTTCTAATGTTGTATCAAATTCTTTAACTCTCAAGAAATTAATTATTTTATCATTAGGACCTTCATTATATAACTGAATTTGAGAGTGCTGATCAGTAACCCCGATAGCTTTAACCGGAGTTTGTCCGGTATTTACTATATTATTATTTTTATCTCTCTCTTTACCAAGAGATTCTGCCCATAATTGGCAATACCAGTCTGCAACAAAACGCAATCTATCGGAATAAGGCATCATAACAGAGATTTTCTTATTCTTTTTAACATCCATTAAGAAATGAATTAAAGCATTTTGAGCCGCAATATTATAATTAATATCAGTATTTTTCAATGCTAAATCCATATCTTTAACACCCTGAGTCATTTCTTCAATGTCTATACCAACGAGTGCAAAAGGAAGCAAGCCAACTGCAGAGAATACAGAAAATCTGCCTTCAACATCATCCGGTATATAGAATGTTTTATACCCTTCCTGATCGGATAACTGCTTTAAAATGCCGATATTTTTATCAGTTGTAGCTATAATATTTTTTCTGTAATCATCTCCCAGTTCTTTTTCCATAAGCTCTTTTATAATCATGTACTGAGCCATGACTTCAGCTGTAGAACCTGATTTTGTAATAACATTTACTAATGTTTTCTTTAAATCAAGTAATTTTAATATGGAATTCATTTGATCAGGGTCAATATTATCTAAGAAAAAGATTCTGGGATAATTATTTCTTTGTTCTTTAGAGAGGAAATTCCAATAAGGAGGAAGAAGTGCTTCACAAACAGCTTTACCACCTAATGCCGAACCTCCCAAACCTAATATAAGAACATTATCAAAGCGATTTTCAACCATTGCTGCAAACTCTCTGACATACCAAATGGTTTCCTCATTATAACCCAAGTTCATCCACTGTAATTTTTGTCCGGGTTTATCTTTATTAGAATTTAAGTCCGCTATAATTTGATGAATTGTATACTGATAGTTACTAAATTCTTCCTGAATATTTAACCCGTTTTCTTCCCCGATAACTTCTTGTGTTACGTTACGATAGTTAAGTTCTATCATTATTCCTCGCTTTTTAATGTTCGGCTATAACAAATATATTGTACATGCTTACAATTTATTTTAAAGAGTTTTTTAACTTATATGTTACATAATTTTTACTTTTCTGTGATACAATTTTTTTTATGAAAGAACTGCAATTTTTAGAAATAATAAAAAATTCACTCGATAACTCGTCTTATATAGGAGACGATTGTGCATTCTTAGACGAAATGGATATTTTTGTAACACATGATACACTAATTGAGGATGTACATTTTTCACTATACACGACAACACCATATTTATTAGGAAGAAAAGCAGTCAGTGTAAATTTAAGCGACCTTGCGGCAGCACTTTCAATTCCGAAATATATAACAGTTTCACTATCTATGCCCAAACTTACAAAAGACAAGTTTGTATCCGAATTATACAGAGGAATTAACGATACATGTAAAGAACATAACATAAAAGTAATAGGCGGAGATATTACAGGTTCTGATAAAGTAGTTATTTCAATATGCGCAATCGGAAAAAAATCATCAATGTATATGGGCGGACGAAAATATGCAAAAAAAGATGATTTAGTCATAGTAACAGGCAATTTTGGTGCAGCATCAGCAGGGTTGTATGCACTATCAAACTTTTTATATTCCGATGAAAAAATAATAAATGCCCAATTAAATCCTACACCAAGAATTAAAGAATCAAAAAGACTTGCTTCTATTATAGAAAATAACATTGCAATTATGGATTGTTCTGATGGGCTTGTTGATGCTTTATACAAAATATCATTAGCATCTGATCACAGTATAAAAATTGATATGAATAGAGTTCCAATAACAAAAGAAGTTAAGGAATTTTGCAAAATAAACGATTTGGACTATAGTGAATTTGCAAAATGGGGCGGAGAAGATTACGAATTATTATTCTGCGCAAGTGAAGATTTATATTCACAACTGGATGAAAATATATTTAAATGCATAGGTACAGTACAAAATAAAGATAATAATCCGTCTGTTATTATTGATTACGGCAATACTACCGAAAGAATTACAAAAGAGATTTTTGAAGCAAAATCATTTAATCACTTTTAATTTTGTAAAATAAATTAATTTTTTTCCGGATAGTAAGCAAAAAAATCTTTTTTCGTTTTTGCAATTCATGTACACATAAATGGAAAAAAATCATGACTTTACAAGTTTCTTCTCCCATTGCAGCCGGAACAATAAATAACACAGGTAAACTTCCTGATTCAGGACTAAAATCACCGACATCAACAACAAAAACATCCATATTTTATATAAATGACCTGCATGGACAAGTTCCCAAAATGCAGCGTTTGGTTTCAGCAGGACAACACGCCGAAGTAGTAGCAGAACAAAACGGTGCTGATATTTTAAAATTATGTTCAGGTGACACGTTCATAGGTTCTGATGAAAAAAGAAATATTGCAGCAGCAAGTTTTTTGAACATTGCAGGAATTGATGCAGAAGCTCCGGGCAATCACGAATTTGATATAACCGCCTCAATTTGCGGAAAACTTTTAAAGGACTCTAAAACAAAAATTCTCGGCATGAATATGAATTTTCCGCAAGGAAGTTCTGACCTGGCAGGAAAAGTTATGCGCTCAACTATTCATGAGGGTAAAAACGGAGAGAGATACGGTTTAATTGGAGTACAACCTTCAGATATTCACCAAAGATTAAAAAAACAAGAAAATTTAGAAGGAATAACCGTTGACGATAAAGAACAAACAATAAAAGAACTTCAAGACGAAGTTAATCAACTTCAACAACAAGGAATAAATAAAATATTTCTTTTATCACACGAAGGAAATAATGTAGAAAAAGAAATAGCACAAAAAGTTAACGGAATTGACGTAATTTTAGGCGGTCACTCACACGATTTAATCGAAGGTATAAAACAAGGTGAAAACCTGTTATATTCACCCAGTGGAGAACCCGTAGTAATAACACAGGCAGGCAGAGACGGAAATCATTTCGGAATTTTAAATTTAGAGTTTAATGATAAAGGACAAATTTCATACGTACAAAATAACGTTTTAGATACTAACATTTACTCATCAAACCTTATAATGTCTAAAACTATTGACTCAATCCTCGGTGAATCTCCTGTTATAGGTGAATTAAAACACGTCGATACTTTACCCAAAACAAATCTTGAAGAAAACCCTTGGGCTGACTTTGTTGCAGATGCTGTAAAAAATACACTCGATGCAGATATAGTATTAATTAATTCGGCAAATTTCAGAGGAAGTGTTGATTACGGAACAATAACAGAACGTGATATAACGAGCATTTTCCCGTTTAATAATAAACTGTTTAAAGTTAAAATCAATGAAAAAGATTTGGTTGATGCTATAAAAGCCTGCGGTCAATCGTTTGTTGCAAAAAACCATAAACCGGGCTTAATGCAGGTATCTGGATTAACATATAAACTTGATAAAGCAGGTAATTTACTTGAAATGTCATATAAAAACAAACAAGGACAAATAAAAAACATAGATGTAAATAATCCGGATCCGAATAAAACTTATACCGCAGTTTATGATGAATTTCTTGTAAATGGCGGAGATAATCTTACAATGTTAAAACGCAATGATAATGATATTATTGAAAGATATTCATACGACAAAGATAAAGTTACGATAGATTATATCAAATCTATAAATAAACCACTGGAAGTAAGAAAAGATAACAGAATACAAATCGTATAAAATAAATTCCAATAATATTAATTGGATAGATACAGAATCAAAAATTTTTCGCAATAATAGGTTGTATAACTGTAAGATTGAATATAGCTATCTAAGATTAAATAATATTATACCTGAAACTTCCTTTATAAATATTTAATTTGACCTTTTATTTGTTCTTTTCTACAATAATATTGATAATTTATAATTAATAACATGTAAAAATATGATTTGGAGAAAAGATATGAAATCTCATAATGTAGCTGTAATAGGTTGCGGAATTTGGGGAAAAAATGTTGTAAGAAACTTTTACAACCTAAACGCTCTGCATACCGTTTGTGATTTGGATGAAGAAAACAGAAATAGACTTAAAGAACAATATCCTGATGTAAATATAATTGCAGATTCAAATGAAATATTTGAAAATCCTGAGATAGAAGCTGTTGCAGTTGTTACACCAAGCCATACACATTACAAAATAGTAAAAAAAGCAATAGAATCAGGGAAACACGTATATGTTGAAAAACCAATTTCAACAGTAGCAGCAGAAGCAAAAGCATTAGACGATTTAGCAAATAAAAACAATATGATTTTAATGGTAGGACATTTATTAATGTACCATCCTGCCGTAAACAGATTAAAAATGTTAATTGATGAAGGTGCACTCGGTGAAGTAAGATACGTACAAAGCGACAGACTAAACATCAATCATTTTAAAAACGACAGAAGTGTTATGTGGGATTTAGCTCCGCATGATGTATCTATGACAAGTTACATTCTCGGTAAAGAACCTGTCAGAGTTATAAGTGCAGTAGGTGCTTCATCTGATAACAATGATATTATGGATGTTACACATGTAACGATAGAATACGAAGGCAATATTATTGCTCATATTTCAGACAGTTGGATACACCCTCAAAAAAGAGTAAATTTACTAGTAAGAGGAACAAAAGCAACTGCAATTTTCGATGACACCGTAGCAGAAAACAAACTGCAAATATTTGAAAGTTCATCACCAAAAGTATCTAAAACAGAAGTTTTAGACTACATTGAAATAGAACCTTTAAAACTGGAATGTCAACACTTCTTAAATTGTATAGAACAAGGTAAACCTGCAAGAAGTGATGGTCATAACGGTTTTAACGTTGTAAAAGTTTTGGAAGAAGCAGAAAAAATAATGCTTGGAGAAAAAGTTAAAGCATTAGATTCCGTTAACTTTGCATTATCAAGAAGTAAGAAATAGTTAGTATCGGAGAAAAAATGGCTAATTTATTAACAATTTTAAGAATGATATTATGCATACTTGCAATTGAATTTATCTTCTCTGGCAGACCTGATTTAGTATTATCATCAATTTTTATAACATTATTCGTAATAATATTAGACGGATTAGATGGTGTTGCTGCAAGAGCGCTCGGTGAAAGTTCAAAATTCGGTTCAGTATTTGATATTCTTGGTGACAGAGTAGTAGAAAATTTATACTGGATTGCATTCGCAATAATTGGTTGGGTTGGTGCTTGGGTTCCAATGGTAGTTGTTGTAAGAGGTATTTTAACTGACGGAATGAGAAGTATCGCACTATCTAAAGGTTATACTGCATTTGGAAGTTCGACAATGATGCAAAATAAATTTTTCCACTTTTTAACTGCTTCAAGATTTTCACGTGCACTATACGGCGTTGCTAAAACGCTCGCCTTTTTAATGGTTATTATAGCTCACATACCTAATATGGAATTTTTAAATGTACTTACAGTTAATCAGTATACATATTATGAAGCATACAAACAAAATTTAGTGCTAACAGCAGACATTCTTGTATACATAACCGTTGCAATGTGTGTAATAAGGGGCATTCCTGTTTTAATAGAAAGTAAAAGATTTATAAATAATGATGACAATAAAGAAGTTTAATATTGTTCTATATGAGCCGGAAATTCCTCAAAACACGGGGAATATTGCACGACTATGTGCTTGTTCCGGAGCCAGATTATATTTGGTTGGAAAACTTGGATTTTCTCTGACAGATAAATATGTTAAACGAGCAGGTTTAGATTACTGGGATAGTGTGGAAATAATAAAGTATGATTCTTTGGATGAATTAAAAAAAGATTATCCTGAATCAACATTCTACTACTTAACAACAAAATCTAAAAACTTATATACTGATGTAAAATTTAAAGAAAACGATTTTTTGATGTTTGGACCTGAAACAAGGGGAATACCGGAAAAAATATTAAATGAGAATAAAGATAATTCAATTACTATTCCAATGGTAGAAGGACAAAGAAGTTTAAATCTTTCTAACTCAGTTGCAATTGTACTATATGAGGCGATAAGACAAAATGGTTGAATATATTGATAATAAATTTATACACGGAATGTTGCCAAGAAGAACAGAAGATTCTAATAAATCAACATTCGGTAGGATTTTAAATATTGCAGGTTCAAAGAATTATATAGGAGCAGCCTATCTTTCAACAATGGCAGCATTGAAAGTTGGAGCAGGTCTTGTAACACTTGCCTGTCCTGATTATATAGTACCAATAATTGCTGCAAAAGCACCCGAACCAACCTATATCTATCTAAAAACAAATTCAGAAGGAGCAATATCTGCTGACAACAATATTAAAGAATTGCAAAATTACAATGTAATATCAATAGGTTGCGGTATATCTACGCACGATGACACAAAACATTTTATGTTTGGATTACTTAATAAATTAAGTATCGCACAAAAAGTTGTTATAGATGCTGACGGCATTAACATTCTTGCAAACCATAAAGGTGAAGTTTCACTAAAGAATACAATTATAACCCCGCATCCAATGGAACTATCAAGATTATTAAATGTTTCTGTTGATGAAATTATTAATAACAGAGAAAAATATGCCAGAATTACATCTCAAACTTATGAATGCATAACTGTATTAAAAGGACACAAAACTCTCGTTACAGACGGACAAAAAATTTATATTAATAAATCAGGTTCATCTGCACTCGCAAAAGCAGGAACAGGTGATGTTTTAACAGGTATAATTGCAGGCTTATTGGCACAAAGAGCAAACACATTGGAAGCTGCTATAATGGGAACATATTTGCACGGTTTATCAGGCGATATTGCAGCAAATGATTTAACTAAATATGCAGTAATGGCATCTGATATCATAACATATTTACCGTTTGCTATTTCGGAAGTTATGTCGGAGGCATAAGAATTATTAATGGATGAAGAGAAAATTATAGAGCTGCAAAACAGAATTAAAGAAAATCCTCAAGACTATGATGCAGTTGAACAATATGCTATTGCATTGTCAGATATAGGAGAGAACCAAGAAGCTCTAAAGAATTTTATGTTTCTCAAATCAGTTCAACCCAATAATGCTAAAGTGTACTACAATATTGGAATAATTCTTGAAAAATTAAAAATGGCAGAAGATTCTATTGTTGCCTATGAGAAAGCACTTTCATTAGAACCTGAAAATACAGACATAATGTTTAATCTTTCCATAGCTTCTATAAAAGCAGAAGATTATGAAAGAGCTGAAGAACTGCTGCTAAAAGTTATTCAAAAAGATAGAGAAGATGAAAATGCATATTTCCATCTTGGTGAATCTTGTACAAGATTAAAAAAGCACGAAGATGCTATAAAATACTTCTCAAAAGCATTAGAGCTTGATAAAACAGATTTAATTGCAAAATTCTATCTGGCTTATGAATATAAAGAAATAGGCGAAACTGATACAGCTATAAAACTATATAATGAAATAATATCAGAGAATAAAGAATATAGTTGGGTGTATTATAACTTAGCATCAATATACTTGGAAAAAGGAGAAGAAGATAAAGCTATAATATATTTGGAAAAAACAATTAAAACAAATGATAAAGATATTGATGCCATAAAAATGATTGTTAAGTTATTTGCAAAAGGTAAGAAATTTGCACCAGCAGAAAGAATATTAAGACAAGCATTGCAAGTACTTCCTGACCAAGCAGATTTGTACTATTTATTGGCACAAATATATCAACAAATGAAAAGCAAAATAAATTACGCTAAGTATTTGAAAATGGCATTGTCTAAGAGTATTACATTTACAGGTGATATTGAAAAATTAAAAGAAGAAGTTGAAGCTCTGGATAAAAAACCTGAGATAAAAAAAGAGGGCTCATAATTAAAACCCTCTTTTATGCCGTGCCACTACCTATCGATTTGAGTAAAAAAAGTTTCAAATACAAAAATCTCCTTTCACCTTAACTACACCCGAAGATTACTTTTTAGTGCTGCTGTGTTCCCACCCTGACACGGTTCAAAGGTCTTCGCCATAACTAAAGATATTATCAACAATTAATGTACAATCCGCCGATTTTACTCACCCCTCACAGTAGGCTCTGCACCCCGCTATGCGTTCGAGTCAAGAGATCCGCAAAGTCCCCGTGGAGCACGGCTATAATATTATAGAATAAAAAATTTTTTGCTGCAATTCTGCAAGGATTAAATATAAATATATGTTATAATTATTTTGGATAAAAGGAGATTAAAATGAAAACAACAAATCCAATGCTAAATGATAACATTTTAAAAGATGGAAATAACTTTATAAGCTTAGAAAAACCAATGACTGTTTCAGGCGCTATGAATAAATTATTATATTTCTTTTTTGTATCACTCACCGGAGCAGCAATATCAATATATCAATATTCATTAGGAAATTACGATTTTTTAAATTTTATAGCACATTTGGCATTTATACCGTTATTGGTTATAGGTGCAATAATAGCATGGAAAAAAGGAACAACTCCATATTTAGGAACACTTTTTACATTTATACAAGGAGCATGGACAGGTGCATTCTCTTGTTCAATGGAAAAACAATTTAACGGGGTTGTATCACAAGCTATTATCTTAACACTACTAGTTATATTAGTAATGGCAATGTTATTTAAATTTAGAATTATAAGAGCAACTGAAAAGTTTAAAAGCACATTATTTATTGGAACGACAACTATATTTTTATACTATATAATATCATTTATATTAATGTTTTTTTTCCATGTAAGTATTCCTTATTTTGACCCAACAAATGCAGGATATTTTCACCCGTTAACAATTCTACTAAACATTATTATTGTAATATTTGCATCATTAAATTTAATTTTGGATTTTGACTATATTGAACAAGGCGAAAAAAATTATTATTCTAAATCCTGTGAATGGTACGGGGCATTTGCACTTATGGTAACAATTATATGGTTATACATTGAAATTCTAAGATTAGTATCAAGATTTTCAAGAAGATAGAATTATTAAAAGCCCGAGTTATCGGGCTTTTTAATCTTTATATTTCACAGTAAGTTTTAAACCAAGGAAATGTATAATTATACGATTTTTTATTTTGAATACTGAAAAAAACTTTTGAGATAAGGTATAATCAATCGGCAAATTAAAAACATAATTTAATTCTTTACAGGATTTACAATTTAATACAGAAATAAAGTTGTCGTTTTTTAGAAAACTTACATTCTTTTTGACAAAATCAATTATAATTATATATGCATTACTTTTCTTTTCAGGAGTTAACAACGAATAAAAATATTTTATACATCTATATATAAAATTTATAAAATACTGTTTTATATTTTCATCAACGAATTTTGACTTGATATAGAAATCAATTAAATGCTGAAATGCAAAACAAAAATCATATTCATGATTAATATTTTTGCCACTTCTAAGTTTACCCATAATAGAATTGGGATTCCCTAAACGATAATTATATAATGTTTTATCCAAACCAAAATATTTTTTTACAACTGACAAATACATACAAATAAAAACACAATCATCGTATTCATATTTAATTGGATAAGATAATTTATTATTTTCAATGATATCTTTCCTAAATATTTTATTCCAAAGCACACGATTTATATAAGCAATATTATCAGTCGAAATTTCACAATCACCTATTAATTTTAATTTGTGATATCTTATACTATTATCATTAATTATTTCGCCGTTACGATGTATATTGCAGTCACACATAACAATATCAGTATCATATTTTTCTATAGCATTAACCATTTCTTCTACCATGTTTGGTTCATACCAATCATCGCTATCACAAAACATTAAATATTTACCTGCTGTATTTTTTATACCTAAATTTCTTGCTGCAGCAGGTCCTGAATTTTTTTGTGAAAAAACTTTTATTCTTGAATCTTTTGCAGAATAATCATTTAATATTTTTAATGAAGAATCAAAAGATCCGTCATCAATACACAGTACTTCAAAATTTTTATATGTTTGATTTATTAATGAACGCAAACAAATATCCAAATATTCTTCTGCATTATAAATAGGTAATATTATTGAAACTAATGGCATATACTAACCCTCTATTCTATACAATACTTAGTTGTCAAGTAACAAAAATTATTATATTGAACTAAATTCAAATTAAGTTCTTTAGCTCTTTGAACGATATACTTACTCAATTCAACTAAATAATCAGGCATTTCTTTATCTTCTGCCAGAATTTTCTTACAATAGACATCTTCTACATCTATAACAATAGACTTAATTCCTGCCTTTATACTCAATTCCAACCAGTTATCAATTTCATTTTTTGTTGTATTAACCTCCGGAATTAAAATAAATTTTGTTTCCACTTTAGTATAATAAGGATTTTGCGGTTCCTGAACAAGTTTGGTTGAAGCATATTTTGCAATATTTTCCCAAACTTTATTAAATTTATCAACACGTTTTACTTTTTTATATGTTTCTCTGGTTCCTGAGTCAGGAGATAAGCAAACAGATAATTTACCTGCTTTAATACCGTTTTCTATAGCCTTTGAATATTTAATACCTGATGAATGTACGGTTATTCTCTTTACTTCCTTTTGTTTTACAAGGAAGTTAGTCAAATCTTCAAATTCATTTAATATGGTAGGTTCACCTCCGGCAAAAGTTACTTCACCACCATCTCTGAATAATTTTCGTTTAAAAAGTTCTTTTATCATAGGAAACACTTTATAGTGAGGACGTTTTTGAAAATTAACTTTATCCCACGAAGTATAACAATATATGCAATCACAATTACAATGAGTCCAATGATTAAAATGAATATAATTTATAAAATGTTCTTCATCATTTTGCCAATATCTGTGTACAAGATTAAAACAACCTTCACATCTTGGGTCAATAATACCATTTTTATTATCGTCTATATATTTATCCTTTAAGGCAAATATATCATCCCAATCCAAACCTTTTCCGTTATAGTTTTCTTTAATATGAAGTTTACCGCCGCCTTTATGACAACATAAACAACACATTTCAATATGATCATTTTCAAAACTCAATCCATGTTGTAACCAGTGGCAGCTTGTATATTCTTCCATTATTTACCTGCCTCTTTTTCATGTCTGAATTGCATCATGTGTTCTGCTCTTTCATATAACTCATATTTTAAACCCAGTGATTCCGCTTTATTCTTTGCATAATCAAAGAACTCGATAATTTCATCAGGAACATTTTCCCTTCTTGCATAAAACCATTTTGATTCAATTTCATGCAAAACACAATTTATGCCGTTTTCTTTTGATTTATTAAGCCACAAATCAATTTCTTCTTTACTGTCATTTAGCCCGGGAATAAGAATATATTTTACTTTTACTGCATTCGGATCTTTTTGATTAGAAGCATATCTTTTTAAATTTTTCCAAACTTTATCATAAGATTTAACCTGTTTAATTTTTTCATGCATAGCTTTTGAGCCGGCATCGACAGAAACAATTAGATCTACTTTTCCTGTTTTTAAACCTTTTTCTATGGCTTTTGAATACTTAATACATGAAGAATGTATTCTTGTTAGAGGGAACCCCTCATCCATAAATATATGCAGCAACTTATCAAATTCTTTTAATAAAGTAACTTCACCACCGCCAAAACTTACATGTCCATAGGGTCTAATCAAATCACGTTTTACCATATCTTTCAATATTGGCAGAAAATTATAATTCTTAAACTTATTATATTTGTCTTTATCTAACATAGTATGACAATAAGAACATTTAGAGTTACATTTTGTCCAATAATCAAGATTAATCATGCTTATTTTAGAATGGTCATCAGGCCAGTCACGTTCTTCAAGATATACACAACCTTCACATTTAGGATAAGTTTCACCACGTTTATGCATATCTTTCATCATTTTTTTAAATTCAAAAAACTCATCCCAATTAACCGGTTCACCCTTATAATTGTCCTTAACAATAGTATTGCCGCCTCCTTTTGCACTATAGAGGCAGCAAACTTTATATGCATCTATATCGAAATTTATACCTGATTCTATCCAATAGCAACTTTTGTAACGCAAAATTATATCCTCATTAATAATATAATTTTAACATAAGTACTTATAAAATGTATAAATATTACTTATTTTTAGAATTTCTAATATCTTGTTCAACATGAAATTTTGTTGTACCTGTTTTCCACTGTCTGTACTTATAAACAGCTTTAGGCATTAAATAACCTAAGAACAGACAGGATATTCCGATATTTGCCATAACTGACGCTATTTTTAATCCTTTTGTTTTATTCAGAAACTTTTTAGCTGTTTCACCAGACTGAATAAACTTTGAATTTATTTCCTTCATATTTCCGGCTAAATTATCAATAGCTTTCATATCAATAAATTTTGAAGTATCAACAACAGAACTTGAACCGTCTTTGACTGTAGAAACAATTTTTGCCTTTTTTGCGGCTTGTACAAGAGAATTTTCAGGATTATTTTTAATAAAATTAAGTCTGTCAGTTAATGTTTTACACACTTCAAGCCCTTTTATATCTTGTTCAATGTTGCCATGCCCAAGTGAAGCTTCAAATTTTTTGTCAACTAAAACATCAATACATAAATCTATAGGCTTTTTTAAGACTTTAGATGAAAAGTCATTTATCTTTTTTTCGAGAATATTGCCAAAACCATACAATAGGAATAAAAATCCGCCTTCTTTAATGGCATGTTCAGCCAGTTCTGTTTTATTTCTGGAGCAAGCTAACCTTTCAGTGGTTATACCTGCATCTATAATTTTCATATTATGAACAGGATTAAAAAGAATAGCATCTGTTACATTTTTAACAACACCTTTAAAAGATATATTCTTTTTATTATTATTAAACTCATTAAAATCAGCAAACACTTGAGGAGTTTCATTATTGAGGGAATAAGAGAAATTATCATTCATCTCCTTTTGCATATCTTTTAAGACAGAATCTTTTGTATTTTTGTGTTTACCTTTCGTTAGAAGAAAGTATGTAGCAAGGGTTAAAGCGGTTGCTGCAATAATTTTACCTTTATAAAGACCTTTCGCTTTTTTGCCTCCATCTGCTAAACAATCTGTAATAGCCTTTTTTACGGTTTGTGTTTTGGAATTATTCATAATTCCTTTTGCGTTTTCTTTTGCCCAGGAAGCATACTCATCATTCGCAAGTACTCTGACATCTACACCGGGATTAATCTTTGCTAATTTATATGCAGTCCAATCAATTGCCTTTTTGAAAAAAGGAATACCTCCAATCCATATTGCCTGTGTGCCAAACTCATCTATTGCTCTATCTTTTCCTTCTATTACACCTCCTTCTTTGTATGATTTATATGTTAAACTTGCACTATCAACACCATCTTTAATCATAATCGGAATCAATGATTCTTTATTTCCAAGAGTTGATACAATTTTTGAAGTTATTGCTTCTATTGCCATAATATACCTTTTCTTTCTATAAGCCCCATATAAGGTTTCTTAATTTTTTTACTACATTTACACCGCTTATAGATATACGTCGAATTTTATTCATAATTTTCTCCTTTTAAACATAAAAAAGCCTTCTTAAAAAGAAGGCTTTAAACTTATATAACAGTTATGATTTCAACACAAATCGTACGATTATATCGTAAAGCCTCCTTTATTCAAATAACGTCGAGTTTGTGTATACATCATAAAATTCCTATTTACTATTATATTTTAACACTATTTTATTTATTCTTCAACCGGTGCTTCTTTTTCTTCAACTTCTTCTTTTAATACTTCAGAAGCAGTAACATTAACACCTAAATTAACTTTAACTTTTGATGTTAATTTAATAGTCATTGTAAATTTGCCTAATTTATTAATAGGTGCATCAAGTGAAATTGTTTTTCTATCAACATCAACACCAGCTTTCGCTTTAATTTCTTCAGCAAGTTTTTTAGTTGTGATAGCACCGAATAATTTACCACTTTCACCTGCTTTTGCAGAAAATTCAAGAACTTCAACTGCTTCAATTTTCTTAGCAGTTTCAAGAGCTTCAGCATGTAATTTTTCTTGTTTTAATTTAATTCTTGCAATATTCTTTTCTCTGTTTTCTTTTGCACCTTTAGTTGCTATTTCAGCAAAATTTTGCGGTAACAAAAAGTTTCTGGCATAACCATCTTTAACATTAACTATATCACCGGCTTCTCCGATGTTTTGTACGTCTTTCTTTAGAATTACTTCCATTTTATATCTCCTTAACTGTTATTATCTTTTCAAGTACTAAAATAATAATAAAAACATAACCAATTGTCACGCTAATATTAATCATTTCTTTTAAGCAATCTAATATTCGTTAAAATTCTTAATATATCTTAATATCCTGAATAAAAAATTTCTAAAATGTTTTTATATATATAGGAATGTTAGGTAAAGGAATGTATATTAATTCATCACCGGCTTATGAAATAGGAATAAATAACATATTAGAATACAATGAAGTCCCTGCAAAAGGTGAAAAAGTAATAACTTCTAACGGGAAAAACTCATCACCGGCAAAAAACAATTTTAAAGCTATTGCATTTACTTCAGCAGCTATAACTGCAATTGGAATAGCCGCAATATCTTTATCAAGAGGAAGAATTAATATTCCAAGACTTTTGGCTGGAAGACATTCTCAAAGTGCAATACAAGCACTAAAAAATTCTTCAGAAATAATAGAAACTTATTTTGTTAATTAATTTTTTTTAAACGTAAAATACAATTTATTCATCTTTAATTAACATTGCATCTTTAAAGTTGAAGGTAACAAGTTTACCTTTAGTATTATACTTAGGCTCAAAGAAGACTCGCATTGAAAGATTATGACCGTCAGGTGATTTTACTCTTTTGAATTTATTATTAATCAGATATTTAACATCATTAAAAAATCTATCAGCTGCATTTTTAGATTTATAGGATTGAGATTTACCTGTTTCTGCAATAGATTCACTTTTTGCAATACCAACAGGTTTTGCAAGTTCTTTTACAGTATCGGCATCTTTACCGGTCACCATGAATATTTTAGGAGAATTTTTATCATAAACGGATTGAACTTGAGGATATTCACGGTAATCCTCGTCATATTGAGAATAAAATTTAACAAAATCATTGTTTACAGAAGTTTTAGCTGTACCATTTAAATTTCTTACAATAAAACTATGACATTTTCGTTGATTTTCTTTTTTTAAAACAGGAACAAACTTTCCGTTCTTTGGGTGTTTTGCATAATAAGATACAGGAATATAACTTTTAAAAGAAACATTAGAAACCGCATTTATCATATTTACCTCACTTATTTATTGTAATAAAGAGTCATCCGTTTCAAAAACAGTATTATTTTTCTTTATATAGAACTTTATAGGAAGTTGTTTTACTTGTCCGCAAGCATCAAAAGACCATATTTCTTCCCAATAGCCTTTAACATATTTCCCTTTTTTGTTCTTTTTTACGTCATAGGGATAATGTAAAAGCTGGGTATTCTTAACATGATAATCAGTACAGGTAGGATTTTTTGGCGCAAGAACTTTATATGCCTTTTTTATAACAAGGAACTGTAATTCATTGTTTGCAATAGATTCACCTTCAACAGGTGTTGTCATATCGTAATATGAATACGCCGATAAATTTATAAATAAAAATGATATAATTATTAAATAAAATCTAAACATATAAACCCTTTAATTATATTATTATAAGCATTTTTATTACATTTGAAAAGATTATGAGCAAAAATTTTAATATTTTGTTTTAGTACATTTGGTAAATAATACAGTTAAGAAAGAAAATGTAATGAACATATCGGGTATTAAAAGTTCACCTGCTTTTGGCAAAACAGCAGTAATGGAATGCAGAGTAAAAAATTCAAAAGATAAAGTTTCACAAGATGCAACATTATACAAACTAAATATGAACAATATAGATGATATTGATGCCGTTAGACAAAGCAAAAATACAACAGCAATAAAAAATGATTTTATAAAAGCTCACATTTTTGGGGATAAATACAATGATTTTTATATGCTTCAAAATGATAAAACACAGGAAGTTATTTCTTGTGCCGAAGTTTCACACAGATATAAAACAGGTGGAGAGGAACCGGAACGTTCAACAGTAGTAACTTCAATGGGCGAAAACAAAAAATATATTAACGGTGGTGTACCAATTATTGCATATCTAACAAAAATAGCTGCAGAAAGGGACGATGACAGTCTTTATATTTCATATAATATTGAAGATTCAAGCAATTGGTCAGATTGGACAGAAAATGAAATTCCTTCATTAACACAAATAAAAGCATCTGATACCGGTAAAGACGGTATGCGTATTCCTTCAAGAAGATTTTTATCATTCCTTGATGTTGCAGAAAAACGTGCACAAATAAATTACGAAATATAAGAAAACTAATTCGGAAAAGAAATTTTTCCCATAACAACAGGATGTTTTGCCCCGGTACAAGAAGGAACATTGTTAGACAAACGTTTTAATGTGAAATATCCGAGATAACCGAATGCAATTGCTTCTTTTAATTTATTGGGTATACCAAAATCATCGTGCGTTTTTATAGTAATATCAAGCATATAATTTTGTAAAAAAGAAAGTAAAGTCTTATTGTAAGCACCGCCACCTCCGATAACTATCTCTTTTACAGAAGTCTTGGGCAATACAAAGTTGCGATATGATTCTGCAATAACTTTTGCAGTCAATGCTGTTATAGTTGAAATAACATCATATTTATTTTGAGGAGCTGTTTTATATATTTTTTCAGCATATTTATCATCAAATAACTCTCTTCCAGTTGTTTTCGGAGGTTTTATAGCGTAGTATGGTTCTGTCAATAATTTTTGCAACCATTGATTGTCAATATTCCCCTGAGAAGCAATTTCACCGTTTTTATCATAATCTTTAAAAAACAATTTCTTAACAAAATAATCTATTAGCATGTTTCCCGGTCCATTATCAAAAGCAAAAATATCGCATTCATTAGATAAAACAGTAACATTAGAAATACCGCCAATATTTTGAATACACCTGTTAACATCAGTTCCAAAAAGAATTTTATCGGCAAAAGGTACCAAAGGTGCACCCTGTCCATCTGCAGCCATATCTTTTGTTCTGAAATCCCCAACTGTTGTAATACCTGTTTTATAAGAAATAACAGATATATCACCAAGTTGCAGGGTACTTTTTGTTTTAATATCAGATATAGAACGATAATCAGGCAAATGACAAACCGTTTGACCATGCGACGATATAAAATCAACATCTTCTTTTTTGTATTTGGATTTAATTAACAACTCATTTGCTGCTTTAGCAAATAATTCACCTATTACAAAATTCATAAAACAAATATCTTTTACATCAGCATTATTATTTGCCAGTAAAAGAATTTTATTTTTAATTTCGTCTTCATATTCAAGAGAATAACTGTCAATAACCTCAAAAGAAAGATTATCATATATACGCAATAAACAAGCATCTACCGAATCAACGGAAGTACCGGACATCATAGAAATAATTGTTTTATAATTGACCATAAATGAAATTATACCCCCGAAAACAGAATGTGCAAAGATTTTAACAATTTAGACATTTTAATAGTTTATTGTATAATTTAAACAAATAGGGGAATTTTATGACTTCGGTATATTGTATTATAATGGCAGGTGGTTCAGGAAGCAGACTATGGCCTGTATCAAGAGAAATGTTTCCCAAACAAATGTTTAAAATAGATGGTGATAACACTCTATTTCAAAGAACATTTCTAAATATTTCCAATTTTATTGACGATAAAAATATAGTTACTGCAACAAATATTAAATATGTTTCAGCAATAAAAGAACAACTCAAAATTTTGCAGAACAAATTTTCAAGAAAAAATGAATACAAAATTGTATCTGAACCTATTTCACGTAATACAGCACCTTGTATTGCACTGGCAGTTAAATATATAAATGATAATTTAAATCACTCAAATAATTCACCTATTATTCTTACTGTACCATCTGACCAATTGATAACAGACAGGATTAAATTTTCAGAAATAATATCAAAAGGAATTAAACTGGCAGAGGCAGGATATATTGTTACTTATGGAACTGAAACTACTGAAATTAATGAAAATTTTGGCTATATAAAAGCAAGAAAAGGTCCTAAAGTTTCAGAAATAGAACCTGATGCACTAAAAACAGTTAAATTTGTTGAAAAGCCTGTAACAAAAGAGCAAAAAGATGAATTAAAAGGTAAATTCTACATGAACGCGGGGCTATTCATGTTTAGTGCAAAAACATTTTTTAATGAGTTACAAAAACATGAACCTGCTATTTATAATATTTTAAAAGGTAAAACAATAAAAGATGAAATACCTTCAATTCCGTTGTCTGATTTTGAACAAATGCCCGATATTTCTGTAGACTATGCAATTATGGAATATAGTAAAAAGATAGTAACTGTTCCTTTAAACACAGGTTGGAAAGATATAGGTTCTTGGAATGCAATATATGATCTTTCTAAAAAAGATGAAAACGGAAACTATTTCACAGGCAAAACAATTGATATAGATTCTAAAAATTCTATGGTATATTCAACATCAAAATTAACGGCAACAATGGGGCTAAAAGATACATTTGTTATTGAAACTGAAGATGCAATATTAGTAAGTAACAAAAACGCACTTGCTAATGTAAAAACAATATACAAACAACTAAACGGCCAAAATTCCTCTAAAAGAGAAATTCATAAAACAGTATATCGTCCGTGGGGATTTTATACTGTACTTGAGAATGGCAACGGATTTTTAACAAAATGTATTACTGTTAATCCAAACGCAAAACTAAGCGTTCAACTTCATCATCACAGGAGTGAACACTGGATAATTTTGGAAGGTGAAGCAACAGTCTTAAAAGGTGATAAATATATAACATTGCACTCAGGAGAAAGTATTGATATAGGTATAGAAGAAATTCATTCTCTCCAAAATCTTAATACAGAGCAATTAAAAGTTTTAGAAGTTCAACAAGGTGACATTTTGGATGAAAATGATATAGAACGAATTGAAGACATATACGGCAGAGTTTAAAATGGTTAAGAGAATAGCGATATTAGGTTCAACAGGTTCAATAGGAACACAAGCATTAGAAGTTGTTGAAAAATTAAAGGATAAATTTGAAATAATAGCATTATCAGCAGGAAATAATACAAACTTACTAATTGAACAAATTAAAAAATTTCATCCGATGTTTGTATCTGTGAAAAATGAAAATGATGCTAAGATTATACAAGACAAATTTCCAGGTATATATGTTTTTAACGGTGAAACCGGAATAAATAAAATAGCAGAACTACCAATGATAGATATGCTGCTCGTTGCAGTATCAGGGAAAATCGGATTAAAACCAACAATAACAGCAATAGAGAATAAGAAAGATATCGCACTTGCAAATAAAGAAACCCTTGTCATGGCAGGTGATATAGTAATGAAGCTTGCGAAAGAAAATAATGTTAAAATAATTCCCGTAGATAGTGAACATAGCGCAATTTTTCAATGTATAGGCGATTCTAAAAGTGTAAAACATTTGATTATAACTGCCTCAGGAGGTCCATTCAGAAACTCAACAATTGAAGAAATGGAACACGCTGACTTATCTGAAACATTAAATCACCCACGCTGGAAAATGGGTAAAAAAATAACAGTTGACTCGGCTACATTAATGAATAAAGGTTTGGAAGTTATTGAAGCCCATCATTTATTTAATTTCAAATATGATGATATTAAAGTTGTAATTCATCCTCAAAGTTATGTTCATAGTGCAGTTGAATTTTCTGACGGTAGTGTAATAGCCCAACTTGGTATTCCAAGCATGCATATACCAATTCAATATGCTCTTACATATCCGGATAGAATTGAAGGAATAGAAACAGAAAGTTTTGATTTTATTAAAGCATCAAAACTTGAATTTTATGAACCTGATTTTGATAAATTTCCATCATTAAAATTAGCAATAGAAATGGGGAAAAAAGGTGGAACTTACCCGGTTTGTATGAATGCAGCCAATGAAGAAGCCGTATTTGCATTTTTAGAAAAAAAAATAAATTATTTAGATATATATAAAATAACAAATGATATATGTAATAGATACAAAGGAATAAATAATCCAACGATAGAACAAATTATAGAAGAAGATGAGAAAATAAGAGAAATAACAAGAAATCATATAAAAGAAATGTAGGTAATTATATGAAAATATTAATCTTAAACGGACCTAATTTAAACTTACTTGGGACAAGAGAACCTGATAAATACGGTATACAAACACTACAAGACATAGAAAATTATATTAGAACAATTGCATTAAAAGAAAATGTTGAAGTAGATTTTTATCAGTCAAATATTGAAGGCGAAATAGTTAACAAAATACAATCTGCAAAAAACAATTATGATGGTATAGTTATGAACCCTGCTGCTTATACACATACAAGTGTCGCAATAAGAGATGCAATACTGGCAGTTCAAATACCAACAGTAGAAATACATTTATCAAACATACATACAAGAGAAGATTTTAGAAAAATTTCACTTACTGCACCTGCATGCATAGGACAAATAACTGGTTTTGGCGCAAACAGCTATAAACTTGGTTTAATTGCAATAATAGACTTCCTTAAAAAATAATAAATAAGACATAATTTTTATTTTATCTTTATTTAATCACTATGTATATTTTTGTATAAATTTTTATTAATCTACAAATTTATTATATGATAACTATAAGAAAACAAGAAATAGATAGAGAAATAAAATGAATTACATTATTACAGGCGCAGGATTTAATAATAAAGGTGCAGAATCAATGTTTTATGCAGTTGCTGCAGAAATAAAATCAAAAGATGAAAATGCACAAATTACGTTCATAAGCCTTAGTGAATTTGACAAAAAAAAAGAAAAACTTTTAAACAATATTAAATTATTAAAAGAAGATTCAAAACAAAGAAAACACCTTGCATCACCTTATTACCATATAGCTGATAAAATAACAAATATATTTAAAAAAAACGAAAACTTGGAAATATGGTACCAAGAATTTAAAAAAGCAGACATTATAATTGATATAAGCGGTTTTGCACTGACATCTAAATGGGGGAAAAAAGCAAACCAAAGAATAATTAATAACATAAAACTTGCAAAAATATTTAACAAAAAAATAGTTCTTATGCCGCAATCATTTGGACCATTTGACTATAAAAAAGAAGATAAAATTACAAAAAAAGATATAACAAAATGGCTAAATAAAGCTGATTTAATATTTTGCAGAGAAAAAGACGGTTACAATCAATTAAAAGACTTAGGAATAAAAAATATAATTTTATCATACGATTTAGTTTTACAAAATAAAAATTCATATGAAAATATTATTTTAGATAACAAAGAAAAAAATATAAATATAAACATAAAAGAAAACAGTATTCTTATTCTTCCAAGTACAAGAATTTTAGAGAGAACAGATGAAAAAGCCTATTTTAACTTGTATAAACGAGAAATACAAAGTCTTTTAGATAAAAATTTCAACATATACCTTTCTTATTATGCTAAGAGTGATTTACAAGTATGTAAAAAGCTCAAAGATATGTTTAATGATAATATAAAAGTAACTCTTATTAGCGATGACTTAAATTGTATACAATTTCAGAAAATATTACCAAAGTTCAAGTTTTTAATAACATCAAGATATCACTCAATAGTTCACTCATATAAACAATTTATTCCCTGCATTGTAATAGGCTGGGCTATAAAATATAAAGAACTAATGCATAACTTAAATCAAGATAAATACTTATTTGATTGTAAAAACGAAATATCGAATGAGGAATTTGAGAATAAAGTAAATGAATTAATTAAGAATCTCGAAAATGAACGAGAAATAATAAAAAATAAAATGAATGATATATTAGAAACAAGTTGTTTTGATACATTATGGAAGTATATAGAAGATTGGAGGACAACATAAACACTCCAATACCAAAAGAAATGTGCATTCAATGCGGTATTTGTGCAGCAATATGTCCCAAAGATGCAATAACTATAAAAAAGGAAAAATATAATTATTTACCGGACATTCAAGACAACTGCATAAATTGCGGACTATGCAAAAAAGTTTGTCCTCAAAATAAACAATATAATTATGACGAAAATATACCCGTCGAAAAACAAATTTTAGGTAACTACAAAAGTATACTATCAGCAAAGACAAAGAATAAAGAAATCTTAATTAATTCAACAAGTGGTGGAGTTATAACTCAACTTATAACAACCTTACTTACTAATAAAATTTATGATTGTGCATTTTTATTAGATGGATATAATTATGACAACCAACTAAAAACAAAATATTTTAACAAAGATACAACACTTATAAACACCCCTAAAAGCAGATATTTAACTATTTCTAACGAAGATAGCTGTAGATATATTTTAAAACACCCGAACGAAAAAGTAATAATAGTTGGAACCGGTTGCGTAATTAACGGAATAATCGATTTTATAAAAGAAAAAAAGTTAAACAAAGAAAACTATTTATTAATAGGATTGTTTTGTGATAAAACAATGAACTACGGAGTTGTAGAATATTTTAAACAAAAATACAAAAAGAAGAAAATAAAAAATCTCTTCTTTAGAACAAAAATAAAAAGCGGATGGCCAGGTGACGTAAGAATAGAATTTGATGATAATTCATATATAGATTTGCACAGAAAAAAACGAATGGAAATAAAAAAATATTTTGTACCGGAGTGCTGTCTATATTGCCTTAACAAGCTAAATAAAAATTCTGATATATCTGTAGGTGATAACTATATAAAAGAGGAAAATGATAAAGAAGGAAAAAGTAGTGTTATTATTAGAACAGAAATAGGGGAAAAAACTTTTAATACTTGTAATGATAACTTTTTAGTAAAAGAAGAAAACGAAAAAGCACTTATAATATCAACTAAATTAAAAGAAAAAGAACAAAACGTAGAATTTGCAAAAATTAAAGGTTTAATTGAAGGAACAACAAATCATAGAAACAAAAAAGCATATAATTTAGCATTGAAAAATATTAGAATAGGAAATTCAAATAATGTTTATCTAAGAATAAAATTTGAACTGCTAAAAGAAAAAATAAAAAATAAATTCAAACAAAAATAAAAAATGGCGCCTATCTAGCGCCATTGTTTATTTACTATTTTGATTAAGCATTTACTTTTTTATTAGGAGCTTCATTAACCGGTTTCCAATTTGCAGCCATGATTTTCTTAAATGATTTTAATGCAGTATCTTCTAATTCACCAAGTTCTTGAGCTTTAACAATTAATTCTCTTAATGGCAACAATGCTCTTTGGTCACGTAAAACACCTAAAGCTGCTGCAGCACCTGCTCTTACTAAATCATTTTCTTTTTCATTTTTCATAACTTCAATTAAAGAAGGAACTGCTTTTGTGTCATTAAGTTTGCCTAATGAAGTAACTGCATAAATTCTTACATTTACCCATTCATCTTTAAGCATTTTAATAATATAATCAACAGCTTTTGAATTACCTATTTCCCCTAAAGCTCTTGTTGCATCACATCTAACATTAACTTTTTCACTGTCTAATGATTCGATTAAAGCATCTGTAGCAACATCACCAATTTCAATTAAAGCATCTGTAGCAGTAATACATACTTGAGGATTTTCATCGTTTAATGCTTCAACTAACGGTTCAACAACTTCACGACCGCCTAAACGACCTAAAGCTCTTGCTGCACGTACTCTAACGTCAACATTTCTGTCTTCACGTAATGATTCAATTAAAGGAATTGTTGCAGAAACTTCGCCCAATTCACCTAAAGCTCTTGCAGCATATAAACGAACAGAACCGTTTCTGTCATTTTTTAATACATCAATTAATGGCTCAACTGCATTTGCATCGCCCATTTCTCCAAGTACTCTTGCAGCATTATAACGAACTTTTTCTGAATTGCTTGTTCTTAAATCATTTAATAATTCATCAAAAGATTTTTTTGCTTGTTTCTTTTTAGAGTTCACACTTATTGTCATTCTTCCTCCGACAAATTTACTTACTTACCATCACTTATATATAAAAAATTTTTATTTTATATAATTGCTATTTTGGGGTTGATAAATTACAAAATATTAACATTTATTTTTCTCTGATATATAAAGTGTATTATTAACACTTTGTCATTCATTGTTTTATTATTATAACATGTTTTTTTAGGTTTTTACACATTTTTTTTAAATTTCAAACATTGTTTTTATAATTTTTTTTATAATAATACGTCGGTCTTAATTATTACTTGATTATTTTTTTAACAAAATTTAACATTTGCTCTTTTTTTTTGAGGTATACTTATACTATATTGGTGGATTTTTTGTTTATGCATTCGTTTTTAGAAAAATTTTCGCTTTATTTTAAAGTATGCCGAGGTTACTCTATACCTATATCATTAATGTCTTGTATAGTACCTTTTTTATATGCATTAATTCACAAAGGTAATGTATTATATGGACTTATTGCTATAGTCGGAGTAGTAATTCTTCATCTGGCAACAAATTTATTTGATGACATAGTTGATTATTCAAGAGAAAAAGCTGAAATTGATAAAGGGTTAAAATCTGATTTTAATTTTCAAGCCCAAAAATGTTTATATATTAGAGAAGGTATATTCAGTCTAAAAAAAGCTATGATACTAAATTTATTTTTATTTAGTGTCTCATTTTTAATATGCATTTTCTTTGTACATGTAGTAGGATTTAAGCTTTTTTATGTAGTAATACCTGCTTCAATAATTTGTATACTTTATCCTATTTTAGGCTGTTTAGGACTTGGCGAAATACTTGTAGCAATAGTTTTTTCTCCACTAATATATTCGGGAATTTATCTTGTAATGACCGGAGATTTTTCAACAAATATAATGATATATTCAATTTCTACAGGGTTGCTTGCTGTTGCAGTCTTGCATAATCACATGTTACTTGATTATAAATTTGATAAAACAAACAGGAAAATTACATTAAGCCGATTATGCGGTAACGAATATAATGCTCTAATACTTTTGATACTTATAATAATAATGGCATACATAAATATTATAGTTTGGATTTTATTAGAAAAAATAGGGATAATATATATACTTACTTTTATAACGCTTCCAATTGCAATAAAATTGATAAAAGTAATGAAAAAGCATATAAAATCACCTGAGGAACAAATAGAATACAGTATTTTTATGGGAACAAAGGAAACTATAAACAAATTTCCCCCCGAACAACAAAATTTTATGATGAAATTTTTTCTGGCACAAAATATTTTGTATTCATTTAGCCTAATATTATGTATTGCAATATTGATAGATAAATTGGTAATAAAATAATGTATATTATAGAAAAAATAATCAAATTGTTAATACAGTCAAAAAATAAGGATAAAACGCCTATAGCTAATGCATTTGAGGACAATGCAGAAATAGAAGATGTTCTTACTTGCAAACATAATTTTATGCCAATTGATTCAACAGGAAGAATTCTTGCTTGTTCAAAATGCGGTTATCTAATAACAAAAAAAAGACTTGATGAAGAAAAAAACAAAAATAAAAATAAAAAGAACAAGAATAAGAAGTAAATTTTAGAAGAAAAAGTTTTTTAATAAAAAACTCTATAATTTTAAATTATAAGGTCAGAATATCTATAAATTATCTCAATTTATGAGATTCAATCATGACCATTAAAACAGAAATATCTGCCGGTTTTACTCCGCCAATTCTTGATGCTTGTCCTAATGTTACAGGACGGATTTTTGCGAGTTTATCTCTAGTTTCGATAGATATATGTTGAATTGATTTATAATCAATATCTTCAGGGATTTTAATTTTTTCAAGTTTATCAGACATACTGACTTGTTGAATTTGTCTTTTTATATAACCGTCATACTTAATTTTTACTTCAACCTGTTCATAAACATCACGAGTAAGTGCAAGATTTTTGGTATCTTCGTCGGCATCAATTAAAACTTCATAGGTTACATTAGGACGTTTTAATAATTCAGACAATTTCAAACCTCGGTCAATATGTTCATTATATTTAGCAAGGACACTGTTTACTTCATCTGAAGGAGAAATTTTTTGAGTAAGTAATCGATGAATTTCTTTTTCTATAGTATCTTGTTTCTCTAAAAAGTTTTGATATCTTTCTTCACTTATTAAACCAACTTTATAACCAATATTAGTAAGCCTTTCATCTGCATTATCCTGTCTTAAAAGCAATCTGTATTCAGAACGAGAAGTAAGCATTCTGTATGGTTCATCTATATCTTTTGTAACCAAATCATCAACCAAAGTACCAAGATAAGAAGATTCTCTGGATAATGTAATCATTTCTTTATTTTGCAAATAATTAATTGCATTAATACCGGCAAGAAGTCCTTGTGCTGCTGCTTCTTCATAACCGGATGTACCGTTAATTTGCCCAGCACAGAACAAACCTTTAATTTGTTTTGTCATTAAAGAGTGAGTTAACTGAACAGCAGGAACATAATCATATTCTACAGCATAGGCAGGTTTCATAATATGAACATTTTCAAGTCCAGGAAGAGAATGAAGCATTTCTATTTGAACAGAAGCGGGTAAACTAGTTGAAAAACCGCCGACATACATTTCATAAGTATTTTTTCCTTCAGGTTCTATAAAAATATGATGAGATGGATTATGTGCAAATCTAACAACTTTATCTTCTATAGAAGGACAATATCTTGGTCCTATTCCGTGAATTAATCCCGAATACATTGGTGATTTATCAAGATTATTTCTTATAATTTCATGAGTTTTATCTGTCGTACGTGTTAAATAGCAAGGATATTGTTCACGAATTGGTCTATTTGGCAGAAATGAGAAGAAAGAAGGATTTTTGTCACCCGGTTGCTCAGTCATTTTTGAGAAATCAATAGTTCTGGCATCAACTCTGGCAGGAGTACCGGTTTTTAACCTTCCGATTTTAAAACCAAGGTTTTTTAATGAAGGAGATAAACCTTTGGCACTGGCTTCACCGAGTCTGCCAAATTCAAGATATTGAAGTCCAACCCAAATTCTGGCTTCAAGAGAAGTTCCTGTTGTTAAAATAACGCAAGGAGCATAATATTCTTGTCCAAATTCATCTTTTAATCCCTTAACAGTACTATTTTCAACAAGAAGTTCCGTCATTGTACACTGTTTAAGAGATAACTGTGATTCTGATTCAATTAATCCTCTTACAAAACGCATATATTCACGTTTATCCGACTGCGCTCTTAAAGCTCTAACAGCAGGACCTTTTGAAGAATTAAGAGTTTTTAACTGCATATAAGTTGCATCGGCAGCAACGCCCATAATACCGCCTAAAGCATCAATTTCTCTAACAAGACAAGATTTTGCAGGTCCTCCAATTGCAGGATTACAAGGCATAAGAGCTATATTATCCAAATTTAAAGATGCAAGCAGCGTTTTAGCACCAAGCCTTGCACAGGCAATTGCTGCTTCACAACCGGCGTGTCCGCCACCAACTACTATAACATCATACTTAAACATACAAACATTATATTCTAAAAAAATTATGATAACAGTAAAACTAACTAATTTTTAGAGTAATGTAAAAAATTTGACATTTTATCTTAATATATATTTAAAATAACATGACAAAAATTTCTATAAGAATTATGATAATGTTGTTCAATTTTATATGGAGATGGGGCTATTAATACTACAGTTCAAAATAATAATAAATTGCTTATTGAAAGCACAAATTTAAGTTCATTAGCAGGAAACGACGATAGATTCAGTTCATTAAGTACCTCTGCAATGTTAGCTAAAGGAGAAGTTCCGGAATCACACAGACGAATTGCAGACAGTTATATTGTAATTAAAAAGATATATGGTACTCCGGTTGTACAAACAAGAATATCTAATGCTGAAAAAACATTACTTGCAAAATATGATTTCAGTCCGTTGGAATTTTCAACAATAAAACAAATAAACGAAGAACTGGCTTTCTTAAAAAGATGGTCAATGTCATTGGAAAAGAACCTGAAAAATGACTCTGATACATTATTACAAATTAGAGCAAAAGAGCTAAAGTTCTTAGCAGCTTCAAGATACGTGAATTTAACAAGTGAAATTTACCAAGGTTACAAAGCAATAGAAAGATATTTTGAAGAAATATCTAAATACTAATTTAAGTATTTTAAAATATTATCAGCCAAGTTTTTAGCTTTTTCTATTGCTATATTTTGCAGTTGCTTATTATTAAAGAAATCTTCTGATGATATTTCTGCTTGAACAAGTTTTCGTGCGAAGCTGCCTATAGCAACCCCATCTATGTCAACATTGCACAATTTTGCAAACTCTGATGTTTTGGAATTAGTTCCACCTGAAACTACAACTTTAACAGGTAGATTTTTACTTTTTACAAGTTCGGCAAAAGCAATTGCCTGTATATTTGATTTATAATCGTCAGCACCTCCGGACATAGGTTTGCCGTCTGTTTGAAAAATAACATTTTGTCTAACAGAAAGCATTTTTTGAACTATTTCAAAAAGTTTATCATCACTAAGTTTTGACCTATCCAGACAAAATCCGACAGTACCACTGTATACAGAGCATATTTGTGACCAAGACTCAAGTATCATATTTTCATTATCAATACTGCAATGAAATTCAACACAATCAATATCGTCAGACAACACAGATAAAAGCATATTACAAGGGTTTTTATACTTATTTTCCGATATTATCGCACCACTTGGGCAATTCAATATACATTTTGAACAACCAATACAATTTCTTTCATCAACAAGAAATTTTCCATCTTCTTCATATATTGTATTTTGAGGGCATACACTTACACATTGACCGCACAAAGTACATTTTTGTTTATTAATTATAGCTTTAGAAAGATGTACATCATTTTGAAGTCCAACACTAACGCATATTAGTGTTTCATTATCTTTATTTGCTAAAGCTATACCTCTTTTAGCAGCAGCAATAACATCATTTTTTGCAGACAAATCAATCATATTAAAACCTGCAGAAGAAAATGTATATGCCAAAGCTTCAATTTGCTTAACATTTTCATTCCCTGCGCCACAGATTAATTTTAAAATTTTTCCGTTTATTGTCTTTTTCATACTGGAGTTATTATATAATAAAGTTAATTAAAGGAGAATAATTATATGAATACAATAGAAGCAGAAAATGTACTGTTATTAATAATAGATGTTCAAGAAAAACTTATCAAAATGATAAATAATCCGAATATTGAAAAGAACACAATAATACTGGCAAAAACAGCAGGTATTCTTAAACTACCAGTTATTATAACAGAGCAATATCCCAAAGGCTTAGGTTCTACTATAAATGAAATTAAAAATTCCATAGATAATGCTATATATATAGAAAAAACAAATTTTAGTGCATATAAAGAAACCAATTTTATAGAGAATATAGAAAAACAAAATAAAAAACAAATAATAATCTATGGAATTGAAACCCACATTTGTGTGTTGCAAACTGCATTTGACCTATTAAATAAAGGTTATGAAGTTTTTGTTGTGCAAGATGCGTCAGGTTCGAGAACAGATGAAAACAAAAATGCAGCGTTAAGAAGGCTTATTCATGCCGGTTGTCAGATAGTCACAACAGAAATGGTGATTTTTGAACTGCTTAAAAGTTCAAAGAACCCTAATTTTAAAGAAATACAAAGCCTTATAAAATAGAGTAAAAAAATATAAGCAAATGACATAAACTTTATTTTTTGTTTTTTGCCTTATCATTCATTAAATTTTGCAATCTTTCATATAATTCAAAATTAGAATTATATTTTTTTGCTTGTTTTCTGGCATGTTCAATAAGTTGATACAAGTGTTCGGGAATATTATTTCTATTTTGAAGATACCAGCCTTCTTCCAAGTCAAGAACAGTTGTATACAATCCTGCATCATAATTTGCTTTCATCCAACTATCGAGTTCTTGAACATTATCATTAATTCCGGGAATTATAATATATTTAGCACTAACAAGAAAACGACCTAAGAAAGTAGTTTGAAGGGCATATTTTCTGATTGTTTCACGTACTTTATCATAACAATCAACTCTTTTTACTTGTTTATATGTTTCTTTTGAACCGGAATCAACGGAAACAACAACGTAAGCTCTTATTTCATTAATTGCACGGGCAAGCGCAGGACTATATTTTATACCTGAAGAATGAACTCTTATTCCCCAATAATAATTATCGAGTAAATAATTAACAATATCTTCAAATTCATCAAGCAAAGTAGGTTCTCCACCGCCAAAAGAAATAATTCCTCCGGGTCTTAAGATACCACGTTCCTGCATATCTTTAATAATAGGTAAAACACTATAAGGGCGCTTACCTTTAAATTGCTCAGGATTATTAGCTTCAAAGCAATATATACATTTTGAATTACAATCAGTCCAATGACTGATATACAGATTATCAATATATCTTGAAGTATCCCATTGTTTTTCTTCAAGATACGGACAAGATAAACAACCAGTATGAAATTTCCCCTTTTTATGGAATTTTCTATACATATCCTTTACTTTGAATATTCTTTCCCAATCTATTCTTTGCCCGATAAAATTATTTCTTATTAAAGGCTGACTGCTTCCTTCATGTCCACAATTACAACACATTGCAAGCTTATACTTAAAAAATACCAGTCCATGTTCAATCCATGGACAACTATAATAATAACCTTCTTTTTTACTTACAAATTTTTCGTTATATACAAACATTATCTATCTTCTTTGCTAATTTTATTATATAAATCATTTGCATTTTCACCAAACTCTATTTCAAGATTATTAAAAACAGAAATATTTTTTGCGAACATTAAAAGTTCTTTAAGATAAACAGGTACGGAATTTTTTATTTGATTATACCAATTTCTTTCTATTTCTAATGCTAATTTTTTTATACCAATATCTCTTGACCAAATAAACCAATCTAATATTTCTTTCTGATTATCATTAATTCCATTTACAACTGTATACTTTAGAATTACACGCTTTTCACCGGGTTCTTGAAAAGAAAGATAACGTCTTATATTATTCATTGCAATATCAAATTTATTAGTACCTTTAATTTTTTCATATATATATGCGCAACCGGAATCCAAAGGAATTATAACTTCTGCAATATTTTTAGCAATGGCTTCAGCGATTGACTCACAATATCTCAATGCAGGGGTATTAATAACAATATCTTTCATTTCATAATTAATTAAATATGACAATATTTTATCGAACTCAGGATGAATACAAGGATCACCGCATTGGAATACAATTTTTGTATTTTTATCAATCAATTTACTGTCAAATAAATGCATAAGAACAGGATATATATCATAATGTTTTGCCTGAATCAAATCATCTACTTTAGGAAAATTACAATAATTACAGTTTAAATAACACTGTTTCCAATGAGCTAAATACAAAGATTTTAATGTTTTAGTTTCAGGGATTTCAAGACTTTTTAAATTGCTGCAATTTTTGCATTCTTGAGGATGACAATTATTTATAAAATTTTCTAACATAATTTTTCTTTGGTTTTTAACCTTTGCAGTATTAAGCCAAATTCCGTCAAAATCATCATTAACAACAAACAAGTCATTATAAGGGCAAAGTTTTACCTTATTGTTATAATCAAAGAATAAAGAGTTTTCAGCGTACTTACAACCTGTATATGTTTTTTTAGAATGAATTTTATCAAGAAAGTCATTAAAAACGGAAGCCAAGAATACCCCCATTAACAATCAGATAAGTTTTTTTGTCTGTTTTCTCTGTCGACTTTTAAATTGAAAGCACGCTCGTATAATTCGCAACTTTCTAAGTTATATTGTTTATAGCCTTCATAAACAAAATCAAACATAACATAAATATATTGAGGTATATTTTCTCTATGTTCTTTAAACCAATTGTCTTCAATATCAAAAGCTATATTCCTAACACCCGAGTCATAAGTTTTTTTCATCCAATTTTTTATTTCGGATAAATTATCATTAACACCGGGAATTAAAACATATTTTGTTCTAATTAAACCATTTTTAGCATCGGCATATTTTTTTAAATTAGCCCAAACTTTATCATGACAAGGTACCTGTTTAATCTTTTCATATACCTTTGGTGAACTTGAATCTACGGATGTTATTAACGTAATTTTACCCAATCTCAAACCACGTTCAATACCGGGAGAATATTTAATACCATCAGAATGTATTCTGATATTATATACATCATAATCCAAAAGGAGATTAATCAATTCTTCGAACTCTTGAAGAATAGTAGGTTCACCACCGCCAAACGTAATGGTAGCATGTTTTGACAGTATACCCTTATCAATCATATCTTTCATAACAGGATAAATATTATAAGTAACATTTGAGTTGAAAAACTTTTTATCAGCTTCAGTATAGCAATAAATACAGTTACAATTACAATGAGTAAAATGCCCGATTAATACTTCGTCTATATAATTACCTTCATTCCACTCATCTTCTTTTAAGTAATAACAACCCTCACATTGTTTTGGAGGTTCACCTTTCCTTGTGTTTTCTCTTAATATATTTCTTTTAGAAAAAAAGTCATCCCAATCAATAGGTTCACCTTTATAATTATCAATCTGCATGATTCTTCCGCCACCGGGATGTGAGCTTATACAACAAATTTGTACGGAATTGGAAAAAAACGTTATTCCATGTTCAAGATGTATACAACTTATATATTTCAAAACATATTCCTATATTAACTTTCAGATAAAAATATTATACATATAATAAAAATCAAAAACAAGAATATTAATCGCACTAACAAAAATTCAATCACAATACAAATTCACAATACTTTTTATTCTTGACTATTATCATTGTAAATGATAACTTTATATTATTAGTTTAGAGATTGGGATAGTAAGTTGAAGTATTTAAGTTGCAGATATATTGAACATGGGATGGATTTTGAGCATACAAGACTCGAAACCTGTTGTTTTACTTGCCACAGCGGAGGAGGAAGAATTACTCTTCAAGATGTTTATAAAGGCGAACCTATTGATTGGAAAGAATTATTTGATAAGAAGAGAAAGTACAGAGAACAACACAGACAAGGTAATTTAATGCCAAACTGCGTAGGTTGCGTTTTTTTGGAAGAAAGAGAATGGGACGAAGAGGACTATATAAACTTCCTACAATTCAACTATTGGATATTATGCAACAGTAAATGTACATATTGTTATGAAGTACAAAACAAAAAAATGTTTGATAAAATTAAGCCCTATGATGCAGTTCCTGTAGTAAAAGATATGATTGCTAAAAATATTTTGCGTCCTGGCGGAGAAGTTTCATTTGGCGGCGGTGAACCAACTGTTGCACCTGAGTTTGAAGAATTAATTCAAATTCTTACCGAAAACGGATTTAAGAATATGAGAATACACTCATCAGGTATTAAATATTCTCCTGCTATAGCAGAAGCAATAAAAAGAGGCGTATTAAATGTTGTTATATCAATAGATGCAGGTTGTGATAAAACCTACAAAAAGATAAAACAAGTTAATGCATACAAAAGTGTTATCAACAATATGAAAAAATATGCAGAAGCAAATAAAAACGGATATGGTTTAATGACTTCTAAGTATATTATTATTCCAAATATAAATGATAATAAAAAAGAAATTGACAAGTGGATTGATTCAGTTCGTAAAGTTGGCGGTAAATGGTTAGCTTTAGACATAGAAGATGTTTGGTATAAGACAAACAGGGCAACTATTTCTAATTATTATTTAGAGCTTGTAAATTATGTTATAGATAAAGCAAATTCACTTGGTATGAAAATAGAATTATATGACAGAGCAAGAGGGTTAAAAGAAGGAAAAAACCAACTGTAAATTGTAACAAAGTTTATATTTTTTAAAGTCTTTTTATATAAAATAACAATTTTTTATAAATTTGTTTTTTTATATAAGTAAGGTATAAGTATTGCTATGTTTGGAATTCAAAATATAAAAAATAATATAATCCCTGCAAAAAACGACACAAAAGTGCCGCAAAAAAAGCTTGTAACTAAAGCGAAAACAGGGTTTAAGCCCCAAAATTTAAGTACAATAAGCAGTGATAATTTTAAAGCATACATACCTTCATTCACAAGAATAGGTGCAAAGAAACCTGTACAAACAGGTGAAGTTACAATTGCACAAAAATATGATACAGTTAAATCGAAATTAGACAAACAAGGACAACAATTATTTGCAAGTTTAGATTCTAAAGGAATTTTGATGAATCAAAATTCAAATGATAATAGTACAGTTTTGGATAATTTATATAACATAGCAACAAAAGAAAGAATTCCGGGATTAAAAGATACACAAATAATTAACGAAGTTTTAAAAGCTCTTGATAATCCATTTACAATCACACAAAAATTTGGAGATATTCCAAATGAAGTAGCCCAAGATATAGCAAAGGAAACAGGAAGTGATTTCCCGAATCAGGCATACAATGTTGTTTCTTCATCTTGTGTTGTTGCGAGTATGGAATTTAATCTTGCAAGTAAGTATCCGGCTGAATTTGTCAGATTTGCAGAAGGATTAAGCAGCAGTTCATATAGCGTTGATAAAAAAGTTAAAATAAGTGATATTGCAGATGGTACAGCCGAATGTTTATGGAAGCTCAGAGAATTTAATACTGACAGCTATCTCGAAAATAACTGGGAAAACGCAAATATAAAAATTAAACCCGACAGAAATGCAATTATTAGAGCCAGAGTTCAATCTTCTTATAAAGACAAAGGAGAACGTTCATGCGTTGACGTATTAATTCAATCAGCATTATTAAATCTTGGTTCTCAAAATACATATAACGCATTAACAGATGAAAGAACAGGAAAATTTAACCCTGATAAAACAGGGTTGACAGATATGGAAAAGAATTTTGTTGAAAGAGTTGTATTCCAATCACCAAAAGTTTCAGTAGTTTATCAAGAAATAGATGAAACCGGCAAACTATCAGGCTATAGAGCAACTCCTGCAGAAACAAAACAACAAATTTTAAATTCTTTAGCATTGGGACAAAATGTAATCATTGGTTATACACATATGGATAAAGAAAAAAATGTAAATGGCGGACATGAAATAACTATTATAGGTTATGAAGAAGACGAAAATAAAAATGGTTTCTTTATCTGCAACGATACAGATGATGATATAGATACATCAATAAAAATTAGTGAAAAAAAATTATTACCTTTAATTCATCATGCAGGTATTTCTCGAGAAGCTTTTGGGAAAGATGATGTATACATAGAGCCTTGGAGAGAAATAGTTGAAGAATTTAAAAATATAAGAGAAAATAAATAATATTTTAGATTGCCCAAGTAAATTTCGTGATAAGCCAGAAGAGTATTAACGAAATTTGAGAGTGTTTACTTTAAAAAGTGAGCACAATGAAGACTCTGTTGAAAAGTAGTCAGCGTGCGAAACCAGATTAGATATAAAAAAGAAGCGATTTTAAAATCGCTTCTTTTTATCATAATTAAATATAATTTATACATCATATTTAATATTATTTGATTTTTTACTAGCCGTATTTCTGATAAGAAATGCTGATAATCTTCCCAAGATAGATTTCGGAGCAGAAGTTGCTGCTGATGTTCTGGAAGCACCAATAGTTGGGACATCTTCATCACTAGCATTATCTTCTTTCGGAGCCTCAGACTTCTTCTCTTCTTTTGGAGCTTCAGCTTGTTTTTCTTCTTTTGGAGCCTCAGACTTTTTCTCTTCTTTCGGAGCTTCAGCTTGTTTTTCTTCTT
>JAFUEV010000043.1 GCA_017470245.1 bacterium | reverse complement strand
CACAAGAAAGAATGGAAATGGGGCAAATCAGTAATAATATAAACAGAGCAAAAACACCCGATGATATTGCAAAAGTTCAAAAATGGCTTGATAAAATGCCGGAATGCTCACAAAAATCTCGTTTACAAGCTCAATTAGAACAAAAAGCAAACACTATAAGACCACAGCAAAATAATGCTTATTTTATAGATCTCGAAACAAATGAAGTTCAATTGGTCGAAACAGATGTTAAACTTCAAAAAGGTACAAGACAAAAAATAAATTCTTATGAATCAGTTAGACTTGGAGATCAAGTAGATATTAATTTTGCAGATTTTGAAGCGAAATTTAATGCAATGCGTGATGGAGATTCATTTATTATTGGTCGGGAAGTAAGCGGAATTAATGATGTAAGAATAAATAATGAATATGTATCAGGTCAACATTTAAAAGTTGAAAAAATTAACGGTGAAATTTATATCACTGATATGTCGAGAAATGGTACAACATTAAATTCAACAAAACCTGATTATGCTGCACAATATTCACCGAGATTACAAGAAAAATTTGCCAATGCAAATTACGGTGATTTTAGCAATATGATTGATGATAATTACAGAAACTTACGTCGTGCAAATTATACTTTGGAAGAAAGCGTAAGTGGTAATATTACTAATGCAGATTTGGCGAATGATGCTAATGTCAATATATACGAAAGTGGCGGTTGGTTCTTTAGATACCAAAAAGGTCATAGACCTGTTGATGCATCAAGAGTTGCGGACAGAATTAGTTTAAATGTTGTTGCCGATAAAAATTTACTTGCTGAATTAGATAGATTATGTGCAACGGGAACTTATGTAAATTCAAACGGACAAACAGTGAGAGTAAACATGCCGGATTGTACATATAAGACACCTCAATCTTTACAGGGTTACACGACTCGCCACGATCCTATAACAATGTATTTTGAACGTGAAGTTTCAGAAGATGTACAAAATGCCATTGCGGATATCGCCGGTAGATATGCAAGACAATCTTCAAATGGTAAATCTTTAATGAATGCACTTGAAGGTAAACCATATATTGCTCACGAAGCATATACGTCACCACAGGAAGCTCAAGCATTATGGCACGAGGCACAAAGATTAAATCCTGATATGGCAAATGCAATAATTAAAGATGCCATACTTTTTGAAGATGTAGTAAATGTAAATCCTAATTTAGCAAGAACCATTTTAGAAGGCTATGGACTTGATGCCCAACACATAAATCAATATATGAATAATCCTCAATCAGCACCAATAACGCTTGTAGGTGCAATGAAAAGAGACCCTAAACTTTCAAATATGATATTACACGATTTAAACAATAATTTAAAATATTGGAACTGTTCAACAGGGCAATATGCATCATGGAACAAATTGATTAATGAATATAAGTTAGCATATCCACAATATAGGATGGCGGGGTAATAATCTATCGTGAGTAAAATATAAAACATTGCTAAAATCCCTCTGCTTTATAAGTTAATTTTTAAGTATTAAAAAAAGGATGAGTACACTCTCCTGAACTTAAACAAATCTTGATAGATTTCGATTTCGATATGCCTGAATGGATGTTTAAAAATGTAATATTTTCTAAAAATTTAATTATTTAGATAATTTCATTTTAATTATGTTACGTTTTTAGACACATAATGAATGGTTTTGCCATGTGGAAGGTAATATAGACAAGCAAAAGGAGTGTGACTATGGAATATGTAGAACCAATTAGAGAACGTGAAAAAATTGAATCAGTTAAAAGGATTTTAAAATGTAGTGGAATGCGAGATTTTTTATTATTCCTTATGGGAATTAATAGTGGGTTGAGAATATCGGATATTCTTAAATTAAGAGTCTCAGATGTAAGAAATAAAGATTATATCGAAATCACAGAGCAAAAGACAGGCAAATATAAACGATTTCCAATCACAAATTCATTCAAAGATTACTTGAATGAATTTATTTTTAACAAATCTCCTGATGAGTGGTTATTTGCAAGTCAAAGAGGAGACAAACCAATAACAAGAATACAGGCATACAGAATAATTAATCATGCCTGTCAGCAAGCCGGAATAACCTCGCACATCGGAACTCATACTTTGCGTAAAACTTTTGGATACCATTTTTATCAGGAAAAGAAAGATATTGCATTATTACAATGTATTTTTAATCATTCAGCCCCATCTGTGACTTTGAGATACATCGGAATAAATCAAGATATTATTGACTCAAGTCTCCATTCATTCGCATTATAAAAACCTAAAAACCTCTCATATCAACACAAAACAAGTAACACAATTGTTATTGTGTTACATATTTATAAAGTATTTTATTATAAAATAATTGCTTTTTTATAATTTTTTGTAAAAAATCTTTACAATTAAGCAAAAATCCCCTTATTTATAAACTTTTTTTATCCAAATTTATCGAATATGTCTCCTGCCACGTAACACAATAACAATTGTGTTACATAAACAGATTACTAAAACAAAGAAAGGATTATTATGGGTATTACTGTCGGTGATATTTATACAAGATTTCCACAATTTAAAGGCGAAGATATGGAAAAGCTTGTCGGGAGTTCAAATTTTAACGGCAGAACGGTAGTCTCGTTGAGTAAATTAGCATCATACAACGGACAATACGCAAAAGATTTAAGCGTATTTGTTGCAGAAAAAGAAGGTGTTGATTACACAAAACTTTTGTCAGGAAGCAAAAGAGAAGAGACAACGAAACTTGCAGGAATTAATGATGATAAGCAAGATTCACTTGCCTCAACAAATAAACCCCAAAATAATTCTATTCCTATGGGTGTGAGCGTTTTTAATATCCCAAAACCTGAGATGGGGTAGCTGTAATTCGTCTTGCAATCCCAAAATCTATATAAACAAATAACACGATTAGCATTCGACTAAATACAACTAATAAGTGACTGTGCAAATCAAGCGAGAGATAAATTTTAAAATAAGGAGCAATATATGTTTAATTTAAATGCTTTATTGAAATTCATCAATGTTAATAACGATGGCTACATACAAAAATCAGAAATTCAACAATTTTTAGGGACTCAAAAATCACCGAGTATTTTTAATGGTTATTTGAATTCAATATCAAATGATGTAGATAATAATACGTTCATAAACGATATGTTAAACATAATGCAAAAAGCAAAAGCAGAAAATAATCAAACACCTGAACTTGATTTTGCAGATGAAAATGTTGCAAACAAGTATGAACAATTAGTTGCATCCGAAAATAGAGATAGTAATGGTTATTTTCCACATAGTAGTTGGGCTCCTGAGATAAAAGTTATTAAATCCATAGATGAAATACCATTGGGCTCGCATAATGATATTAAAGATGCAAGAGGTTGTGATATTTCACAACTCGATTTATCCGAAGGTCAATTATTAAATTTATGTATTGATAAAACAACCATTATGACACCTCAGCAGAAAGCCATTCTTGAACCTTATATGGAAAGCTGCAAAAATCCCGGTCTTGGCATTCGTCAATTGCATGAACAGGGATTTACAGGAAAAGGTGTTAATATGGCAATTATAGACCAACCTTTAGGTATGCACCAAGAATATGCGGATAATCTTATTGGTCAAGTTCACGATATAAATGCCGAAGAGGTAGGTTGGAATGAGGCATCAATGCATGGAGCTGCGGTAACATCTATTGCCGTAGGGAAAAATATTGGTGTTGCACCAGATGCAGGGCTTCATTATTACTCTGCTGTAATTATGTCAACCGACCCTGAGGATATAAAAGCATACAAAGAAAGAGTTCAACAAGAAATAGCAAAAAATAGTGATGATACTCATTATGTGGAATATTTACAGGGACAACTTAAGAATATAGAAGAACGTGGTGCTTGCTCTTCAAATCAACCGTATGTTGATGCTATTAATAAAGTTTTAGATGAAAATGCAAAACTTCCTGAGAATGAACGAGTTTCTGTCATTTCAATCAGTTGGGGTTTTGATGAGTTCGCTCCGGGATATGAAGAACTGCAACAAGCATTACAAAGAGCAAAAGAACAGGGAGTATTTATTGTATCAACGGCACTTCAAGAACAATACGGAATGTCGACTTGTGGTGCAAATAGAAACCCGAAAGGTGACTTAGAAAATCCTGATAATTACGAAGCCGGAGCATTTTGGAAAGCCGGTTCTGAATCAGGGAATAGTTATATGGGTGATGCCGATAAATTATTGTTAGTTCCGATGGATCATAGAACTGTAGCCGATTTTACAGATGGAACTTCTTATCGTTATGAAGGAAATGATGGCGGAATGAGTTGGTCTACCCCATGGCTCGCAGGAATGTATGTTCTTGCGAAACAAGCTGATCCGAATATTACACCTGATGATTTTTGGAAATACGCATTAGAAACCTCAAGTGAATGCAGAAATAACGATTCAGGAACTTATGTTGGCAGAATGATAAATCCACAAGAATTAATACAAAAAATCCAAGAAAATATAACTATAAATAATGAAAAATAAAATTTTTATATTTATATATCAACTTTATAACCAAATCTTTGTCTGAATTTTTGCAGAGCAACTTCAACAAAAACTTTTTTATCTTCTGTAAGTTTTTTGTAATATCGTTCTGTGCGTTTTGGACAATCCTTTATCACCCAATTTCCACTTTTTTTAAGCTCTTTTATTGGGTATTCTGATTTATAATATTCGAGCATATCATCATCTACATAAGCAAAAATCATTAATAAATTTTTTCGATCTATATCTGTATATTTGCTGCATATAAAATTGAAAAACTCCATTTTCTTTTGTTTTAATTCTTTTGCAGAAATATTATCAATATTATATAATAGTGTTTCAAGATGTTCTTTGTCACATCTTAACTCGTAGCCTTGCTCATCATTATTATTTTTGTTTCTTATTTGGTAAAAATAATAGTTATACATTCAAAATCCTTTTTTAAATAATCTACTTTAATTATACAAAAATAATAAAAAAATAATCGAAAAAGTCGGGGAAATTTCCCCGACTAATTTGACATTATTTTTGTATTTCTAAAAAGAACGTTGCCGAAAATCTCAAACTGTCTGTCCGATTATCTCAAACTGAGTGTCCTTTTACAAGGACACTTGGTCGGAAGTGTTTAGTGTCATTGCGAGCCTGTAAAGGCGAAGCAATCCCGCTTTTGCCGATTTTGCGAGGTCGGAAGTTGCTTGACACAAAATGTCCAGAATGTCCGATTTATGTTACAAAAATGTCCGCTCATTTGCACTTTTTGTTCAATTATTTGCACTCATAAGTATAAATAGACAGTTAAAATTGAAAAGATAATTTGTTCAATACTAACTGATAATTAATTTATAGTAAGTTTATAATATTTTTGTTATTATCAAATTAACAAAAGGTATAATTTGATTATATGAACTATAAAGTTATAGACAGAGAATAATACTATCGAAAGGGAGTGTTCCGCCATTTCTCTGAAGATTGCAAGTGTTCAACATGCATGACCGAAAGAATTGATGTTACTAATCTTGTTAATT
>JAFUEV010000042.1 GCA_017470245.1 bacterium | reverse complement strand
TATGCAATGCTAACCCGATAAATTTTTTCATCAAAAAAATTTATTGGTTCAATGACCGAACCGTCGTGTTCTTCTTTTTTTGGACAATATCTATAATCCTAAATTTTAAACGGCGGTAACGGGATTTTGCTTAGTTGTTGGCGAGGATATGAAATCCGAGCCTTACAAATAAGTATGCAATGCTAACCCGATAAATTTTTTCATCAAAAAAATTTATTGGTTCAATGACCGAACCGTCGTGTTCTTCTTTTTTTGGACAATATCTATAATCCTAAATTTTAAACGGCGGTAACGGGATTTGAACCCGTGTCAATAGAATGAGAATCTACTATCCTGACCCCTAGACGATACCGCTATACTTTCATTCTATACGAAAATTTATTTTATACAATAGCATATATTTCTTTTTTATTAAAACAAATCTTAATAATCACAAATAAAATAGCAACTTTTGCTCATTATCATACTTAACCTAACCATAAAAATGGAAAGGGTAGTTTATATGACAAATGTTTACTTGGCTAATTCAACGTGTGCAATGTTTGACAAATCAAAGGGAAGTATTAAAAACAGAAAAGAATGCACAAAAGCTCATTTAAAAAATGAACTTGCATCCAGTGCAAAGGTTTTAGCAGGAATGACTGCAACAAGTGCACTTGGAATAGGGCTTGTTAAACAATCACAAAAAGGAATTGCAGAGGTAGTTGTTGATACATTAAAAACAGAACTCGAATATGACAATTTAAATGAACTTAAACAATCATTTTCAAATGCAACAGGTTTAAAAAAAGTTTCAGAAGGGCTAAAATACGGACTTAAAAGAGGTAAATTGGCAATCTGTGATGGCGCAAACAAACTATATTATAGCAATGCCGTTCAAGCAGGACTAAAGAAAACAGATTCAGTTTTTGATTATTTAACTGGCAGCACCTTGAGTAAACATCCAAAATTAAATGCTACAGGAACAAAAACAGGATTTGCAATCGCAACATTAGGTACTATACTAGTTGCAGGTTTATCATTAGCCAAATATTATCATAAAAAGGGACAAATAGACCAAAAATATACAGATAAAGCTCAAGCGGAAAAATCAAACTAAATTTATAAAACTTTCCAATTTTTTTAAAAAGGACACAATATTGTGTCCTTTTTTGACGTACATTAATCTTATAATAAAAATGCAAATTAAAGAAAGGACAAAAATATGTGTATGGATAAAGAGCCTAAAAAGCCTTCTCTGACAATTACAATTATGGGAATTGGTTCAGGTGGAATGAATATTATAAACAGAATATCAAATAATTTTTCAAATAATCCAAATATCAATTTTATTTGTATTAATACTGATACAACGATATTGAATAATACAAGTGAAAAGAAACTTTCTATAGGTCAAAAGATAACAAACGGGTTAGGATGCGGAGGAAACCCAAATAACGGAAGACTTGCAGCAGAAGAAAACAGGAATGAAATCACAAAAGAACTTTTAGGTAACGATATTGTTATTCTTATTTCCTGCTTTGGCGGTGGCACCGGAACGGGAGCGACACCTGTTATCGCTAAAATAGCAAAAGAATTTGATATCAAAACAAAAGCACTTGTTACAGTTCCTTTTACTTTTGAAGGTAAAAAAAGAGGATTTCAAGCAAAGGAAGGAATAGAAAAATTAAAGGAATATACTGATGTTTACAGCTATAAAAATGATTTGATTTTAGATTTATTGCCCCAAAATACATCAATGAGAGACGCCTTTAATGTTGTAAATGAGCAGATGTCAAGAAAAATACAAAAACTTATAGAAGAGTATATTTAAAATAGTGGCAAACTGTGTTGTTTCGTTGTGTAAAACCTTCAACTTATCGTGAATTTTTGTTCTGATAACTTATGATATTTTTGCTATAATATAACTGTTATGAAAAAGATATATTTATCATTGTTAATACTATGTATCTGTGCACCTGTATACGCATACAAATCAGAGATAATACCATTAAGGACTAATTTAAACATACAAAAAGATAATAATACAGACGAATACAAATACATAAAAGAATATAAACAACCGATTGCACCCGTAGAAGAAAAAGAATCTATAAATATAAATGCAATGCAACTAAATGCTATTCCTTCCTTTATCAATGATAAAAAAGTAAGATATGACCATAACGGAATGCCCAAATTTACCCCCTTGACAACAAATGAAATAATTTTTGAGTATTAGTCTGTTTCTAATATAAAATCAAGCATGTTTATAATTGTAAACGGGTTTTAGTTTATCAATAATTTCGGCTGCCGGTCGAATTGCCTCAATAATTTCATCACCCGACTTATATGCCATTGGCGATTCATCAAGAGTGCCTGTTGAAATACATGTAGAGTGTATTCCTTTCATCATTTGTTTGTATTCGGACATCAAAAGTGTATCTTTCGCCTGAGTTCTGGAAAGTAACCTTCCTGCACCATGAGGAGCAGAATTATTCCAATCTTCATTTCCCTTTCCCACAGCTATTATCGAGCCATCTGCCATATTTAAAGGTATAAGTACAGTTTCTCCTTTGTTACAGGAAATTGCACCTTTTCTTATAATATTGTCTTTTCCTATATAATTATGAACCGTTTCAAACTCAAATTCCGATTTCCAACCCATATTATCAAGTATTTCCTGCACCATAATTTTACGATTTAAAGAGGCATATTGTCTGCAAATTTCCGCACAATATAAGTAATCGGCAGCATCATTTCCCTCTATATAAGAAAGATTTTTTAATTCTCCTTCTTCATAACAATGTTTTTCTATTGCAAGACCTTGAAAATAAACTGCTAGTTTTTTGCCAAAATTTCTTGAACCTGAATGGATTATTAAATAGGTACCATCTTTACCTTTTTCAAGAGAAACAAAATGATTTCCACTACCTAAAGAACCTATCTTTAATAAATCTTCTGATTCATCTTCCTTTAAAATTTTATTGGAAATCTTTTTAATTTCCGATTTTAAATTGTCAGCAACTAATGGACTTATAGTTTTTCTTCCGTTTGTACCGGCAGGAACGTATTGTCTTATTACTTTATCCAACTTATAATAATCTCTCAATGTTTTACATTCTTTGATTTTAACGGCAAGCATTCCGCAAGATTGGTCAACACCAATTATATTTGGAATTATTTCTCCGTTTTTAGGCATTTCCGAAGTAAAACCGATTGTACAGCCTTTTCCTTTGTGACAATCAGGCATAATACGAATTTTACAATTTGCAAAAACAGGATGGTCACACACCTGTTGTACTTGATTATTTACACCTTCATCCTCTTTTATAGAGTATATTTTTGCGGTTGTATAACGTCCTGTTATCTCTTGCATCTAATTATCACTTTCTTTTTCATCAATATTTTCTTCAGGCATTATAATATCACAATCATTTTGTATATGACGTTCAAGATAATCACCCCAAACATCAATAATTTTAAACCCGAAAAGTTTTACTACCCAGTGGTTTGTTGTCATAATTCTAGCCATAATCCCTATCTCCTATGCGTCTTATTATATTCTGAATTTGTCATTTTATCAGTCAATTCCAAGCCTAAAGTTTCTATTGCAAATTTAAATTTGCCAAAATCAGAATCAAAGAACTTTGCATATTCTCTGACCCAATATTCTTCCTTGTAATGTTCTTTTACATAAGCTATTAATTGCTTTTTATCGCCCGAAAATTCAACTTTTTTATTTCGTAATAAATATTTCATGTTTTAATCATCCTTTCGATTAGATTATAAAATATTTATCCGTCAAAATTGGACGCATTATTTTGTTTCTAACTCTTAATATAAAAATTTATTTTTAATAAATTGATATAATTATGTATGTCCGATTTGGGTACATCAATATTGTAGAATAAAAAATAAAAGATAAAAAAGGATAGAAAATGGATATTACAAGAAATGAAATCGAAGATATATTAAGTAAAATTGATAACGGAGAAAAGATTTTAAGTTATATAGAAGAGTTGGAAAGACATTTAGAACATCATCACCACGATGAAGATTGCGATTGTGGATGCCATGACCACGAAGAAGAAGAATGGGAAGAAATTAAAACTCCATATAAAAATTCTTTATCAGTAAAAGATTGGGAAAAACTGTTAAAGGATAATTCTCTGTTTACAAAAGATTCCTTAATAATATTAAAAAGAATGCGCCATATTGCAGCACCTACAAGTTCTGCAGAGCTAGCTGATATGTTCGGCTTAGGTGCTTTATATTATTCACTTGAATGCAATAAATTAGAAAAAAGACTTATCCCTGTTATCAAAGCAGAAAACTTAGAAGAAAAAGATTATTGGTCAATTTTGTTTCAATGTTGGAGAAGCAAAAACATGTATAATGAACAAATTTATGCGCTCCGCCCCGAGCTATATGAAGCACTTGGCAACATTGACCTATCAACAGTTCCGTTAAGAGAAAATGAAATATAAATAAGGAAAAACAATGAATAAAGAAAAGTTAGCTTCTTTAATAAAAGAATATAAAATAAATTTTAAAAATAATATAGAAGAAGAACGATATAAATGGCAAGCATTAAAACATTTTCAAGAAAATTGGAATTCTAAAGCAAATAATTTTTTGGAAATGTATAACAATGCTACAAAATACGAACGTAATTTATTAACACAAAATGCTCCTAAATTGCCTAAAAAGATGATAAAACATTTTATTGAAGAAGGTTGGGGAAATGAAGTAAAAGAGGCTTTTAGTATATTATATGATGAGAACACCGATGTTTGTTTAAGAATTAATAATTTTATTGATATTATGAATAAAATTAATGAAGAAAGAAATAAAATTAACGGTAGAACAGATATAAGTGCTCACGAAGATTTAAACATTGCGAGCGTTTATTTATGGTTCAAAAATCCCAATAAATATTATATGTATAAACCTGAAGTATGTAAAAACATTTCAAATGCATTAGATTATGGATATGAGGTACAAAATAAAAGAACCCCGCAAGCAAATAAATATAACTTTATTGAAACCCAGAAAATGTATGAAGAAATCAGGCAAGAAATATTAAAAGACAATGAATTACAAACTTTACTTAATTCCTGTTTAAATTACGAAAAAGAATATAATGATAAAGACTATCGTGTATTAACGCAAGATTTGGGTTATTTCATTAATAAAACAGAAGAAAAAACAAAACTGATTGATAATTTTAAGCAATTACCCTGGTGGCAAATTACAAGTATATATATGTATTTTACGAACAAGGATAAAAGATATTCTGAAAAAGAAATTATCACTTCTAAGTTTATAAAACAAATTATGGAATTAAAAAATACAATTTATCCACCAAGCATCGGTACAGAAATGAGAGAATTATCAAACTGCACATCAACAAATTACAAACGGCAAAAAGAATATTTTATAAGATATGAAGACGGCGAATTAATTGAATATTCTTTAAACAAAGAAGGTATTGATATCGCCAAAAAATTAAAATCAAAATATGCAAAATGTATAGCTTTATTAAATGACGAAAAAAATAAAGGAGTTGGTAATATGACTGAAGATATAAATTTAAACCAAATTTTATACGGACCTCCAGGAACGGGGAAAACATATAATACAATCGTTGAAGCTATGAAAATAATTGGTTTACCTGAAACAAAACCTAATTACATTACAGAATTGGATGATGAAGGATATGAAAAATTACAATATAAGATTAAAAAATATTTAAATAATTATGACGATAAAGAATATAAAGCATTGAAACAGGCTTTTGATTATTATAAAAGTCCAGAACAAGGCAGAATTGAATTTATAACCTTTCATCAGTCATATTCTTATGAGGAATTTGTTGAAGGAATTAAACCCGACATTGATACATGTGATTGGAATGAACCTGTAGACAAACTAACATATAAAGGAACTGATGGAATATTCAAAGTTGCTGCAAATAGAGCATTATTTGACAGATTAGATATAAGAATAGAACAGCAAGGTGAAATATTAGAATTTAGAAGTCTTAAAGAAAAATTCATAGAAGAATATGGTGTTGGTACAACATTAAAGACTAATACAAAAGAAGCAGAATTTAGGATTGATAAATATACAAAAAATAGTGCAAGAATTACTCCTATAAATGGCGAATATACCTATTCTATTACCTTTAAATATTTAGAAGAAGCATACAATAAGAATATGTCTTCAAAAAATGAAATTGCAACCATAAATGGAGTCGCAAGTGGTCTAGCTGGATACTATTATGCAATATATGAGAAACTGCTAAAAATTAAAGAATCTGATAAAAGTATTGAAAAAACATCTAATATAAAAAAGATGCCTGAGGAAAATAAGTTGCAATTAGTAAAAGATTTCTATTCTGGGAAAATAAATCTAAATAATCTAGACAGTGAACCATACGTTTTAATTATAGACGAAATCAATCGTGGTAATATTTCTAAGATTTTTGGCGAACTTATTACATTGATAGAAGAAGACAAAAGAGAAAAATATTCTGTCACATTACCATATTCACAAGAAGAATTTACCGTTCCTAAAAACCTATACATAATAGGGACAATGAATACTGCGGACAGAAGCATTGCAAGTGTTGATATTGCGCTAAGACGTCGTTTTACTTTTAAAGAAATGATGCCGCAACCGGAATTAATTGACGAAAATGTTATTTGCTGCAACATTGATATAAAAGAAATGCGAAGACTCTTAAATAAAAGGATTTGTGCACTGTTAGACAGAGATCATCAGATTGGGCACAGTTATTTTCTTAAACTGAAAAACGGCGCAAATGATAAATTTAAAAATATATGGTTTGATAACATAATGCCATTATTAAATGAATATTTCTATAATGATTGGGAAAAATTACAAGCAATTTTAGGGAAAGCGGAAGGTATCGATAGAAATAGTTTTATCGAAGAAATAGAAATCAATTCGGATAATTTTTTTGCTTATGAAACAAATCCGTGTGATGATAATTCTTATTTCGATTTTAGAGAAAGAAGTTATTTCTTTGATATCGAAAAAGGTACGGAACGATTTGTTTCTGCAATGAGAACAGCTTTTGCGAGTGCATATAGGGAATAACAAATGCCATATTCAATAATATTAAAAGAATATGAGAAAAAAACTCTTAACGATATAAATAAAGAGTTAAACACAGAAAATGCATTTTGTAATAAAGAATTATTGCAGCTGGAAAAATATCTTGCAAAAAATCATCTTTCTTCAGCTCTTAAAACAGGTGCAGACAGTATAACCGCTAAATATTGGGTAGGAGTTGTAAAATTTAGGAATTTTCAGTTTGAAATTCTGCCTAAACTTATATCGGAAGAATCTGCAAGCAAAGAAACAATACTGAATAATCTGGTTTTTATGCTTTCATATACAAGGAAATTGGATATTAAAACAACAGATAATGCCAATTTATCCAAAACTTCCAATCCTTTTTTAGAAATTTTAATAAGAGAATATGCCAATTCTCTCTTTGACTGTCTAAAACGATTAACCCCTAAAAACTACATCAGAGAAGAAAACAATCTGAATTACATAAAAGGCAAATTAAAGTTTACTGAAGATATTCGTTATAATGCGTCAAATCAAGCTAAATTTTACTGCGAATATGATGAATTTAGCGAAAATAACATTTTAAACCAATTGTTCTATTTCGTTTCAAACGGCCTATATACAATTTCAAAAGACAGGAAAAATAAAACAGTATTAAAACTCATTATTAATTACTTTCAAGATATAGATTTAGTTAATTTTGACAGTAACAAATGTGATAAAATAAAACTCTCTAGAGCACAAATGTTATTTGAAAAGCCGTTTAAACTCGCAAAAATGTTCGTAGAACATTCAAGTGTTGATTTGTCGAAAAATAAGTTTGAAAATATTACAATGTTATGGGATATGAATAAACTCTTTGAAGAGTTTGTATATAGAATAATTAAAAACAAAATTCCGGAAGTAAAGGCAGAAGCGCAGAAATGCAAACGACTTTTAAGAAACAATAAAACAACTCGCAGGGATACAAAAGTAGATATTTTAATTACAAAAAAATCTGACGGAACCAAAATAATACTTGATACAAAGTACAAAAAAGCAGAAAGTCTTGAAGATATTGATAATGCTGATATTTATCAGGTTATGACATATTGTCTTTTGCATGATGAATCTAAAGAGAACAAAAATTCTGCAATCCTTCTATATCCGCAGTATAAACAAAACAAAAAAACATCAATTCCCGAATATTGTATAAATTCACAAGAAAGACAATATTCATTAAAAATGTCTACAGTAAATTTAATGCACGAAAATTTAAAAGACAACAATGTACTAAATGTAATAACAAAAGAAATTAAAGACATAATAGGAGTATAAACAATGCCAGTAACGGATAAAAAAAATCCAACCCCGAATGAAATGCAACAAATAGCAATAAATACATATAAACAAGACGGCAGATACCTTATAATTGCAGGTCCGGGAACAGGTAAAACATTTACCGTTGTCCGCAGAATTGAAGCAATATTAAAGGATGATACTGTAAATACAAATGCAGATGAAATATTATGTCTGACATTCTCTGATGCAGCAGCAAAAGAGATGAGAAAAAAACTTGAAGATGCACACCTATTAGAAGCCTCAGGAGTAAATATATATACATATCACAGTTTTTGTCTTGACTTAATGGAGCAACATCCTGATGTTTTTGATATAGAAAATAAATCACTCATAACAGTTATTCAAAAGCAAGCTATTGTAAAGAAATGCCTTGATGAATTGGAAGACGAAATAAAATTATTCAGAACAGAAAACAGTTTATACGGACAAATTGACAATATTGTAAAAGGTATAGAAGCAATTAAACACAACCGACTTACACCGGAAGCATTTGAATATAATCTTGAACATAATATTGCATGGGAACCTTTATTAAAAGAATTTGAAAATGAAGATGACAAAAATAAACAACAGGAAAAAGTTGATAAAATGCGTGAATTACTGTTGATTTATAAAAAATATACAGAAAAGACTAAAGACTTTATTGACTTTGATGACATGATAAATAAAGTCTTGGATGAGTTTGAAAATAATCCTAAATTTTTAGAAGAAGTTTCAACAAAATACAATTATATTCTTGTTGATGAATATCAAGATACAAACAAATCTCAAAATGAAATTGTATTTAATCTTGCAAATCATTGTAAAAATATATTTGTAGTAGGTGATGATGACCAAATTATATATACATTCCAAGGTGCAAGTCTGGATACAATTGAAAAATTTAAAACAACATTCGGTATAGAACCTATTCTTCTAAAGGAGAACAGACGTTCCACTGCAAATATACTAAAAGTAGCAGAAGAACTTGCAAATCTTCAGGATGATTATCCTACCTTTTATGTTGAAAAAAATCATTACAAAGGAACAAGAGAAAATCCCATAAAAAAAGAACAAAAAGAAGAAATGAAATCTAGGATATTTCCTCTTAGATTTATGTCAAAAGGTTTAGAAGCCAAGAATGAAGAATTAATATCAAAAAATAAGCCTATACAAATTAATACCTACAGAGATGAAAAACAAGAACGATTACATATAATAAATGAAATAGAAAGTATCATAAATGATGACAAATTATGCCCAAAAAATAAAAATGGTGAGAAATTACTTTCAGAAATTGCCGTTTTAACAAAAACCAATGATGAAGCATACGAATATGCAAATAAATTAAAAGAATACGGAATAAAAGTACAATTGACCGGCGGGAAAAATATTTTTGAAATAAATTCTGTAAAAGTTTTGGTTGCATATTTGCAATTTATTTCAAACCCCGAACAATATCCGGATAAATTGTTTAAGTGTTTATTATCAAAACCGTTTCACATTCATCCTAAAGATTATAAAATACTCCAAAGCAGAGAAATCAGAGATATATCAAGCACACTCATAAAAAGAATGGAAAATGCAATAATAATCTCTGATACAGAGCAAAATAAATCAGAAAAAAGAAATGAAAGCAAAATACTCGCAGATAAAGCAAAAATTAAAAAGTTTTTGGATGATTATTACAAATTATGCGAATATATAGAAGGTGAATCTGTTAAAAATGCCGTTAATCAAATAGCAAATACCACTGGCATTTTAAAATGCTATGTTAATTTGGAAGTAAACAGAGCAGAAAATTATAACGCTATAAGAATATTGCTTGATGAAGCAGACAATTACACCAACACTCATAAACAAGCAACTTTCAAAGATTTTGTAGGTTATATTAACACCTTAATAGAAGGCGGTATAAAAGTTTCAACAGATAAAACAGAAAAACCTATGAATGCAATTCAAGTTTCAACTTTACATTCTTCAAAAGGCAGAGAATTTGAATATGTATTTATGCCTAATGTCTGCAGCAGTAAATATGAAAGCAATACAAAAGATGATTGTCAGGAAATAGTTCCATTACCAGAAACGCCGATAAAAGTATTGAACGAAAACTTAAATACTATTGAACGCCTAAAAGACCGCTCAAGACAGGTTAAATTTTTAAACAGTGCAAAACTATTATATGTTGGTATTACAAGAGCAAAACACTTTTTATCTATATCCTGCGCTTCAAAAAGAAGTTGGTTTATAGATAAAATGCTTGAAAATCTTGAGAAAAATAACAGACTAAATCTTGTTGATATAAAAGACAATAGCGAATTAAACGATTTCGATAAGAAAAATGACAGTTATGAAATCGAATTAAATGAAGCCATACAAAAAATAGAACAATTGAAAGAATATTTAAAGGATGAGTATAAAGAAGAATTTAATTGCGCTTTTGAAAAAATAAAAAGTATAAAAAAAGTATTAGAATTTACTGCTTCACCTGATGAAGCACTATTTCCAGATTATAATTACGATTCGGAATTTCAAGAATACATAGATACAAATATTCCTCAATTACACTCAGTAAGTTCAATCAATACTTATATAGATTGCCCTAAGAAATATTTTTATCAATATATATTGCACTTACGTCCTCTCCGAATGGAAGAAACTGATGAAGACGATATAGACAGAGATGAACACTATGCGGAATGGGGATTGATTTTTCATCACGCTCTTGAACACTATGTCTTGGATGTAGTAGAAAGAAAAGAACATTTACCCTACGAGATTTTGGAAAAATATTTTGATGAGAAGTTAAACGAACTTATTGAAAATCCAAATAAAAATACTGTGGAAGAAAAGAAAAATCATTTAAAAGAATGTTATAACATACTGTTAAAAACACCGGCAGATAATTTTTATGAGGTAGAACGCAGTATTCCGGATGAAAAATTAGACGGTTTAAAATATATAGAAATAGCTGACGGAATTAAATTTACCGGAAAGATTGACCGTATTGATAAAAATTCCGACGGAACATATTCAATATATGATTACAAAACAGGAAAAGCAAAAAAAGAATCTGATGTTGCTGTCGGCAGGAATAAAGAATCAATATATAACCAGCTGGCCTTTTATAAGTACGTTTTAGAGACAAAATATAACAAAAAAGTAAGCCACGCAGGATTATTATTCCCTGAAGATATGGAAAATAATTTCAATGTAAAAACATTAGAAGACAAAGCAGGCGAGGATAATTGCAAAACTGTTATAGATAAATATATAGAAATAATTAAAGATAAAATTTCAAAAAATCACGAATTTTGCTGCAAAGAAAAATGTAATCCTAATAGTGAATATACATTCTGCGATTACAAATCATTTTGCAAATCAAAAATAATATAATTAATTTTTATAGGATATTAATAAAAAAACAAACTTCTCATATTGAGAAGTTTGTTTTTATCCTTAATAATCTTATACTATTTTGTAAATACAGTTGCTTGATAGCCTTCTTGTAAAAATGCTTTATCACCTTTTCTTAACATGAATAGACCGCAAAGAATAACACTCCAAGCAATTGTGCTTTTCATTTTATTTTTTGGTGCTGATTTTACAACACCGTTTAGATTAATTGGGGTACCATCAACAGCATTTGTATAAAAATCACTTATAACAATTTTACCTGATATACCGATTCTGCCTTGTTTATGTGCATCTATAACTTTACCATATACGGGAGTTCCTTTTTTTATAAGTGCATTATCATTCATATCAGTAACAGTATTAACAACATGAAATGTAACAATATCACCTATAATTGCAGTTTCTTGAGTAATTGTTCTATCTAATTGAACAACAACAGGTGTATTAGAAGGTATTTGAACTGCAAGTGCTGCAGTATCCACCCCTATAGCAAAGAATACAAACAATGATAACAAACTTGTAGAAATTATTTTCTTAATCATACTTTTCCCTTCTCCTTGTTTTGCGTAAATTATAACATACAAAATTTCTGTCATGTTACAACTCAAAATTACAAATTAATAATTATTTAAAGTATCTTTTAACATAGTTTTATATTCATTTATAAGTGATTTAGGGCGAATAATTTTACAATTTGTGCCCCACGTAAAAATATGCCACAACATTTCGTTCTTACCGCTTGCACTAAATGTAACTTCAACACTACCATCTTTCTTTTGTTTCATTTGCTGCGTAGGATGGAATTCATATTGTAAAACAGCATCAGCAACTTCTTTGTTGAACAATAATTTTACATTTATAATCTCATCATGATATATACCAAATGATTTTTGAGCATAAGCATTCAAATCAAATCCTTTTTTATCAAAAGTTTCATTAAGAATTTCAATATCCGTCAATTTATGAACCAAAAAAGTGATTTCATCATCGCCTTTTTTGTCCATTCTTGCTATTAAATATGTCTTTTGAACCCCGTATAAAAAGCCTAACGGGAATAATATTCTTTTTTTCTTCTCTCCTTTTTTATTTTCATAAAAACAACTTATTTTTCTATTATTCATAATTGCATCACGAAGCTTTACAACATTTTCAGGATTAATTGTACATTTAGGAATCTGTCTTACGGCATATCCTTCCGTCTGCAATATTAATTCCAAATTATCTTTTACGACATCATATTGAGGCTTTTTATTATTAATCGCTTTTATACTTTTTATTGTCTTTTTTAATTCATTTTTTATTTGTTCATTATTTTTTTCATTTTTTAAAAGCAGCTCTAAATTGGCAATTTCTTCATTTGAAAAAGTTATAAATGAGTTCATGTAAGGTCTTACAAAACCATATCTGTACTTTCTTCCGTCATTACCAAGAACATCAATACAATGAGTTTCAAGTCCTCTTAAAGCAGCAACAACTCTTCTGGCTGTACGCAAAGATACATTCATATAATTTTGAATTTCTTCTATTGTCATGCCCGCAGGTTTTGATTGCATCTCAATTGCCAAATCAAAAAACTTTGTTATTTGTTCATATCTTAATTCATCTTTTCCCATAAAATATCTCCCGTTAAAATCATTTTACAAAAATTTTTTAGTTGTGTCCAGCTATGACACACAAATGTTTTATATTTAAAATGTAAGGTAATTATGAGGACTAAAAAATATGAAAAAAGCACACGCAATCCAGAGAGCAGAACAAAGATACTACATCGAAGACTTCAATCCGATTAAAGCATTACGAGATATTTTAGACGATAAATGTATTCAAATTGAAGCAAATCAGGAAAAATATTCACAAATATTTTTAATAAGATACATAAATAAATATGTAAAAGTCGTAACAGACTTTAATGTAAGTTTTGTAAAGACTGTATTGCCGTTAGAAAAAATCGAAGATTTTGACAGAGTTAACGACTTAATTAATAAACTGTCAGTAAATGAAGCAGCAGCATAAACAAGAAAGGGAAAGTTTTTTACCGTGGGGAAATTATTTCCACGGTAAAAAAATATTAAAAAATAGGTTGTTGTTTGTACTATAGCCGAAATTTTGGTAATATATAAAAAAAGGAGTTATTATCGTGTCATTATCCAGTGAAAGTGCCAATAAACCGATATCTGTTTTTGACCTTAATATATCAACAAAACTAAAAAATGCTCTTTCTATATACGGAATAAAATATTTACATGAATTAAATAATATTGATTTATACAAATTCCGTTCTATAAAAAATATAGGACAAAAGACAATTAATGAACTTAATGAATTTATAAAATTAAACAATATTCAAGCAAAAGAAGATATAATTCCTCAAAATCTGTTAACCGGCAAGATAAGTTCAACATCAAAAATAGATTTAAGATTTAAAGATTGTTCTTTGGAGAATTTTACTTTTTCTGACAGAATTATGAATCTATTCAAAGAAAATAATATCGCAACTGTCGGACAATGGCTTAATGAATACAACAAATTTCCTTATAATACAATTAATATTGTTTTTCAGGTTTTAGAGCAAGTCGGAATAACAAAAACAAAAAACTATGAATATATTGAAATCGGAACTCCCGAAAATTATTTAAAACGAATACCTGATGTATTCAACGATGCTTGGATTATATCTAATTGTGAAAAGTTAAATATAAAAAACATAGGACAACTAGCTGAAAAATTTCCTGATATTTTTTTGCAAAATGAGAAACTAATTAGTGAACAATGTTTCTTTGAAAAACATTTACTAATGGAAAACACTTTAAAAAATTTGGGAATTACCGATTTTCCGATAGAATTAAACTACTTCCAAAAGAATGATATTAATAAAAAAATTATTGATGAAATTGTAAATATTCCAATAACGGAAAATCTACGTATTCTCATAAATTTTGCAAGAATGACCATAAATCCGAGAGAAGATGATGTTATTTCTTTAAGATACGGAATTAACAAAATAACTAATCAACAAAATGACTATAATTCTTCATCAAAAGAAAAAACGCTTGAAGAAATCGGCGAAATGTACGGTATTACAAGAGAGAGAGTAAGGCAAATCGAGGCGAACGCATTTAAAAAGATTATAAAATACATTAATAATCATGGAAAAGAATTGTTAAATGAAATTAATACTTTTTTTGGAAACTGCGGTGATGTAATAACAACGATTAATTATATAAAAGAATATGAAAACGAATATAATTTAATTAATGATATTTTCAAAAAGGCAAATATACCTGTTGCAATTAATACAAAATTAGGTATATTAATAAAAAACAATTTTAGTTTGGATAATTTATTTAAAAAAATAGAAACAGCATATAAAAAACAAACTGATGATATGTTTTCGGAAGATGAGATAAGAATCTTTTTCAACAATAAATTAAGCCAATACCTGAAAAATACAACCATAATTCAACAAAAAATTTTTAATAAGACTTCAAATATACTATTTGAAGAATTTAAAAAAGAATATTTATTCTGTATGCAAGAGAATATATATAAACTAAAGCAAACAAACAATAAAAAACGGAAATATAATCGTGATGAAAAAGCAATTTTTTACATAAAAAAACTATATCCCAACGGCGTTCATATGCCGATAGATAAAGATGAGTTGTTAAAAGAAAATTTGTCCGATTTTATAAAAGAATGTCCTGATATAGTTGCGGATTTTAAAAATTTACGTTCATTAACCGACCACATAATAAAAGAAAATCCGAATATTGTTCAATGTGATACAGGCACATATATACACGTTGACAATTTGGAAATAGATTGGAATTTGGTCGATTTTGCAATAAACGAAATTTATAAAAATTTTGATAATGGCATATATCAATTAAAAGTTGATAAAATTTTTGACGAAAACAAAGAAAAATTTTTAGCAGGAAATATAAGAAACGAAGACCTTTTAATAGGATTAATAAGATATAAAAACAATCCTGATTTTGATATAAAGAAAAGAGAAATTAAAAAAGCAGGTATGTTTGACAGAGGAGTTCAATTACTAAACCAATTGGAAGATTATATTTATAGTTTTGGTAAAAACGGAGTAAAAAAAGAAGAGCTATACAGATACTGGTGCACAGAAAGAGGCTGGAAGCCTTTACATATATCATTTTTGTATGACAGAAGCAATGTATTATACAAAAATAATGGTATCTTTATTCACAAAAGTTTTTTGAACAGATAGAGGAGAAAAATCACAAATGAAAAAAGTTTTATTATTTACTTTTATAGCACTTATTACAACAAATGTTTGTTATGCGGAAAAGAACTGGTTTGACATAGAGGTAAGTAAAATAAGACAAGCTAAAGAACTTCAGGTAAATATTATAAATGACGAACTTAAAGATATAGAAATACAAAAAGCTCAAATATTATCTGATTCAGGCATAAGTCCGTCAATAAGAGCACAACAAGTTGATGAATTTAACAGACGTACACAGGAATTAACTGCCCAAAAAACATATATAGAAGAACAATATAAAAAGGATAAAGCCGAATTAAAGCGCAGATGGAAAAACGGTGACACTAAAAACACCGATACATATAGCAGATACAATTATAATACACCTGCAAGAAACGAATATAAGACTACGCTTACAACTACAACAAGAGAATATACACCCGTAAATAACACAACTACATATAACAGATATGAATATAATATTCCTGTTCAAAAAACAAGTGAATATAAAACAGTAACAACAACTACAAAAGAAGTTACAAAACCGGTATCACAAAAGACAACTGTTACAACAAAAACAATAGAAAAAAGAATACCTAATTCAATAGAATTGCAACCGAAACCACAACCGGAATTTAAAGTAATTCTACACTAAAAAAGATGAAAGGGGCTCGTCGCCCCTTTCATACTTTTAATGAACAATATATACAGTATAGAACTGTATATATATAATACCCATATTTTTAAATTTATAACATTTTTCCAAATGTTATTTTTTTGTTAAAAAAAACGGAATAATCAAAAAACGGAGTAATAATAAAATTGTTAGAAATGATAGGTATGAAATACGAAAGGAGAACATCATGAAATTCTTAATTAAAAAGTCACCTGACGGTTTTATAAAATCCGTAAATGATGAAATCAGTTCTATTTTAAACAGAAATTTTGACAGTCTATTCCCTGAATTTATTTATGACGAGGATGTTTGCAATAATGAGAAATATGCAATGCCTGTTGAATTACATGAAAAAGACAAAGAATATATTATCAAAGCAGAACTTCCAGGTGTAAAGAAGGAAAACTTCGATATCGATTTAGATAAAAACCACATTACTATTAATGCTAAAAAAGAAGAAGAACACAAAGAAGATACAAAAGGATTCAGAAAATCAGAATTTCGCTACGGTGAATTTTCAAGAACAGTATATTTCCCGCAAGATATCGATATAGAAAAAACAACTGCCAAATTAGAACACGGTATATTAACAATAGATGCTCCAAAACGTGAAACAGAAAAAGATAAAATCAAAAAATTAACAATACAATAAATGAAAAAGAGAGGATTTATTCCTCTCTTTTTTTATAATTATAATTTCAAATTTTCAATCCATTTTTTCAAATCATCTTCCGAAGGATTATGGTTAAGAATTTTACCTTGAATGATTTTAGCAGAATCAGAAACACTTAATTTAAGATTATCAACTGTTTTTCCAAAATCACTTCCGCCTGAAGTAGCAAACAGAACTATTGTTTTATTAGTAAAATCATTAGCTTCCAAAAATGTATTTACAATTGTAGGTGCAATATACCACCAGATAGGGAAGCCAAGGAAAATAACGTCATAATCCTGAACTTTTACATCATCCTTAACAATTTCAGGACGAGAGTGATAATTATTCATTTCAACAGTACTTCTTGAATTTTTATCCATCCAATTCAAATCTGCTTTTGTATACGGCACAACAGGTTTAATTTCATAAATATCCGCATTGACAGTTTTTGAAAGATTTTCTGCAACTTTTTTTGTTACTCCGCTTGCAGAAAAATACACAACCAAATTTTTAGACATAGTTACCCTCCTTTTCACAGAAATATTAACACATGATAGTAACTATCAGTCAATTATAAAAAAATAATTTTTAATTTAATAAAGAGTTAGATTATACAGTCTATTCATCAAAACAAACATATAGTTCAGACGATTATTTATCACTTTTAGAGCTAAGTTGTTCTTTACATTTTCTAACAACGCTATCTTTTGCTATTCCTCCGGTAAAAGAATACGGGTCAATTTCAATATTTTGTGCTTTTTGGAGAATTATAGAAAATAAATTATTATATTTTCCGTCACTGTTTTTATCTTTTAAATAATAGCAAAGTATATCTAATTTTTTAATATTATCTTCCAGAAGATTATTTATAACATAATCTTCATCCGATATTCTATCCAAAATTACAGCAGCAGGTTTTGAATATATTTTCTCTTTATCGATTATTTTCATAATATCAGGCAAATCTTCTTTTTGTGCATGATGCATAAGATAAGAAAAATCAACACTTGGCATTATATCCGTACTTACATATGAATGCAAACATTTTCGGTATTCATCCATATATTCCGGAGAATCATATTTTGTAATAATTGTTGAATATCCGTAAACATCCTCTTGCGAATTAAAATCAACTATATCTTTTACCAAATTTAAAATTATTTCAGGAAACTCGACAGAATAGCTGATAAGTTCATCCCAAGCATTTGCCCTGTCAGTCGGATTGGATGATGTTTTAAGAATACTAAGCAGATTTGCTATTGCCAGTTTCTTTTGTTGAATATCTTGTACTATCATCTCATCATTTTCCGCATAAACCATCTCGCCGTGTACATTAGTACCGCGTCTTATATTATCTATATCATCAAGTGTATACGAAGAATGAGTTACATATCTTGTATCTTCTTCATCATCTCTTGCATCACATACAAATAAATGATTTTTTTTAAATGTTATAAAATAATTTTGCTCGGTTTTAAAATCATGAAATCCGCTATTCCAATTATATGCTTTCCAACCTTTAGGATCAGAAGTTAAATATCCCGAACTTAATACACGTTCACCTGCCATTAAGCTATCATATTCTGATTGACCTATGCAACGATATAACTGAATATCCGGGTCTACTCTTCCTTGATTAAATCCAAAACTTACAGTATCTTTATCCAATGATTTTAATTTTAACTCAGAAGTTACATTTTTATTAAAAGATATTTTATTATTATGTTTTAACGGAATTTTTGTCAATTGAAACATATTAGTATTTGGTAACGATGATATTTTCATTTTTTCCATTCCTTTATTTACTATAACAACCATAAATAAGAAATTTTGTTATCCTTCAATTTTATAAATTTGACACAATTTCGACGATGGTTTTAAATAAAAATTAATAGCAAAAGATAATTATAATAAACAAAAATATAATTTCATACATCAATGCCTTGTTAAATGAAGTTAGGGAGTAAATATGATAAAAAAAGCTGTTATATTAATATTAATCATTTTTATAGGGCTTTGTACATATTGTTATAAGTCAAATAATAAGGAAACTATAAACGAATTAACATTATACGGAAATATTGAAATCAGACAAATTGATTTAAGTTTTCTTGCAGGCGGACAAATAAAAGAATTAAAAAAAGAAGAAGGCGATACTGTTCAAAAGGATGAACTTATTGCCACTTTGGATTCAAGAGATTATGAATCAGAATATGAAAAAGCCTCGGCAGAAGTAGATAGAACGCTTGCAATAAAAGAAGATGCTTTAAGTAAATATCAAAGAAATAAAAATTTAGGCAAGGCAGGTGCAGTATCTGAACAGGATGTAGAAACCCTTTTTAATAATAAAAATCGAACTTCTGCAGAATATAAAATAGCACAGGCAAATAAAGCTTATGCAAAAAACCAACTTGATTATACAAAACTTTATGCTCCTGAGGATGGTATTATTATGGTTCGTGTTGTTGAGCCGGGAAGCAACGTTGCAAAAGGACAACCTGTTTATACAATGGCAAAAACTAATCCTGTATGGGTTAGAGCTTATGTTAATGAAACTGATTTAGGAAATATTAAATACGGACAAGAAGTAAATGTTTATACAGATACAACAAATCCAAACACAGGAAAGAGAAGAGAATACAAAGGTCAAATCGGGTATATTTCACCTGTTGCGGAGTTTACTCCAAAGACAGTTCAATCAACAGATACAAGAACTAACTTAGTTTATCGTATTAGAGTTTATATCAATGATATTGATGAATATTTAAGACAGGGTATGCCTGTTACTATCAAAATAAATTTAATTTCAAAGGATAATCAAGAAAATAATGCAGACGGTAACAATTAAGAATTTAACTAAAAAATTTGGTTCTGCCGTTGCAATAAATAATCTGTCGTTAAATATAGAAAAAGGTAAAATAACAGGTTTAATCGGTGCTGACGGAGCAGGAAAAACCACACTTTTAAGAACAATAGTCGGTTTATTGTTGCCAAATGAGGGTGAAATAAATGTGCTTGGCTTTAATCCTGTCACTGAAAAAGACAAATTACTTGAAGGTTATACTAAGGATGGTAAAATACATTTACCCCTAGGTTATATGCCGCAAAAGTTTGGTTTATATGAAGATTTGACTGTTATTGAAAATTTAAGATTATATGCTGATTTAAAAGGTGTTACACACGATTTTGATAAAATGTTAGAATTTACAACTCTTGCACCTTTTCAAGACAGGCTTGCAGGCGCATTATCAGGCGGTATGAAACAAAAATTGGGACTTGCTTGCACACTTCTTGGGAATCCTGAATTTTTACTTTTAGATGAGCCCTCTGTCGGTGTTGATCCGATTTCACGCAGGGATTTAATAAAAATGGTTAAAGAAATGATAACCCCTGAAACAACGGTTTTATGGTCAACTGCATATTTAGACGAGGCTCATAATTTTGATACGGCGGTTATTTTGGATAGAGGGAAAGTAATTTATGAGGGAAAACCACACGATTTAGCACCAACACCACAAGAGTTTGAAAATAAAGTAATTGACTTGATGGGAGGTTACAATAAAGAAGAATCACTAATTGCTCAAAATTATGACTATCATGCCCCTGATGTAGAATTAACGGTAGAAGCAGACAATTTAGAAAAAAAATACGGTAATTTTTATGCGGTAAAAAATAATACCTTTAAAATCAAAAAGGGTGAAATTTTTGGTTTACTTGGTCCCAATGGTGCCGGAAAATCAACTTCATTCAAGATGATGTGCGGACTTGCACGACCGACATCAGGTACTGCAAGAATTATGGGAATTGATATAAAGGAAAATCCCGAAAAAGCAAGAGCGAATTTAGGTTATATGGCACAAAAATTTTCTCTTTACGGAAGTTTGACAGTAAAAGAGAACTTGGACTTTTTTGCACTTGCTTATGGTATCAAGATTTTAGAAAAGAATAAAAAAGTAAATGAAATAATTGAAGTTTTTGGATTAAAAGAATATGAAAATACAAAAGCAGAAGAACTGCCGTTAGGTTTAAAACAAAGGCTTTCAATGGCTGCGGCACTAATTCATAATCCGCCTGTGTTGTTTTTAGATGAACCTACATCAGGGGTTGATGTTTTAACTCGCAGAGATTTTTGGAATCATATAACATCTTTGGCAAAGAAAGGTGTAACAATTCTTGTAACAACTCATTTTATGGATGAGGCGGAATATTGCGACAGAATAAGTCTTTTTTACAAAGGTGAAACTATTGCAATAGGTACTCCTTATGAATTAAAGCAAAAAGCAGGGTCAAACAATATGGAAACAGCTTTTATAAACTTAATTAAGGGAAGTGAAAAATGAAAATTTTATTAGCCTTAATTAAAAAAGAGATAAAACAAATACTTCGTGATCCTTCGAGTATTGTAATCGCATTTATTTTGCCGATAATATCTTTTCTGATTTATATGTACGGTGTAAATCTTGATTCAGTTAAAATCACAATGGGTATTAAAAATGACGATAATTCACCGGAAGTTGCAACGCTTGTAAAATCATTTGGGCATTCAAAATATGTTAATTCAATAAATTTTGATAATATGGAAGATATAAAAACAGCGGTTGTTCGTTCAAAAATTAAGGGAGCAGTAGTAATTCCGAATGATTTTTCAACAAAATTATCAAGAGGACAGAAAGCTGATTTGCTGATTATAACAGACGGAAGTGAAGTTAATACTGCGAACTATGTTCAAAGTTATGCCAATATGATTGCTAATCAATGGCTTTTAACAAGCAAATATCGGGGGAAAATACCAAAACAACTAATTAATACGGAAGTCAGAACCTGGTATAACCCTGATTTAAACTCACATTATTTTATAGTTCCCGGTTCTATTGCTATTACTATGACATTAATCGGAATTTTACTTACCTCACTTGTTATTGCACGTGAATGGGAACGAGGTACAATGGAAGCTCTTTTATCTACAAAAGTCAGAGCAATACATATTGTTTTAGGTAAATACATTCCTTACTTTATTTTGGGAATGGTATCTATGGCTTTCAATGTTTTCCTTTGCGTTTGTATTTTTAAAATCCCGTTTAAAGGCAGTTATTTGTTATTATTTTTAATTAGCGGAATATTTTTATTTACATCATTAGGTATTGGCTTATTAATTTCAACAGTATTAAAAAATCAATTTATGGCAAGTATGGTTGCGATGAGTATGGGATTTATGCCTGCCTTGATGTTATCTGGGTTAATGTTTCCGATAAATTCAATGCCTGTATTTTTTCAATATCTAACCGCCGTTATTCCGCCCAGATACTATATTGCCTTTATTGAAAGTGAATTTATGGCAGGGGGTGTCCCCGAAATAAGATTAGCAAATGCCTTTTATTTAACTGTATTAGGCTTGATTTTGTTTGTTGCGGTTTATAAAAAAACGCAGATGAGATTAGAGTTACCTGTGAGCAGATGGCGAGAACGAAGCGGAGTCCCGTTTAACTCGAACAAGACAAGAGGAACAGTATGATTAAAAGTTTTTTGCTCAGAGTTTTAGCTCTGATGAAAAAAGAATTTATAACAATTTGGAATGACCCAAAATCAAGAGGCATAATTATTATGATGCCAATAATGCAGTTATTAATTTTTTCTAATGCCGTAACTATGGAAGTAAAAAATATCGATACAGTTGTGTTAGACCATTCCCAAAGTGTTGAAAGCAGAGAATTATTAAGCCGATTTGAGAATTCCAACCGTTTTAGAAACTTCTATTATGTAGAAAACGAAAAAGAATTTCAAAAGAAATTAGACACTCAAGAAGTTCAAATCGGAATAAATATTCCAAACGATTTTTCAAGAGGTATCAAATCAAAAAAAGGTACAAATGTACTTGTGATATCAGACGGCAGACAAACTAATTCTGCTGCCATAGGTGCTGGATATGCAACGCAAATTATTGCAGGATATAACTCGGAATTAACAGGAAACACAGGAACTCAAATCAATCCGACAGTAAGAAATTGGTTTAACCCCAATCTTGAATACAAATGGTATATTTTAACAGTTATTGTTGCTCTGCTTTCTCTGGTTTCGACCTTAATTTTAACGGCATTATCAATAGCAAGAGAAAGAGAACTAGGAACTTTTGACCAACTTATTGTAAGTCCTTTATCCTCTTTTGAAATTCTGCTCGGAAAATCAATACCGCCTTTAATAATAGCTATGAGTTTAACAATGATTATGGTCGGAATTGTAATAGCCTTTTTCCACGTTCCTTTTAATGGTTCTATAATTCTATTCTTTGTTTCGATTTTGATTTCTCTTATGGCAATAGTCGGTGTCGGACTCTTTATTTCTGCAATATGTAATACTCAGCAGCAAGCAATACTTTCTGTTATGACATTTATGATGCCTGCTGTTTTGTTATCTGGATTTATTTCACCGATTGAAGACATGCCTGTCTTTTTACAATATATAACATATTTAAATCCTGTAAGATTTTTTATGGTGTTATCAAGAGGAATCTTTTTAAAAGGTATGGGGCTTGAAGATATAGCAATAAATATAATACCGCTTATAATAATTGCAATAATAACACTTAGCCTTGCAGCAAGAACATTTAAACGAAAGCTTGGATAATATTACATTTTCATTTGCCTTTGTTTTCTTATTTCTCTGTATTTTTCAGGAGTCGGGCGTCTGTTTTGAGCAGAAGCTTGTTGAGTTTGATTAGTAGAATTTTGTCTTCGTGATTGCATCATTTTATTATATTGTTCTTTTGTCGGACGTTTTCTTTGTGTTTGTTGTTGAGAATATTCATAATTTTCTTGTATTTGTTGTTGAACTACAGGTTGAACGTATGATTCATTCAATGGTTTTATATAAAAACTGCTCAATGGTTTATATCCCAACTCTTGCATTAAAGAATCCCAATTTGATGGCAATTCAATTTTAACGGTTGCCATTCCACCACCTGGGACAGTCAACACTTTATTTCTGTTTGCATCTCCCGTCACAACAAAAGCCGTTTTACCTTTTTGCATAACAGGAACAGTCTGCATTTGAGATTTACCCGTCCATTGCAACCATTTAGGTGTATTAGTAACAGAAGATTTTTCTTCTTGTGCAATTTTTTGCTTATGTTTTTCTAAAGAATAATTTCTTCCATCAAAAGAGCTTCCGGGATTTGCATAATAATTAGCATAAGCACGCTCATCAACAGGACGTCTCGCCAATTCTATCAACGCATTTTCAAGAACATTTTTATCTCTATATTTTCTTGCCAAATCTCTTGCAACATACTCTGTTATAAAAATAGTTCTGTATACAAACGGAGTTCCGCCACCTAATGCAAATTGTTCTTTTTCAACTGCATCCCAAGCCATTAATTCCAATATTTTATCTGCATCAGATGTTGCAGGTGTTAAATTATTACCCCAATTAAGTGCTGATGCCGCAGTTAAAGTACTATCATTAATATTATAACCTTGTTGAACATGGTAAGGCTGCCAACCTATACGATTTATAGCTTCTTCATCTTCGGCCATAGCCCAAGAAGAGAGATAACCGAATGTTCCCATCCTGTTTTTCTTTATATCATAACCGCCAAGATTAATCATTGCCAAATCTATAAATCTTCCTATTTTTTTATTATTAGGAGAAGATATTTCGCCTTGACCAGAGTCAATTCCAAGTTGTCTTGCTATAGGACCGTTTATCCAAACAAAAGGTGTCCATGCATGAGTACTTGATAATGTTTTTCTAAAATCTCCGTTCATCATAGCTTTTGTGTATGCAATCAAAATTGGCATATATTCGGGAGGACAACCTGCCATTGCCCCCACAGTTGCAACATGTTTAACCGTTACTTTTCTGTATGTCGGCGGAATATTTCCTATAACAGTATCACTTGAATATGGAGTATATTTAAAAAATTCATTTACTACTGTTTCGGTTGGAGGTGTAATTGGTAAACCATCAGTCCACCCCTGCATTTCCGCATATTTCTGCACTTCTTCCAAATTTCCGGTAAATACAATTGAATTATCACCTGTATTATTATCGAAATCTTTTATTTCATCATTTGTTATAGGTTTTGTTAAACCGTCAACAATTTGTTGCCACAGTACTTCTCTTGTATTTTTTATGAGTTCATCACGGGTATGAGCCGAAAATGCTCCCGGATACTCTGCAACTCTCTGCACACTAACACCGGCTGTTTTAGCAGTCGCCTTTGCCTGTTCCACAAAACCCGGAGCAGCAATCATAACAGAAGGAATACCAAGATATTCCGCTGTAATACATGAACCTTCTTCTTTTGGAGTACATAAACCACACCCACCGTTACCGGAAATAACCGCATCTACTTTCATATCTTTTAATTTACGTTCAAATTCATCTTTTTGCTGCCTTTTTATTCCTGGAGCAGGATATGGCCCTGCCGAACCTATTTCACTTAACAAAATAACTTTTGCATCGGGATAATTTTCTAAAATCAATCTTTTAATTTCCGGATGTGTGACATTAGCCATAAAACTCCCGCCAACAACAGCAATAGTTTTTCCGTTCAGTGTATTCGGTCGAGGTGCTTGTTTTATCGGTTTAATTGAAGATTCTCCGACAGGAGAAAGAATATCATAAACAACACCACTTTCCTGAGCTTCCGCTAATACGGAAATAGGACATCCGCCACTGCCTTGCACTACTTTTGTATTCGCATTATCAGCCTTTGCTTTGCTATACATATTCATTCCGTATATTGAAGCAAATGAAGAAATTAATGCAGTAATAACCACAATATAAAATATTCTGCTAACGTTCACTGTTTACCTCGCTTAATTTTTAAATAATAACAGAAATTAAAAAAATTGGGGAAACATATTAATATTATACGAATATTAGTGACAAAAAGTTCATTTCAAATTAATATAATTTAATAAAAATACAATTTTTTTTTATTTTTAACAAAAAATATTATTTTTTATCGTTATCTGAGTGATTGCTAATGAAATTAAGGAGAGAATATGCAAATTAATAAAATTAATGCAAATTATGCATCTAATATCAATTTTGGGAAAATAAAAAAAACAAATGTAACAGAAAACACGCAAAAAAATAATACAAATAACAGTAAAAAATTATTATTGGCACTTGGAGCATTGGCACTAACCGGTTCCGTTATAGTTACACTAAAAAATCATAAATTTGAAGCTCAAATAAATAAAGCCAAAAAGGCTTTGGAAGAAAGCGATACAATAAAAAAGGCATTTGAAAACTTTTCAAAAAACAAGAAAAAAATTGCCCTTGGCGCAGCAGCAGTAGCAGGTTCAGGAGCTGTTGCAAGTGCAGCAATTTCAAAAGATGAAAAATCCGAAGTTGATGTTCTCCCTCAAAATGAGAATGAAGATAAATTATTTGATAAAAAAGAGATTTCTGAAATATCAGAAAATAATACACCTGAAGATATTGAAAAAAATGATGAATCAGTAATAAAAGCTGGCAAAGCAGTTGAAGAATCAACGAAAGCACTTACTTTAGAAGATTTTAAGAAAGCAAACGGTGAATTTTGGAAAAGTGAAGCATACATTGGTAATAATCCATACACAGGTGACATTATACTCAAAGAAACAGGAAATGAAAAAATTGTAGCAACTTATGAAGACGGTTATTTAACACAGGCAACAACAAATGTAAAAGTTGAAAACGGTTCTTTTGAACCTCAAAAAATTAAAAATTACAGCACTGACAGGAATGGAACAACCACGGTTGAAATCAAAAAAAGGAAATATGATATTGATAACAGAGTAGACGGACTAAAATTAGCCGATGAATGGTACACTGATGAAATTTTTAAAATTAATGATTCCGAAGTAACAATATTAAACCATACTCCTTTTAATGACTATTTAGAAACTCACTTCAAAGAACAAAAGGATGGATCTTGGAAAGGTTATTATGAAGATCGTCGTTTTAATACCAAAACCCAAAAATACGAAGTAGTTCAAATAGATGCCGAAACTCACAATGTATTAAATAAAAGACAAGTAAAAAAGATTATGGGATAAATAAGAAATAGGAGGTTACTAAAATTACCTCCTATTTTTTTACTTTTTAAGTCTATAAATATATTTTTTAGGAATGAGAGTTTTCCAATTTTAAAAGTTTGGCTTTTAATTCAATGCCATAAGCAAAGCCTGTTAAATTTCCGTTTTTGGAAATTACTCTATGACAAGGGATAAAAATCATAATAGGATTTTTGTTGCAGGCGTTTCCTACTGCTCTTTGAGCTTTAGGATTATCTATCATTTTCGCAATTTCAGAATAACTTTTAGTTTCACCATAAGGAATCTTTACTAATTCTTTCCATACTTTCTTTTGGAATTGAGTTCCTTTGGGATTTATTTTTATATCAAGCACTTTTCTTTTTCCTGAAAAATATTCATCCAGTTGTGTTTTTATATTGTTTATAAATGGAGTTTCCTTTCCGGAAGAACGAAGTTTATCTATTGGTTTAAAAGATAATACGGAATTATCTTCATAAATAATTTCAAATATTCCTAGTGTTGATTTGTAATAATATTTTTCCATAATTGGATTCTACAATAAAAAATTTTTATAATACATCATTAGTAAAATAGTCCTCTAGAACTATTAATTGCTAAATTTAAAAAATTTTTATTAACGTGGAGAAAACATAATATTTTTCTATTAAGAGAGCGTGGAGAAACAATACAATGAATTTTGATTTATTTAAAACAGGATTTGTCGATTTTTAAAAAAATAAATTAGGGACAACTGGTTCTGAAAATCAAAACGATATTAACGAAAATAAAAGGAAATATTGATAAAGTAAACACAGAAATAACAGAACGACACAAGAAGAACTCAAAAGAACAATAGATTTTTATCTATCAAAACGATTGATTCAGGAAGGAGGAAATATATCAGTTTTCGTTTAAATATAATAATTTTGAGTTGTATAAAAGGATTATAAGTTAAAAAAGAAAAAATTAGAGCTTAGAGGAGGAGATTATGGCTATTAATTTAAGAGGTTTAGATCAAAACATTTATAATGCTCAAGCAACATCAGCTGCCGGAAAAACAGCACCTGCAGCAAACGGCAATAATAGAGAAGAAGAAAGAGCACCGTTAGGAATATCTGATATTTTAAACAAAGTAGACAGTTTAGAAAGTCCTGATAATTTATCAGATGATGATCTTATGGCATTTGCAGAAGGAATGGCTGCAGCAAGAGGTATTACTGTTGATGAAGCAATTGAGCAAATATTAAGCCAATTTGATGAAAAATTAGGAGAAAATGGTGAAGAAGCAGAAGCTGGAGCAGATTCCGTAGACGGTACTACTGATGCTGCTGCGACAGAAAAGAAAAGCTTAGATGATTTTAGAGCTCCAAACCAAAACGAAGATCCGGAAGCATACCTTCAAGCAGCTGCAGATTTCACAGGCAAAACACAAGCTGAACTAAAACCGGAAATTGAAGCAAAATACGGCAAGCCTGAGAAAAAAGAATAATTGCTAATTGAACATCCTTTCTGTTCACCAAAGCGGTTTTAATATAATTAAAACCGCTTTTCGTATGAATACTAAAAATCTAAATATAATGCTCTAATTAAATCTTTTAAAAATTCTGTTTGGTAATTATATACTACACGAAACAATCCTTAGATTAAATGTGGTTTACTGAAACAAATAACAAATTGGGAAGAAGTTTATAATAACTGACAAAACAGTATTGTTATATTAAAAAAAATATTATAAAATATAAAAGTATATTAAAAGGAACCCTAATGAATAAAGCTAAATACAAACTTGGATTTACCCTTGCGGAAGTGTTAATAACACTTGTAATCATAGGTATTATTGCAGCAACAACAATACCTACAATACAAGCAAATTATGCACAACAAGAACGTTATACAAGAGTAAAAAAAGCATATTCAACATTGGCTAATGCAATGACAAGGGTAAAAGCCGATGGCGGGGATTTTGATTTTGAAGTAAGAAATAATGATACCGAATTAATTAAAGACTGGTATGATACATATTTAAAACAGTACCTGAATACGATAAAAGTCTGTTATAATGAAGCAGGGTGCTGGAATGAAGGCGATACTAAAAATTTAAACGGGGGAAATGCATATTGTCAGCATACAGGAATAGGCGTCGGAGATAATATTGTTACAGCAATTCTCAGTGACGGAACATTCATTAATATTGATTCGTATTCAAAAGGAAGTATAGCATCATATTTTGGTGTTGATATTACACAAAGTAACGGACTGGTTGTTATATTTGACATTAATGGAAACAGAAAGCCAAATACTTTTGGAAGGGATATTTTTGCAACAGTATTTACAGAAAACGGTTTAGTTCCTGCATATAGCAGTAGAACAGCTGCTCAAATCAATTCTAATTGTTCTCCCTCCGGTAACGGATATTCTTGTATCCAGAAATATTTGCAAAATAAGTAAATATTTATTTTGTATTCACTTGCATATTATAGTTCATTGGATTAGTAAAATTTAACATTAAATGTAAAGAATATCTATAACAGTTTATTTGTGATACAATAAGTTTATAAGTTTGTTGTATATATAATATTTATTAAACTGATTTTGGCAGTATTCAGAAAGACTTATTAGTAACGAGTTAAAATTGTTGAATATTAAGAAAATAGCATTTATAATTTAACCAAACAAATAAAAATTATATTTGCAATTTATGTTGCACCAAATTTATAACAGTAAAAAACTCATATCAAATAAAAAAGGAGAAATATTATGGCTAAGAAGAAAAGTTCTACAGTTCCAATTACAGAAAACACTAAACAAATTGATATTGATTTTAATTCAAAAAACATTAACTACAAACTGTCAACTACAGCAAATACAGATCTTACATTTAAAGTAAACTTAGATAATACAAAATATAAAGGATATGCATATAAGGTAAAAGACGGAAATAATTTAAAAGTTGTAACTGTATATACGGATAAAACAACAGATGCATTTAAAAAACAAGTTACAACAACTATTGTTGACTATTATGTACACAGCGCAGAATATTCAGGGGATACAGCTACCATAGGAAATACAACCGGTGTAACAAAAGATAATGCTAATGTTTATGAACTAAACAGTTCAAACACTCTTACTTCGGCAGGCTACTTGGTTGGAAGTGATAAAAACGACAAAATCAATCTAAAATCAGGCGGAGTAAAATATGTCGATTTTAACGGAAATGACAACTATGACGTTAAAATTTGGTATAGTCCGGAACAAGCAAGTTCTATAACAGATTTTAAAGGTAATGATAAATACGCTTTTTCTGTTCTTGATTCAATAACAGTTGATACAACAAAATATGGCGAAAGTGAATTAGGCTTGTCTTTAACATCAAAAAATATAAAAGATTATTCAGGAAACGACAGTTACGATATTAAAGATAATGCCTATGTTAATATAAATGATTACGCAGGAAAAGATAAATATAATGTTAATAGAGCCAATTCAAATTCTATGATTTACGATTGGGGCGGGGCTGATAATTATAATATTAAAAATACTGCTATCACTATTAGAGATTACGGTGCAAATGATACATATAATGTTTTCGATTCTGCTGTAACAATAAATGAAAATGTTGGTAGTTATGGTGCAGATCAAGGTACTGCAGGCAATGATAAATACAATTTAAATAATTTAAGACGTGGTTCTAACATCAATGATAAACTTGGGAATGATACATATACCATAAATTCAACAGTAGGAACAGGAACTGGAGTCAATCAATTGGGTTTATCGGTAACCGATTTTAAAGGCAGTGAAACATATAAAATAAACGGTTCAAAATATATTAGCTTAGGTGATAATGCAGGAAACGATAAATATATTGTTAATAATTCTGATAATGTTTCAATTTCTGATACTGTATCTACAGGTAACACCGGCGGAAAAGATACATACACATTAACCAATGTGGTTGATTCAATTATTACCGATTATTATGGTAATGACACTTATAAATTAAATTCTCTATATGATACAAATATCAATGATTATAATGGAGGAGCAGATAAATATACTTTAGTTGATTCTATAGGTATTAAAATTACCGATCAGGAAAATTCAGGTGCATCAGCAAAAGACCAGATTGATAATTTTACCGTTAAAAATTCTGCTGAAATCATTATAAATAGCCAAGACGGTAATGATAAATTTAATATTTCAAATGAATCCCACAGAATAAAACTTTTTGATACTGCAGGGGATGAAAACTATACAATAAAAGACACTTCTCTTGTTAAAATCAATGATACAAAAGGAAACGATAAGTATAATTTCACTAATGTTGATGGTATTTCAATATATGCAGGTGACAAAAATACTGAAGATGGTATCTTAGACTATAGTATTATAGATGACGACGGAAACGATACCTATACGTTTAAAAATTCTAAATATGTACGCTTGTGGGATGAAGCAGCAAGTGATAATGAAAAAAATACTTATAACTTAACTTCAAATTCAGGAATGTATATATATTCAAGTCAAAATTCATCAAAGTATTCAACAGATACTTATAATATAACATCAGGCAAGTCTACATATATAATAGATTACGGCAAATCAAACGATATTTACAATGTTAAAGATTCTTCTATTACAAATATTCAAGATAAAGACGGAAGTGATAAATATACAATCAAAAATTCTAACAATGTAGTAATTGAAGATAGCTGTGATACTGCTGCAAACACTTTATCTGCTGATAAATTCGACAGAAACGTATACGATATTATAAATACTACTGATTTTAAAATTCAAGCAGGTACTGCAATGGGTAAAGCGTCAATTGATACATATAATATTTCAAAAAAATCATCAGGGACAATTATTGACCAGGACGGACGAGATGATAACTATAAAATTGATAAATTAAACGGCGGTATCAAAATTACTGATTACGCAGGAAACGACACTCTAACCATTACCGGAGCTAAGGCAAATAACCTTATATTTATGGCGGATATTGATAAAAATGGCAACATTGATATTAATAAGAGTATCTATATCTATGATAAAAAAGACCATGGATATGTAAGACTCGGAAGCTATTATTACGGTGATGATTGGAAGATTGATACCATCAAAGCAGGCAAAACCGAAGTTCAAGATAATATCAAATCATTTGATACATATACTACAGATGTTATCAAGAGTGCAGTTTCTGCCTTTTTAACAAGCGGAAACGGCAAAGATTATGGTTCTATAGATAAAGTATTAGATACCCATAATGCAAAATTAATCAATGAATTGGTTGCTTGTTTTTCTCAACAAAGTTAATAATAATTGTTTTATTGTAAAAAGCCCTGAAACTTAAAAGATAGTTTCAGGGTTTTTATTAGAGAGTAGGTTGTGGTTTCTACTCCAACAAGCAGGTAAGTGCAAAAAGAGGATTATCAGCTGAGAACAAAGTATTTTCTTTGAAACAAAACGAAGTTTGTAAGGAGATAAAAAGGCAGAACCTGAGAATCAAGTTCTGTCTTTATTTTAAGTGGTCGGGATGACAGGATTCGAACCTGCGACCCCCTCGTCCCAAGCGAGGTGCGCTACCAAGCTGCGCTACATCCCGATAAAATATTCAATTGTCAAAACTGTAGTGTAATATTCTTAACTCTATAAGGCTCGGTGCTACCTCTCCTCAAAAGATACACCGTATCTTTTTCGTCGGCAGAGTCAAGCTGCGCTACATCCCGATAAAATATTTAATTGTCAAATAATTATTACCAACCTAACTTTATCAATAACATTACCATTAGTCAAGCAATTTTGTTTTTTATCCTATTTCTACCCTTACGGGGAATTTTTCAACGTACAATTTATATAATGCCTCGGCACCTAAATCTTCAAACGCTATTACTTCACTTTTTTTTACTTTTTCTGCAAGTAATGCAGCAATACCGCCTGTTACTGTAAAATATTTTGCATTATTTTTCTTTATCGTTTCTGCTACTTTACTGTTTCTATCACCTTTACCAATTGTACCCATTAACCCCATTTCATATAATTTAACAGCATACTTATCCATTCGAGATGCAGTAGTTGGACCTATAGAACCTATTATTTCCCCAGGTTTCGAAGGACAAGGACCGGCATAAAAGATTATTCTATCTTTTATATCTATAGGCAGTTCTTGCCCGGAATTAATTATTTCTTCAAATTTTTTATGTACCATATCTCTGGCAACATAAATTTCTCCGGTTAAAAGTATATTTTCTCCCTCTTTCAGTCCTCGTATTGAAGAAACATCCTCTGTCTTAATTTCTTTTGAAATAACAGTATTTGTTTCTATATTTTTATATTCAGGTATTTTATGAAAAAATACTATTTTATTATCTTTTATTATACACTTTGAAAGCCTGTCAGAATGACAATTTATACTTATAGCAACAGGCATACTTGCTATATGAGTTGCGAATGAATGTATTTTAATATCCAAAACATAAAAATTATTATATAATTTCGGTGCTTTAGCATTTACATATTCTTTTATGTTTATAGCCAGTTCTTTTTCTTGTGCCAAAAAATCATTTTCTAAAAATACTTTTTTTGATTCTATTGCAGCCTTATCTATTGTTCCACCTATTCCAACGCCAACAAACATTGGAGGACACGCATTTACTCCTGCAGATAAAATCATTTCGCCTATAGCTTCGGTTATTTCATCTATATTTAGTGTAGGCATAAGCATTTTTGTTAAAGATTTGTTTTCCGAACCACCGCCTTTTATTATCACACCTATTTCAATATCCGAACCTTCATTATATTTAGTATATATAATTGCAGGTGTATTTGTTGATGTATTTTTTCTGTCAAATAATGCATCCTTAACTACTGATTTTCTGAAATATCCTTGTTTATATGCTTGTTCTACTCCGTCATTAACGGCTTTTTCTATAAAATCGCCCGTTAAATTGACATCTTGACCAATATTGATAAAAACAATAACCTGCCCTGTATCCTGACACAAAGGACATTGCTTTTCACTTGCAGTTTTTGCATTTTGCAAAACAGAACCCAAAATATTTTTTGTTTCTATATTATCTGCCATTTGGTATGCATTATATATTTTTTCATATACGTTTAAATCTAAACTTGTGTTTGCATTAATACACAAATTAAAAACCGCATCTTTTATTAAAGCAGTAGAAACTTCAACCATAATATGATGATATAATTTATAGCCAATATTGTAAAGTAATTATATTATATTATTTTACTTAATCGACACGGACTTTTTTTAGTTTTTCTAAGCCCTGTATGACTTTTTATATCAGAATTTATTGAAACTATAGTTTCAGGGATTTTTGATTTACCGTTATATTGTAGTTCTACATCTTTTTTAAAAGAATAATATGAATCGTATAACCCTTTTCCCCAACTTGTTATTGTTCTTGTATAAGGACTATTATAATCTTCTGATGTATTGTTATAATGGATTATTATTTGATCTCCATCCCTTTTTATTATATTAGCAACAAGAAGTGAGCCATTTTCAGCCAAATCATAACTTAATACTGCTACATCACCTCTTGCATTTGCTAATGCTTTGATATTTCCATACCCTTCTTTTTCTAAATTCTTTTTAGATTTATTAACTGCAAATCTTGTTCTTAATGGAATTGGAACTTTATTTCCTTCTATTTTCATATTTATTTTCTTCTTTATTAGTTATCTTTTTCAGGTTTTTGAAAACATTTTGAATATTCTCTATAAGGATATTTTCTGACTATTTTTACTCCGTCACAGTCATTATCATCATTATACATTGTTGAAATCACTTCAGGAACTGCAGAATATCCGTTATATTGCATTGTTGTATGTTTTTTAAATATTAAATTATTTTTTACAACATCCCAAGTTTCTATAATTCTTGAATATCTTGGATATCTTGCTTCTTTTGAATCAAGCATTACGGTTTTATACAATTTTAATGTTTCTTTTCCGTCAGGGTTGATTACACTTGCCGCAACCAGTTCATCTTTATCAGGTATTCCTTTATATCCAAGAATTGCAATATCACCATTATTATTAACCGATTTTACAACGTTTGAATATCCTGATTTTTGGAATCTTTTCTCGGTTTTATGAGCTTGATATCTTGTTTTTATTGGGATATTAACACCTGTTTTATTTATATTAAACATTTTTTCCACCTCGCTATAAACAAAACTTCTAAAAAATTTATTTGTTAATTTATTGTATAATTTTTAATGAAAGGAAAAATATGCCGCATTTTTTAATAAATACTCAGAATATTAATAATAATAAAGTTACAATCAATGAAAAAGAATTATTTAAGCATATTATAAAAGTTATGCGTTCTAAAATCGGTGAAAAGATACTTTTCCTTGATGAAAATGAAATTCAATATGAAACGGTTATTGAAAATATTTTACCCGATTCATTTGAATGTAAAATAATTAACAGCTATCAATCAAAAAGAAAAATACCTCTAAAATTGTATATTGCTCAAAGTGTCCTAAACTCGGATGCACAAATTAGTTCAATACAAAAAGCTACAGAATTAGGTGTAAAAGGTATTATTCCTTTATATACCGATAATTGTGCGGTAAAAGAATCCGTTATAAAAAATAAAATAGAGAAATGGCAAAAAATCGCATTAGAATCCGTAAAACAATGTGAAAGATGCGATATCCCGACTGTTTTTGAATTGTCCTATATCAAAAATATTATTAATAATTATAATTCGGTTGTTGTTTTTGCGGAAAAATATACGGACAAAAATTTCTTTGAATATATAAAAGAAAATCCAATTGATAAAAGCAAATCAATTTTAATCATAATCGGCCCTGAAGGCGGATTTTCAGAGAAAGAATTTGAATTTTTTAAAACCAATAATATTCCGTTAATAACACTGGGAAATTTAATATATAGAGCGGATACTGCTCTAACAGCCGCTCTAACAACCGTAATAAACGGAGTTTTGTATGGATAAATATATTAAAATTATTGAAAATGATGAAGTTATAAAACAAATAAGACCTTATTTAAAGGATATTGAGGCTTATCTTATCGGCGGTTTTGTTCGTGACATGATTATGAATAAAAAAAGTCCGGACAGAGATTTGATTGTTTGTAATTGTGATATAAAGAATTTTTCAAAAAATTTAGCAGACAAATTAAATGCCCATTTTATAGAACTTGATAATGAAAATAATATATATAGAATTGTTTTAAATGACAAAGTTAATTACTTAGACATAACAAAACCTATTGAAAATGACTTTGAAAAAGATATTAAAAGACGTGATTTGACAATAAATGCTATCGCTTATGATTTAAAAAACAATAAATTTATAGATTTAACAGGTGGTATTACGGATATTGAACAAAAAAAAATCAAAGGTATTTCCGATAAAAATTTTGAAGATGACCCGTTAAGATTACTTAGAATCTTTAGGTTTTATTCCAAAACAGGTTTTGAAATTGATAATTCGTTAATTGAAATATCTAAAAAAATATATAAAGACATCAATAAACCTGCAAAAGAAAGAATTACCGTTGAACTTTTAAAAATGTTTGAAGGGAAATATTGTGATTTAGCATTAATAAAACTTGATGAATGTAATTTATTGGAAGAAATATTCCCTATATTCAAAGAAGTAAAAAAAATACCGCCAAATCAGCATCACCATTTGGACTTATTGCATCATTCAATCGAAACAGTAAGGCAAATACAAATTATTTATGAAAATGCAAGTGAAGAAATAAAACAATATTTGGATGAACAAAAATACGGACAGGTTAAATTAATTTCTTTTCTAAAACTCGCAGGTTTTCTGCACGATATAGGTAAACCAGCCTGCTGGACAATTGAAGAAGAAACAGGAAGACACCGCTTTATAAAACATGATGAAATAGGTTCAAAACTCGTTGTTCCTATATTAAAAGAATTAAAATTTTCTAAAAAACAAATTGAATACGTAAAAACACTAATAAAATACCACATTTATCCGTCAGGAATGGTAAGTGCTTCAGACGTAACAGAAAAAGCATATTACAAGTTTTATCGAAAAATGGAAGGTTATGTTATAGACGTAATTATACTGGCAATGGCAGACAGACTTTCTGCCAGAGGTGAGAAAATAACGGAAGAAATGGTTGAAACTAATATAAATAACCTTACTAATCTTCTGAATATATATTTAGAACAAAAGAACAGTATTCAACCGATAGAAAAGCTGCTTGACGGCAGAGATATAATGGAAATATTACAATTACAACAAGGTCCAAAACTCGGACAGATAATAAACGCACTAAAAGAAGCACAATTATCAGGTGATGTTACAACAAAAAAAGAAGCAGTTGAGTTTATAAAATCACTTAAATTATAGATTGAAGACTGTCTGATTTTTAATCTTATAAAATTTTAATAAAAAAGTTGAAAAGCCTTTGTTATTTATATATGATTTAAAAATATATGTCATTATAATTTATATAGAGAATTTTATGCTTTGCTTAAAAAATCTTTTAGACACTTGGAATTTAAATAAAATAAATTCCCGTTATAAAAAAATAGTTAAAAATCTTTCTAAAGACGTAAATAAAAGAAAAATTAATATTATCTTTGTTAATTGCGAAGCATCTAAATGGGCTTATCAATATATTTATGAAAAATTTGCGGCAGATGACCGTTTTAACGTTAAAGTTGTAATTTCTGTATATGATATGCTCAGAAAAAAGAAATACAATTATTTGGAATACGAAAAAAAAGCCAAAGAAAACTATGATTTCTTTAAAAATCAAGGAATGAATGTAGAATATGCATATAATTTCAATGAGCATAAATACATAGAGTTAAAGAAATTTGCTCCTGATATCGTATTTTACGATGAACCACCTGCGATTTCAAAAGCACAATCAATTGATAATGTGTCTAAATATGCATTGACAATGTATTGCAGCTACGGTTCCTGTATAACAAACGGCGATAATGAACGAGATGAAATATATAAAAAACTCTTTGTCTATTTTGTAGATAATAATTTTGCAAGACAAAACCTGATTGACTATGGGTTTAAAGCAGAACAGGTTTACCTTGCAGGTCAACCAAAGACTGATGCATATTTAAAAGAAATCAATATAAAAAATAGACTTTGGAAAACCGATAAAAAACATATTATAATTGCACCTCATTTTTCTTTTGACAACAATACAGTATTGAGATTTGGAACTTTTAATTGGAATTACAAATTCTTTTTTAATTATGCAAAAGAGCACAATGAATATGAATTTATTTTCAAACCTCATCCATCTTTAAAACGGGAGATTATAAAAAGAAATCTTATGACAGTAGAAGAGATGAACGAATATTATAAGAGCTGGAAAGAACTGCCCAATGCGGAAGTGTACGAAAGCGGTAATTATATTGATATGTTCAGAACATCAGATTTATTAATAACCGACTGCAATTCCTTTTTATTTGAATATCTTCCGACTCTAAAGCCGGTAATTCAGCTTATTAATCCTAATTCAAAAGGACACAATGAATTCGGACAAAAAATTATTGAAGGCTATTATAAAGCAAAAACTATAGACGATATTGAATATTATTTAGATAAAATTTTGGTTAAAAACGAAGATAATCTACTTTATAAAAGAAAAGATATAATAAAAAACATTCTTATGTTACCAAAGAATGGAGTAAATACGATTGTGTATGATTATGTAAACAATATACTTGATTCAAACAAAGGGAATGAATAGTAAAGAGAGCCCTGTATAATCAAAATTTATACGGAAGTATAGAATTTATATTTCACGAATTAATTAATATTAAACATATTTGAAATTTTTAGTATTAAATCTTAATACTATTTCCAGTAATTTTGCAAAAAAGATAATTTTTAAATATAATGACTTGTATAAGAAAGAGGTTATAATCATGAATTCAGTAGTTGTAGTAGGCAGAGCAGGTCAAGATCCCGACGTTAAATATTTTGAATCAGGCAAAGTAAAAACCACTTTTTCCGTTGCTGTTTCAAGATGGGATTATAAAAGCAAAGCAGAAACAACCGATTGGTTTAATATAGAATTATGGGATAAATCCGCTGAAATAGCAGGTGAATATGTAAAAAAAGGCGGATTAGTATGTATTGAAGGTCGTCTTATTTCAAACAAATGGACAGGTCAAGACGGCGAACAAAAAGAACGTTTTGTTATCAGAGCTAATGCAATGAGACTTCTCGGCAGCAAAAAAGGTGATAATTAAAACTTATATGGATACATCCAATTATATTTGTATTATAGCTGATGACCTAACAGGTGCAAATGATACATCTTTGCAGTTCTTTTTGCGAGGATGTAAAACGCAAGTTGCTTTTGGAGATGATATTTCCGTTGACGAAAGTTTAAAAACGGAAGTATTTGCTATGTCTACAGAATCCAGAAATATTGATGCAGATTCTGCCCACAAAAAAGTTCTAAAAGTAGCTGAAAATATTATCAAAAAATATAATTTTGAACATATTTATAAAAAAATTGACTCCGTACTTAGAGGTAATATAGCAGCTGAAGTCCTAACATTAATTGAAAAACTGGAATTTGATGTTGCGGTTATATTTCCTGCTTTCCCAAATGAAGGAAGAACAACAATTGGCGGTTATCACCTTGTTAAAGGCATTCCTCTCCAACGTACAGAAGTTTCAAGAGACCCTGCCTTTCCTATTACAGAATCAAATATAGTAAATATTTTAAGGAATCAAATTCCTGCGGAAATGAAGGATTTCGTAGAACTAATCAGTTTAGATACGGTTATGAAAGGTGCAGGTCCTATTCTCACAAAATTAAATGATTTTATTTCAAAGGGTAAAAAATTAATTGTTGCGGATGCTGTTTCTACAACCGATTTGGAACAAATCGCACTTGCAGTTACTAAAAGTAATTACAAAATTTTACCCGTAGGTTCTGCAGGTGCAGCTCAAGCATTAAGTAAAATATGGTATCCTGACTACAGTGAAAAAACATCTGAAGAAATTAATATTCCTAAACTTCCTAAATTAATTGTATCAGGTAGTGCTACTGATTTAACCGCTTCTCAAATTAAGCGTTTAAAAGAAAATGATGATATTGAAAATACTTATTTTATTGCTATAAAGCCTGAAAATATTTTCTCGGATGATTATAAAGAAATCGCTCAACGTATAGTTAACAATTTGATAAAGGAAAATACCGTTATTGTTCACTCATCTAAATTAATAGAAAACAATGATGAATTAACGGATTTATTACTTGAACACGAATTACCGAAAGATGTTTTTATTTCTAAAATCTGTGATTATCTTGCAAATGTTACAAAGAGTGTTATATCACAAAAAGAAGCAATTCTTATTACTGTTGGTGGAGAAACTTCTTCAAAATGTTGCAGAGCAATAGGGAGTAAAAACCTTCAAACGATTGACACCGTTGCACCTGCTATTCCTTTGGGTGTTGACCACAAAGGACAATTTATTGTTACAAAGTCAGGCAACCTTGGCACTCAAAACACTTTAATTGATATTATAAAATATTTTGAACAGGATAAATAATGAAAAAAATAGCAATAACAATGGGAGATCCGAACGGTATTTCTCCTGAAATCACAATAAAAGCACTCAATTTTTTGGATTTACCCAAAGAAAAAGTCGTTATTTTAACTAACAAGCATATATTGAATTATTACAAAGAAAAACATAATTTAGAACTTGAAAAAGACTACGAAATCGTTGAAATTCCATATCGATTAGAAGATATAAAACTCGGAATAGAGACAGAAGAAGCAGGAGAATTTGCTTTTCGTGCTATAGTTCAAGCTTGCAATATGGCAGTAAACAATGAAATAGAAGCAATAGTAACAGCACCTGTTTCTAAAAATGCAATGAAAATGGCAGGACATAATTACTCAGGACAAACAGAAATTATTGAACAATATATTGCGCAAAATCACCAAAAAGCAGAAATGTTATTTGTTTGTGATACATATTCAATAATGTTAATAACAAGGCATATTGCACTAAAAGATGTCCCTTCTCAAATAACAAAAGACAACATCAAAACAAAAATAGAAAATTTGGATACTTCATTAAAAATACAACTGGGAATTTCAAACCCCAAAATTGCAATTTGCGGATTAAATCCTCATTGCGGGGAAAACGGAATGTTTGGTGATGAAGAACAAAATGCAATAATACCTGCAGTAAAAGAATTAAGAGCAGAAGGAATTAATATAGAAGGACCTTTTGCCGCTGACTCTTTATTTACAAAATGCGAGCTTGATGAATCTAACTATAATTGTTATGTTGCAATGTATCACGATCAGGGATTAATTCCTGTAAAAATAATGCAGCGTGATAATTGTGTAAATACAACCATTGGACTTGATATACTGAGAACTTCACCTGCACATGGAACTGCATTTGATATAGCAGGACAAAACATTGCAAATGCTGATAGTATGATAAATGCAATAAAACTTGCAGCAGAATATTAAAGGAGAAACTATGACACTTTTGCATATAATGATTAGAGTTAAAGATATTCAAAAAAGTTTGGATTTTTATACAAGACTTTTTGATATGGAAATTGAATCCAAAAGACGTTTAGAAGATTGCTGGTTATATTTTTTAACAGATAAAGAAACAGGCATTCAAATAGAATTAACCTATAATGACGAAACCCCTAAAGATGGTTATAATATAGGTAACGGTTTTGGTCATTTTGCTTTTTCCATCAAATCTATGGATGAATTTACAAAAAGATTACATTCTAACGGATATGAATATAGCGATGAACCGTTTGATTTAAACGGAAAAGGTTCATTAATTGCTTTTATAAAAGATCCTGACGGTTATGAAATTGAATTAATAGAAAAAGTTGTATGGTAAAAGAAAACGACCTCACTTGAGGTCGTTTTCTTATATCTATTCAATAAAATCAATTCGTTCTACTTTTTCAAAATTTTTATATTCATCCGGCGTAACGGTGTTGGGGGCTTGTGCCTTTTTTTGCAATCCTTTTTCAAGAATATCAGCTTGTTTTCTTAATAATTTTTCCTCTGCATGAGCTATATCTCTATTTATTGATTGCATACTTAATCTAATAGCCTGTTCAGAAGGCGCACCATCTTTTGCAACCATTTCTTGAACCTTATAGCTTGCCCAGTCATCAGGTAATTCATCAATTTTATTATAGTCTTGTTTTCCGCCCAGACGTTTATCTGCTTCTGTCTCAATAACTTTTGAAACATATTCTTTTTGACTTTCAAAATGACAAGGGAGAACAAGTTCTGAGCCAATAACTTCATCTGCTCCACGTTTTTCATATTTTTCAAACAGTTCCGCAGCAACTTTTAAATGGGCAATTTCCATTTGCATAAATTCTTCCCATATAAGTTTCAGGCGTTCATCCGTTTCATCTTTATAACAATTATGATAGTTACAAACCTCTGTAAACTCATGAATTAACCACTTTTCCAGCATTGATTCATTCGGGTCAACAAGTGTTTCATACATTGTAACGTGTTCTTCTTCAATATCACAAATCTCTGCATATAAACGTTTTAAGTCATTATTTCCATACATAAAACCGTGTTCTGCATAAAAATTATGGGTTTGCTGTTCTGCTGATATTAATGTTAAAATATTTACTTTTGTTTCGGGTGAAGTTTTATCTTTATCATAAGGTTTTCTGATTCTGATAGCATTACAATTATGATGATTTTGAGTAGGACGAGCAATCATAACATCAGTCATCTTTTGAACTATTTCATTAGGATCAGTTTCTTCAATCATATATGCGAATTGAGAATATCTGTATAAATGGTCAAAATCTTCCAAGAGCCCAAAATCAAAAGTTTCTTTTACATATTTATCCTTTTCATTTTGAGCAAGCCAAGCAGTTAAATCAACAGCGACCTGTTCATAACCCAATGTTGTATCCAAAACTGTTTGATTTGCAGGGCATAACCAATTAACAGTAGTTTGCTGCATATCTTCAAGTCGTCTTATTTTTACCAGAGTTTTATTTAATTCCATATCATCAGATTTTCTTACAAAATGATGTTTAAAGCTCCAAGCTTCCGTTTCAATTCCGTTTAATAATATTTGTCTTGTTCTGGAATAACAATCAACATGAGCTCTGCAATATGGTCGTTTAACTATATCATGCCAGGTTCTTATCTGTTTATCTATCGGAATACCTTTTTCTTGTAATACGTTCATTTTTGTTCCTTTCTGTTATAAGCAAAGTGCGTGAGCAAACAACTCCGCGACTTTGTGGTTATATAATCTTCCGTCATCTTTTGTAAATAAATTTTCCCAATGGCTTTCAGGGGTACCATCTTGTGAATATGATGGATTAGTCATCATTATATGATGCGTATTTGTATCGTATCTCAATGGAAAGATGTCATTAGTCTGCATAAAACTTGGTAATTTATCACTTGCATTATAGAAACCGAAAAGAGCGGAATTTATTCTGTTAAGACGTTGTTCATAAGTAATTCCGCCTTCATAGTTATCATTTTCAATTTCTACCCCGGGAGCATAAATTCTGTTGTATTTTAATTGTTCAGAAAGTTCTCGCACCGCATAGAAGCTATCGCCTGTTATATAATCAGTTCCTGCATTTAAGCCCAATTTTTCGTAGCGTAAAAAATCATCTGTACTTTTTTCACCTATAAAACTTATAGTTGTTTTTCCGCTTCTTTTTCTTATTTCATGCAAAATATGCTGCATTTGTGCATATTCCGGCAGAGCACCTACCCCTGTATAATTTTGCATATCATATCCGCCTATGTGTTTAGCTGAATCAATAAACATTGCTTCAAAACCTAAATTCATAAGCTCACTACATTCTTTTATAAAAATTTCTTCGTGTTCCGGATTACTCCATCTGAAAATTTCTTCATGAGAAGGATAACAAACTTTCATTTGATCTTCTGAAATAACCATCCTAAAACCTGTTTTTATACCTCTAAAATGAGCCAAAATATTAAAGGCTTCTATTTGCTCTTTTGGTGAGATTTTTTCTTGGATTTCATTTGAAATAATATTATGACTATAACCTGCATTTAATTTTAAACCATATATTGAATTTTCTTCAAATGCACCTTTGTTATACGTATCCCCGTAAATATTGGGAAAAATCTGAGAAATAATAATACAATTAGCCCAACTTTTTGCAGAAGGAGGTATTGCAGGCAATAATTTTATACAACTTAAAATTCCGCAACAGGTTCTATCATTGTTCATATATGCTATTGCTCTATTATTCAATTCTATATAATTTGCAAGTCGTCCCCAATTATCCCCATAATCAGGACTTTTAACATTATCAGGAAAATTATTGTAAAATATATCATTTTCACAAAGAGTAACAATAGATTCTATTGCTGATTTTACACTTTTCGTTAAAAGCTCGGACGGCAAAATATTGGCAAGCCATTTCTTTTGATGTCCGTAACAATTTAAAGAATAATAAGTTTTATCTCGGCTTTGAGTATCTTCCTTTAATTCCGTAGTTTCATTTAAAGCAATTAAAAGTTTATTAACAATATTCATAATGAATATTTATTAGATTTAATTAAGAAAAAAACATTGTACAATTGATTAATTTTTAGTTTTTTTTATTAAAAGTATTGTAATTTTTTTTTGAGCATATAATAATGTAAATAGCTTTTTGGCTGAGTAGCTCAGTTGGTGAGAGCGTACGGCTCATACCCGTAAGGTCGACGGTTCGAATCCATCCTCAGCTAATAAAAATAGGACAGATATCTTCTGTCCTATTCTTTTTTTTATTTCTACAGGTATTCGCATAGCGCGGTTTTCCAAACCGTTTCATATTGCACTCATTTCTTCGTGCAATCTTCAACGTGCGTACGGCTCCCTCTCGCAAAATGATATTTAATCATTTTGGCTCGGCACAGTCCGTGTATTAGTTCAATCACATTGATAGAAATGGTTAGTTTGATATTTTTTTGTAAAGTTGGCTTGTTGTTTGAGTTTTAGCGGTCGGAAGTTGTTTAAATACGGAATTATCAAACTAATCTTTCTTGCACTTTATCTGCATTTTAACTGCTCACACTTTCACTTTATTTTCAATATCAACTGCAAGTTTTTCTAATTCTGCTTTGCTTGATGTAATATATAAGCTCTTTAATTCGTCATTATGTTTTATTTGAATTTCTAAAACACATCGGTTCTTATTTTCAATTCCTCCTATTGCACCTCCAACCATGCCTGCACCTATACCACCCACAGCACTTAACAATAATATTCAGTCTTTTTTGTTCAATATTAGTTTTTTGAGGATTTTGTATAAATAAAATTAAATTATGATCTATTTTTATACAACCGATATTTTCAAGATAAGTTAAGGCTGATTTTATAATATATTCTTTTTCTTCTGTCAAAGATAATAATTCATCAAGCGTACACTTTTTGAGCCGGCGGCATAATTTTAATATTTTGTCTTTCATTAAATCTTCCTTTCAAAATATCTTCTGTAATTACATTTAATTGATTTGTCTTTGCTTGTTTTTCTAACTGTTCCAAAGTCTGAACAATTTTTCGGAACTGATTTGTGCGTGTTGCAAGATATGTTATTGCATCATCACTAAATTCAAGATCAGTTATCTGATTAAGAATATCTCTTAAATCTTCTTCTGAATAATGCTCAAATTTTAATTTTTTAAATAATCTGTCTTCAAAATGTTTTAATCTTGAAATCTTTTTATCTACAAATGCCATTCCTGATAATACTATTGGAGATCCTGTGTTATCTTGAATATCTTTTATATTTATATATATATTATTCATGGCACAACAACATTAACTCTGAAGTCAAAAGATTGGAACACGACTTCCGACCATTGTGTTGTTATGTGTCATAAAATTTTATTAGAAATTTAAAAATTTACTTTACCAAAAAAACCGCTCTATTCCAAAAAAACCGCTCTAAAAAATTTCTTGCTATTATTGGAAAGTAAGCAACCGGTGTGAGTAAATAATGAGTAAATATGAGTAAATCGGTTTTTTTGGTAAAGTTAAACTTCCGACCGCCAAAACCCCTATAAATAGCGGACTTTATAAAATAAAAACATCAAAAAAAGAAAACCGAACTACTCGACAAAATACAATAGGAACTACCAGAAATAATACACATAAACAGTCCTGTAAAACTATACAAATAAAAAGGACTTGCCAAATAGCAAATCCTTTTTATTAGCGAGAGACGAGGCTCGAACTCGCGACATCTTCCTTGGCAAGGAAGCATTCTACCACTGAATTACTCTCGCATTTGCTCAGTGATTTAATTATACATGCACAATTTTTTATTTCAAGTCTTTTTTTATAAGAAATTTATTACTTTTTATCGAGGACCGAATAAACTTCTATATCTTACTGTTGTTACAGAACCATCAGGGTTATGATAAACTTCTTCTTGCTGCGCTTTTGTTATTGATGCATTTATGTAATTTATCATCGTATTTATAAGCCCTATTTTATATGCAACAGCTAAACATACTACCAATATTATAAAAGAAACTATTTTATTCATTCTTCTAACCTCTTCTTTAATAATATTAGAATAGTTTATTTTCACATTTTCGTCAATTATTTATTTTCTTTATCTTTTATTAAAAATGGTTTTACAAAGTTATATGTACCATATATCGATACCAAACTTCCTGCAATTCCTAAATACTTTGAAAATCCTTTATCTTTCAACATTCCGGCTATTGCATTTATTGCTGTTCCTGCCGTAAAGCACAAATACCCCTTAAATATTGCTCTTGGAACAGTAACTGTATCTGTTATATCTTTTCTTTTTACAACTTTTTCACTTAGAATATCTAACACATCCGGTTTATATTCTGTTGTCTTAATTGTATTTTCCTTTACTGTTGAACAAGGAACACTTACCTGTTTATTGTTTATTGAACTATATTGATTTATTACGTTCATCTCTTTACCCTTTGCATATTTAAAATTAAAACAAAAAATAATTTGTTATTATTCTTTAATGTATTTATAATAAAGTATGTCTGAATTAATGGGAGTTTTATAATATGTTAATACAAAAAGAGCTAAATAACTTAAACGAACTAATTATAGAAACTCTCTCCGACAAAAATAATAATATTGCTTCAGATATCAGCGACTATTTATCTTCAAAATCAAAAAGAATACGACCTTCTTTAGTTTTTCTTTTTACAAAAGCACTCGGATTTGATGTCGATGAAAAAATTTATCATTTGGCTTGTGCAGTGGAACTTATCCACAATTCAACCCTTGTTCATGATGATATTCTTGATGATGCACAAACAAGACGAGGCAAAATTTCACTTAATTATAAATTGGGTAACAGTCTTAGCGTTCTTGCAGGTGATATTTTACTTTCTATCGCATTAAAAGAACTTGTAAAATGTTCAAAAACAGAAATTATAGATACATTCTCTCAATCGTTATACTTAATGTGCAAAGGAGAAATAAACCAAAATTTTGCCATAGGCAAACTCCCAACAATGAATGAATACATTAAAAAATCAGAATATAAAACAGCAGAACTCTTTAAAGCACCGCTTGTTTCCCTTGCAATGTTAATTGACAATGAACACAAAATTAATCTCTTTAATTTCGCTCAAAATTTTGGTATCGCATTTCAAATTAAAGATGATTTGATGAATATATTAAAGACAGACCCAACAAAACCAATTATGAGTGATATTGATAATGGAATCTATACTGCACCTGTAATTTTTTTAAACGAACAACATAAAAATATTGAAAGTCTTTCTCACGACAAAATAAAAGAATTGATAATAAATAATGACGAAATTATTAAAAAAACACAGTTATTGATAAAGCAATATGTTAATAATGCAATAGAATCAATTGATTTCATTAAAGATAACGAATATAAACAAGAAATTATCAGGCTTACAAATCTAAATTTATAATTTATTAATTCTTGCTATAATTATAGCTTTACCTATAAATCTGTCTTGAGGTAATAAGCCCCAATATCTGCTATCTCTGGAATTACCACGATTATCGCCCATCATAAAATATTGTCCTTCAGGTATATATATCGGACCACACAACATATTTTCCGTACATTCGGGATATTCCAAAGGATTCTTTATATATGGTTCATTGAGGGGCTCATCATTAATATATACAGTTGAAACACCTCTATCATCCTGCTTAATTTCAAACTTATCACCGGGCAATCCGATTACTCTTTTTATATAAGCTATATCTTTACAACCTATGCCGATTAAACGACTCATTACTTTTCCGAAGGTATTTTCCAATTTCTCTTCAGGAGGATAGAAAATCATTATATCACCACGTTGGGGGAGAGTAAAAAATCTGGAAAATCTGTTTACTACCACTCTGTCACCTTCTATTAACGTAGGTCTCATTGAGCCTGAAGGTATCCAGCGAATTTCTGCAATAAAATATCTTATTATAATTACTGCTACAAGTACAAAAACTATCGTCGAAACAAGCTCCCATATCCAGCTTTTAACTTTTTTTCCACGTCTTATAAATACTTCCTGAGTTAACGGCTCGGATAAAAAATTCTTAAAATTCTCAATATTTTGCTTAAATTCATCAATTGAATTAGTTTGAGGTTTCTCTTCTTCTTTTTTTTCTTCTTTATATTTTAATATTACTGATAGAGCTTCCTTAAACTCTTCACTTGTCATTTCTCCGATTTTTTTCATCCAAAAAACTCCGTTTTGTACATTTTTCATTATTTAACAAATAATGCTATTTTTCAATACTGACCGTTTTTCTTACCATAGTTGTTAATATTGCAGCCATTGTCCAAAATATGTATTGAATTTGAGGTCTGAAATATACAGTATCAAATAAACCGTGCAACATTACTGCCAATATTGCAGCAGTTGTAGCGAAAATAATAATTTTACCAGCCAACTCTTTTGAAGTTATAAATGTTTTTATTCCGTTAAATAATAAATTCCCTATAAATAATAAATATGCAATCAGTGCAAAAATTCCGCTTTCAACAGCCATTTCCAAAAATACACAATAACAACTCAATGCATCAAAACCTGACAACATATACAAGCCGTATATTTCTCTGAATACCTTATTCCCGACTCCTATACCGCAAATAGGATTATCTTGAAACATTTGAATGGCAGAATTATATACATTCATTCTAAACGATGTTGAAGAATCACCTCTCAAGATAAAAATAGACATTAAACGATGAAATATACCGTGGTTTAACAACATAAATGCTGTTCCACCCACTATAAACGCACCGGTTATATATTTCCATAATCTTTTTATTCTGTTATTATTAAAATCAAAGAATATTATTTGAAATGATGCAAATAATATTGTTAATATGATTACAAATAGTGCAAGATATGCTCCTCTGCATCCTGTTAAGAATATACAAAGTGCAATTATAAATGTAAAAGTTAAAGCTATTATTGCCGATAGAAAATTTTTATTTTTAAAATGTAAAGCACATATTGCAATAATAGAAGTAAAACCGGCAATTAAATACCCACCGAATAAGTTCGGATTATATGGTTTTAATGTTCCGTATACTCTTGCAAGCACATCTTCCGGATTTACATAACTTGTATCTTGCCAAGTTGATATATTTTCTACTCCCGCAGCATTTTGAACAAGCCCTATAATGCTTTCAACGCTCATTATTGCTGCTATCACGAATAATATAACAGTTATATAATGTTTATTAGACTTTAAGAACTGGCATAAAGCGAAATAAAAAGCAAAATATATAAGCGTTTTCATAAAACCATAAAGACTTTGAAAAGGCATAGATGACGTAAAATTAGTTATAAAACAAATTATCAAATACATTAAAAGCCAAAAATTACAATGTTCAAGTTCAATTTTTTCGCCTTTTGTAATTAATACTTTTATTACCACTAATATAGGAACTACAAATGATATCATTCCTATCTGTTCTGTTGTACCAAATGTTGAAACTATATATGTTGCAACTATTGCAAGTAAAATAAAAACATCTATATTTGCGAAAATATAACTATTCTGCCTTATTAAGTCAGTTTTTACCTGTATAAACGAAAGTATATTGTTTATAATATCAAATATTTTTGATTCTAAAATTTTCATTATTCTTTAACTTCTTCAACGGGTGCTTCTTCTGAAGATTCTTCTTCGGAAGTTTTTTCATCTTCTACTTCATAAACATTTGAAATAGTACCTTGATATTTATACTTTTCACCTTCTATGACAACAGGAATACCCATTTTAATTTTATTTCCGCCTGCGACATATCCATCAGGTGTTTTCTTTGCCGTATCTTCAAGTTTTACAATAAAATCAAACAAATTTGGCATAGAAACATCTACCGTAGGAGCAACACCTAATTGGTTTTTAGCCGGAACATAAGTCATTCTCGGTTGACCATCCATATCAACTATTTTCAATTTTGTATAAGGAACGTTTCTTATTGTTATGAATGCATCATCTCCGATTTGGAACGGTGATTCAGGTGTTGATATCGTTACGCCCCTGAAAAATACATCAAATTGGATTTTAACTTCTTTTTCAACAGGAAGATTAGAAAAATTTTTCTTTTTAAATACAGCTAATGTACCTACAGTAACAAGAATTATTATTGCCAATATGATTAAATAATCAGTTAATTTTAATTTTTTAAAAATATTCATATATCCCCCAATATTATTTTATCGTTATAGTATAAAATCCATTTGCTTAATTGTTTGAATTAATTCTTCTTTAGTTGTTGTAGCGCAGCCAAAACTTCTTATAACAATACTTGCAGCTAAATTACCAAGTATTGCAGCATTCTTTTTACTCAACCCGGAAGCCATTGCAAGTGTATAAACAGCAACAACGGTATCACCGGCACCTGTTACATCAAAAACATCAGTTTTATTAAATACAGGAATTTTTTCAAAATTACCGTTTTGTTCAAATAAAGCCATTCCTTCACCGCCTAAGGTAATGAGAGCAGAATCTGCTTTTGTCTTTTTAAGCATTTCTTTTCCTGCTTTTTCAAGAGTATTTGTATCTTTAATAAAAAAGCCTACAAATTTTTCACTATCGGGTTGATTTGGTGTCATTGACGTAACACCTTGAAATCTGTCTAAATCTTTTTGAGAATCAACTACTATTATTTTATTATATTTTTTTGCAAGTTCTATTGCTTTACTTATGACTTTATCAGTAAGCAATCCTATGTTATAGTCAGATAAGATAATTGCATCATGTTTAGGAATTGCTATTTCCATTTGTTTTATGACTTTTTGTTCTGTTTCGACAGACAATTTAGCGATTGTTTCTCTGTCTATTCTTACTATTTGCTGTGTTAATGATTGAGAACACGAACCGGATATTCTTGTTTTTACGGTAGTTGCTCGTGTTTCATCCTCTACCATATATTCTGTATTAATGCCTGCTTCTTTAAACGTATTTAAAAGAATAGGTGCGTAATAATCATTACCGATAATACCAATTACACTGACTTTTCCTTTGTTCAAAGTAGCTATATTGTGTGCCGCATTTGATGCCGCACCAAGAATTATTTTTGTATTATAGTGTCTTAAAATCAGAACAGGAGCTTCTCTACTTATTCTGTCAGTGGAACCGTATATCATTTCATCGATTGCCATATCACCTATAACAAGAACAGAGGGTTGAGAAAGATTTTCAATTCCTTTTATTAATTCATCTTTATCCGCAGTAAACATTTATTGAACTCCAAATCCTAATCTGTATTTCTATAGTATCACAAATAATTACATACGTTCTATTGCATATTTATTTCTAAATTCTTCAATTTCTGCAGAATATTTTCCGTTTTCTGTTTTTAGCCTGTTTTTCAATACATGTTTAGGAATATCAGAATTCATTGATTGAATCATGTTTGTTGCAATATTTGAACAATGGTCGGAAATTCTTTCCAAATCATTGAGAATTTCTGCATATACAAAACCTCTTTTAATATGTGCTTTTGCCTGTTTTACACGTTTTATATGATTTTTTCTTGCATAATAAGAAATATCATCAACAATTTGTTCTAAAGGTTCTACCTGATATGCATAGTTCATATCTTGAAAAATAAAAGCATTTAAAGTTATATCAAATACTTCTTTTACAGCATTAACGACTTTTTTAAGTTCATCTATCGTTTCAGGAGTAAGTGTCCATTCTTTTTTATGAACTTTTGTCGCTATATTTAAAATGTTAATTGAATGATCCGCAATTTTTTCAAAATCGGAAATAGAAAGTACAAGTTGAGAAATTCTGTTACTATCTTCTTCCGAAAGTTCACGTGCAGAAAGTTTTTGTAAGAATGTTTCTAAAGTATCTTGATATTTATCAATTAATGCTTCATTTTTTGTTATAACCTCAGCAGCCTTTACATTATACTGTTTAAGCATTCTAACCGAAAGAGATAATGTTTCTCGTGTTATTTGTGCCATATTCCCTGTTGTTTTATAACATTGTGCAATTGCAATTGAGGGATTTAAAAGTAAACGTTCGTCAAGTATTACCTCTTGATTTTCTTCCGTATCCTTTATTAATTTGTTTACAAGTGCTAATAAAATTTTACTAAGTGGGAAACAAACAATTACAGTAACAACATTGTATACTGTGTGAATAATTGCAATACCAAATGGATTTGCAATACCTGATAGGGGGTTAAATAAATGAATAAAAAATTCATAAATAATTAAGAAAGCTATAGCCCCTGTTATATTGAAAACAATATGCATTGCCGCAACTTTTTTTGCATTTGTATTAACACCAATACTTGATAACAAAGCAGTAACGCATGTTCCTATGTTTTGACCTGCAATAATAGGTGCAGCGACAGCATAAGAGATACTGCCTGTTAGAGATAAAGCTTGTAACATACCGACTGACGCAGCAGAACTTTGAATTATAGCAGTAACAATAAGCCCTACAAACAAACCTAAAATAGGATTATGGAATAGAGTAAGTATCTTTGTGAAATTAGGGTCATTAGCAAGCGGTGCCATTGATGATGACATTAAACCCATTCCGAACATTAATACAGCAAAACCTATCATAAATGAGCCGATAGGTTTTCTTCTTGAATAATTATTTTTTGTTGTCATTAATAAAATAACACCGATTAAAGCCAATATAGGGGAGAAAGATTCAGGTTTTAGAAGTCTTAAAAAGAAATTTGTACTTTGAATACCTGATAAACTTAAAATCCAAGAAGTTGCAGTTGTCCCGATATTAGACCCCAGTGTTATTGCTATGGTTTGTGCAAGTTTCATTATTCCCGAATTTACAAAACCAACCAACATAACGGATACGGCTGATGAACTTTGAACGGCTATTGTCATACCGATACCGACGAGGAAACCTTTTACCGGATTTGAGGTTAATTGTTCAAGAAGTTTCTCCAGTTTGCCGCCTGATATTTTTTCTAACCCTGAAGACATCACAATCATGCCGTACAAGAAGAAAGCGAGTCCGCCACATAAGGTAAAAATCGAAAATATATCCATAATTTATTTTTATTCCAAATTACTCACACATTTTTATTTTATCAAAGAAAAATATATTTATGTTAATTTATTGTTAGTTTGTAAACAAAAAGAGGAGCTTTAAAAGTTCCTCTTTTTCAGATATATTCTGTTATTTTGTACTAATGTTGTAATAAAGCACTATTATGTATTAATAACGGTAAAAGAAATACAGCTAATATACCCAATAGGAATAGTCCTCCAAAAATCATGAACCAAAATTTTACCCATCTCTTCTGTTTTTCATGGAACTCTTGAATACTATTGTAACGTTTATTTTGCCAAGCCCACTTATTTCCCATTACACCAAACCAAATAGCTAAAGGAAAACATATAATATTAGATATTATGCGAAAACTTCCCAATGATTTTGACGACATAGAAGCGCCTATAATACATATCACAATAGGAATTGCAAGACCTATCAATGTAATCCACGCTCCATTACATACACCCCAAATCCAACCCCACAAAAAAGCTCCCCAGTTGAATTTCTTTGCAACTTCCGCCGGAACTTTTTCATTGGGTCCTTGTCCAGAGGTATTAACATTTTTTGGTCGTTGTTCAAATCTTTGTTCAACATTCATTTCAGGATTTGACATACTATTTCCACCTTTCCAAAATTCTCATACGAAATAATATTATCTGATTATTTGTTTTTTTTAATCATATATAGAGTGTAAATAATAAAAAATGGTATAACTTACAAGCTATACCATTTTATTTTGCGTTTTAACAAACCATCTACCATTCAAAGTCATCCAGTAACGCATCATTCATTATATCTAAACTGTTTTCTCCAACAGATTGGTTTGCATATTTTTCAGCCAGTGTTGCAACGTTAGTTGTAAATTGGTCATAGTCAAAATCCTCAGGATTATATAAAATTGTTCCGACTTTATCTGCAAGAGTTCTGTCTAATTGCATACCTGTACCTTCCGTACCTTTATTCCAGCCGTATGCCATATATTCAACAGGACTCATTTCTTTACCCTCAGCCGTCAGTGCATATCTGATAAAGTGAAGTTCTTCTTCAGTTATTGGTTCAAAGTTTTCAGAATTATTTGATAAAATACTGTTTAATTTATTCAAATTTTCTTCTTCATTATATCCTTTATCAACTTTATCGCCTGTTTTAGAACCGTTTTTAGCCAACAACCACATTTTAAAACTGTTTCTTATTTCAACTTTTTGGTCATCAGGTGCATTTTTATATATTTGCAATATGTTGTCTAAAAGTTCGTTTCCTTTATCTTCAAGTTCCTGTCTTTTTTCAGGTGTTTCTGCTATTTCCTGAGCCAATTTATCGTGCTCATTGCGTAGCATTTCCGTATAATTTTGATAATTATCATTTATGGATTTTAATACTACAATTGTTGCAATTGCAGCTTTATCAGGATTTTTATACAAGTTATTTGACGATATTCCCTTTGCTTGTATGCCCATATCTTTTAATATCATTTTATATTCTTCAGGAAAACTGTCCGATTTCATAAAATCAAAAATTTTCATTTGAGTAAGTCCTGAAGAAGCAGATGAATCACCTTTAAAAGTTGTAGAAAACCATTTTCCTACTCCTCTTGCCAAACTGCCTATGCCTGTATTTTCTCCGACATAGCCTTTTTCTTCGCCCATGCCTGTTTCTTGACTTGCAAGAGCCAAGGCAGTACAAGCCAAAGTATCGTATTGCTCATCGGTTATTCCTAAACGAGACATTAATTCCTGCTTATTTTCCTTTAAACCTGCAAGAAATTGTGAACCTTGTTTTGAATCATATTCATTTAACATTGAAAATGTTTCATTAAAGGTTGTTCTTTTGTCTTCAGTTTTGGTTGTTGAATATAATATACTTATATCTTCCAAATCTATATCATCTTTTTTATATGTGGATTTTATTTCATTAGGGTTGTTAATATTATAATCATCATTAGGAGAAAATCTGCCGACACCGTTCATAAATATTCCTTCTTCACACTTAGTCTTTTTATCGGCATTATTTTTTTAAACTTGAATATGATATTAAGAAATTATAATTAATTTTTGTTTGAACTATACTTAAAATATGAGTTTTTATGAAGAAGAAATAAAAAAACTTGTTGAAAAAGATAATTTCAGACAGGTTCATAATATTGAAGAAAAACACGGTAAATATATAACCGTGTCAGGTCGTGATATGCTTAATTTTTCATCTAATGACTATTTGAATTTAAGCACTGAACGAAATTTAATAAATGAATTTATTCAAAAATATAAAGATTGTAATGAATTTATATTTTCATCAACATCTTCAAGATTGTTAACAGGAACATCAAAAATATATAACAGATTAGAAAAAAATTTGGCTAAACTTTTTTCTAAAGAAGCGTGTCTTTTGTTCAATACGGGATACCAATGCAATTTGGGAGTTGTTTCCGCTCTTGTAAACAGAGATGATGTAATATTTTCGGATAAACTAAACCACGCAAGTATAATTGATGGAATGAGGTTATCAGGTACTCCTTTTTACAGATACCGCCATTTTGATTATGAAAATCTTGAAGAATTACTAAAAAAACATAGAAACAATCACAAAAAAGCAATTATTATTTCGGAATCCGTATTTAGTATGGATGGTGATGTTGCTGATATAAAAAAGCTAATAGAATTAAAAAAGAAATATGACTGTTATTTAATGATAGATGAAGCTCACGCTTTTGGTATATACGGAAAAAATCTTGCAGGTATAGCAGACAGAGATAATTTATTAAATGAGATTGATATAATAACAGCGACTCTGGGTAAATCATTTGCTTCTATGGGTGCATTTTGTGTATCTTCAAAAACTATAATTGATTATTTGATTAATAAAGCCAATTCTTTTATTTTTTCAACCGCAATACCTTCGGTTAATATAATGTGGACAAATTTTCTTATAGAAGAACATTTTGATATAGTAAAAAATAAAGCGGATAAACTGAATAAACTAATAAAAGATGCTCATAATTATATTCTTGACGGAGGAACAACTCAGATTGTACCTGTAATAATAGGAGAGAATAACAAAACAGTAAAAATAGCGGAGCAACTACAAAGTAAAGGTTTTTATATTCTTCCGGTCAGACCGCCTACTGTCCCTGTTAATACTTCAAGATTAAGACTTTCATTAACTGCTGATATAACAATTGAAGAATTTAAAACTGTAATAAATACCGTTAAAGAGGCTATGTAATGCAATATAATTGGTTAAATAAAGGAAATAATAACGAATTAATAGTATTTTTTAACGGTTGGGGAATGGATGATAATATTGTCAGAAATCTTGACTGTTCCGACTATGATATTTTAACATTTTGTGATTACAGAACATTTGAACCTTTAGATTTTGATTTCTCATCTTATGAGAAAAAATACCTTATCGGTTGGTCAATGGGTGTATATGTTTGTAATTTTTTCTACGAGAAATTCAACTCTTTTGATAAGTTTATAGCAATAAACGGAACACAAAAACCTATTGATGATAATTACGGTATCCCAATTGCGGCATATAATCTTACAGTTGAAAATTTTAACGACTTAACTTGTTCTAAATTTTTTAAAAAAATATCTCCGGTTGTTGATTTAAAAGGATATTGTACACGTCCTAAGGAAGAATTAAAACAGGAACTTATTTCTATTAGAGATTTAAAAATACAAAATTATTTTAAATTTAATAAAGCAATATTATCAACAAAAGACAGAATATTCCCTTATAAAAATATGTATAAATATTGGGAAGAACAAAATACACCTATTGTTGAAATTCAGAGTGCTCATTATATTTTTGACAAATATAAAAACTGGAGTGAATTATTATGATAGATAAATCACTCGTTAAACGTCGTTTTAAAAAAAGCCTGACTACCTATGATGATAATGCAATCGTTCAAAAAGAAATGGCTGCTAAACTTATTGAATTGTTACCTGAAAAAGAATTTTCTTCCGTATTTGAAATAGGTTGTTCAACAGGAATTTTAACAAAACAAATATCCGAAAATGTTAAATTTGACCAAATTTGGGTCAATGATATAGTTGCCGAATCAAAAAAATATATAGATAATATTTTATTGGATTATACTTTTATATCAGGTGATATTGAAACTATTAGTATAGATAAAAAATTTGATTTAATTGTTTCCAATGCTTGTTTGCAATGGTGTAATGATATTAACAAAGTTATAGATAAATTATACGGATGTCTTAATAAATGCGGAGTTCTTGCCGTTTCTATCTTTGGTGATATGAACTTAAAAGAAATAAAAAATATATTTGATATAAAAGAAAAAACTTATGTTATGAGTGAATTGCAAGAATGTTTAAAGATATATAAAACTTATAACGTTATAGAAGAAACTGTTGAACTTGAATTTGATTGTCTAAAAGACATATTGCAGCATATAAAATATACGGGAGCTAATTCTTTAAAAGAATGCACTTTAACAAAAACCGTTTTAAAAAACAATGAAGAACAGTATAGAGAAAATTTTTCAAAAAATAATATACTTATTCTGACTTATAACCCCGTATATATAATTATAAAGAAATAAAAAATTATGCATTTGATCTATATTGAATAGCTTGTGCTATATGTTGAGGTTGAATATTTTCACTGGCTTCTAAATCAGCAATTGTTCTTGCCAGTTTTAGAAGTCTGTCATAAGCTCTTGCCGAAAGGTTAAATTTCCTTACGGCATTTTTTATAAGCATAGAACTTGCTTCATCCAATTGACAATATTTTTTTATCAATTTGGGAGTTAGTTCCGAATTAGTATATATTCCTAATCCTTTATATCTTTCCAATTGAATATTTCTTGCTTTTACTACACGTTCTCGGATTTGCTCTGAAGTTTCTGCCTTTACGGATGTTTTATTCATTAATTCATCAAGTTTTAATCTTGGAACATCAATAACTATGTCAATTCTGTCCAATAAAGGACCTGATAATTTTGAACGGTACTGTTTTATTTGATATTCGCTACATGTACAATGTTTTTCACTATCTCCTAAATATCCGCAAGGACAAGGATTCATAGCCGCAAGTAAAACAAAATCAGAAGGAAATTCCATTCTTGTTTTGGCTCTTGCAATAACAATTTTTCCGTCTTCTAAAGGCTGCCTTAATACTTCTAATACATTTCTCGGAAATTCAACAAATTCATCAAGAAATAAAACACCTCTATGCGCTAGCGTTATTTCTCCGGGTTTTGGATTTGTTCCACCGCCTATTATCCCGATTGCGGAAGCTGTATGATGTACACTTCTGAATGGACGAGTCGTAATCAACGGTTTATTCGGATTTACTAACCCTGAAATACTGTATATTTTTGTAAGTTCAATTGATTCATCAAAAGTTAAAGGAGGAAGTATTGAAGAAAAACACTTTGCCAACAAAGTTTTTCCGGAACCGGGAGGTCCTGACATTAAAAGATTATGAGCTCCTGCAGCAGCTATTTCCATAGCTTTTTTAGCTTTTATTTGTCCTTTAACATCTTTGAAATCAAAATAACCGTCTTGTTCTGTTTTTTGCTGCATATATTCATTGACATTAACTACGGTCGGTTCGATTTTTTTATGTTCCGGAGAAGAAGTATTAAAATGATTTACTATTTCCGTTAATGTTTTTGCACCTATTACGGTTAATCCGTCTATAATAGCTGCTTCTTTTGCATTATCAAACGGAACAACCAGAGTTTTTATTCCTTGTTCCTTCAGTCCTGCAGCGATAGGAAGTACTCCGGATACTGCACGAACGGAACCATCCAAAGATAATTCTCCTATAAAAGCTATATCTTTAAAATCTGTTGTTTCTATAGTATTAGTTTTTGAAAGAATACCGATTGCTATGGGCAAATCATAATAACTCCCGATTTTTTTTATATCAGCAGGTGCCAGATTAACCACAATCTTTTTATTGGGAAACTCAAATCCAGAATTTTTAATTGCGGAACGTACTCTTTCTCTTGCTTCCGTAACAGACATATCAGGCAATCCGACTATAGCAACTGCAGGAAGTGAGTTATTTATATCCACTTCCACAAGTATTTTGTATACATCAAGTCCTATTACACAAGCAGTTAAAATCTGTGATATCACAATTCAAATCCATATACTAACTAATATAGAAAGTATATAGCATAAGAATATTACAATCAAGAAATTAACCTAATTTTTGTTCGGTTTCTTCTATTTTGCGAAGGATAATATCAATTTGATTTTTAAACCAAGTTGTAAATAACTTAATTTCATTTTTAAAACTGTAGGCACCCGGCCAAACTGAATTATAGTACATTAAAATATCCTTTCAATTAAATCCGAATAATTAATTTATCGGCAAATGAAAACATAACTTTAGGGATTTTTTGTCAAATTTGTAAAGTTATGTAAAATTATTAAACAAAAAGCGCATATAAATTTTTTCACGGTCATTAGAGAAAATGTAAGACTCATAAAAGTCTAAAACTGAACAACTATCTACCAAAACTAACCTAGTTAACGCTCTTTGAAAAAAGAGCTTTTTTTTTTGCAATTTTTTAAAAATTGGCATTAAATATGAAAAATCGTATAATGAACTTATGAAACAACGTTCACTGTTTGATGTAATATCTCCAATAATGACAGGACCTTCCAGTTCCCATACTGCCGGCGCAGTTAGATTGGGACTATTGGTCAGAAATATATATAATGCGACTCCTAAAAAAGTTACATTTGTGCTTTATAATTCTTTTGCTCAAACAGGGAAAGGTCACGGCACAGATAAAGGTTTATTGGCAGGACTTCTCGGATATAGTGTTGACAGCGAGAAAATAAAAAATGTTTTTGAAACTCAAGAAGCTAAAGATATTGAGTATAAATACCTTTATGAGCATAACTTGGACAGACACCCTAATGCTGTAGATTTTATCTTAGAAGGTGGCATAAATATGACTGTTTCAGGAAATTCCGTAGGTGCCGGTAATGTTGAAATTGATAAAATCGGTGATTTTTCAACAAAAATTTCAGGGGAATATAATACTTTACTCCTTTTTTACAAAGACAAACCTGGTATGATATCAAAAGTTTCCGCTCTAATACAGGCTGAAAATATAAATATAGCCTCGTTGGATTGCGACAGAAATGCAAGAGGACAAACAGCATCTATGTGCATTTGTTTGGACAGTCAAATACCTGACGGCATAATTTCTTCAATAAATTCTATAGATGATGTATATTTTGTAAGAAGTATAAAAAAGTTAGAAATATAGAGATATTAGTATTTTATATATTTTTTCATTCTATTAGAAAAATCTTTTTGTATCTTTTGTGCACATTTTTCACAGTAATTACAAGTAATCCCGCAAGAACTTGAACATAAATGTCCATATTTCTTAAAATGTTTGATATTTGGCAGGTATTTTCTTAGTTCATTAACCGTAAACGGTAGACTTCCATCAGAAAAATAATGATTAAAATAATATATAGGTATGTTTTTTATATTATTATAGTTATCTATACCTTTAAAAAAAGCTAAATAATATTCAACATATTTATTTAAAGCTATACCAATCGCATTTCTACCAACAATTTTAAAATTTTCTACTCCTATTTTTCCATAATCATCTATTTCCCAAGGATAAATAATATTATGGTTACATATATGTTCATAAATATGTTTTGCACTTAGTTTAAAACAACTTTTTAAAAAGAATGTATAAAAGTCACTATTTTGATATTCATCAGTTAGTGTTGAATATGGCAATGACAAATTATGCAAATACCTCAACGGACAAGAATATAAACAACCTTCATTGACCATTAATTCTATTATAAGTCCGGGGAATTTTTGTTTTAAATTTTTTAACAATTTGAAATTTTTATTCAAATCAACGGCAGGTACAATTTCTTTTATATTAGGGTATAATTCCATAAAATTTATATATTGCTTTATATTTTGATATTCCAGTGATGTAGAAGCATATATTTCTATATCAGTATATTTTTTTGATAAATAGTCAATAAGTTGAACATTACAGAGTCTATACTTATAACATCCAAGTTTCCTAAGTCTATTTATTAAACTATCGAGCTTCTCCAGTTGTTCATCTAAAAAATCACTTTCATATAATAATGGTTTCGGAGAATTTAATAAATATATAAAATCAAATCCTGACTTTTTGGTTAATTCAATATATGGAATAAAATCTTCAAAAGAAAAATGTTGTTCATCTATAGTTCGTAGTTGTTCAAATCCTGTTTTTTCAGGAGAATTTATAGGTAAAGCAAAATACAAACTTGTTATTTTGCTTTTTTCTACTTCATTATTTATCTTTGTTAATGCCTGTATTTTCTCTTTATCACAGGGCATAGGTGTTGAAAATTTATATTCCATAACAATATATTATTATTCTTGAAAGATATTTGCAAATAGATGATAAAAATACCACAATATTACATAATTTGTTATAATAGATAAAATTATTTATAATAAACAAGAAATGTTAGAGTTAGAGGCATAATTTGGAATATAGCATTAATACATTTGAAAAATTGCTTAAAACCTGTACAGATACAGGAAAAAATATTTATGAAATTATGCAGGAAAAAGAAGCGTATGATTTTGAAATTACGGTTGAGTCAGTCAGAAATAAAGTATATCAAAACATACTCGCTATGAAATCGGCTATACAAAACGGTCTTAACTCTAATGAAAAATCCTATAGCGGATTGTGCGGCGATGATTGCGAAAAATTAAAAACCAAATATTACAAGAAAAAAGCTATATTTGGACACGTTTTTGAGAAAATAACATTGTATGCATTGGCGACAATGGAAGAAAATTTAAGAATGAATAAGATTGTAGCGTGCCCGACTGCAGGTTCGTGCGGTATAGTTCCTGCCGTAATTATTTCTTTATCAGAAGAATATCATCTCAACAAAGAAGATGAAATAAATGCACTTATAACTGCAGGAACAATAGGGTATATTATTTCAACAAAAGTTGCAATGGCTGGTGCAGTTGCAGGATGTCAGGCAGAATGCGGAGTCGCTTCAGCTATGAGTGCTGCTGCAGCTGTACAAATAATGGGCGGAACACCAAAACAAATAATAAATGCTGCTGCACTTGCTTTAAAAAATCTGCTTGGATTGACTTGTGACCCGGTAGCGGGGCTTGTTGAAATACCTTGTGTTAAAAGAAATTCGTTTTTAGCTATTCATGCAATTACGGCTGCCGAAATATCTTTAGCAGACATAGAAACAAAAATTCCACCTGATGAAGTTGTAGATGCAATGGTACAGACGGGACAATTAATGTCACCATTATTAAAAGAAACTTCTCAAGGAGGTTTAGCAACTACAAAATGTGGAATATTAATAAAAGAGACATTAAAATCAAAAACTTAGGAGTTTAATAAAAATGGCAGAAGGAAAGAATCCTGTATTTTCAGAGTTGGAACAATCTTTGATTAACTTTTTATGTTCAAAGAAAGAGGTTGAAGAAAAAGTAAGCGGCGGAACACGCAGAGTTCGTTCCTTAACTTTTAATGTTGACGTAAAAGATCCTAAAAAAGCTTGTTTTACTATTCAAATAGGTATGTGTGAAGCTGCATTCAATGCAAATACAGGACTAAAAGAAAAAGGAAGTTGTTTTGGGCTTGAAAGATTTATACGAGATTGGTATGAGCGCCCAAGTGTAAAATCAGCCATTGTTACATATATTGAAGCACAAGATAAAAAATAAAAATCGGAGTTTAAACTCCGATTTTTATTTTTCATTATATTGAATGAAGAAAATAAACAATATTTTTTCTAAAAAACTATTGTTTTGCTGTATTTTCAAAAATTAGCGTGCAAAAAATATAATAAATAAAAAGTTTACACAAAACACATAAATAAATGTGTATAGTATAATTAATTTATACACTATGAAACAAAAAGGATAAAATATAATGGCAGTAAGACAAAGACAACATGAACAAGATCCTATGATAAGACGCACAAATTTTGATGCGGTAGAATCTAATTTAACGGACGAACAGGCAAAATTAGAAGCAGCAAGATGCTTAAATTGTAAAAATCCGAGATGTGTACAAGGATGTCCGGTAAATATTAATATTCCGGCATTTATTCACGAAGTAAAAGAAGGAAATATTGAAAAAGCAGGTGAAGTTATTAGAGAATCCAGCTTATTACCATCCGTATGCGGAAGAGTTTGCCCTCAAGAACGTCAATGTGAAGGGAAATGTGTACTAGGAATAAAATCAGAACCTATAGCAATAGGTGCATTAGAAAGATATGTCGGTGACTCTACATCCTTAAAGGTAGGAGAAATAAAAGAAACAGGCAAGAAAGTTGCAATTATAGGCTCAGGTTGTGCGGGAATAACTGCTGCAGCAGATTTAAGACGTGCAGGACATGAAGTTGTTGTTTTTGAGGCACTTCATAAACTTGGCGGTGTACTAAGGTATGGTATCCCTCCATTTAGATTACCGAGAAAATTCCTTGATAAAGAAATAGAAAATTTAAAATCTATGGGAGTTAAATTTGTAACCAATGTTGTTGTAGGTAAATCTATTACCGTTAAACAGTTGAAAGAAGATGGATTTGATGCAATTGTGATAGGTTCAGGCGCAGGACTTCCCAAAATGATGGGCATACCGGGAGAAAATTTAAACGGAGTATATTCTGCTAACGAATTTTTAACAAGGGTAAATTTAATGCAGGCAAACCTGGAAGAAACAGCTACTCCTATTCGAGTAGGTGAAAAAGTTGCTGTTATAGGTGGCGGTAACGTAGCAATGGATGCTGCAAGAGTCGCAGTAAGAGTTGGTTTCAAAAAAGTATATATTGTATACAGAAGAACAGAAGCTGAACTTCCTGCAAGACTTGAAGAAATTCGTCACGCAAAAGAAGAAGGTGTTGTATTCCAATTCTTACACGCACCAAAAGAAATATATAATAAAGACGGTTATGTTGCAGGCATGCAATTTGAAATAATGGAACTTGGTGAACCTGATGAATCAGGAAGAAGAAAACCAATCCCGACAGGTAAAACTATTGATCTTGATGTAGATACAGTAGTTGTTGCATTAGGTACCGGTCCAAATCCTACAATTCAAGCATCTATGTTAAGAGATGATATGAATTTAACAACAGATAAAAAAGGCTACATTGTAATTGAAGCAGAAACAGGAAAAACCTCGGTTGATTGTATTTATGCAGGTGGAGACGTTGCTCCAACAGGTTCATCTACTGCAATTAACGCAATGGGTGCAGGTAAAAGAGCGGCTGCTGCAATCAATGCAATGCTTGCTCAAAACTAATTTAAAATACTTTTTATATCATAATTAAGCGAGCTTTTACAAAAGCTCGCTTGTTTTATACAATCACTATTAATTTATTTTTTACTTATTTTCAAAGATATTGCAAAAATAAGAAATAATATCGCTAAAAGTATATTATAACCTATTATTGAGGATGAATTGAACTCGTACTCTTTTTGATTTTGTATAAATAATTTATAATCCTCATATATTTTTTGAGGGATTTCTATTCTCCTATTATCCGCTAAATCCACAAAATAAAGTGTAGCTTTCCTTCTTCCACATAAAAAGATTCTTTTTTTATGTATCCCTTTTATTTCATCAAAGTTCAAAGGAATTGACACCGTATTGGTTTTCAAAACAGATTGATGAGAGAATGTACATATTGAACTGTCCTTAGGACAATTTAAATTATCTTGAAAAAAGAAAAATGAATATATAAATAAAACAATAGAAGTAAACAATAACGCTATAAAGCCAAGTTCTTTTTCATCATTAACATTAATTTTCATAGATAAAAGTATAACACCTTCTTTAAATTAAACTCTTGTTTCACTTTTTAAAGTCAAGCTCAAAAAATCTGCTCATTGTCCAACTTTTTATGTTTATTAAAATTTTTATAGCATTTATTCGGCTTTTTGCTTGATATCCTGTTTTAACTCTTTATAAGAAATATTATTTTGTAATAGGAATATTGTCGCAACTACAGAAGTTGTAATTACAACAACTGCTTGTTCTACAAAAGATATGGCAAGAGCTGATTCTTTTCCTACATCATATATTGAGAATGCAGCAATAACGGCCATTTGATACGGTCCTATAAATATTGAAGTTGAAGGTACCATACAAGCAAGTGCTATAAAACATATTATAAATAAGGTCACAGACCAATGCAAATGATAACCGAATGCCGATAATACTATATAAAAATTCAAACATTCGACCGCCCAAATAGTAAATGATGAACATATTACGCCTAACAGTTTTAACGGAGAGTCCATGATTTCAAATCCGTTAAAAAACGAATTACAAGTTTTATTTACAAATGAAATAAGTTTATGTATATGTTCAGAAAACGGGAAATTTTTTGTTTTTGAAATCAAATAATTACATATTACGTCTGTTTTATTATATTTAAAAGAGATAAACGCAAATATAGCAAAAGCAGACATAGTAACACCCGCGAATATACATAAATTCATAGCTAGAGGATTTCTATGATAAAAAGTTACACAAATAATCAGAAAACAAAAAATAACAAAAGTATCAAACATTCTTTCCAACATTACAGTCCCAAATACTTTTAATTTATTAATGTTATATTTTTGTCCGACCCAAAAAGCTCTAAATATATCACCTGCTCTTGCAGGTAATACAATATTAAGCGCAGCACCTGTTATACAAAGAGGGGCCATTTCTTTTATAGGTAGGTTTGCTGTCTTTGACATTAACATTTTGAAGCATAATGCTCTTGCCGTCAGTCCTGTTATTATTGATATCACCAAAAATATTATATATATCGGATTGAAATTTTTAATTATTCGTATTAATTCTTTTACATCAAGGTTCACAAAAACGAAATATAAAAAAACAATTGTGACCATTAATAAAAGGATTCGCTTTATATTCTTTTTCACTTCTTCTTCCCTAAACCAAACCTGTTATACTATTTTCAAATGCGACTGCATTAATCGATTATGAACGTTAATTTTTTTGTTTAAAAGTTCATAACTAATATTATATATGCTTTTTAAAGAATTTTTATCTAAAATATTTTGAGCCTTAATAAAAGTTATATATGCCTTTTTATATTGTTTTTGCTGAATAAGAATATTAATTTTCATTTCAACAACCTGAGAATAAATAATAAAATTCTCGAAATTAATTCTTTCTATAGCCTTATTACAATTTTTTAAAGCCTCTGAATAATTGCCCAAAACATTGTTGCAATTTGCAATTGAAGCATATATTTTTGCAGAATGGCATCCCATTTGCTCTGCTTTATTAAATAGCTTTAATGATTTTCTGATATATCCTTTAATAAAGGATACATCAGCCAGTAAAATGATACTTTTGATATGATTTGGAGTTAATTTAACAGATTCATTCAATTTTTTATAGGCAGCATTAATATTATTGAAATAGAAAAAATCATCTTCAGCTTCTCTGCAAAGGATTTCCGATTTGATATTAATTATATTTCCCCTGTTTATATATAAATTATTTTCCGTATTTTGCATATTTTCTTTTAATAACTGATACTTCTACCGTATTCATTGTAAAATTACTTGATATAACAGGGCTACAGAAATATTGATAATAAAAAAATCAAAATCATGAAAAGCATGTCAGGGCATGGTTTTCCATGAATTAAATTCACTTTTACATTTTTTAATACAAGGACCACAAAAAATACCATTTCCCGGCAAATCATGTCATGACATGATTTTTCACCGCATTACAAAAGTTTACATTCTTTTTAACCGGTTTAAGTTATTCTCTTGATATTAAAAAATGAGCATAGTATTATTTTATTAACTGAATTTATTGGAGGAATTATGAACCAAATTATAAAAATAGCATGGGAACTTAATGAAACAACAGAAAACAGATATCAACTAGTATATGAAATTGCAGAATTAGCAAAAAAATTAGTCGATGAAAACCAATTAAAAAGAGTAAAAGACGAATACAGTTTTGAAGAGACTCCTTTTGATACATCAATAAAAAAGGAAAATCCTGTTGAACACGCTATTATGGTAAAGGCATCTGAATATGATGATTCAGGCTTAGTAGGTTAACAAAAATAAATTATTAATAATATAAAAAGAAAAGCTCCTTAAAAAAGGAGCTTTTTTAACCTTAAAAAATCTTTAATTATGCCATTAGCTTATTAATAGCTCTAGTTAATCTTGATTTTTTTCTTGCAGCGGTATTTTTATGAATAATACCTTTAGAAGCAGCTTTATCGCATAATTGATATGCTTGAGAAAGAGCTGCATTAATTGCTGCTTGGTCTTTTTCTTTGGCTTGCGCTAAAACAATAACTTTTTTAACTGCAGTTTTAATAGAAGACTTAAAAGCAACGTTTCTTTCATAATTTCTTTCTGCTGTTAAAATTCTTTTTTTAGCGGATTTTATATTTGCCATGATGTTTTTCCTTTCTAATGTCAGTTGATAATGTTTACATTACAATCTGCATTGAGGATTAGTGAGTATGTTTATTATATAATTAAAAGGTTTAAAGTAAAGAGAAATATTAATTTTTTTTAATTTTCTCCCAAAATAGGCAAAAAAACATGTTTACTTGTTTTTAAAATCCTCGGAATAATATATAAATGTAATGGTAGTTAATGCGCATAAATAATATATATAATACACAGCAGAAAGTTAATAATGCTAATACAAATTTCAAAGGCGGAAGAGAAGCAATAAGATTGCTCGCAAATCCTGATTCTCTTGCGACAACAATTGCACTTGAAACTTCTGTGACAGGTGGTAGAGGTTATAATGCCTACAAAAGAGGCGGAAAAAATGAATTTCGTGAAAGATTTACGGATGATGTTGTTTCTGCCGTATTTTGGATGAAAGGCGTTGATATTTTTAACAAAATAGGTAATTTTGTTGGTAAAAATGTACTTAAATTACCAGAAACAGAATTTGATGTAGGAAAAGATGCATTAAGAACTCCGTTTGATAATCTGAAGAAAAATTTAAATGCAAATGATGCAATGGCTAATAAACTTGCCGTATTTAAATTTTCTAAAATAGCAATATCTTCAATACTTGCTACAGCATTTGTCGGTTTTGCACTTCCCAAAATCAATCAAGCTATAACAGAAAGACTAATGTCCAGAAATAAAATGGAAAATAATATGGACAAAAAGGTCAATGAAAAAAGCAAACCGATTAATATAATGGAAAACCATACATTTGATGCATTTGACAAAAGAATAAGTTCAAACAATTCAACACAATCATTCAAAGGTGTTCCAATAACAACTGTAGCTCATGTATTAGAAAATAACAGAATAGCAAAAATGTTAACAACCGACGTAGGTATATTAACAGGACGTGTTACAACAGCAAGAAATGCAGATGAAGCAAGAGAATATTTCTTTAGGGATTCAATGAGTCCGTTCTTCTATTATGCGAGCACACCATTAATATATAAGGGCTTACAAGCTCTTACAGGAAGTAAAAACTTAACAAATATAGATCCTGTAGCAGCAAAAGAGCTGCACAACAATATGCTTGAACAAATAAAACAAGCTGGCGGTTCAATGGATGTTAAAACTTTTACAGAAAAAACAATAGGTGTTTTGAGTAAAGAAGCAGAAGCACTAATGGCAGAAATACCGTTTAAAGACGAAGTTGTTGCATTGAGCGAAGTTGCAAAACATATAACAGACCCCGAAACTCTTAAAAAAGCAGCAGAAATGGCAAAGTTACAACCGGAACAAGCTGAAATAGGCGCAGTATTAACAAAACAGCAAGTTGCCGATGTATTAAAGAACGGTTCTATTAACACTCCTGAATTTATGCAGGGTTTGTTTAAAGGAAAATTCGGCGAAGCTCTAACTAACCCATTAAAATTTATTCCTATGAAAAAAATAACATCATTCAGAAATAATATAGATGAATACGGTCAAGCGGTTATAGAAGCAGCGAAAAAACATAACAATGGAATTATTAATGAAGAAATTCTAAAGAAAGTAAACGTAAAAAATTTCGCAATGTCTGCCGGCTTTAGAGCAGTTGCTATGGGTGTTTCCGCTTTCGCATTAGGTTTTGCAATTCCGAAACTCCAATATGCAATCACAAAAATGAAAACAGGAAGTGCTGCCGCACCCGGATTAAGACAATTTGAAGAAGAAAAAAAATAAGTTTATAATTGTTTTTCTTTAAATTGTTTATTTCTTAATGCTTTTACAACAACTTGTGTTCTGTCTTCAACTCCAAGTTTTTGTATAATACTGCTTACGTGGACTTTAACGGTATTAATACTAACATCTAAAATTTTTGAAATTTCTCCGTTATTTAATCCTTCACATATATATTCAAGAACTTCCTGTTCTCTGTCTGTAAGATTATAATTATTATCCAACATATAATTAGGGATTTTACTTGTATTTGAGACAGAATTTAGTACAACATTTGCAATTTTAGGGTCGAACCAAGCAGCACCATCCATTACTGATAATAATATATCCGCAAGTTTATCAGGGCTTATATCTTTTGAACAGTACGCATTTGCACCGGATTTAATTGATTCAATTACGTCTTGTTCACTATTATGAGATGTTAAAATTATTATTTTTATATCTTTATTAATAGATTTAATCGCTTTTGTTGCATCAATCCCGTTCATAACAGGCAAACCCAAATCCATAATAACCGCATCTACTTTATGATTTTGAACTAAGGAAATAGCATCTTCGGCATTTGCAGACTCATATATATCTGAAATAAAATCTTTTGATTCAAATGCTGTTTTTAATCCGAATCTGATTAACGCATGATCTTCTACTATTAGTACTTTATACATTTTTAATCCTTATATGTTTGCTGTTTGGTTATTACGAATATAATATGAACCAAAAATATCAATTATATTCTTTTCATCAGGATTTGGTTTGTCTTTATTTAAAATTTCATAAAATTCTTTTAATGTTACTGATGATAATATTTTTTTATCATTTTCTTTCAAAACAAGATGATATTCGGTTATAAGCACTTCTGTAATCAAATTACACTTGATATTCAAAAACGCATCTACTATTTTGCCGTCAAAATGTTTATTTTTCCCGTCAATCATTATTTTAAGTGCTTCTTTCATTGGCATTCTGTCACGATAGTGACGAACGGATGTTATTGCATCAAATACATCACTTACAGCTAAAATCCTACCGCCAAAGGGGATTTCTTCTCCTTTTAAACCTCTAAAATAACCTGTACCATCATATCTCTCATGGTGAGATGCTGCAATTTCAGCTATTTCAGAAAAAGAAGAATTCATATTTGTTTTACACAAAATATCATAAGTAATTTTTACATGTTCTTTTATATGCTCATATTCTTCTTTTGTAAGAGTACCTTTCTTTTGAAGAACGGCATCTCTTATTCCTATTTTTCCTATATCATGAAGCATTGCAGCTTTTGATATTATTTCCGTAACGTCTTTATTAAGTCCCAATTGTTCGGATATAAGCTCTGAATATAATCTGACTCGATTAGAATGACCAAGTGTTATTTTATCACGAGCATCTATTGAAGCAGCGAGTGTATCAATAAATCCGGCAAAAAGCTCCTGTTGCTCTTTTAACATTTTCTGCTGGATGTTAAATAATACATTATTTTCGATTGCAATACCTGCATTTGTACCTATAGCAAGGAGTATTTCTTCATCTTTGTCCGTAAAATCTCCTTCTTTTTTATTTAACACTTGAAATACACCAATAATTTCAAATTTTATATTCCTTATTGGCATACAAAGCATATTGTACGTTTTATAACCCGTATGTTTATCTATTTCTTTATTAAATCTGCTATCGTGGTATACATCTTTTATTCTTATAGTTTCACCTGTTTTAACAACGTAACCGGCAAAACCTTTTTCCGCCGAAAAACGAATTTCTTCACTATCCATACCAAGTGCAACTTTTGACCATAATTCGTTTTTATCTTTATCATATAGAAAAACGCTGCATCTGTCTGCTTTTAAAACAAGCTTTGTTTGTTCTGCTATAGTCATTAAAAGTTTATCAAGATTTGCTTCTGCGTTTACGGTTCTTGCTATTTTTGACAAAGCCAATAACAATGTTGTATCCTGACCTGACTCATCCGTATTTTCTTTTTTATATTTATATGCAGGATGTATTGCAGAATTTGACATAGTATAGTTTTCTATCATCTGAGTTATTTTATCAAATTCTTCTTTTAATTCATATTTTGCAGCGTATTTTGCAGCCTTATCCAAATATTCATAGGCTGTTTTGGCATTTTGCAGATTCATGTATGTTAAAGCCAGAAGTTCATAAGCTTTTATTTTTAATAATTTGTAATCATCTAAAACTTCTACCGAATTTTTTAGGAAAAACAGTGCCTCATCATATTTATTTTCCAAAAAATAAACTTGCGCAAACGCAAATTTATTTATTGCAATTACTGTTTTATTATTTGTACTTTCTGCTAAAAATTTTGATTCTTCTATTAAAAGTAATGATTTATAATAGTTTTCTTCTTTTGATAAATATTTTAAAACCCCTATTAATGATAAACATACAGAAACTTTTGCAATATTTTTGTTTGCAAGAAAAATTTTATGAGCATCAGAAAGATGTTCAATCGCTTCTGTATATTTTTTTAAAGTATACAGTTTTATTGAATTTTTTAACAAATTTTCAGCATTTTCAACTGTTTCGAAGCTTTTATGCTTATCAGGCATATCTATCCTTAACAAACTAACAAATATATTATACAATATATTTGTTAGAATTTATATAGAAGATTGAAATTTATGCAAAAAGTAAGCATTATTATACCTGTATATAATGAAAAAGATACATTATTGGAATTATTAAACAGAGTAGAACAAGCAAAATTCTGCGGTCTGGAAAAAGAAATTATTTTGGTCGATGATTGTTCAACTGACGGAACCGGAGAAATATTAAAAAATTTAACAGCGAAATACAAGGTTCTGTCACACGATAAGAATAAAGGAAAAGGTGCTGCAATAAGAACTGCTGTTTCAGAAACAACAGGTGATTTTGTAGTAATTCAGGATGCTGATTTGGAATATACTCCTGATGATTACGATAAACTGCTTCCTTTTCTTATCAATAATGAAGCCGATGTTGTATACGGCTCAAGGTTTTTAAATGCGGATAATTCTAAAAACTTTATGTTAAAAAATAAATTAGCAAATTTATTCCTAACAATGCTTACAAATATACTATTTGGAACCAAAATAACAGATATGGAAACCTGTTATAAGGCTTTTAAAAGAGATTTTATTCAAAGTATTACAATAAAATCAAACAGATTTGATTTTGAACCTGAAATAACAGCAAAACTATTGAAGAAAAAAGCGAAATTAAAAGAAATTCCTATTTCATACAACGGCAGAGCTCATGATGAAGGTAAAAAAATCAATTGGAAAGATGGTATTCATGCCATTATCACAATAATAAAATATAGATTTATTAATTAATTATCTGATTTTTCTTATTATTTTAAAATTGTATCAATTGTAAGATATTATTGTATAACGAGATATAGTATATTTTATATGTAAAATATATTCTTTAATTGTTAAAGAAACAGATTATATTTATATAATTTTCGTTTCTAATATTTTAAGACGGAGGAAAATATGTATAAAATATTAATGTTCGGTACCTTATTAGGACTTGGATTTGGTGTATTTAAAATGATTAAAAATAAAAAGCAAAGTGAAAATACAACTGAAAGTCCTCAACCTGCCCAATAATAAAAAGGAGAGAATAATCTCTCCTTTTTAGTTTATAAACTGATATTATTGAACATATTTTAGTGATAAAATAGTTGCAAAAGGAGATAGTTATGATTAATGAAAAATTAGAAAAAGCATTTAATGACCAAATAAATAAGGAATTATATTCCGAATATTTATACCTTGCTATGAAATTACATTTTCAACAATTAAATTTACAAGGTTTTGTTAATTGGTTTAATGTACAAGTTCAGGAAGAACACGCTCATGCTATGGGTATGATAGATTATCTTGATGAAAGAGGCGGATGTTGTGTTTTAGAAGCAATTGATAAACCGGTTATAGAAGGTAAAACTATATTGGAAATATTTGAACAAGTCTTAAAACACGAAGAATTTGTTACTTCAAGAATTAATCATCTTGCAGATGTAGCGGAAGAAGTAAAAGATAGAGCAGCTTTACATTTCTTGGAATGGTATTTAAAAGAACAAGTAGAAGAAGAAGCCAGTGTCAATGGTGTTTTAGCTACTTTAAGATTAATTGGTGATGATAAAAAAGCACTTCTTATGATAGATAAAGATTTAGCTGCAAGAACATTTAATCCGCCGATTATCGGTTAATTATATTATTTTATATAAAAATGGTGAAGTTATAAAACCTCACCATTTTTTGTATATAATATTGAAAAAAGGATTTTTATGAAAAAGATTATATTTATTGTTTGTTTGCTTTATTGCATTTGTAGTTCAGCATTTGCTTCACCAGAGATGAGTTTTGTTTATATAAACGGTTCAAATAACAATGACAGAAAAATGAAAACCTGGTACGAAACCGGAATAGAAAAAATACATCCTGTTTTAAAGAAAAAGTTTGAAAACAGTAAAGATTTAAAAAAATACTATAAAAATGAATCCATTACGGTAAAAGAAAAACCAGTTATATTCTTTTGGGGATATAACAGTAAAAAAGATTTAGATTATGTTAAAAGTCAATTGGAAATAACAAAAGCAATAAGTTCAACAGGGGCATATATAGTAAGAAATCTTATAGCTCAATATTTGCATGATGCTATTTGGGTACAGAAATCTCATAATATGATACCAATACTTGATGATTTAAATGACAGAATAAAACTGGAAACAAACAAGGGTAATGATGTTGTTTTATACGGATATTCTGCAGGAACATTTGTTACTTATGAATATATGTTTAATAAATTAAGATACATTAACACATCAGAGCTTATAAACGAATCAAACCTGGATGAAGATATAAAAAACTTTGTAAAAAATAACCCTGCAAATAATACCTGTCTTTCTGCAATATCTGCAAATAACGGAGGACTTGGTGCTGTTTCTTTAAAAGGAGATATACTTATCAATCCGAATAAAGATAGTTTTAAACAAAATTATTTAAAAATTAATGACGTAACAGAAATGGTATGTGCTCCTGATAAAAAAGTAAGAGGCATTGTTAATTATGCAAGTCCTTTGGTTTTATTTTATTCCGACATAGCCGATACGAATTATGAACTTAATTATTATAATAAACTAATGATTAAATATATTTTGGAAAACGATATTTTTATGTTGACAGTTAATTTTAAAGAAGACCCTCTTGGGTTCCCAACAAGCAGCAATTTGACACTAAAAGAAATAGAAAATATATTGGAATTACCGATTAATAATCCGAGCGGCATTATTTACGATAATTCAAGTGTTTGGAGTAAAAGATTTTTCCCGCTTGCACATACCTCATACTGGAGTGCAAAAAGAACATTTTCTAATGCAATAGTTAAAACATTGGCTAAGGGCTATAGATTTAATTATGATGAAAAATACCAAAATAAAATATTAAAAAGGCATAGCAAAAAATCAGAATTATAGTTTTAATACAGTAAGATGAAAATATCTCCTATAGCATTTAAAAAAAGTATTCCTCTGGTTCAGTGCAATATAAAAGAACCAGAACAGGCTGGATTTGTGCCTGCAACATTGTATGAATATGACTGCCAAGATATTGAGGATATAAAGGAAATCCGCAAAGCTGAAGGCAAATGGGGATTTAAATATGCAATCGAACAAAATATGAAAAGAAAGTTCAAATCAAATTCTAATAAAGAAATGCAGCCTTTTCCGTTTCATTTTTATTCTTTAAAAAGAGATGATAATAACGAAATCGTCGGATTATGTCAGAGTTCTTATTATAAAAGAGATATGCAGATTATGTATATTGAACGAAACAGGCTGTCAAATTATAAATATGTTGGACAATCTATGCTTGCTGCAATCGGACTTAATGTATTAGATAAAGGAGGAAAACAATTATCAATAGTGCATCCGATTGCGGAAGCAGAAAGTTTTTATGTTGATAAATGCGGATTTTATAACTGCCAAAACGGTTATTTAAGAATGAAATCAAAAGATATCCCTGAATTTGTTCATACTACGGAAGAAAAAATCGGAACTCAAATGAAACAAATCATTTCATAAATTATTAACAATACTTTATACATAAAGCAATTTTATCTTTTATAGGTGTTAAAGTTATTGTAAGGAAAAATTATGAATACTATGTTCTTCCCTTCATTTGGGAAAAAAATTCCTATAACCCAATGTTGTATTAAGGATATAAATCACAACAGATTTGTACCCGCAACATTTTTTGAGGTGGATTGTACTGATATGAAAGACATAAATGAAATATACCAAACAAAAGGGGATTGGAGTTTTAAAAATCTTATTGCTGCAAAAATGTTTGATAAAAATAACTGTATTGATAATGGTTTTTATTTTTATGACAATAAAGCATTTTATATAATGCAAAAACAAGATGGAGAAATAGTAGGAGTAAGTGAAGTCGAAAAAATAGGCAAACAAATTAATTTGGATTTTATTGAATCAGAACCGGAAGGTCAATATAAATATGTCGGGCAATCAATGATTGCATCATTAGGACAAGTTTTACGAAACGAAAAAAGGAAAAAGATATATATTCCAAATCCTGTAAAAACGGCACAAGATTTTTATACGCAAAAATGCGGATTTAAAAAAATTGATGATAGTTCTGCACTTGTTATGAAATTATCACAAGCAGGTAAATTATCGAAAAAACTTGAAAAAGAAACAAAGCATAAAATGTTGGAGGTTCAAGTATAAATGATATCTTCAGTATCTTTTGGTAAGCATATACCGATAATGCAAAGTTGTATTAAAAATACAAAAAACAATAATTCTGTACCTGTTACATTGTCTGAAGTTGATTGTATGGATTATGAAGATGTAGAAACTATGTTTAAGGCGTGCCCTAACTGGAAATATACAAGACATATAGCAGCGGATATTCATAACAAATATTGCTGCAATTATAATCTATATGATATTGAATATCCATATAACTTTTACGTTTTAAAGGATTCAGAGGAAAATATAATAGGTTTTTGCGAAACTGAAGACTGCGATAGTTTTATAAATTTAGAATACTTAGAAACAAAACAAAACGATAAATTCAAATATGCAGGTCAAACAATACTTGCAATGCTGGGAAAAATCCTTCAAAAACAGAATAAAGACAGTATATTTATACCAAATCCGGCATCAGGTGCAATAGATTTTTATACCCAAAAGTGCGGATTTTGGCCGGTTGATAAAGATAGAGAATGGGGCAGCCTAATAATTGATGAAAAAGCAATGTCTGCTTTAATTTCTGATGTCGAAGCTAAAACAAACTCAAAGATAGTAGATATAACAGGCTAAAATATTATAAAAGATACTTTAGCTTATATTATTCTTTATTTTGTTTGTATGTATTCATAAAACCTGTATCAAAGTTTCCGCTTATAAATACTTCATCTTCGATTAAGTCTTGATAAAACGGCAGAGTCGTTTTAACACCTGTTATAACATATTCTTTTAAAGCTCTGTACATTCTTCTTCTTGCTTCTTCTCTTGTAGGAGCCCAGCACATTAGCTTACTTATTAAAGAATCGTAGTACGGAGGTATTTTATATCCTGAATATACATGGGAATCAACTCTAACCCCGAAGCCACCAGGAGTAATATAACCGTTAATTTCTCCCGGAGCAGGTAAAAAGTTTCTGTCAGGATCTTCTGCATTTATACGACATTCAATAGCGTGACCGTATAATTTTATATCTTCTTGTTTAAATGATAAAGGATTTCCTGCTGCTATATTTATTTGTTCCCTTACAATATCTACATTAGATATCATTTCAGAAATACCGTGTTCTACTTGAAGTCTGGTATTCATTTCCATAAAATAGAAGTTTTTATCTTTATCAAGAAGAAACTCAATTGTTCCTACCCCTTCATAATTAGCGGCTTTTGCTGCACGAATAGCTGCTTCTCCGAGTTTTTTTCTAGTTTCTTTATCTACTGCAGGAGAAGGTGCTTCTTCTACCAGTTTTTGATGTCTTCTTTGTATAGAACAATCTCTTTCTCCAAGGTGGACAACATTTCCGAATTTGTCTGCAATAATTTGAACTTCAATATGTCTTGGATTAACAAGATATTTTTCCATATAAACATCGGGATTACCGAAAAACTTTTCTGCTTCTTGTCTGCATAGAGTAATATTTTGTTCAAGTTCTGTTTCGTTATTTGCAACACGCATACCTTTTCCGCCGCCTCCGGCCGTTGCCTTAACTATAACAGGATAGCCGAATTTTTTAGCAGCTTCTTTTGCTTCTTCAACATCAGTAATAATTCCTGTTCCGGGGGTAATCGGTACGCCTTTTGACATCATTGTTTTTCTTGCAGTAGCTTTATCTCCCATCAATTGCATTGATTCGGGAGAAGGTCCTATAAATTTAATATTATGTTCTTTGCAAATTTCTGCGAAATCTGCTCTTTCTGACATAAAACCGTATCCGGGGTGAATTGCATCTGCTCCGGAGATTAATGCTGCAGAAATTATGGCAGGAATATTCAAATAACTTTTAGAGCTTTCATTAGGTCCTATACAATATGCTTCTGTTGCCAAACTAACGTGTAATGAATCTTCATCAGCCTGAGAATATACTGCAACGGTAGGTATACCGATTTCTCTGCAAGCTCTTATTATTCTAACGGCGACTTCGCCTCTATTCGCAATTAATACTTTTTTAAACATATCCCAATTCCACTAATTTTGCTCTACATACATAATTACCTGACCGTATTCAACAGGTTCACCGTCGTTAATACATATTTCGGTAACTTTTCCCGAAACTTCAGAAGTAATTTTATTCATAAGTTTTATTGTTTCAATAATACAGATTGTTTGACCTGCTTTTATTTCATCACCCACTTGAACAAAAGGTTTATCTTCCGGTGCAGGCTTTGAGAAATATAACCCTATCATATTTGAAACAATAGGAACAACATTTTTCTTTTCTTCTGCTTTAACTTCTGTTTTTTCTTCTTCAACTACAGGCTGTTCTTCCTTAACCGGTTCTTCTTTTTCTTTTATAACAGGCTTAAAACCGTTACTCTTAATAACCATTGATGAATGGTCATCTTCAAGCGTAACTTCAGTAAGCTCATTATTTTTCATTATATTTATTAACTTTTCTATATAATCAGGTGAAAATTCTTTCATAATATCCCTTCTCTTCAAGACTTTAATTATTTTAGTCTTTACATAACTCATAGTCAAGAAACAATACATTTCCTTTTACAAATATTAGATTAAAGTTTTTTGAAATATAACCGATATATAAATTGGAAAGAGGAAATATAGGATATGAAAATAGACGGATATAGTGCCATCGGTTCAGGTGATATGTTTTCAGGTTTTCAGACAAACAATAATGTCGGTACGAACAACTATGACCCGAAAGAATCAGCAGTAGCAAGAAAATTGGGAATGTCTCCCCAAAAATTTGCCGCATTACCGGAAAAAGAGAAAATAAAAAAAGTTCACGAATACAATGAGACACATCCTAACGACAAAATTGAGGATAAAGGTGCTCAACCCCAATCACCAATGGGGGCAGAGATGAACAAATTTATGAACGATATAGATTGGAATAAAATCAATTTAGAATAAAAGATTTTATAGTTCCGCAAAGTCTTTTCATTTTTACAGAACGTAATAAATTGGCAAATTTACTTATTTTCATCTTTTTTCATCTTTGTTTATAATAAGGGTCTCTTTTATGAAAATAAGTAATGTAAGTTCCATCTTTAAGCTTAGCAATAATAATGGTGTAATTAGCAGTCACAATAATTTAAACCGATTAAATTGTGATACTTTTGAGAAAAGTGTTTCATTCGGAAACAGTTTTGACGATATAGAAAATGTAATTTCATCATCAGTAAGTAATTTAGAAGAAACATTAGATAGATTTAGAAATGAAACCATTATTAATGGGTTTATAAATATATTGTTAAAAACAAAAATAAACCCTGCACTAAAAACACCCTACAAGGCTATATGGCAAAATGTATTATTGCAACCCTCAATTGATTTGATAAGGACGAAAGGGATTAAATCTCCATCTGAGTTAAGAACTTATGTTGATAGTCTAAGTTCACCAAAAGTAAAAGCAGAATTTCATGATAAAGCTTATCATCACGTTGGGATAGACATTTTCGGCACCTTAGACGATAAAAGTGATTTTGAAAAATTCCCGGATTTACTTTTGTATATGTATAATTTACACAAAGAAAGTAATCCTGATAAAGAATTTAATCCTAATGAAACATTAAATTTTATAAAGAAAATAGGAATAAAAGAAACAGATGATACCGGTAAAAAATTCAAGTATCTTGCGGCAAAATACAACAATTATGAAGATATTTCCGATATATACAATGCAATTAATGATTTAAAACAAGAATATCCAAATGTAATAAAATATGCGGAAGACTTAAAAACCCAATTCCCCGATATTTTAAAAGAAGATATCAGCAGATATTCAAATCAAACAAATTATAATATTTTAAACTATTTATATTTGCATAAAGGAGATAAGTCTTATAGCAATAATAATCAAAAAATTGCAGAATTTTTAGCTAATTTTAATAAAATTCCCCAAAAACAAATAAAGCAGTTGTCGGAAGCGGGTGATTTATCAGATCCTGAAAAATTAATAAACTTCATGAATTTTCTTGCAGATAACAATGTTTCTGCGGATGAATTTTTATCATTATCTGCGAAATCATATATTTCGGACAATAATTTATACGAAAACATAGTAAATAAAAATACAATTACAAAACAAATCGCAAATATAAAAGGTATAGATGAAAAATCCTCAGCCCAAATATATATTAATTATGCGGATGAATACAATGCAATTTATAAACAAGCACAACAACAAGACAGTTTACCAGAAATTTTCGGTTCATTACTGGATAGAGAAAATGTTATTGAAACCTTTACCAATACTATAGATAAGTATAGTGAAGGAAATAATAAGAAATTTGATTTTAAAGAAATTCATGCATTATTTACAGGCAGCAAACCAAACGCTGTAGATTCAAAAACATTTACTGAAATTATTGGTTTAATGCAATTATTTGATTCAAAACAAGAAATAACAAATTATAAAAAAGAACAGGTTCAACAAACAAATAAAGATAAAAAAACACCCAAAAAATTTCAAAAAAAACCGGAAACATTATTCAAAAATGCTATAAAACAAGAGCAAGAAAACTTTAACAAAGTTAAAGACCAAATCATTGATTATATAAACAAAGATAACTCAGGATTTTATAGAGGCAAAACCCCATTAGAGATATATAAAGCCTATAGAAATGAATTATCTTGTGAAGGTATTAATATAAAAAATATACTAGACTCTCATAAGAACGGAAGTTCTGTAGATATTGAGTTATATCAATCTTTTGCTACATTAATAGAAGACAAAGATGAACTAAACAGATTCATAAAAAACAAAAAAATTAATCTTGATAAAACAACAGGAAATAAGAAGTACAACGAAAACTGTTTTAAAATTCTCAGTTTATTGAGTAAAGATAAAAGCACCCAAACAGAATTAGAGTATTTTATAAAATCAACATTTTTAAATGCATCTAAAACAGATTTGGATAACTTTTTTATTATGCATTCCGAGCCTGAAGAACAGGTACAAATTTTGACGGCTATTGCAAAGTCACAAATTGCATCATTACAAGAGTTTAACATTTTCGTCACAAAATATTCGGATAAAAATAATGCCAGTGAAAATGTATTAACTGCTCTTTGCAACCTTCCGGAAGGGATGAATTGCAAAACTTATGATAGAAACTTTTTAGAACCTTTAAACTCAAAAATAGAAGAATATAAACTG
>JAFUEV010000012.1 GCA_017470245.1 bacterium | reverse complement strand
TTCAGGATAACTTCCTATTTTCGGGTACGATAAGAGAAAATATTCTATTGGGTAACGAAAGAGCTACAGAGCGTACTATATGGGAGTCTTTAGAGAGAGCGTGTTTAAAGGAGTTTGTAGAAGGGTTGCCCAATAAGCTAGATACAGAGATAGGGGAGAGAGGTATCCTTTTAAGTGGGGGTCAGAAGCAGCGATTAGCGATAGCGAGGGCGTTTGTAAAGGATGCGCCGATAGTGATATTGGATGAGGCAACCAGTGCGTTAGATAATAAGTCAGAGAGAGTGGTACAGGAAGCGTTAGATAACCTGATGAAGGACCGGACAGTGATAGTGATAGCGCATAGGCTGAGTACCATACAGAATGCAGATAAGATAGTGGTGATTAATGATGGGAAGATAGAGGAAGAGGGGAGACACTTAGACCTGATCCAGAAGAAAGGGGCTTATGCAGGATTGTATGCATTGCAGTTTAAGAGACAATAAATTTGGAATTGTTTGTTAAAACAAAAATTTTTGTGCTTACTATTTTACACAATCATAATATGTATAATTTCAACTATTTGAAAAGAAACTTCCTTTGTTAGAACATCGGACTCTGTTTTATGAGGATATCTTTTGAAAGATTTAAGGAGACTATTAAATGATAAATTTAGTTGTTGGCGCTGGTTTTTCTGGAGCTTCTATTGCACGCAAAGTTGCAGAAGAATTGAATGAAAAAGTTGTGGTCATAGATTCAAAGAATCATATTGCTGGTAATGCTTATGATTATCGTGATAAAAACGGAATTATGATTCATAAATATGGTTCACATATTTTCCATACCAATATGGCAAATGTTTGGAATTTCATCAGTCGATTTACCTCCTTTAATACATATATGCATAAAGTTGTTGCTTTTGTTGACGGGGTAGAAACAACTATTCCATTTAACTTACGCACGTTATACGATATTTTTCCTGAAACCTTGGCGCGCCGTATGGAAGAAAAGCTGTTACAATGTTTTGAATACAATAAAAAAGTACCAATTTTGGAATTTCAAAAACAAGATGATACTGATTTGAAGTTTTTAGCAGATTATGTGTATGAAAAAATATTTCTGCATTACACCATAAAACAATGGGGTGTAATGCCCAATGAAGTTGACGGAGAGGTCACGGCTCGAGTACCGGTTTATATTTCTTGTGATAAACGTTACTTTCAAGACAAATACCAAGGAATCCCTCTGAACGGATATACCAAAACCATTGAAAATATGCTCAATCATCCGAATATTGAAGTGTTGTTAAATACAGCATTTGCTAATTATAAAGGATATTACGACAGATTATTCTACACCGGTCCGATTGATGAATTTTTTAATTACAAATTTGGCGAATTAGGCTATCGCAGTGTTAATTTTAAGCTAGAAGAATTTGACCGACCATATTATCAGTGCAACGCGGTTGTCAATTATCCGTGCAATTATGATTTTACGCGAATTCATGAGTATAAATATTATTTGAACGATATATCGGATAAAACGGTCATCGCCAAGGAATATTCTTCAAACTTTGAACATGGAAAAAATGAACGTTATTATCCAATCCCCAATGATATTAATAGAGCACTGTATCAACAATATTTGAATGAGGCGAAAAAACTTAACAATGCTTATTTTCTAGGACGTCTAGGCGATTACAGATATTATGATATGGATCAAGCAGTTTTTCGTGCCCTGAATTTGTTTAATAAAATAAAAGGAGCAAAATAAGATGAAAAAAGTGGATAATCCAAAAGTTAAGATTTTTTTATCATACCATAAACCAACAAAATTATTAAAGAACGGGGTGTTTCAGCCCATCCACGTTGGTCGTGCAATAGCTCAAGAAAATATCATTACAACAGAACAAAAACAAAATTATAAATGGATGAAAGATAACCTAATCGGAGATGATACTGGTGATAATATATCACACAAAAACCCTAATTATTGCGAATTAACGGCTCAATACTGGGCGTGGAAAAATTTTGCAGAAATACAAAATCCGGATTATATTGGCTTTATGCATTATCGACGACATCTGAATTTTAATTTAGATAAAGAATATTCTGAAAACAAATGGGGAACAATTGATAATAATTATTTAGATGAGTCTTATATTGAAAAATATGGCCTTAATGAAAGGAATGTAGAAGAAATAATTAGACAATACGATATATTAACTGTAAATCCGTGGAGTGTAAATAATGCAGGTTCGAAAAACAACTATGATCATTACGCAACAAGTGACCCGAAAATTCATATCAAAGATTATGATTTGACTTTAAAAATTTTGCAACAAAAATATCCCGAATATAAAATAGATATCCAAAAATATAATGCTTCAGAAAAAGTTTATTATACTCATATATTTATCATGAGGAAATATATTTTTAATCAATATTGTCAATGGTTATTTGATATCCTGTTTGAGGTAGAAAAAAGAGTTGATATTTCAAATT
>JAFUEV010000001.1 GCA_017470245.1 bacterium | reverse complement strand
TGTTGCAGTAAATTTTTTATCGTTAAATGTTGTTATAGGGTTAGATGTATTATCTACTTTATTATTTGAAATAATGTCGTAAAGATTAAAGGTCACTTTTTTACCTGTTTTAACATAATCAGTTTTAATGTATTTAATCCCAGCGTAATTTGAAATTTTGATACTGTTAGCACCGTCAGAGATTACAAGTTTGTTATCATCAGTAATAGTATAAGTTAAAGTTTTAGGGTCAATAGTTGTTGTGCTGTCAATCCTAATTGCAGTTTTGCCCTTGCCGTTGATTTCATAACCTTCCGAAGTAAAATCTGAAATATTTACCGTATAATCTTTAGTCTTTACTGCCATCATCCTGCTCCTTATATTTTTATTTTCACACTAAGCTTATATACGTAAAAAGTCAGCACCGATTAAGGTTACTGACTTTTTATCATATTTTATTTCAAACTCTTTTAAAGCAAGAGTCACTAGCTCCTCCCCTCCCCCAACAAAAACAAGGGTTTTGGAGTTTTGAAAAAGAATTTTTGTTTCTTTTTTTAGCATGGATTTTTCCATAGCACTATTTTACCATAAAATCTGCTTTTATGCACTTATTGGAGTTCGTGTTTTGATAAAATTATTGGAAAATATGAAAAATGAATATTATTCACTAAACATAGTTGTAGAAAGATATCTTTCTCCGATATCGGGAAGCAACGCAACAAGTCTACCCTATATTATATAAATAAAATAGATTAACAAATTATTTAACGTTATCTATATGGCTAAATTTATAATTAAAATATATTCCCATTATTGTTAATACAATAGCACCAATCATAAAAGATATATTATTTTCCATATTATAAATTCCTCATATTATCTTTTATTTTTTCATTTATATCAAGAACATTTTTTAAAAATAAGAAATCAAAATATATTCCAATAGTAAATAATGTGTAAAATCTAATAGAATCAATCTTCCCAAGTAAAAGTCCGACAAGACCACTTGTAAGGACTATCAATACTGTAATTAAACTTGTCCTTAAATTCATTAAATTTTTATTTTCTTCTATTATTTTTTCCATATAAATATTATATTTTATTTTTAGAATTGGTCAATCATATAAATACTTTAGTATTTTCACACGATAGATAGCATTCATGTCTTTTCAAACAAACAACGAGAAAACTAACCTATATTTTATCGCTAAACTATAGTCTTCAGTAAACTCTTACTATGCATTAGTTACTCACTAAACATAGTTGTAGAAAGATATCTTTCTCCGATATCGGGAAGCAGCGCAACTATAATTTTACCTTTGTTTTCCGGTCTTTTTGCCAATTGAATTGCAGCGTATACAGAAGCTCCCGAAGATATTCCAACAAGAACACCTTCTTTTCTTGCAAGATTTCGTCCTGTTATAAATGCATCTTCATTTTCAACAGTAATAATTTCATCATATATTTTTGTATTTAAAGTGTCAGGAACAAAACCTGCACCTATACCTTGAATTTTATGCGGACCTGCCGTTCCCTTTGAAAGAACAGGTGAGCTTGCAGGTTCAACCGCAACTATTTTTACATTAGGATTTTGTGACTTTAAATATTCTCCAACTCCTGATATCGTACCGCCTGTACCAACACCGGCTACAAAAATATCAACTTTTCCGTCCGTATCTTCCCATATTTCAGGTCCTGTTGTTTTCTTATGCATTGCAGGATTTGCAGGGTTTACAAATTGTCCCGGAATAAAACTGTCAGGTATGCTTTTAGAAAGTTCTTCCGCTTTCTCAATTGCACCTTTCATTCCTTTTGAACCTTCCGTCAATACAAGCTCGGCACCATAAGCTTTTAATAAATTTCGCCTTTCTATACTCATTGTTTCAGGCATGGTTAATATTATTCTATAACCTCTCGATGCAGCTACGGCAGCTAATCCGATACCTGTATTTCCGCTTGTAGGTTCTATAATTACAGAATTTGGCTTTAATAAACCTTTTTGCTCCGCATCATCTATCATTGCCGTTGCAACTCTGTCTTTTACACTGCCTGCAGGATTAAAATACTCCAATTTCGCCAAAATTGTTGCACCTAAATTCAATTCTTTCTCAAGGTTTGTTATTTCAAGTAAAGGAGTTTTTCCTATCAAATCCGTAATTCTTTTATATGTTCTCATTTTTTACCTTCTTTAATACTTACTAATCCTATATGTTTAATAGGTATTATAAAAATAAATATAAATTCTGTCAAGCGTATAATCGTGTATAATTAAGTTATGAATATAATAAGAAATAAGATATCAGAATATATACAAAAAACAGAAATTATCAATATTGTTATAATTTTCATAATTATTTCAGGGATTATAATCAGAACAAAAGTGTTATTAATAAATGAATCTTTCTGGTATGATACTTGCGCATTAGCCTCAAATCTTCAAAAAACATATATAGAATTTTTTAAACCGCTTGATTTTTTTCAGGTTGCACCGCCACTATTTATGACAATATCAAAATTTCTTTGTAACTTATTATTTTCGGGTAATTCCATTGAACAAAAAGATTTTATATTAAGACTTATTCCTTATTTTACAAGTATTTTATCATTACCTTTATTTGTTATTCTGACACAAAAAATATACAACAATAAAGTTTTTACAGCTTTTGCATTATCTTTATTATGTTTTAATCCTTTTACCATATATTATTCCGTTGAATTTAAGCCTTACACAACTGACTTATTTTGGGCAATTATATTAATGATTGTATTTTACGGTCTCAAATTAAAAAATATTTCAATAAATAAGCTATTTTTATTATCATTAACTATTGCCGCTTCTGTTTGGTGTTCAAATACTGCAGTATTTATCATAGTTACAGGGCTATTTATTGTTCTTATTGATGCTATTAAAAGTAAGCGTTATGAATTAAAAAAACTAATTATTTTCAATGCCCCAATATTATTGAGTATTATTAGTTTTTATATACTTTTTTATAAACCTATACACAACGCAATGTCAGAGGTTATAATTAGGCATTGGAGTACAATTGAAGATTCTTTTTTCAAAATTCCGACTTTCCTTACTATGTTTCAGGATAAATTATCAGATATAAACGGATTTGAAAGTCCATATAATTCAATCTTCTTTCTTATTGTAAGTTTAATACTATTTATATACTTAAATAGAAACTACAAGATAATTCTTTTAACTTTATTACCATTTGGAATTTCGTTAATTTTAAGCTTTTTGGGAATATATCCTTTTGAAAAAAGATTGGTTTTATTTTTATTTCCGTCATTTTTTATAATATATTCACAATTTATTTTATATTGCCAAAATAAACTTTTTCAAAACAAACGGAAATTTAATATTTTATTATCATTAGTTTTACTTATTTTTGCATATTTCATATCAATAACCCCCGGATATAAAAAAATATATATAACAAGCAATATAAGAGAAGCATATAACTATCTCAAATCAAAAAATCCCGAATTAAAAAATGTTATAAGTACTGATGAACTATATAAATACTATAGCGGTAAAAACTGTATATTAAGTGAAACAGCCTATTTAAGCAAACATTTTTCTAATTCTAAAATACCTATGTTCATAGAAACTGCCCCAAATGATGAATATTGGATATTTATAGCAGATTCAACAACGGAATATTGTGACGGGTTAAAACAATATTTACTAAATAATAAATCAATAAAGATTATTGATATATTTCTCATTGAAAATGACACGATTGTTACTCATTTTAGGAAATAAACTATAAACTTTTTTATACAATTTGTCCATAGACACTAAAAAATATATAATAAATCTATGGTTGACACTGAAAAAAACAATGAATTAGAACAAGCACAACTGGATTTTATATCTACGGTAAGCCACGAATTAAGGACACCTCTCACAAGTATAAGAGGTTTTGCCGATACGCTTTTAACGTCTTATGACAGACTTTCTCCGGAACAACGTGATAAATTCCTGCATATTATAAAAGACCAGTCTAACAGGCTTATTCATCTCGTTGAAAACCTTTTAACCGTTTCCAAAATGCAATCTGATAAGGAATTAATTATTTATAAATCGGTCAACATTGTTCCTTTTGTTGATTCTGCAATGCAAATGGTTAAAAACCAATATAAAACACATAAATATATAACGAATTATCAAAAAAATCTTCCTAACATTCTTGTTGATACTGATAAATTTCAACAAATTATGATAAATCTTATTGATAATGCTTCAAAGTATTCGGAAGAAGGTTCAACCGTAACAATTACCGTTGGACAAAATTATAACGAAAATTCGTTATTTATTTCCGTAAAAGATGAAGGAATAGGCATTAGCGAAGAAGATATAAAGAAAATTTTTAATAAATTTTCAAGAGTAGATTCACCGTTGACAAGGAAAATTCAAGGAAACGGACTTGGTTTATACATAACAAAAACACTTGTAGAAAAAATGAACGGGAAAATTTCCGCATCAAGTAAATGTAAAGGCAGCGAGTTTATAGTGGAATTTAAAGCTGCAAGTATTGAAGATAATGCAAAACAAAAGATAAAAGAGTAAATTATGCTTGATAAAGTTATATTAATAATAGATAAAAGAAAAGAACAATCCGTTAAATATAAAAAAATACTTGAAAACAGTGATATGACAGTTATCATTGCAGCTGATTTTGCACAGGCATTAAATAAAATGAATGCTTTTGAACCTGATTTAATAATGATTTCAGACAGTTTAGATTTTGATATAAAAGAAGCAATTAAACAAATAAGAGTATTAACTTACAATACCCGTCCTGCTATTATTGCGTTGTCAAAATCCAATCATATTCAAGACAAAATAGATATTTTAGATTCTGGAGCAGATGATTTTTTAAGTGAACCGATTAATAATGATGAATTTAAAGCCAGAATAACAGCACATTTAAGAAGAAATCTCGAAAACTATTTCTCTGAAAAGACTATGCTTTTTACTTCTAAAATATCTTATAAAATGTTAAAAAGAGTTTTAAATAATAATTCAGAATGGGCTGCACTACTTATAGATATTGATAATCTTGAATTTTACAAAGAAATATACGGAGAACTTGCAACCGATAAATTATTACAAACATATTCGGCAATAATAAAATCAGCACTGGATTCAAATGATTATTTAGGGCAAATAGCAGAGGATGATTTTGTTGTTATAACAAACTACGAGAAAGCAGAAAAAATAGCTAATTATCTGGTTTATGCTTTTGATACGGTAGTTTCTAAATTTTATTCCGAAACAGATGCAAAAAGAGGCTTTGTATTTATGCACGGTGACGATGAAGCCGAAGACAAAGTAAATCTTGTATCTACAAGTATAGGTATTATTTCAAACAAATATAAGAAATATACGGACTTAAAACAAGCTATAAGCTCGTTAATTTCTACCCACAAGCTGGCAAAATACAATATAGGTTCATCTTATGTTTTTGAACGTCCAAAAATCAGTGCGGATAATGCTATTGAAGAAAAAGAACCAAACAAAAATATCTTAATAGCTGAACCGGATGAAGCTCTATCAATACTTCTTGAAGCAACAGCAAGACTACAAGGCTATAAAGTCAAAGTAGCTACAGAATTTGAAGATGTTTATGAAATATTAAAAGATTATAATCCTGCGGTAATTATACTGGACGCAGGCAATACCGAAACTCTTAAAGGACTTGAAGTTTGTAAAAAACTGAAATACGAAAACAAAAGTTTAAAATCAAATATTATTTTTACAACAACCGTTCACGATAAAGAAATGGTATTAAATGCAGGTGCAGACTTATACTTACCAAAACCGTACGAACTATCTGTTATGTTTGGTTGGATAAAAAAGTTTAATGAAGAATACAATACATAAGGAGAAAATTATGAATATAAAAGTATTAAAAAAATCTATACTTGATATCGATGCAGATGTCATTGCAGTCAATTTGACAGAAGGAACAAAAACTCTGACAGGTGTTACGGAAATAGTTGATAAAGCATACGATAATATAATTTCGAAATTTATTATTAAAAAAGAAAAATTTGAAGGTAAATACGGCAGTATTTTTGAACTGCCGCTTGTTGAATCAGGTAAAAGACTATTAATAATAGGTCTAGGTAAACCATCAGAATTAACTTATGTTAAACTTAGAGATTTAATTGCAAAAGTTGCAAGAGTTTGTAATGCAAACAAAAATGCAAAAAAAATTGTATCGGCGCTCCATGGTGCTGATATTAAGGGTTTTTGTCCGGAACAATGCGCACAAATGATTACGGAAGGTATCATTTCAGGTTTGTATTCTTTTGATAAATACAAATCAGATAAAAAGGACAAAAACATAAAAGAATTTATTATGGTTGAAACAGATGTCAAAGCATTTAAAAAAGCGGAAATTGGTGCGGAAAGAGGAGTAATTATAGCTAAAAATTTAAATATGGCAAGAGATTTAATTAATGAATCTTCTCAATATTTATATCCTGAAACACTTGCAGATTTTGCAATTGAAAATTCAGGTGTAAAAACAACCGTTTTTAATAAAGCAAGAATAAAGAAAATGGGAATGAATGCATTTTTGGCTGTAGGTCAAGGCAGCGTACATGAACCCAAATTAATCCACATGGAATACAAACCTGCAAAAGCAAAAAAGAAAATAGCCATTGTCGGGAAAGGTATTACATTTGATGCAGGCGGACTTGATTTAAAACCGCCAACATCAATGCTGACAATGCGTGATGATATGGCTGGTGCTGCTGCCGTTATTGCAACAATGAAAGCTATTTCAGAAATAAAACCTAATATTGAAGTTCATGCAATAATTGCAGCATGTGAAAATATGCCGTCAGGAAGTGCTTATAAACCTGGTGATGTAATAATTTCTAAAACAGGAAGAACTATAGAAATAGATAATACGGATGCAGAAGGCAGAGTAACTCTTGCAGATGCTTTGGCTTATGCCGAAGAAATAGGCGTTGATGAAATTATTGATATTGCTACATTAACAGGTGCTTGTGTGGTTGCTTTAGGAACAGTTGCAAGCGGTATTATGGGCAATAATGATAAGAAAATCAAAGATTTTATTGAAGTTGCAAGTCAAGCTGGTGAAAGATTTTGGCAATTACCAATGTTTGAAGAATATGGTGACACTTTAAGAAGTGATATAGCTGATACAAAAAATACAGGCGGAAGAATGGGCGGTGCTTCTGCTGCAGGTATATTCCTTTCTAAATTCATTAAAAAGACACCTTGGATTCACTTAGATATTGCAGGTACTGCATTTGTTGATAAACCAACTTCTGAAGGAATAAAAAATGCCACCGGTATTGGAATTAGAAGCCTTATAAAATATATCACCGAATGATTTGGAGCAGAAAATGATCGAATTATTATTTCTTATTGTTATAGTTTTAATTTTTTGGATTATTAATACAAATTCAAAAATAGACAAGCTAAATGAAGAAGCAAATCATTTAAAATCTGAATTTAATTTTATTAATAAGAAATTAATATCATTAACAGAAAGAATTAATAACACACCTGAAGATAAACAAATAATAAAACAACAAAACGATAATAATAATGCGGTTCCTGATATCATACAACAACCTTCATTTGAAGAAATTGAAGAGTCTATCGACAATACAGAAGATAGTAATAACGATATACACGTCCATAGTGAGGATTATACTCAATCAAACAATATTTCACAAAGTTCTTACAAATATCAAAATACAATACCTCAAAGTACATTAAAAAAAGATAATGATTTTGAAAAAGTTGTATTGGGACGTGTATTTACAATCGTTGGTTCTATTGCAATTATTTTAGGCTGCTGTTTCTTTATTCTTGTAATATCTCACCTGTTAACCCCTATGATGAAATCTGTTATAGGTATTTTAGCAGGATGCGGAATAATAACAATCGGTTTAAAAATAAAAAAAGAGTCATTAAAAAAATATGCCGAAGCTCTTATTGGCACAGGTTTTGGAGTATTATTTATAACAGTATTTTGTTCAACTGTTATTGCTCATACATTTTCTATAACAATTTGTACAATTATTGGATTATTAATTCTGTTAGCCGCATATCTCATAGCAGATAAACAGAAAACAGTTTCTATGGTTGCAATAGCTCTTGTGGGCGGTTATTTAAATATATTTATGATTTCATCAGAGATATCTTTAAATTTTTTATTTTCTTATTTAATATTCTTAAACATAATGTCAATGTTATTTGTAATAAGGAATTATGATAAAAACATAATTAATCATATTAATATAATTACAAGTACCATTTTTGCAGTTCCATTTATATTATGTTCTTCATCAAAATTAAACATAATTTTTCCTATTATTCTTTGGATTATGTACTTACTGTATGATTTTTCATTAAGAATAAAACACGAAGATTATGATGAATTTGGATTATTATGCTGGTTCAATTATATTTCCGTAAGTACTATAATCGGATTTATGTTCGGAAGTAATAAAACAGCAATCGGTTGTTCACAACTAATATTAGCTATTTCATACGGAATAATGGCTTGTTATTTTATATTAAAAGCTTCTGATAAAGTTAGAATTTATTTAAGAATAATGTTATTAAGTATTTATCTTTCAATATTCTTATTTACAGAAGGAACTTTAAGACTTGGTTTATGGGCACTTGCTGCAATTATATTAAGCTATGTGGCAAAAAATTATAACAGAGATTATTTGGCAAAATGGTCTTTAGGATTTTTATTCTCTTCTGTTATAGGTATATTTATATTAAACAACGATATGTATTACTTATATAATCCGGATAATTATAAACCATTATTTAACATGAGAACCCTGTCATTTATTGCACCTGTTCTGGCAGCATTTGTTTCCGGAAACATAATCGGCAAAATGGATTTTAATGAAAGCAAAAAAATATCATCTTTTTTGAATTTTGGAGCTATTTCATTAATTTACATTTGGATAACATTTGAAATAGGTGATTTTATACAATATTCAACAGGAGAATCTCCCTCGGCAGCATTCATCAAGTGTATGACTTATGCAATAATCGGAAGCATATATTCAATACAAATGTATAAGATGAGTGAAATAACAAAAAATACTCTATTTGCAATACCATCTGTTATAATCGGAATTGTTACTCTTATATTATTATACTCTGCAGGTTTATCTTACACACCTGTTGAAAGCTTTATACCTGTTGCAAATATAAGATTTATTGCATACGTAATTGCAATTGCAGGTACTATTTATTTATCCGGAAAAGTACAAAAAAATTCAGATATATTAAAATATCTTGCCGTAATTTTAGGTTTTACTTTACTTACTGTTGAAACAAATGATTTCATAGGAAGCATGCACAATGATAAAATGTATTATTTAATTTCGGTTGTATGGATAATCTATTTAGGTATTATCACTGCAATAGGTATATTTAAAAACAAAAAATTCCTTAAAAATTCAGGAATATTTATTACCATAATTACTATAATAAAAATTTTATTTGTAGATATGGCACATGTGGATTTCGGATACAAAATGTTTGTATTCATAATACTTGGTGCCGTTTTAATGATAACATCATACTATTACAATAAACTTCAAAAATAGGAGAGAAAATGAAATTTCACACAAAATATTTATGGTTTAACACACAAAAACACAGAGAATATATAAATATTACAAATGAAGTTGAACAAGCACTTGAAGAAAGCGGAATAAAAGAAGGTATGATTCTTGTAAGTGCAATGCACATAACGGCAGGTGTATATGTCAATGATGCAGAATCAGGATTAATATCAGATATTGATAAATGGGCAGAAGAACTTGCACCGTTTGATATTAATTACAATCATCATCATACCGGAGAAACAAACGGAGACAGTCATTTAAAAAGTCTTTTAATAGGTCATGAAGTCGTTATTCCTGTTACTAACGGAAGATTAGACTTTGGACCATGGCAACAAGTATATTATGCCGAATTTGACGGACAAAGAAGAAAAAGAGTTTTAATAAAAGTAATGGGTGAATAATGATAAAAATAATTAAAACAGCAAAAACAATAAAAAATAATACAATAGAACTTATTGAAACTCAAAATACGAATTATGATAAAACAATATTAATAATAGGAGTTTTTCACGGAGAAGAACCTCAAGGTGAATATTTAATAAAGGAATATCTAAAAACAAATCCGACTGATATAAAAAATAAATTATTAATAATTCCCTGTTTAAATCCTGACGGTAAAGCAAAAAACAAAAGACAAAATGCAAATGGTATTGATTTAAACAGAAATTTCCCGACTAAAAATTGGAAAAAAACAGATAATCCTGATTATTTTGGAGGAACTTCACCTGCAAGTGAAATAGAAACAAAATTTATGATAGAAATTTTATCTGATTATAAAATCGATGCAATATTATCAATACATGCACCTTTCAAAATAGTTAACTATGACGGGCCTGCAAAAGAATTAGCTCAAAAGATATCACAAATTACAGGTTATCCTGTTCAAGCAGATATTGGTTATCCCACTCCGGGGAGCTTCGGAAATTATGCCGGAGTTGAAAGACAAATACCAACCATAACACTTGAACTACCGGAAGATGACAAAAACGAACATCTTTGGATTGTTAATAAACCTGTTTTTGATTATTTGGCAAATGAATATTAATAAAAAAAGAGAACACTTAATGTGTTCTCCTTTTATTATAATAAAATAAATTTATTCTACATACATAAGAACTTGACCAAATTCAATGCTATCACCGTTTTTAACACAAATTTCAGTGATTTTTCCTGAAACATCAGCTTCAATCTCGTTCATAAGTTTCATAGCTTCTATAATACATACAACCTGACCTATTGAAATATTGTCACCAACTTTTACAAAAGGTGCATCATCTGGTGAAGGTGCTTCATAATATGTACCTACCATAGGTGCTGTAATAGGTGTACCTTTGTGTGCCGGTTCTGCTGCTTTTTCTGTTTCTGTTTTAGGTGCAGATGATGAAACAATTTGAGATGTAACCGTTGTAGGCATAACTGCAGGCATAGCTTGAACAACTTGTGTTTTTTCACGTTTAAAGCAAACAGCCTTTTCATCATCTTCAAGCGTTATTTCCGAAAGGTCATTTTCATATACTATATTTGCAAGTTTTTCCAAATATTCCAAATCAAATTTCATTTTGAATATCCTTAAACTCTGTCTAAATATTCATTTGTTCTGGTATCAACTCTGATAACTGTACCTACTGTTACGAAGAACGGAACGTTAACAATAGCACCAGTTTCAAGAGTAGCAGGTTTTGTACCGCCTTGTGCAGTATTTCCCTTTTCAGCAGGAGGTGTATCAATAACTTCCAATTCAACAAAGTTTGGTATATCTATACCAATAATATTTGAGCCATGGAATAAAATTGCAACATTCATATTTTCTTTTAAATATTTAACTCCGTCACCGATTTTATCAGAAGAAACAGTCAACTGTTCATAAGTTTCCAAATCCATCATAACGAAGTCATTACCTTCTTTATAAAGATATTGCATATCTCTTTTATCTAAAGTGGCTTTAGCAACTTTTTCACCGGCTCTAAATGTTTTTTCAATAACATTACCTGTTTCTGCATTTTTTAATTTTGTTCTTACAAATGCAGCACCTTTACCTGGTTTTACGTGCATAAATTCTACTACATTCCAAAGACCGCCGTCTATATCAAGAGTTAAGCCTGTTTTTAAATCATTTACTGATATCATTCATTTTTCCTTTATCTTAGATGCATACAGTTTCGTATTTTCAAATATACCATAAAAGTCGGATTTTTCATAAATTATTAATTACAATTATTAAAATTTAGTTATACTTAAAAAAATAAGCTATGAAATTCATAGCTTATTTTTTCTTATTCTTAATTATCTAATTAGCCGTCTAAAGCAGATTTTAAGAGTTTATTCAGCATTTGAGGATTTGCTCTGCCTTGAGTTTCTTTCATAACTTGACCGACAAAGAAACCGAATAATTTATCTTTACCGCCTCTATACAACTCTACTTGTGAAGGATTAGAAGCTATAACTTTATCAATAATAGCCTTTAATGAGCCTTCATCAGAAATTACGCTTAATCCTTGTTTTTCAACAAGTTCTTTAGCACTTCCACCTTCTTTTAATAAAGTAACAACTAATTGTTTACCAATATTGTTTGAAATAGAACCTGATGTAACAAGATTAATAAGTTCAGCAAAAGATTCTGCCGTTAATTTAGTTTCTTCTATCGTAATTTTTTCTTCTTTTAAGTATGCTGCAATTTCTTTCATCAAGAAGTTATTCGCAACTTTTGGATCTGCTTTTAAGTCTACAACTTTGTCATAGAAATATGCTATATCTTGTTGTTCAACAAGAACATTTGCATCATAGGGAGTTAAACCGTAAGAAACATATCTTTCCCGTCTATGTTTCGGTAATTCAGGCATTTTTGCAGCTATTTCATTGACCCATTCTCTTGATATTTCAAGAGGCATAAGGTCAGGTTCAGGGAAATATCTGTAATCGTGGGCATCTTCTTTGCCTCTCATGGATTTTGTTACCCCCTGATTATCATCCCATAATCTTGTTTCCTGAACTACTTCTTCACCGGCTTCAACAATATCAATTTGTCTGTCTATTTCATATTCAATAGCTCTTTGAAGCGCTCTAAAACTGTTTACATTTTTAATTTCTGCTCTTGTACCAAATTCCTTTTGACCTACAGGACGTACAGAGATGTTTGCATCACATCTCATTGAGCCTTCTTCCAAGTTTCCGTCACAAACACCTATATATCTTAATGTTGTACGTAATTCTTCCATATATGCTCTTGCTTCATCAGATGAACGCATATCAGGTTCAGATACAATTTCTAATAATGGAGTACCAGCTCTATTTAAGTCAACCAAAGAATAACTTGAACCTGCTATACCTGTTGAACCCATGTGAACAAGTTTACCGGCATCTTCTTCAAGGTGAGCTCTTGTAATACCGATTCTTTTTCCTTCAATATCAATATATCCGTTTACACATATAGGTTGATCATATTGAGAAATTTGATATCCTTTCGGTAAATCGGGGTAAAAATATTGTTTCCTGTCAAATTTACAATATTGCGGGATTGTACAATTCAATGCCAATCCGGTTAATATACCCATATTAACGCATTCCTTATTTAATACAGGTAAAACACCCGGCATACCTAATGTTATCGGGCTTATTTGTGTATTTTGTTCATTACCAAATTCAGTAGAATCACATGCAAATATCTTTGATTTCGTTTTTAATTGAGCATGTACTTCTAACCCTATTACAACTTCATATTTTTTTCTTAATTCTTCAATTGTTGCCATTGACATATTAAACCTCAATTTATTTATTATCTGAACAAAATCATAGCACGAATAAAGGAATTATTAAATTAAAGTTGTTTCTATATTACGGGTAAAGAAAAAACTATTGAAGTTTCATTATCAGAAATACTCTTTGCAAAGATATTTCCGTTATGTGCTTCTATTATTTTTTTACAATTATATAATTCCAAGCTAAAACCTACTTTTCTAAACTTATTTGAGCAAGATAAATATTCTTCAAACATATTATCCAGTACAGACTTGCTTTTAGAATATCCGTAATTTGTAAACGATATTTTTATGTTTTTATTTTTATTTTCCACCTGAATAATTATTTTAGAATTTTCTTTACTTTGTTCTGATGCATTAATAATTAAATTATTAATAACTTTTGACATTTCTTTTATGTCGATATTTACATCTGCTATATTACCGCAAATTACAAGTTCTACCGATTGTTTTTTTCTGTCTAAAAGGTTATTAACTTTACCGCAAACATCTTTAATTAGTTTTACTATAGAATATTGCTGCTTTTTTAGCTCATACATTTCAAACTCGTTTTTATATTTGATTAACAGATTATCTGCCATATAATTCATAAATCTGCAAGAGCTCAATAATTCATCCAATACAGGACGTAAAACAGAACTGATTTGCCCGAATTTATTCTTTAAAATTAATTCCAATATCTGAATATTTGCTCTCATCGGGTTTTTCAAATCGTGTGAAATGATATCAACAAAAGTTGCTTTTTGTATTTTATTTGTTACTTCTTGAAGTATATCTTGAATTATAACCGTATAACCCACTATTTTGTTATTATTTTTAATTTTAGATATATGCAAATTAACGGGAACATTCTGTAATGCTTTATTTTCTTTGATTATAAGTTTAAAAAATATATGATTATTTTCGGAATTTTTAAAATCAATTATGTTTTTCTTAACATTTTTATTAAGCATAAAATCTGTCAATTCAAATAAAGAATTTTTCCTAGCATTAGAAATAAATTTTGAATTT
>JAFUEV010000041.1 GCA_017470245.1 bacterium | reverse complement strand
ATTTCTTGTATATAAAAAATGATGTTTTATATATTTCGGAACAAGGTAATGATGCAGTATTAACATATAATCTTTCAAACGGAAGATAATTAGTCTTTTAGTTTTGCAAAGCTGCCACCGACTTCATATAATTTTGTATTTTCTCGTATATAATTGTTGAATCTGTCTATGGTTGTTTTAGGAAGATACATATCTAAATCATACCCCGGAGATAGTGATTCAAATGCTATTAGCATTCCGTTTGAATTATCTTTTAATTCTTTTAAGAAGTTTACAACTTGCTCAAATGTTTCAGAGTCACTTTTTTCGTAGTAATGAGAAAAATAATAAGGTGAAGCCAGTGCCATTACCGGTTTTTCTGTTTCGTTGCTAAAACATTCAATCATATCGTCATAAACATTTTCCGCAGTTGAAACAACCTTTTGTGTTTTGGAATCTTTGTGGGTTGAATACATATCAAATATTGCTTTAATTTTTTTGTTTACTTCATCATCCTGATTAATGATTCTTGTGTCTAGTCCTTCAGATGTAATATCTTGTGAACCCAGTCTCGGGTTTCTATCCAATGTATTCATAATGCGTAAAAAATCATTATAAATAGTGTCGGGATCTAAAGACATACTTTTGATTGCTATATCCCCTTTAGTTTCCGTATATTCTCTTATACGCCAGTATAAATTAGAAACAGCAAAACTTTTTTTATATTTTAATCCGTTTTGTTTAACAATTTCATTTACACTGTATTCATACTCAGGGTATAACTCATTAACTTTTGCAATAAAGTCTTCAACCATTTTCTTTCTCGCAAAAATAGTTTTGTCTATAAAACTTGTGATGTTTTTAGAAAACGGATTAATTCCGTATATAAGCATGTCACTGTTTTCATATCCAATTTTAGAGTTAGGAGCTTTATGTGCATAAGATAGTTTTAACCCCGGAATTATTTTTAAATTTTTATATTTATCGGGATTTTTTCCTACTTCATAAAGTACACGTTGGACTCCTTCAACCGTATCGTGATCGGTGAAAGCAAAAACGAATTTTTCACCTGTCTTTTCATGATATTTATCAGCGTATTTTACTGCTCTATCCAAAATTTCGGTTATTGTTTCTTTACTGTTTAGCGTAAAATTGGATTGATAGTCTAAATCAGCACAATATATACCTTTTTCTACATTTTCTTCGGAACATTCAAAATTCTGTTCTTTTAGTTTTGGCAGTATTTTTCTTATTTCAGAAGGCGTCATAATACATTCAAAGTTTGCCGGCGGAATTTTAATTCCTTTATTCTGTTTTATACTTTCTGCAATTTCAGTTGCTAATGGTGATGAAGGTTTATCCGAATTATAAATTGCTGGAAATTCATCTTCTTTTGGAATAAAAATTTGTCCGATTTTATTTGCTAATGAAGAAAATAAACCGTTAAAAGAAATTGTAGAAGGGTTTTCTTTATAATTTGCTTCAAAATTTCTATGTATAGCTGCACTTTTGTATGGATTTTTATGTTCCATATTACTAAATTTATTTATATATAATGGGCTTTGAGAACTTTTTATTTGCATTATATTTTCCTGAATAGTTTTATTAAATTAAAAAACGAAAAATAAAAATTTGTTATCCGAATTATTTCTTTTTTGCAAAAAGTAAACAACCTGCAATAGTTGCTAAAATTATAGCAACTTTTGCTTTTGACGGTTTATTTTTTGCTTTTTCAATTTGATAGTTTTGAGCTTCCGTAACTTGTTTTCTAAATTCGTCACGTTCTTTAAGTGCTTTAGAAAGATTAAATTCCGGTGTATATTGAGGTGCCTGAATAAATCTGGAAAAATCTTTTCCAAATGCAGTAATATTGTTAGTAGTGTTTATATTTTGGGAATTTATATAATTGGACATAGTTATTCTCCGTTACCGTTTAAATGTGTTTGAATGAAAATTATTGTTGTATTTTTGAAATTAAAATGGAAATTTTTACAAATCTTAATTAAAAATAATGTAAACATTTGTAAAAGGCTTGTATAATATAAGCAAGAAAAACGATTTAGGAGAATTAATACAATATGTTCTGCATGAGAAGGAGATAAATGTGAATATTGGAAAAAACAACTTAAACGTACATGGTGTATCATTTTCCGGACATAAAAAATCTTTAGATAAAACAGGTTATGAAAAGCATGATTTCTATTATTTATATGATACAGACAAATACGATTGTGAATTAGAGTTATTCAATATTTCAAAAGATAGAAAAGGTAATTATTCAATTTCAGATAAAAAACCGGCATATACTGAATCATTAGTATCCGATAGCAGAATGAGCGGTGGTAAAATCACTCTGGATATGTCTGAAATGTATAAACTTACTTCTGAAGAAGGATTTGCATACAGATATAAACTAACCGATAAAACAAACGACAAAAATGTTGCATACGGTTTTGATAACGGTATGGTATTGAATGTTTTGGACGAGGATGCAGAAAAATTCAATGTTGTATTAAATAATCGTGCAACAATTAATAAAAATGGTGCTATGCAGTTGATAATGACGGATGGATATTATCCCGGAATTGAAAATGTAAACGGAATCCCAACGTTAAATGAAGGATTAAGAGCAAAAGCTCTTTCAAGTGTCAGAACTCATGCAAATAAACTTGGCGGTAATTTTTATGGCATAATCGAAAGACTTCCTGAAATATCAAAAGAAGGTATAACAAGAATTGTAGGGACTCCTTTTACCAGAGATACAATATCTTCTCATTTATATTGGACGGAAAATGCTTATCAAGTTTGTCCTAATTTCGGTACAGAAGAAGATTTTAAACAGTTACAAACAGAATTGTTTAAAAACGGTATAAATTGGGTATCTGATGCAGCTCTTGTAAATGAAGGTTTTGGAGGTATACATTTATCTTCATTAATGAGAAAAGGTGCTGATTCTTATGCAAAAGATATGTTTAGAGCTGATGAAAGAATAGCTTTAGGTATTTTACCTGATGTATCCAAATATACAAATATGAAGTTGATAAACTCTCCGATGATTGTTGCTTCAGATGGAACATTATCCCAAAACGGAGATTATAATCCTGCAAAACCGACTTTTATTCAATTCTATGATAGTAGGCTCGCAAGCAAAGAACAGGTAGAATCTGATTCTCCTTTAAGAATGTCTACTTATGATAATAAAAATACCGATAATATATATGATATTACAAAACATGATGATGCTGTATATCCGTTCCCATTAGAAGTAAGTCCTACTGAATTAACAAGAAATCTAAAAAGAGTTCAAAAATCATTTGGTAAAGTTGAATTAAATAATATTGAAACAATAAAGAAAGTTGCTGACTTTTCTAACTTTAGTGTTGTTAGCAAGAGTGATGCAGGCGGTTTAGAAGTATGGGACGGTAACGTAGATATTGCCAAATTGAATTTTTATAGAAGTAAATCAGATATAGCAAGATTTTCTAAATTACCTGAATATGAAAAACAAGATGCTATTGATGACTTTGACAGAGGTGCTTTAGCTGTTAGAGATTATGCAATAAATTCAGGAAAGTATTGGACAAAAATGACTGCCGATACTCAGTTTGAATATGCTTCATCATTATTGGCAGATAACAGACAAGGCAAAGAGTTGGATGCAAAATCATATATGAAAATGATAAATTCTCTTGCAGATAAAGGCTCTTTACCGAAACTGGCTAAAAAGGTAGTAGATGAAGAAATAGTCCAAAATGTTTTAAATGGTGACTATCATTCAAGATTGTTGGATAATGCGGATATGAGAAATCCTATAAATCCGAATGGTTATGGAAATGATTATTCCGTATCCGATTATATAACCAGACAAGCAATGGATTTGCCTCTTGAAACATTACCTATTTCAACCAATTTACTTGGTATTATAACTTCTCCTTATCTTGCAAAACGTGCTAATACAGAAGAAGAACTTGGCGTTTCAAGATTTGATGTAATGCAAGCAGAAAATCCTAATTTGCCTGATAAGTATGTTTCTACATATAATCAAATGGACAATATTTATACCGATTTTATTGCGCCTATAATATCAGAAATTGTAAAAGATGTTCCTGACATAAAAGATGAAAACGGAAAAGTTTCTGAATACGGTAAATATGTAATTGCAGATATAACACCTGATTTGACAAAATACATACTTCTAAAAGCATTAAAGAAAGATGTCGATGTTTCTATAAAAGACGGACACTTTGATTTTTCAAAAGTAAACAGTGAAGATATTTCAATGCAATCAATAGGCATTCCTTATGAAGGAAAAACTGCTGAACAAGAAGCTCAGATTGTTATAAATACGTTAGAAAACGGTATTAGAAATATTGATCCAACAAAAATTCAAGAAATAAAGCATGCTTTAACAGGCAGAATGACCAATCGTTCTTTAAATGATTTTAAAGTTGCAGAAATGATTATGGATAGAACAGAATCCGGACTCGGTTGGAGAATAGATGCTGCTAAAGATATTGCAGCTATGGACGGCGTTAGAACAGGTGTCGAAGATATGACTGATGCTTGGAATAATGTTATTGATTTTTGGAAATCGTACAATCAGGCTGTATTGGAGATTAATCCGCACGTATACACAACAGCAGAAATTACTGACTTGTTTGATTTGTTCGAAAAAAATGATCATAAATTCTTTGATAATGATGCTGATGCAGAAAGAAAATTCCTTCAAGAAACCGGTATTACTTCTGTTGCTAACTATAATTACTTCTTCTCTAAATTACCGGATTTATTTGCACCGTTATATTTAGAAGATATTGATGATTCAAACGGATGGCAGGCAGGTAAGGAAATGAATCATCAGTTGATTGAAAAGATGGCTAAAGGTTGGTCTGCAAATCCTGGATTTTTATTCCAAAGTCCTGAAGATGGTATAACTAACTCGTATACATTCGTTGGTAATCATGATAAACCTCGCCTTTTACATATGTTAGGCTTGGATATGCACTTATTTAATACTGATTACAAAGTTAATGGAGATAAACATTTCTTTGATTCATATAATGAAGCCGAATTTATTAATAAACTAAAAAATGAAGGCAAAAAAGATAATGAAATAAAAGAACAAATGGCTCCTATTAAAATGATAGAAGCAGAAAGAAATGTAACAGCAAGTGTTTTAAACAAAAATGTTGAAGATATAGATTTTGACAAAGTTAAAACACAGGCAATTGCAATGGGTGCAAGACTCAATGAAGCAATAGATAAAGAAATCGATGATGAAACATTGAAAACTATGTGCAAAGAGGCAGTTGCAGATTTGGCAGGCGGTACATTTAAAGGTAAAAAATTTGATGCCGAAGCTTTTGGTACAAGACCTTTTGAAGTTGCAATAAAAAGTGTTTTTGATGAAGTTAAATATAAAAATCCGGAAAATAATATTGAAAATAGGGAACAATATGAAGCAAAATTATTGCAGTCCATTTTAGAGCCTGCGTTTGATCGTTTCTATTCAATATATAAACTTTTAGTTGCTCTTCCAGGCAGTCCTACTGATTTTGCAGGTGATAGAGTTGGCTTATCCGGTTATGAAACAAAAGCAAAAAATTATCATCAGCAAAACAGAAATATTATACATTGGGAATGGCTAAAAGACGGTGATGATAATAAATATAAATTTGTAAAAACTTTCTATGATAATATGAATAATATTGCAAATTTGAGAAATAATCCTAAACTTAGTGCTTTAAATGATGGTGCAACAATTACTTTACCAAGTGAAGCAAGTGAAGGTGATGATAAACTCAGAACACAAGGCTTTATAAGATATAATGAAGATTCATTAGTTCTTGTTTTGACAGATAGTGCAGGTGCTTCTTCAAAATATAATGAAGAAATGAACAGAAACAAGAAACAATATGGCGGTGACAAAGGTACTGTTGATATTACTGCAATATTAAACAGTAAGGGTAATGCCAGAAACGGTTTAAAATTTGGCATACAGGTTGGTACTGTATTTAAAAATGCAAGAGAAGAAGATACTGCTAAATATGTAGTTAAACAAAAATCCAGTGGTGAATATTACCTTGAAAAACAGGTAATGATAAACGGGAAACCAAGCTCACTTCCTATTACAATTTCTGATAAAGATTATAATTCTTTAATTCTATACAAAGTATAAGAATATTATATATTATAAAAAATCCTTTTTTATTAGATATCTTTTGTAGTAAGATTATGGTAAAAAAGGATTTTTGCTATGAAATTACATAATACATTTTCTAATACTATAGAAGAATTTAAACCAATAAACGGTAATAATGTCACGATGTATGTTTGCGGACCTACCGTATATGATTATCCTCATTTGGGACACGCAAGATGCTATATTACTTGGGATATGTTATACAGGTATTTAAAATTCTTAGGTTATAATGTTAAATATTGCAGAAATATTACTGACGTTGATGACAAAATATTAAAGAAAGCAAGAGAAGAACAAACTACAGCTGAAGTTATTTCTCGCAGATATTATGAAATTTTTGCAGAATCAATGAAAAAACTGAATGTATTAAAACCTGATGTAGAACCTTTTGCAACAAAAACATTGGGTGAAATGATTTCAATTATAAAAGATTTGATTAGAAACGGATATGCTTATGAAGTTGAAGGTGATGTTTATTTTAGAGTTAAAAAATTCAAAGATTATGGAATGCTAAGTAAACAACCTATAGAAGATTTGGTTGCAGGTGCAAGAGTTGAAGCATCATCAATAAAAGAAGATGTATTGGATTTTGCATTATGGAAAAAGGATGAGGAGTTTGGTTATCCCAGTCCTTGGAGTAAGGGACGTCCCGGATGGCATATTGAATGTAGTGCAATGTCCAGAAAACACTTAGGTAAAACAATTGATATCCATGCTGGAGGTGCTGATTTAATATTCCCACATCACGAAAATGAAATTGCACAAAGCGAATGTGCAAACGGATGTAAATTTGTTAATTATTGGCTGCATAACGGATTCGTTACTATTAATAAAGAAAAAATGTCTAAATCTTTAAAGAATTTTGTAACAATTGATGATATGCTTGCAAACTATGATGCTAATACAATTAGATTGTTTATTCTCACAAATCACTATAGAATGCCTGTAGAATTTTCATCCGAAGCATTGGACGGTGCAAAATCAGGTTGGAAAAGAATACAAACTGCAGCAAATGATGTTGTAAGATATGTTGGTAAAGATAATTTGCCTGATATAACAGATACTGAAGAAGTAAAAACATTTAAAGAAGCAATGGATAATGATTTAAATACGTCTAAGGCTTTAGCAGTTATATTTGAATGCGTAACTCAAACAAACAAAGCAATTGCCGAAAAAAATATTGAAAATGCTAAAAAATATGCAGCTATACTTTTAAAATTAACTGATGTAATGGGCTTTAATATAGAAAAGGAAAGATTATCAGAAGACGAATTGCAAAAACGCTTATTATCGGTTATCGATGATATGGATTTCTTATCGGAAGAAGATAGAAAGCTATCAGGATATTCTTTAATGAATAAGATTATTGAATGCAGAAATAAAGCAAGGTCAGAGAAAAATTGGGCAGTAGCCGATAAAGTCAGAGCTTTATTTGACAGTATTTCTATAGTATTAAAGGATACAAAAGAATCGACTGTTTGGGAAGAAAAATAAAAAGTAATTTTACGGAACAAAAAATAATAGAAGTAGTCATTATTATTAAATAAGCAAAAAAGCACGGCAAGATGCCGTGCTTTAAGCAAAATTTGTTTGGTTTAGGTTTGTTTAGTGAGCGTTGCTTCTTCTTTCAAACATTGATGGAAGTGCAATCAATAAGAAATACATCAAAGCGCCGAACAATAATAAGTAGAGACCATCCATAACACGTTTCCTTTATTTATCTAACTGTACATTAATAAAGTGCCACATTTTAATTTTTTTTAAACGTTACTGTATAATATTATTTAATGAGGTATTATGAAAAAGTCAAAAATAACAAAATTATTTAAAAATATGTGTTGCAGTGTATGTCATCATGATTTTGATGAGGACTCAATAATTATAAAAAGAGAGCAAGAAGACTTGCTTGTTTTACAAATAGTTTGTCCTGAATGCGGAAAAAGCTTTGGGCTTGCTCTACTTGGAACCGGTGCTGAATCAATAAAAGAAGAACAAGATGATGAAGCATTAACATTTCAGGATTGTCCTCAACCTATTAATTTTGATGATGTATTGGACGGACATAATTTTATTGATAAGTTGGAAAAAGACTGGACAAAATATATTCCTGAAGAATATAAATAATCATTATTAAAGATTTAAATGATTATAGATGTGATTTTGTTTCTTCTATATACTTTTCTACTTCCTCTAAATCAGCAGTACTATAATTATTAATATTATATTCCATAATTGTTTTATGTGATTCAAAATCACTAAGTGCTAAATTATATTCTCCTAAATTATATTCTGCAAAAGATAATTATAATAGGGAATAATATTATAGATACTAAAAAGAATTTACCCAGATTGTTTTTTGCATCAAATATCTTTATAGTGGTTAGTTCTTGAGACAAATAATATCATTTAGAATTAAGTGAGAAATTTAAACAATAAGCAAATAATTATAGTTTTTATATATCCCAATTATCGCTTAATTTTGCGAATTTAAAATCTTTATAAAAATAATTTAGTATTTGATATGCGTTATAACCTTGCGCCGCCATATTATTAGCACCATTTTGGCTCATCCCGACTCCGTGACCGTTCTTTTTTAAACCGTAATCAAATGAAGGGACAGATTGTAAAAAAGAACTTCCCGAATTCCAAACTTTTGTTTGTCCACCTGAGCTTGCGTGATAATACGTTGGCAATACTTTTTGGTCTTGGACAAGAACAATACCTTTTGTATCTTCTACTGCTTTATTTGTTGAAAACTTTTCTGCACTTGCACCACCATAGGCTTGATCAGCTGTAGTATCAACCAAATCAAATCCTTTTGAGGTGTGTTTTCCGGCATTTCTTGTCGCAACTGCATAACTTCTTGCCGCAATTGCTTGCGCCCTTAATGCTTCAGTATTCCATCTTGAAGGCATTTCCGCAGGTACAACACCTTTTAAATAATCTTCTAAGGGTAGTTTGTTAATTAATGTTAAACCTGAATTTGCCAAATTTACAATTAAAAAATCACCTCTGTACCAAGAACGTTTTTGGCATAAAAATCCGGCAGTTTTGGGACGAACTATAATTTGGTTAGTGCCTAAACCGATATCTTTTTTTAATAAAGATGAAGCAATAATAATTTCGTTATTTTTTGGTTTTAGCTGATAAACCTTCATTGCTTGAATTTCACATAAAGGTTTGCTTGTTACCGCATCATAAATTTGAGCAGGTACTGAAGATGCAATTCTTAATTCTTTTGCATTAGTTTGCAATCCTACTCTTATAGCTTCTGCTTTTGTTGTGCAGAAGAAAAAAATCATAAAGATTGCCAGAATAATATTTCTGATACGCATAGCCCTGTGCCGATATTATAAACTAACAGTATCATAACATATAAATATTATTATTTAAAAAAAATACATTAAATGAATGATAAAGAAGTAAATAAAATCATATATCTCAACCATAAATACGGGTACTTTTGACTTTCAATATATTATCATTATAAATAATCATGAAAAGATAGGATTATATCTTTTTACAGAAGGTAAAGAAATAAGGGAAAGTCAAATGATAAATGGCGGTGTGCATTTTACAGAACGAGGAATAGTTCAAAACATTCGAGCAATGAGAATGCAGCAAATGTTGATGTCTATTACCAATGAAAATGTTATCGGCTTTGATAAAGTTGGATATCAAAGAAAAATTCCTGTTGTTTCATCATTTGCTGAGTTTATCGGTGAAGATGCAATATCAACTACTACTGATGATACGGTAGGAAGATTAGGTTTGACAGAAAATCCTTTAGATGTTGCATTGGCTGAAAAGGGGTATTTCCAAATATTGACGAAAGAAGGAATTAAGCTAACACGTGACGGTCGTTTTAAAATGACAAAAGATGGTGAAATTCTCACTTTAGACGGAAGTCAAGTGTTAACAAATATGGCAACACCATTGGTATTACCTATAATTCCTGAAAAATTACAAGATATTCAAATAGATTTAAATGGTGTAGTAAGAGTTCTTGATAATAAAACAAGAAAATTTGTAACAGCAGGTACACTTGGTGTAGTCAGTCAGGACGGTGTTGCGGTATTATCACCAAATGTAAGACAAGGCTATAACGAATATTCAAATGTAAGTTTGCAAACCGAGTTTATGGAAGCAATGCCTTATCCAAAAACATTTGAAGCAAACAGACAGTTATATCAAATACAAAATTCAACATTACAAAGAGTAATATCAGCATTAGGAAGTTAGAAAGGCACTAAATGACAACAATACAGGGAATAATAAATAAAGGTATAGTCAATGCCGAACTTCAATTTGAAAAAATGGGATATATATCAACCAATATTTCAAATTATAATACAAACGGATATAAAGCTGTTCGTTTTGAGCAAATGTTGAACGAATACGGATATATGTCAGGGGTAGAAAGAACTGACTTTGCTCAAGGTGCAATACAGAGAACAGAACGTGATTTTGATATAGCAATAGATGGCTCAGGTTTTATTCCCGTAACTTCTCCAACAGGTGATGTTACATATACCAGAGAAGGTTCTTTTAAAGTAGATAAAGACGGATATATTATAACCAATGACGGTTATTTGGTCGGTGATGGTATTCAAGTTCCTGTAAATTACGATAATATAGCAATTAAAGACAATGGTGATGTCGAAATATATTCTAATGACGGAACAGAAAGAGAATATTTGGGACATATTCCTTTAGTTAACTTTCAAAATCCAGAAGGATTAAAAAAATCCGATAACAATAAATATTATTTAACGGCAGAATCAGGTGAACCCGTTCTTGTAAAAAATCATACGAGATTCAGACAAGGCAACATAGAAGTTACAAATATAGATATTTTAAATGAAGTCAATTCTATACTTAGATTGAATGCTTCGATGTTGGCAAGTTTTAAGGTAATGCAAACAATAAATGATATGTATTCAAAAGCACTGCAATTAAATCAATAAGAAGGTGAGTAGATGATAATAAGAACAAATCCGTTTGACAGTACATTAAGAGCTTTAGATTTAATAGGAGAAAGGCAAAAGGCACTTTCTTGTAACCTTGCGAATATGGATACGCCTAATTACCAAAGAAAAGATATTTCTTTTACTCAATATTTAGGCGGAACGGCAAATCCGTTAGAAACAGCTCTTGCTAACAAAATGGGACCTTCTCCCGTTATGGTGCAAACCGATAAAAGCGGAAAAATCGACCCCGCTACGGAACTTTCGGAAATGCAAAAAAACTCATTGTTGTATACAGTTGCAGCAAGGAGAATGACATCTTTAATTAACGAAATGAAAACAGTAATAAATATGGGTAACGGCTAATGGGTATATTAAGTGCAATGAATATCGGCTGTGATGGCCTAAAAGTACATGGTGCCAGATTGGATATATCGTCTAAGAACATAGCAAATCTGGATACTCCAAATTATGTAAGAAAAATACCGCTTGTTGTCGCAACTGACAGAAGTTCATTTTTGAGCGTAATGAACCAAATGAAAGAATCTACATTTGGTGCGGGAACATTGCCGTATTCTTCGGGTAGTGTAGCAATGGCAGGTGTTGTTGAAGATCCTACTTTGGGTGAAAGAATATATAAACCGGGACATCCTGATGCTGATGAAAACGGTTATATAAGAACTTCAAATGTTGATCCTCTTGTTGAAATTACGGATGCAATAATGGCACAAAGAGCCTATGAAGCAAGTTTAGCAATCCTGACTATGACAAAATCAATGGCGGACAGAGCAGCAACAATTGGAAGTTAGTATTCGTAAAGGGTAGTGTGTAATGTTTACAGGTATAATACAAAATTTATTAAACTCATCAGGACAGGCGGCGGCTGTGCAAAGGGCACAGCAAATAAGTAATTATGTTCAGTCCCAAACAAGAACGGAAGAATTATCGGAAGGTGTTGAATTTAGAACATTTGAAGATGTTATGAAATCTTCATTAAATGTCCATACACGTTTTAATGTTAATAAGCCTGCAATTCCGGATGTTAAATTCGGAGAATTAACAACAAGAGTTGTTGAAGCTAAACCGGTTGATACAAAAAACATAGATGATAACATATTTGATGAAACAATCAATAATACAATTCCATATATACCGGTTTCTCAGCCCAGTCAAAAATCTCAAATAAAAGATTTAATATCAAAAATATCCAAAAAACACGGAGTTGATGAAAGACTTGTAAATGCTTTGATAAAACAAGAATCAGGATATAATCCTAAAGCAAAATCATCAGCAGGTGCTCAAGGATTAATGCAATTAATGCCTGCAACAGCGAAATCTCTTGGCGTTACCGACCCTTATAATCCTGTTCAAAATGTTGACGGCGGTGTCAGATATTTGAAAAGTATGATGGATAGATATAACGGTAATGTTGTATTAGCATTAGCCGCATATAATGCAGGGCCAGGAAATGTTGATAAATATGATGGGGTTCCCCCGTTTAAAGAAACTAAAAATTATGTAAAAAATGTACTTGCGAATTATTTGTAATAGAAAGGCATAAAAATGATAGAAAACAGAATAACACCAAATATTAACATATTTTCGGATTTATCATCCAAAATGCCTATAGATGAATTTTCTCAAAAGGGTTTTGGTGTAAGTAATCTTGATACAAAAGAAGTCAGTTTTAAAAATGTTTTATCAGGAATGATAAGCAATATTAATAGTGAAGTCCAAAAACCCGACCAATTATTGAATGCACAAATGACAGGCAATGCAGATGTAGATATTCATGATGTAATGACTGCAGTTGCTAAGGCAGAAATGGGTGTCAGCCTTGCAACACAAATTACATCAAAGGTTGTCAATGCTTATAATACGGTAATGAATCTTTCTATATAAAAGCTCAAAAGTGTTAAATAAATAAGTGTAAAGTAGTTACCCAATATAAAAAAAAATAGTATAATATCAAATAGATAATTGTATAGATTAGGGATTTATGGATAAAATTAAGGAACTTTTAAAAAATAAAAATATACTTTATGCTGTTATTGGTGTAGTAGCCGTTGTTATAGTCGCTATTATCCTTATAATAGTGCTATCAGTCGGTGGTAAATCCTCAACAGGTGAAGTTATTGATAAAATAGAAAAAGAACCTTTTGAAATAGTAACAACCGATAATGCAGGTAAAGCAATAGAAATTCAAAGTATATTGGCAAGAAATAAAATTAATGCCAAAAGAAGAGCAGACGGTTCAAAGACTACAGTATTCCTTGAAGGCGGAAAATATACAAATACTCAAAGAGATAGTGCTCTTTTATTGCTTGTAAAAAGTGGCTTGATTGACCAGAATGTAGGGTTGGAAATATTTGATAAAAATGACTTTACTTCAACGAGAGAAGATAAAAGAATTAAACTCGCAAGAGCTGTAAATGGAGAACTTTCAAGATTAATAAGAAAAATGCCTAATGTAGATAATGCTACGGTGCTGGTTTCTATACCTGAAAATACCATGTTTAAAGCTGATAAAAAGCCGATAAGTGCAACTGTAATGCTTACAGTAGGCAGTGGCGTTAAATTGGATACTTCTGTAATTAAGGCAATAAAAAGTTTATTAATTGGAAGTGTACAAGATTTGTCTGCAGAAAACATTTCAATTACAGATTCAAACGGTAATGTTTATAATAGTTTAGTAAAATCTATTGATGATCAAATTGCAAAAGTTCAGGAAAATGATTCTTATATGCAGAATAAAGTTGCTGCCCAACTTGATATGTTGGTCGGTCACGGAAATTATGTTGTTACTGTTAGTACTTCTTTAAATCAGGTACCGAGAGAAATAACAAGTATAGAATATAATCCTGACGGAAAAACTTCCATAACCGAACAAACTTTCCAAGAAGGTTTAGGTGATAATTCAGAAGATTCAAGTAAAGGTTCAGATGCTGTTAGTGTGTATTTGCCGAACGGGCTGCAAAATTCTTCAACAACATCTTCTCAAAATAAAAATTATTCACGTAGTGCAACAGAAACTACTTATGGTGTAGATAAAAAGCATACAAGTGAATATTATAAAACCGGTATAATAGAAAAAATTTCTATAGCAGTTACTATGAATGCTGATGCTATGCCTCCTAATATGTCTATGGAAGAGTTAAAAGCTCAAGTAGCAAGGGCAGCTTCTCCCAAAGTAAGTGCAGATGATGTATCAATTGCATTTGCTGAAACAATTGATCCTTATTTGGCTTCTGACCGACCTGTTAATTTGCCAGTTCCTGAAGCATCAGGAAATCCGTGGTGGTTGGCAATTGTTGTACTCATTGCAGGGTTAGTAGTTGGTTTTATTTTTGTACATAGAAAATTAAAAGATGCGTCTGCCGAACAAGAGCAAGAATTGAAAAAACTGAGAGAAAAAACAGCAGAACAAGAAAAACAACTTGTAGAAATAAATTTACAGGCAGCAACTTTAACGCAGAAACAGTCTTTAATGATGCAGGAATTATTGGAACAACAAAAACAGTTGCAGCTTGAAAGTAAAAACAATCTGAATAATGCAGTATCGTTAGATGAGGTTATTGATGAAGTTTCATCTGATATTGAGTATGCAGACAGTGAAAAAACAATGAAAGAATTGAACAGTTGGATTGATAAATCATAGCAGGGAGTAAATAATGCCTATAGAAGGGTTTGATTATAAAGCGTTATCTCAGAGTTTGTTAAGCCAGCTTGCAGAAATGTTGCAAGCCAGTTCAAATCCTGCTGTTCCTGATGTTGTAACGAATGAAGACAAAAAGTTTATAATAGAAGCTGTAAAAAGTTTATGTATTATGTCGGGTGATGCGTTGGCAAAACAACCTGACTCAAAACTTAATGCAGAACAAGCAAGCATGATTGTTCAATGTATTGCGGAATGGTCGTTCCATAAGTCTATAGATATGATAACAGGAAAGGTTCCTACTCAACATAGAAAACGAATATTGCAAAATGTTGCACTGAATATCTTTCAGACAATGCAAAATGCGTTTAAATTACAAAAATTTAATACTGATACTATTATTTCTCTTGTAGAAGATAAAGTTAAACAAGTTTATTTAGATGAACTCCAAAAAATGGTAAAAGCGGGAGAAATGACAGAACAACAGGCAAGAATTGCCGCTTCTGCTTCAAATATGGATGTAATGGTACAAAAAAGCCAAGAAATTGTTAATGAAAATAAGGAAGCAGAACAACCAAAACCTGCGCCTATTTCTGATAGTAAAACATATAAACTTGTTGCTTTGGCGATTATATTGAAAAATCTTCCGGAACAAAAGGCTGCGGAAATACTAAATTCTTTGGATAAAAATTTGGTTCCTCATGTAATTAATTATATGAAAACCAGTAATATTGAAGAAAAAATGGATCAAACACTAATGATAAAGACTCTTGAAGAGATAAAAAAAGTAATACCTCTTCCTGAATCTGTAACTGTTCATAAAGTTGTTCAGAATTTTCATAAATTGTTAAAAAATACGCCCCCGCAGGTATTAAGTAATATAGCATTAAAAGAAAGAGAATCAGTAAAAGATTTGATTCTTGATACTTCATTTCCTGCAATGGAAATATTTTCTCCGTTAGTAATTAAATCTTTAGTAAAATCGTTAGAAGAAAAAATAAATGATAATTAAGAAAAAATATACAACAATAACAAGAGTTGCCGATGATGTTCCCGAAACACCGGAACTAACATCTGCTTTAAATGTTGAACCTGAACAATTATCACAAAAAGAACAAATACCTATTGAAACTAACGATAAAATTGATGAAGTTCCTGCTTCTGATGAAGAAAAAGAAACAGATGAAGATGAAAACATAAAACAGGAGGAGACTCCCAAAAAAGAAAAGAAAAAAAATGAAAAATATTTAAGAT
>JAFUEV010000040.1 GCA_017470245.1 bacterium | reverse complement strand
CCTGAAATTATGGAACATAAAAAGTTTATTGGACTTGATGACGATATTATAAAAATCAGAACAGCTGTTTTTATTGATGAACAGGGGTTTAAAGATGAGTTTGATAAAATAGATAAAACTTGTTTTCATATTGTGCTATATGATGTAGAAAACCCTATTGCCACTTGCCGATATTTTAAAGAGGGTGAAAATTATCACATTGGCAGAGTTGCAATTATAAAAGAATATCGAGGACAAGGGTTAGGCAATAAAATTATGCAAATTGCCGAAACTGAAATAAGAAACGAAGGCGGACAAAAAATAGAAGTTTCCGCACAAGTCAGAGTTTCTGAGTTTTACGAAAAATTGGGATATAATAAAATCGGCGATATTTATTTTGATGAATATTGTGAACATATAAGAATGATTAAAAATTTATGATATAAGAGCCGAAAGTTCAAACTTTCGGCTCTTTACATTTTAGAACTAGGTATTTTATTACATTTACCCCTATCTGTACTGATGAAAAACTTTTGAAATAATCTTCCATTCGCCGTTTATTTTTAATAATTGGAAGAAATCGGAATAAATATTTGTTTTACCCTCTAAACAGCAATGAACTGTTGCAACGGTTTCTTCTAATGCCGTAACATCAAATCTTGCTTTTAATTCCGGTTGTTTTCCTGTTTTATCTATAAAAGCAAAAAGATTTTCAATAGAGCCTTCAAGCAATGTTTCACCTGCAAAACCATGCATAATTGCGTTTTTGTGGCAAACAGGTTTTAAGATTTCTGAATTGCCTTCAACCTGTGCTTGATAATAATGATTCATTGTTTCAATAATTTTTTCGTATTCTTCTCTTAAATTTTTTGTCATAATACTCTCCTTTTTCTTGTTTTATGTTAAACTATCAGTATGATGGTGGAGATAAAAACGCAATTCCATTTGATAAAATTGAAAGTTTTTATAAAGAATATTTGAAATAAAATATATTCTTAATTCTAAAAATTGCACAGGCAATCGTGGTGGTAATTGCAAAAAAGGTAGTTATATACGTCAAGAAATAATAGAAGAAGCATTTACTAATATCCTTAAAAACATAACCATACCAGAAAGTGAGCATGAACTTGTAATTAAAGGACTAAAAAAGATACACAAAGAACAAAATCAAGATTTTGAACAACAAAAGAAATCTATTAGAAAACGTATTGATAAAATTAATAAAATCTTAAAAGACGTGTTTGAAAAGGGTTTTGATAAACATGATGAAGGCATGATGAAAAATATTGAAGAATGGAAAATCGAACGCAGAACTTTATATCTTGAAGAACAGGAATTATTAAAAGCAACGGAGACCTTTTTTGTCCAATCGAACCTTTTACTAAACTTCTGCAAAGACTGTCATAGTGCGTTTCTTAAGGGAAATGCAGAGCAAAAACGAAAAATCGTGAAGATTGTATGTTCGAACTTTTCTTATGACGGTTCAAACATAGTCATAGAGCCTAATTGTCAGCAAACACTTCAGATGATTATTTGTTACACATGTAATGATTATTTCTGGATTTTAACAATAAATTTAAAAAGCTTATTCATTTTGTATTATTATTTTTTTATTTTCATCAGGTATTGGTAAAAAGTTGCGTATTATTTTATAAATTCTATCCTTATCAGCATTTTTATCTATGACAACATTTATAGTTATATTATCCTTGTCCATAATATTTGTTTTAGCTGATTTAACACCGCCAATTAATTCAATTCTTTTATTAAAACTTTTTTCGGCACGTTTTTTAGCAATTTGAGAATTATCCGAATATTTGTAGTAAACGCCAATCTTAACTGAATTATCAAATAAGTCACTATCAGCAATGGCTATTGCAATTTTATCAAAAATTTTACTATTATCGGTATGTAGCACTATTGATGTTGTATCTTTATCTAGATGAAATTCTCGATTTATAGGGTAATTTATTATAGATTCACTTATTTTCATAGCTTTGTTGTAACTTTCTGAATTTATAATTGTAGGATACGGATAAAGCATTTCTACAATACTGTATCCTTGCAAAAAACATAAATAGGCAAACAATAAGAGTGTAAACTTATTTATATTGTTAATTAAATGGAAACACTTTTTTATTAAAAGCCATATTATCAAAGTGAAAACTAAAATGTATAAATAGCGTGTAGTATTAAAATATAATTGATGTGCTGATATAATTAAAATAATTATAAAAAGAGATACAAAAATTGCATTTTGCCATTTTAAATACTTAACTATTTTTTCTATCATCTATATTAAATCCTATTTTACTCGGTTTAGTTCTATCCATAAGTAAACCTATTGCTTCATATAATTTTCGCATATCTGTTTCTTGGTCTTTGCAGTGTTCAATAAAGTAATGTTCAAGTTCAGCAAGTCTTTGACCTAAGTCCTTATTTTCAATAGCCCATCTACGCATACTTACAAAAGTGTCCATTATTTGGATATTTATTTGAATAGCTTTTTTAGATTTTAGTACAGATGATAACATTGCAACACCTTGTTCAGTAAAAGCATAAGGCATTTTTCGAACACCGCCCCAACTTGATGTCACATTTTGTGATATCAAGTTTTCATATTCTTCTTTCGTGAGTTGAAACATAAAATGTTTTGGGAATCTCTCAATATTTCTTTTAACAGCTTGATTTAAAGCTCTAGTTTCAACACCATACAACATAGCAAGGTCAGAATCTAACATTACTCTAAATCCACGAATTTTATAGATTAAATTTTTAATTTGTACTAAATCATTCATTAAATAATTATACAAAATATAAAATAATAGGTCAAAAAGTTAATAATTACCGACCTCATTTTGCAAAAATTTCCGACCTTTATTTCAAATGTCCACCAGAAAAATAATCACTTGAACCGTACACTATTCAAACACACCCTAAAACACCGCCATTCGAGGATCACAACCAAAAGTCCGAGCGTTCTCATTTTTTGGACACCTAACGGACTTTTCCCGACTTTTGAAATGATTATTTTTGGTAACTACCAACCGCCAAAACTCAAACACCATGCCCGATTGCGAAGAATAATCACTTCACTGTAAAATCACAAATGGTATGAGAACTCATCACAGATAGTATGAGATTTATTATATTTTTTATATCTTGACTTTACTACCAAATGGATATAAGATTTTATTACCAAATGGTAGTAAAGAAGTGAGGAAAATTAAAGAATGGAATTTGAAAGTTTAGAGGGTTATGAATTAATTAAAGCAGATGATGATAGACGAAATGTTTTAAAAGAAAAAAGAGAAATGCTTGGACTAACCCAACGACAAGTAGCAGATAAAGCAGGAGTTAAAATAATTCAGTACCAAAGGTTTGAAATGGGTACAAGAAGCATAATGACGGCTTCATTTCAAATTGCTTGTAGGATTATTGAAGCACTAGAAATGAATATTACTGAATTCTTTCACAGTAATTATAATTCTGACGAACAAACGAATTTTTAATTGTCCTTATTATCATCTTTAACTGTTTTGCCGTCTATAACTATTCTATGATTTTCCATATTGAAGAAAACGACATTTTCTTTTTCGGAATAAGTGCCTTTAACAATATAAGTTACATTTTTGTCTAAATTATTTCTTGCAAGAATCGTTGTAACAAAACCTTTACTCGTGATTCTAAATTGTCCGCTTTTTGTTGTAAATAGATTTTTAGGAACAGAAAATGACATTTGTTCTTTAACATCACTAGGCACAACTGCAAAATGGTTTCGGTCTTTAATTCTTATAGAAACAAATTTTGGAAATCCCAAAATTCTTATGACATCACGACTTATATTTAAACTATCTTTTGCACCGTAAATAGAAAAAGAT
>JAFUEV010000039.1 GCA_017470245.1 bacterium | reverse complement strand
TTTATCGTAAATGAAGTGTTATCATACTTATATGTTAAGTCATTACCATTTTTAATAAATACCATATCATCATAGTTAATTGTGTCGGAGTTAGCCATTAATACTAAGTTAGAGCCTCTATGATAATAAATATTATCTCCTAAATTTTCGTTATTTAAATAAATGGAAAGATTTGCATTTGTTTGCTCAGGACCATATATTGTATCATTTCCTGTTCCTAATTTCACACTAACTGCAGTACCATTTGTGGAATGTTCTTTAATATAAAGAATATTATTGCCTGAGTTTAACTCATATCTATAAGCATTTGTACCATATATAACATCATTTCCTTCTCCCGCAAATATAATTTGCATACTGGTTGCACGAGGTGCAATGATTAAATCATTTCCATCAGTGCCGTCAATTTTTTTATTACCGGAATAATAATCTACTTCTTCTGTAATAATGCTATTATCTGCATATTTTTTTAAAGTTTCTATATCTAAAACTGTTCCGCCAAAATCAAGATTTTTTATTGACGTTGTTATTTTTTTACCTTTTTTATCGTAATAGTTTTTTATTGTAATTGTATCAACCGCTTTTCCTGTTTCGTCAAAGCCGTAATTTAAAATTAAATCACGTTTTCCGCTTTTTGTAATTTTTATATCAGCAGGATTTACAGAACTATCAAATCTAATCGTATCTTCACCTTTACCTGAATAAACTGTATCTTTGCCATCTCCTGCTTTAAAGTTGAAAGTAGTTGAGCTTCCTTTAGTTGTAGAAGCATAGAGTTTATCGTTGCCTGTTCCGCCTTCTATATAATCGCCCGTTCCGGTTCCTGCTTTAATTGTGTCAGAATAATTAGAACCTATAATTTCATCAGCTCCTGCTCCGCCATTGATTGTTACACCTTTTTTAGCAGTATTTGTTTGAACGATAGTTTTCTTTTTATCGGTATAGAGTGTATAGCCACTTTTATCAATAAAATCATTATGCCAAGTGCCTTTATCGGAAGTAACTTGCATTTCATCCAATCCGACATAAACAGCAGGAGTTGTTAGAGTTGCAGCTTTATATAAAAATTTAACTTCGCCGTTTTTACCTACAACATTAGATTTAGCGAAATTTTTTAATATTGATTTTCCGTTTGGAGCTTCAATTATAAGGTTTTTACCTGAAACCTTAAGTTTAATATTATTTTTAAATTCATCAACGGTTGTATAGCCGTATCTTGAAAAATTAAGGGTTAATTTTTCGCCTTTTGTAAGGTTAATTGTATCAGTATCCAATGCTCTATCAGCAAGGAATACGATTTCATCATCACCTTTTCCTAATGTATAAGTGTCATTACCTCCACCTGTATATATATGGTCTTTACCATTTCCGCCTTTTACGGTATCAGCATATCTTGAACCTTGAAAATGGTTATAACCGGTTCCGAGCGAACCGCCTAAACTAACAGTGACACCTTTGACTTTTTCATAACCTTCAGTTTCGGTTGTAATTTCATTACCGTCTTTATCATATCTTCTAAAATAAGAAGCCCTTATGTCATCATTTACCCAAGAACCTTTATATGATGCCTTATCGTAATGGTTTAATTCACCGGAATTAATAGAATCTAAATATGTTGCAAGACTGACTCTAAAGTCATAAAGTTTTTTATTATTGCTATTTACAAGCTCAAATGAACCAGCGGAAGTCAGAACATCTTTTTTAAGATAATTTTTAATTGTTATTGTTCCTCTAAGTTCACCCTGCGGAGTAATAACGGCTGTATTATTATCATAATTATATTTTTCACTATAAAAACTTAATTTCAGGTCATTATTAATATATTCCCGAACACAATATTGATATACTTCGCTCGTTTCGCTAATATCTGCAATTCTGATTTTTAAATTTTCTCCTTTTGTTAAAACAATTTCATCGTTTCCGAAGTTTTTAGTGGTATAAACATTGATTATATTTTCTCCGCTTCCGCCTGTGATTTTATCGTTGTATTTTGTTCCTGTTATAATATCAGAGCCTTTTCCTCCTTTTATTGTTAGACCTCTATCTTTATTTTTGCCTGATATTGGGGCAACATAAGTTGAATCATAATAATCTAAAGTATCGTTATAATTTGTGCCGGATGTTGCAGTAAATTTTTTATCGTTAAATGTTGTTATAGGGTTAGATGTATTATCTACTTTATTATTTGAAATAATGTCGTAAAGATTAAAGGTCACTTTTTTACCTGTTTTAACATAATCAGTT
>JAFUEV010000038.1 GCA_017470245.1 bacterium | reverse complement strand
TATAAGTATGATAACACTTCATTTACGATAAAAGATTATTATTTATATGACAAATTGGCTAATTCAAGTTTGTATTATACCGATAATGGTACAAGTACAAATAAGTCAATCTCTGCGGTACTTGAAGATAAAGGCGGAGCATATACATATAGAACTGCTGATGACGGTACAATAACAGGAGATGACGGAAAAGATTATGTAAAAGCTGCTTCGTCTTCTGATTTAACCCTGAATGGCGGAGCCGGTAACGATATATACAAAGTATCCTTTGACGGAAACAGAACCATAACCGATACGGCAGGAGATGATATTTTGTTATTGGCTGCAAAGAAAGAAGATATATCATTATTGTTTAATGTAAAACAAGACGGAACTTTTGCAGAGGGTAATGACAAATTAATATTTACATCAAATGAAAAAGATGTGGTAATTAATGACTTTGATTCAATAGAAACTATTAAAACATCTGACGGGTATTCTTTGACAACTACCCAATTAAATGCACTTCAAAGTGATATTGCAGGATGGTTGGGCTCTGACGGCAGGGATTATGCTGACGTTAGTGCAGCTCTTGCAAGTTCTGATAAAGATGCATTAATTACATACATTGCAGAACAAACAAACTGGCAAAGTGCATAAATATTTTTGTCCCCCTTTTATAGGGGGACATACTGATAAAGTTTGTTTTTTGATTATTTGTTTTGTCATTGCGAGCCGACTCTGTCGGCATGGCAATCCACTTGCTATATTTAATATACCCCCAACGCAGGGGGCAAATCATTGTAAAATCATATATAATTCTCTTTAATTAATATATGCACTTACAAGTTTTTTTACTTCATTTGCAGGCACGGCAAAACCTATACCTATATTAGATTTATTATTATCAGGATTATATATAGATTGACTTATACCGATAACTTCTCCATTAGCATTAATAATCGGGCCGCCTGAAGAACCCGGATTAATAGCAGCATCTGTTTGGATTTTATTACGTTCATAATCTATACGGGAAACTATTCCCGTTGTAAGAGTTCCGTTAAAACCAAACGGATTACCAATAGCCAAAACCTTTTGCCCGACTTTAACAAGTGAAGAATCACCTAATTTAATTGTAGTGGGTAACGGTTTTTTGGGAGTTATTCTTAAAAGCGCCAAATCTCCGTTTGTATTATCATTTTTTATTAATTCCGCTTTATATATTTCTCCTTTAGACGTTGTAACTTCAATATAAGAAGCATTTTCAACAACATGAGAACTTGTTAAAATAATTCCACTCTTATTTATAATACACCCCGTACCGCTGGAAATACCTTCATATAATTGAGCTTCTACCAGTACAATTGCAGGATTTATTTTCTCATAAACGCTTACATTGACCGTTTCTTCATTTTTATAATCATTATCTTTTGAATAAACACTGTCCGTCATTGTAATTGAACTAATAACACTTACGGATATAAACAATAAAAATGCCAATATTCTTGTTCTACTAAGCATAAAAACCTCTCTTGTCTATATTAAAACTTTTTTAAAAAACATAAACATCCGCAAGAAAGTATTGTAATTGTGCAATTAAAACGGTTATTAAAACTTCAAATTAACTATAAAATATTGTTTTAACACGCTTTTTTAATTTATAATATCGTTAGAGGAATTATGACTAAAACAATAGAAAAAGAAAAAAATAAACTTATCAAAACAATTGGTAATATTGTAGGAGAATCAAATATTTTATATGACTATGATTCTCGTTATACATATTCTACCGATTCAACAAACATTACAAATAAAGATGAATTGGCAGATATAGTTGTTTTTCCTCATAACACTAAGCAAGTCAGTGAAATAATGAAATATGCTTATGCAAATTCTATTCCCGTTGTAGCAAGAGCAGCAGGAACAAGCGTTTGCGGAGCATGCCTGCCCAAAAAAGGCGGAATAATACTTGATGTTGCAAGAATGAATAAAATAATCGAAATTAATAAAGATAATCTTATTTGTATTGCAGAACCCGGGGTTGTAATAGAAGAATTAAAACAGGCCGTTGAAAAATATGACTTATTTTATCCGCCGGACCCTTCAAATTTAAAAGTTTCAATGCTTGGAGGCAGTATAGGCTTATCATCAGGCGGACCTCACACTTTTAAATACGGTTCTACAAAAGATTATATTATTGATTTGGAAGTAGTTTTAGCCGACGGAACAATCCTGCATACAGGTTCTAATTGTTCTAAAGATGTAACAGGATACAATATGACACAATTATTTGTAGGTTCAGAAGGTACTTTAGGCATTATAACACGTGCTACAATTCGCCTTATACCAAAACCGGAAGCAACAAGAGTTATGCTTGCATATTTTGATACACTGGAAGATACGGCAAAAACCGTTAATGAAATAATTTCAAATCTTATAACGCCTTCCGTAATTGATTTATTGGATAAAAATACCTTAAAAACAACAGAGAGTTTTTATCCTTCGGGATTATTAACAGATAAAACCGCAGCACTTTTAATTGAAATAGACGGGTTTAAATCAACACTGGATAATCAATACAATAAAATTATAGATATTTGCAAAAGCAACAACGCTTCATTTATCCAAACCGCTTCAACAAAAGAAGAAGAAGAAAGAATATGGATAACTAGACGTTCTTCTTTTGGTGCAACTGCAAAGTTAGCCCCAAATGTATTAACGGAAGATGTTGTTGTACCTAGGGATAATATAGTAACTCTTGTAAAAGGTATCTGGGCTATTTGCAATAAATACAATTTAAAAACTTGTATTATGGGGCACATTGGTGATGGAAATATTCATCCTAATATAGCTCTGGATTTAAGAAATCCTATTGAACGCTCAAACTTTGAAAAAGCCAAGTCCGAATTGTTTGAACTTGCACTTTCTTTAAACGGAAGGCTATCCGGTGAGCACGGTATCGGCTGCGAAAAATCCGGCTATATTGCTAAAGCACTTGACCCAAATAACTTAAATTTAATGAAAAAAATTAAAAATCTGCTTGACCCCAAAAATATATTAAATCCAAATAAAATATTCTAGGAGGAATTATGTCATATTGTATAATTAACTGCACGGTAAACAGTAAAAAAGAAGCAATAGAAATATCAAAACATCTTGTAAAGAAAAAACTTATAGCTTGTTGTAATATTATTCCTTCAATTACTTCTATATATGAATGGAACGGCAACATAAATGAAGATAATGAAGTTTTAATGATAATTAAAACCGAAACAGCATTATTTAAAAAAATAGAAGCGGAAATAAAGAAAATGCACACTTATGATATCCCTGAAATTATTTGTATTCCGATTAATAACGGAAGCAGAAAATATCTTGATTGGATAGATGAACAAACCCTGAACAATTAAGGTGTATAATGATTTTCGGACTAAAGAAGAAAGAACCTGAATATATTGTAAAAATGAGCTATGACAGGTCAAAACCTCTAACAAAAAAGAATGTCATAGAATATTTAAAGTCCCTTGATATAGAAGTTAAAACCAACACAAAAGCACGTGGAAATAACGGTTTATACCAACGCAACAGAATAGACATTGCAAAAGGACTTGAAGAAGAAAAAGCTATAAATGTACTTGTTCACGAATTTGCTCATCATATACATTCTAAAATAGACAAGGATTTTGTAAAAACAGGAGGTTCAATTGCAACATTATTCAATACCTCCGATATAACCGCCATTCAACAAGAACTTATAAACGTAACTAACCTAATTGACCAAAATTCAAGACTAAAAATCTTTCTTAACGCAAAACAGGAAACTTCAAACACAATAAAAAGTATGCAAAATGCAATAAAAAGAGATTTTCCTGAATTTCAACGTTCTAAAAAATTTACGGAATTTGAAAAATACGTTAAAAATTCTGATGCAAAATACCTTGTTAAATATGATGCAATCAGATTAACTCAAGGTTTTTTCTTTAAAAAAGAACGTATTATTACGGTAAAAAATTTGGAAAATGATTTCCCCAATATGCCAAAAGCATTTCAAACATATATTAGACTTTGTTCTTTGCAAAAAAAACAATCAAGGATTACAAGGCGAATTAACAAATTAAACAAATATTACACAAAACCTACAGAGCTTTTTGCAAGATTTGTACAAGGATATTTTACAAATCCTGAAACCATTTCTACGATTGCACCTAATGCAACAAAGCGCTTTTTATCATTGCTAAATAACGGATATTATAAAGAATTGAAAGATTTCTTTGAGATTTTTCATAAAAAACATGATAATATTTGAATATGAGATTAGATAAGTTTTTAAAAGTATCAAGATTAATAAAAAGAAGAACAGTCGCAAACAAAGTATCCGACCAAGGTCGTATATATGTTAATGATGTCATTGCAAAACCGGCAAAACAACTAAAAGAAGGCGATATTATTACAATCGTTCAAGCCGATACTCAAATAAAAGTTAAAATAGTTAAAATCCCTGCAAACAATGTTTCAATTCAAGAATCCTCGACTTTATACGAGATTATAAAATAAAAAAATAAGCTCTGAAAAAATCAGAGCCTATTTTTTTAATCATCTAATCTTATTCTGGAAAGTTTTACTATTTCCTTAAAATCTTCATGTTTGTCGGAGAGTTCTTTAAATGTTCCGACATCAACAACACTTCCGTCTTTTATATAAACAATTCTGTCACAGTTTGCTAAAGTACTTAACCTGTGAGCAATTGCTATAATCGTTTTTTCACCCTTAATATTATTAATAATTTCAGTTAATTTATTCTCAACTTTAACATCTAAATTAGCTGTTGCTTCATCAAGAACAATAATTTCGGGATTTCTATACAAAGCTCTTGCAATACCTATTCTTTGCATTTGACCACCGGATAGCCCCGTACCATCTTGTTTTAATTCAATTTCAAGTCCGTTTTCCGTTTGTTTTAACTGGTCATATAATTGAGCTTCTTTTAATACTTCTTCTACTCTTTGTTTATCAATTTTACGTCGTTCTATACCCCAAGCTACATTTGAATATATATCACCATCTACAGTAGTTATTTTTTGAGGCACATAACCTATAATATTTCTGAATTTTTGGAAATTGTCGTCATTCAAACGTTCATTATCAACATAAATATCACCGTAATATTCAAGTAAGCCAAGTAAACAATCTACAAGAGTTGTTTTTCCGGCACCTGATAAACCGACAATTCCTATAAACTCACCTTTTTTAATATCCAAATTTACATTTTGGAGTACATTCTCTTTTTTATTATAAGAATAACTTAACTCTTTAATTATAATATCGTTATTAAAGTTTATTCTTTCTTGTGTATCTTTGTTTTTCGAGTAATTATAAACTTTATAGCGGTCAAAAATTTCAAATAATTCATCTACTTTTGGAGAAGTAATATTAATATAATTGATATAAACCTGATTTTTATAAATTTGAGGTACTAATCTGTAAATTGCAAGACCTACTATACCCATAGAAACAATTATATTTTGAGGTTCCTCTCCGTATTTTGCCAAAATACCCATACACAAAATCATCATGGTAAATATAAATATAATTTCTATGATATATTGAGGCATCAAAGGTATTAACTCCAATTTTTCGTTAAAAGGAATAACTTTTTCTGATATATCATCATACATATTATAGAAATATCTTTGACAACCGTTAATTTTAATATCTTTAATACAAGTTAAATTGTTTACAACTGAGTTATATGGTCCGTTTGTCAAATTCAATTTCTTTATTGAAAGTTTCATTGACCATTTTTGGAAAAACGAACTTTGTATTAAACCAACAACGGTAAAGAATATAACCGCAATAATAGTAAATACAGGCAATAAATAAATTAATATCGCAAAAATTACCAATATAACAATAGAATTAGAGAAGAAAGAAATAACCTTAGAAACATAATATTTCATAATTTCATCAATATTTGTAGTTATTTTGCGGAAAATTGAATTATCGCCACGTTGTAAATCTGTTTCATAAGGCGCATATAAAAAATACTCCAAGAGTTTTTCTTTTATTTCAAGTCCCCATTGGCTTGTTAATTTACATTGCCAATATTGAATAAAAATACAATATAAATTTTTTAATATAATCGCCCCTGCAATAAGACAGCCAAAAATCAAAATAACAAGTCTTAAATCTTGTATATGGAAATTCTTTATAAAGAACAATGCTAATGGATTATTTACTACCCTGCCCGGATTAACCATTATCATAATAAACGGAAAAACAAGAACTATACTGAGAAATTCCAAAAGGCTGGTCATAAAAGACATAAATGCCATATATACAAGTTTTATTTGATATCCTTTGCCAAAATATTTTAAAAATTTGGCAAATTTCATTAAAAACATTATTAATATTCCCTCTCTATCTACAAGAAAATTATATCACGATAAAACCGCACTATTTTAATTATAATAATTCTGACAAATGTTTCTTAACATAAACATTGTCATCATCTTTTAATTTTTCTATTATTTTATAAAATCCATTATTACATTTAGCAAATTCAACTGCAGCTTTGGCAGTTTTCTCTCTTATTGTATAATCATTTGATAAACAAGTTATATTTAATATATTAATCAGTTCATCACCTGCATTTATACTATCTGAAATACTTATCAATGCTTCCAAATTCCAATATAAATTAAAATTCTGTTTATTTGTATTATATGAGCGATTTTGTCTTATATCTTCCATTTTTGAAAGAGTTATATTTATTTCATCTATTATTTTTGAATAAATATAATTTTTATTATCAATATATTTTATAATTTCAACGGAATTTCTTGATACAGAAGGATTAATATCAACAATTGCTTTAATAAAAGTATCTAAATTTTTTTGCTTTTGAAAAAACGGATTATAGTCGGATTGCATAATCAATTCCAATATTTTATAAGAAGCTGTTTTTCTTACAGGTCCGGAATGCCCTGTTAAATTATATACGAGTATATCAGCCTCTTGTTGTGAATTAATTTTATTTAATTCTATTAAACAAAGTTGCTTTTTTAAATCATTATCAGTATATAAAGTATTAATAAGGTCTTCATGCAAAAAATTTTCTTCACAGTATTTAACCGCTTCTGAAAGCATTTGCATATTTTTTTCATAATTAATCTCTAAATAATTTTCCATAGACACTAATATAGCATAATTGGAGATTAAAAATGAACTAAATTAAATCTAATATAGTTATACATAATATGATATAATTAAATGAGAGGCAAAGGAATAAAATGAGTGAATTAGTAAGTTTCTTTAAAGATATGTTTATGATTAATTCAAGTGAAGGTTCTCCTGTAGGCTTATGTAGCTTTGAACATAGTGAAAAAACAAGAAAAAAAACAAAAGTAAAAAAAGCACAACCCAAGAGAGAACTGCGTTTATCAGAATTAATGGAATAAAATTTTATAAAAATATTCCCTTATCTAATTTGGTTTCGCACTCTGCCGCCTCTTCATCAGAGCCGTCATAGTGCTCATTTTTAAAGTTACAAATCTTTAATTTTGTTCACACCCTTAGAGCGTATCACGAAATTTACTCGGGCATCTTAAAATATAAAGAGTACATATATGCTTGCTAATAATACATTCTTATCATATAATTATGGCAATGGGTTATGTGATATGGAGTCTTAGATATGAATTTTGCAAATATATTAAAGCAAGCACAACAAGTACAAAAAAGATTACAAGATGCTCAAAAAGATTTGGCTGCAACAGAAATCACTGCTGAATCAGGAAATGGAGCAGTTAAAGTTGTTTGTGACGGAAACGGTAAATTCAAATCAATAAAAATAGGGAAACAGGCAATTAATCCTGAACATCCTGATTTAGTTGAAGATGAATGTGTTGAAATGATTGAAGATTTAATTTCTTCCGCTATGAAACAAGCAACTGAAGATGCTAAAAAGAAAATGGAAGACAAAATGAAAGGAATTGTACCTCCGGGTGTTAATATTCCGGGATTATTCTAATAATGGAATACACAAAACCTTTAGCACAGTTAATTGAATTTTTTCAAAAATTTCCGGGTATTGGTCCAAAATCAGCACAGAGAATGGCTTTTCATTTGCTTAAAATGCCATTGTCTGAAGTTCAAAGATTTTCCAAAATACTTGTTGAAGCAAAAGAAAATATTCATTATTGCAATATATGTTTTAATATGTCTGCGTCAAATCCATGTGAGATTTGTTCGGATGACAGACGTGATAAAACTGTAATTTGCGTAGTTGCAGAAACAAAAGACTTAATTGCAATAGAAAAAACTCGTGAATATAAAGGTTTGTATCACGTACTGCAAGGAACTTTATCGCCATTAGACGGAATAGGTGTTGAAGATATCAGAATAAAAGAACTACTCACAAGGGTAACAGACGAAAATATAAAAGAGATTATTCTTGCACTTAGCCCATCAGTTGAAGGTGAAGCTACCAGTATGTATATTACAAAATTATTAAAACCGTTTAAAATAAAAATATCAAGAATAGCGTTTGGGCTTCCTATCGGTTCTGATTTGGAATTTGCAGATGAAATTACTCTTGCAAAAGCCATAGAAGGCAGACGTATTATAGAAGATTAAGGAGAAAAAAATGAGTCAAATTACAATAAGATCTGATAGAGATACTGATTATACATTCACTTATCAAGGTAAAGATGTAACACTTGAAGCAAGAAGTGTTATTAGCATTGCAAACGGATTGCAAGACGTTGTTCTACCTACTTGTAAAATGAAAATAGCTAATAATTTAATTATTATAAAAGAATAAACCATATTGAAACAGAGCAAATATTTAGATTTAACCATAGTTATAGTCTGTAAAGGCAGAAAGAAAAATGCATACGGATATTAATGAGTTTGTATAAGAAGAAATTTAAATGCTATAAATTATGTTTTTAGTTGCAAAGCGGCAGGGATTTTACCCTGCCGTTATTGTACTATTTAAAAAATAGTGAGTTAGTTTATATGATGATAATTTATATACTTTGCCAGTTTGCTGTATCAAATTGTGCTATTAAAGCATTAATATCGGTTTCATTATTACTGTTTAAAACAGAACTTACATTTGAATAAGCACCGTCTTTGTATGTTGATAGCCATGCTGCGACATTTTCAGCTAAAGCTGATATATTATCGCTTGTTAGTGTACAATTATCGTGCGTTTGTATAGTTTCAATCGCATTTGCTTTAACAGTTAGTCCTTTATAAGTATCATTTGCTTTCCAAAGGTCAAGATTATCATTATCAAGGAATATAACATTACCTTCAAATGCACCGTCAGAAGATGTATATGTTTTACCTACATTAAATACAACGTGGATTTGTTTTTCACTTTCGTTATCATATAAATTACCTTCACCTGATGTGTTAGAGAAGATTAATTTATCATTTCCCGCTTTATCAATTATCAAAGTATTTGTATTAACATTAGTACTGTACGTATCATTTCCCGATATATCATAAATTATATCATCTCCGCCGTTTGAATTTATTGTGTCATTTCCATTTGAGCCTTTAATATAATTGTTTCCATTGGTGCCGTTGATTGTTCCTGTTCCTTCTACATAAGTTGCAACTCCGCCTTTTTCTTCAATAAAGCTTTTAAAAATAAGACCTCTGGGAGTTGAGCTTCCATTTTTATCGTAGATATTGAAATAGAATTTATTTTTATTGTTTTCATCTAAAATATGAGTATAGTAATCTTTAAATGTAATAGAATCCGTGCCGTATCTGTATGTCAAATCGTTACCGTCTTTTGTAAAGGTGCTATCTTCCCACATCCAAGCTTTATAGCATAAAAGTTTTAAAGAACCGCCATTAAAGTAAGCCGTATTATTTCCTATGGTATCGGAATGTGCATATATATAACTGTCAGGAACATTAATTGTTGTAGGACTTGTATCCGCTCCAATGATAGTATCATTACCGCTTCCTAAATAAACAGTGTTTCCTGTGTTGTTTCCGCTCAAATTATTAAGATATAAGGTATTATTTCCGCTTTCTAAACGGTAAGTGGGAGCTGTGGTACTTCCTGTACTTCCATATATAATATCATTACCTGCTCCTGCATTTACGGTTAAATAGTAGGCAGAAGGTGCAATAATTAAATCATTTCCATCCGTTCCTACTGCAGACGTATTAAATTGTGTAGCATTTGTATAATTCAATATGGGACGATACAGATTTGCTAAATCGGCTTTTTGTTGGTCTGTACCATGGTCTATAACATCTGTGGTTGAATCCATATTATTCTTATACAAGAAATTTGCGATTTCTTTTTTCATAATATTTAATACATTATCAGATAATGTCTTTATGCTTCCGCCGGACAGAGTTTGTATGGTTTCAATTTTTCCCGTTGTAAAGAAATCCGTAATTTTTATTCCGCCATAAGTTTTAGCGTTATCAAATGTATAGTTGCTGTCTTTATTAATATATAAATCACGAACACTATATTGAACTTCACCATCTACAACTTTATAGTTTCCGCCTTCTTTTTCAAGAGCAACTTCAAAATACGGCATTGGAGTTCCATTGGTTGTTATATTTAATTGCAATATATCCGAACCGCTTGAATCAGTTATTGTTGAATTATAATCACCCCAATTTGCTTTATCGAATACGTAGGTATCATCACCACTTCCGCCTGAAATATTGTCATTTCCGCCATTTCCTATAATATAATCGTTATAATTACTTCCTGTTATGGTATCGGCACTTTCACAGCCTTTAATTGTTGTTGCTCTACCTGCTGTACTTGCATCTGCCGTATGGTTTTCATCACAATATAAAACCGAACCAACGGAACTTCCGTCACCGATAAGTTCGGATAGTGTTTTTACGGTTTCACCTATTTTAAATGATATATTATTTTTTACGGTTGCGCTTGTTTCATTTCCCGAATTATCATAATAATCTTCAATAGTTAGAGTATTATTTCCAAAGTCAGAATTATATGCAACAATTAAATTTTTCTTATCTTTTTGTAAAATAAAAGTTGAAAAATCAGCTATACCGTCAGGCAGAATAAATGTATCCGAACCGCCCTCATAAGTATAGGTATTATTGTTCCCGCTTGTCGCTTTAACAAGATTAATTGTATTATTTCCTTCTCCTGCATTTATAAAATCATCTTTTGTTCCTGTATCAATAATATCATCGCCTGCACCTGTTGTAAGTGTTTGAGCTGAACTTGCACTTGATGAGCCGATTTTTGTATTAAGGTTATCAATATTGGTTGTTGTGCTATCGTTTTTGCCTTTGAAATTAAGCACATGAGCGGGGTCATTGTAATTATTAATCGTTAAAATATTTTCATCATTGCTTTTATTTTTAATTACAATATTGCTTCCTGTTCTATCAACCATAAATTCAGATAATTCATAATTTTTAAATGTTAAAGTGTCATTACCTCCGCCATACGCATAGGTATCATCAATATAGTCATTACTTAGAAATTCAAAACTGTTTTCACCCGAGCCTGAAATAATGGTATCTGAACCTGTGCCAAGTGTAACGGTATTGTCTCCCGAACCTAAGTTAATTGTATTATTACCCATTACAGCCGTAATTGATTTATTTCCCTCACCTTGTACTACAAAATCATTTCCTGCACCAAGATTTATTTCATCATCTCCGCCTTTAGGGTCTATATAATCATTTCCCGCAAGTGCCTCTATTGTATCTTTTTCATCAGTTCCAACTATATAATCGTTTCCTGATGTCGGAGTATTAGTTAATTCTAGTACACCGCCTTTGTCTGTAATTAAAGTTTCCAAATCGGATTTGTTGTCAATACGCACAATACTTCCGTTTTTATCGTAAATATGCATGGAGAATTTACTTTTTAATTCATCAGAGAAGGTGTAATAGTCTTTAAATGTTAAAGAAGTATCATAATATCTGAATGTTAAGTCATTACCGCTTTTTAAAAATACCGATTCTTCATAAGCCCCCCTTTGATAAAAAGCGACACCCGCTCCTTCGCCTCTTGATATAAAGGTATTATCTCCGTAACCTTTTGCCCCCATGGCTGATGTAAAGCTAAAGGATGTACTGTATTCAGGTGCGCCGTATATTGTATCGTTTCCATGACCTACACCTACGGAAGCAGAATAGCCACTTGGAGGATTGCTTACATATACGGTTTTATTTCCTGTATTATTACTGAAACTATATGTACTTGTGCTTCCTTCTGCACCATATATTGTATCATTACCATTTCCCGGTGTTATTGAATATACGCCCGATTTTGCAATTATGAAATCATCTTCCGATGTACCGCTTACTGTTGAACCTCCTTGATACATGCTATATTCGCCTCTTGAAACGATGGTGTTTTTTCCGATAATATTATCTATTTCAACTTTAGTTTCTCCGACTTGAATATATTTAATTGTATTTTTCGGATTTACTCCCGTGATTTTACCTTTTTTAACCGAATAGTAGTCTTTTATTGTAACAGAATCATTTTCGGTGTAATTTATGATTAAATCTTTATTATTTTTGCTTGTTGAAGTTGTAATACTCAATTCACCGCTAAATTTAAGCGTATCGTTCCCTTTACCCGAATAAACTGTATCTTTACCATCCCCTGCACTAAAATAGAAGGTTGTATTACTTCCTTTAGTAGTTGACGCATATAGTTTATCGTTACCCGTTCCGCCTTCTATATAATCGCCAGTTCCGGTTCCTGCTTTAATTGTGTCAGAATAATTAGAACCTATAATTTCATCAGCTCCCGCTCCGCCATTAATTGTTAGACCTTTTTTAGCGGTATTTGTTTGAACGATAGTTTTCTTTTTATCGGTATAGAGCGTATAGTCGCTTCCGTCTATTTTTTCGCTCAGCCAAGAACCTGTATAATTTTTTGCTGCTTTAGTTAAATATAAATCTTGAATATATGTTGTGGAACTGTCGGAATCTTTTGTAAAAATACAACTCCTTAAATCCAATATACCTTTATCACCATCTTTTTTTACAGATAACACAACGCTACTTGTGTCAGTTGAATTTTTCTTTGTAATTGTATTTGTAATATCTGATTTAGCAAAATTTTTAAGGGTAATAGAGCCCGCTTCTTTATTTTCTGCATCAAGATAATAAATTTTAAGGTCTTTATTTTTATTTACAAATTCAAATTTTAAATCCTCAAGGCTTAAAGAATCGGAATCCTTAAAATTAATTTCTAAATTTTCTCCTTTGGTTAAATTTACTGTATCAAAACCGTCACCTTTTTTATAATATATTGTATTGTGCCCTTCTCCGCCTGTGATTTTATCGTTTCCCTCATGTGCATTTATGGAATCGTCACCTGCCCCGCCTGTTATGGTATCAGCGTATTTAGAGCCCCAAACAATATCTTTATAGTTAGTGCCGCCTGTTTTAACCGTTACACCCTTTGTTTTGTTAAGTTTATCTAACGTTGTATTTTCAGCAGTTATTGCATTGCCATTTTTGTCCTTTGCGACAAAAGCAGTAGCATTAATTGTTTCATTTGTCCAGTTTCCGCTATAAGATTTTAATTTTGTTGTATCATTCAAAAATACAAATTTTCTTGCATATTTTCTTAAATCAAAAGCAGTTTCTGCATTTTTATCGGAATCCATAATCAATAATGAACCTGAAGAAGCCTGAATATCTCTTTTTAAGTAATTTTTTATTGTAATTGTTCCTGTAATATCGCCATTATGATTATCCGCACTTTCCAAATAGCCTTTTTCGCTATAAATATTTATTCTTAAATCATTACCGTCAATTTTATAATCCCAATAACCATAGGCATTTTTAGTACAATCTGTTGTATTGGTATCAAGTTTAATAATTAAATTTTCACCTTTAGATAATAAAACTTCATCGTTTCCGAAGTTTTTAGTAGTATAAACATTAATAACGTTTTCTCCGCTTCCGCCTGTGATTTTATCGTTACCTACAGTTCCTGTTATATTGTCCGAACCTTTTCCTCCTTTTATTGTTAAACCTCTATCTTTATTTTTGCCTTCGGTTGGAGGAGTATAAATATCATAAAAATCAAAGGCATCATTATAATTTGTGCCGGATGTTGCAGTAAATTTTTTATCGTTAAATGTTGTTATAGGGTTAGATGTATTATCTACTTTATTATTTGAAATAATGTCGTAAAGATTAAAGGTCACTTTTTTACCTGTTTTAACATAATCAGTT
>JAFUEV010000037.1 GCA_017470245.1 bacterium | reverse complement strand
GCCGAAAATAATCAAACTGACCGTACAAAATCAAACTGGTGTTACTTTCAGGCATATTAAGGCTTTGAAACCCAAAATCAAACTGTCCGTTCAAGACCGAAAAATGTCCAATTTCATCCAGTTTGATTTTTCCGTTTTTTGAAAAATTCCGACCGTTAAAATGCCCACAAACACTAAAACACAGCCCTATGGCTCAAACTGACCGTTCAGGCTCAAACTGGCTGTTACAATACATACATAGACATGCAGGTTGATATATATGAACAATTAGTATGACTCTTTTATATGGAGAGTACGAGAAACGAACTCGGAAATTTACATTATTCAGTTATAGCAAGGGTTTTATCTGTTCGCGGTTTTGATTTTCTGCGTACACAAAATTTTTTGACAAATAGTTTGCACTTTTTGGTAAAGTTGAGCCTTAAAATTTTGCATTTTTTAATAAATATCAATAGAATAATAATGTAGATTATGAAAAATATACCTGATTATTTAAAAACGGCAAGAGAATGTGCAAAGGAATGGGGTATTTCGCAAAGGCGAGTGCAAATTTATTGTGCAGAAGGCAGAATTGAGAGAGCCTTTAAATGCGGACAATATTGGTTAATCCCTAAAGATGCGCAAAAACCACCTGAAAAACAAAGAATCAAATAAAATCGTTATACCCATTTTTGACATATCAATGCGGTTTAATAAAATATACTATGACATATTTTTATGATAAAATAGTTTGGGGGAATTTAATGTCAACTAAGAGAGCAGAAAGTAGAACAAGATATTTCATAAGAAAAATCTCTGAAAAAAAAGGGTGGAATGTTGCTCATGTTAACAAAAATGGAGATTTTCTTGAAGAACAAGAAATAAGTGATACATTTAAAGATATTGGTTTAGGCTTAGATAAGCCAGATTTTTTAGTTTGTTTAAAATCTGAACCAATTATGATAATAGAAGCAAAAAATAGTGTTTCAAAAATTGAAAATGCTATATCGGAAGCCATAGAATATGCTGAAACAATAAATAAAACAAAAAAATATAATATAAAATTGGCAGTTGGTGTCGCAGGCGAAGACGACAATGGCTATCAAGTTATAGTTAAATATAATATAAATGGGAATTGGCAAGAATTGAAGTCTTGTGGATATGCGTTAACGACTATTCCATCAAAAAAAGAAGTAGAATTATCCATAATTGCTAATGATGCTACAACAAAAGTTTCCATACCAAGTGCTTCTGATTTTATTGATAGTGCAATAGAATTATCTTCTTTATTACGAAGCGCAAAAATTGAAGCTCCATTGAGACCGAAAGTTCTAGGTGCCGTTATTACTGCATTATATCAAGGAGATATTGATACAACAACAGGTAAAGAGCTTTCTTCAATTAATAAATTAGTTGCCACAGCAATAAATGAAAGTATAGACTTAGACAAAGACAAAAAGAAAAAATTAATAAGTTCGTTATATTTAACATCAGCAGATTTTGACAGGCTTGCACCAAAAATTCAACGAATAATTGCAATCTTAAAAAAATTAAATATACGTTCTGTTTTGCAAACAGATACAGACTTTTTAGGATTATTGTATGAAGCTTTTTTAAGATATGGATATGATAATAATGCTTTAGGAATAGTATTTACACCTAGACATATAACGAATTTTTGTGTAGAACTTATCGAAGCAAGATTATCAGACAGGGTTATTGATATTGCTAGTGGCACAGGAGGTTTTTTAGTTGCTGCATTTGACAAAATGATGTCATCAGCAAAGGGTCCAAAAGCAATAGAAAAAATTAAAAATTCTTTATACGGATTTGATACAAATCCTACTGTTTGGGCTTTAGCTACACTTAACATGTTTTTTAGAGGTGATGGTAAAAGTCATATAGAAAATGGGAACTGTTTTGATAAAGAAAATGAGAAACTAATTGCTGGAAAATTTACTAGAGCCTTTTTGAATCCTCCATTTTCTCAAGAAGATGAACCTGAAAGAGATTTTATAAATGCTGCCATGAATGCACTAGAACCAGGAGGGTTAATAGCATGTGTTGTCAAAGCAGGTATTTTTGCAGATGATGATAACGCAAAATGGCGCAATGAATTCTTAAAAAAGCATACCCTTTTAGGTATGATAAGTTTACCCGATGATTTGTTTTATCCAACAGCTGCTCCAACTTCAATAATTATTGCTCAAGCACACATTCCAATGGAAAGTGAAAAAAACGTATTTATGGCAAGAATATCCAATGATGGCTATACTAAATTAAAAGGCAAGAGAGTGCAGTGTGAAGGGTCACAGTTGCCATTAATAAAAAAAGAATTTGAAAATTTTAAAAATAATATAATTACAAAAAATGATTTAGTAACTGTAGTAAAAGCAAGTAACTTAATGAAAGAAGGAGCTGAATTTAGCCCACAACAATGGCTTCCTCAGCCTAAGTTAAAAGAAAACGATATTTTAATGGCAGAAAAAAACATTAAATTTTCTATATTTCAAACAGTCACTGCAATTCCAGATATAGCCGATGAAGTAATTGAGGATTTTGGATTTATTGCTGATCTGCCCAAATTAGAATATGGGAAACAAGAATCTATAAATTATTTTTTCGAGGTGAACAATGGTAAATCAGCTGGAGAAAAAAATTATACGGTGGGAACATGTCCTTACATATCTAGTGGAGATTTAAACAACAGTATTATTAGACTGGTTTCAGATGAGGAAAATGAATTGTTCTCAGATGGTGGTATAACAGTTACGGCATTTGGGCAAGCTTATGTTCAACCTTGGAGATTCTTAGCAAGAGGAAATGGGGGTAGTTCCGTAAGAGTTCTTATTCCGAAGTTTAAAATGGCATTTGAAGATTTAGTTTGGTTTGCTGCCCAAATTAATTTGCAGCGATGGAGATTTTTCTATGGAAGAATGGCAATTAAGAGTAGACTAGAAAAATTAGAGATTACATCTCCTCCACATAAGGCTAATAAAGATTCAAAATCTATTGCAAGTAAAATAGCAACCCTAAAGAAACAATTAGATGAGCTAATATATTAATTTAACTATTATAAGACTTGCATAAATACTACTCTTGCCGAATAATTAATATGGAAGGAGTGGATTATGACAGACTTTTTAACATGGGATGAGGTAAAGAATCAATTAAGTAGTAATTGTACAGTTCTTTTAGGTAATGGATTTTCAAGAAGTTACTGCAATTCAGCTTTTAATCAAACCGAAATATTGCAGCACATGCCGTCATTACAAGGATTAACAGAAATATCTGACATTGAAAAGTGTATTGAGGAAACACAAGAAAAAGTAAAAGAAAGCTTACCTGATAACAAGTCTGTACCAAAGGTAATTATTGACCGTTGGATAAAAAGTTTGTTACACAAAGAATTCATAGATACTATGTATGATTTAATGCCGAAATCATTAAATGATATTGAAGATTTTGACAGTGATAAACTTTCAAAATATAGGGATTTCTTTAATTGTTTTGATAAAGTATTTACTCTAAACTATGACCCTTTATTATACTGGATGCTTATGCGCTTTATAAATTACGGTGACAAAGAGTTTGTTGATTATTCAGACCTTAAAGAACAACTTAATTCTGTTGCTGAAGACTCAAAAGAATATACAAAATTAAAGAAAAAACTTGATACAACGAATGATAAATGTATCAAGTCTGTTAGAAACGAAATGTTCCCTGTATATCTAAAGGAAAATGAAGACTACAAACTGAATATTTTATGTAAAACGGAAGTTTTGTTAGAAAAAAGTATCGCAGAAGCTGAAGGAAAAATTCTTGGCGGTTGGACTAAAGTTATTCCAGAAGTTTATCAGGCATTTGAAGCTAAAAAAGCTGAAAACATTACATTAAGTCAAGAAAGTGATAAATTAGATAGAATTGCCGACAGTACTATTGAATCAAAATTGGAATCCGTAAAACATAACAAAGAAGCTATGAAACTGAAAATAAGGGATGGTTTTATTAGCGATAATTGGGGACAAGATAATGACCAAACAGTATTTTATCTTCATGGTGCATTACACTTGATTGAAAATAGCAACAAAACTGTAAAGGTAACACAGGACGAATTTAAGAAAATGATTGAAAAGGTAAAAGAAAAGTGGGATGAAGGATACGAACCTTTAACTGTTCTTGAAAGTACTCCTGAAGCTAAGGTAAGCAGAATCAATCAATCACCATATTTAACAAAATGCTTTAATGAATTTCAGAATATATCAGGAACTTTAGTTACACATGGCTTGTCATTCATGAGCAGTGACCAACATATTATTGATGTAATAAATAATAATACTAAACTTGATAAGATTTATGTTGGCTGCTACAATACGCTTACAGAAGAGATACAACAAGCATTTGAAAATAATGATAAGGTTGTGTTCTTTGATACATCAAATATGTTTTAACTATGTCTTTTTGTAAAATCTTTCCTGCTTTTTCGCTTTTCTGACTCATTTCATGTATTGTGTTTCGTGATAGACGGAGGGAATTATGGAAGAAGTTGGATACAATATAACAAATAAAGAATTCAAGCAGTTAAGCAAGTGGGCAGAGAATATTTACAACATAGCTGTTATCGTTGATTATTTCGTCAGTAATCAACCTGAAATAGAAGAATGTTACAACCTTGCACCGGTAATTAAAAATTTGAGAGATAACGCAGACTTATTAAATGCGTTTTTTATTGATAATGAAAAATAATAAAATTTAACTTTACCCAAAAAACCATACCTTACCAAAAAAAGCGTTCTATACCAAAAAAAACCGCTTTAAAAAATTTCTTACTATTATTGGAAAGTAGCCGACCGGTGAGAGTAAATAATGAGTAAATATGAGTAAATCGGTTTTTTTGGTAAAGTTGCACTTCCGACCGCCAAAACCCCTATAACGAGCGAGTTTTAGAAAATAAAATAGTCAAACTGACAAAACCGTACTACTCGTCTAACTACAGCAAAAATTACATTTCGTAACTTGTTGTAATTTTGGGTGGCTATTTGTATTTTCGAACCCAAACAGTCTGGGGTTTATTTGGGACATTTGAATTGTAATTAATTTGCCTGTGTTAGCCGCCACCTTTAGGTGTTAGCGATTTTATACGAATTGACTCAAATGTAACGAAACTGCTCTTTTTGTCCAATTTCTGTCACTCAAAAATCCGGTATAAATCCGAGCAAATCGCTAAAACCTAAACATACTCTATATTATAACGATGACGCATTTAGGACAAAAATGTACCGCTTAAAGCGCCTATTTTTTAACTCGGAAGCAAGCCGGAAGCATTTACTACATTTGAATAGCAGTAAAATTAAGACTCTAAACACATTACGAAATAGTAAAAATCCGTTCCAAAAACTATCGATTTCAGTCAAGTTATTGCTGCGGGCGTAATCTGTTATTAACCCTTAAGGCATTTGTTACCCAACCCTTTGTTCTGGATGCAACTACGAAATCGTTATAAACTGGAAGTATCTTCGATGGATCCGAAATTGTAACAATAATTGTTGCATCTTGAGGCTCATCCAATTCAAATTGACTTCTTGTAAGAACACCTACATTTAGCCTCCAATTAATTGCATTAACACCTTTTGGTATTGAACGTTTGTAAACTTTTACTGGTGACCATTTGTAACCATGCTCTATAAGTATTTTTTCAAAATTTCCTGCACAATCAGGAGTATCTAGAGGTACTTGCTTTGTGTATTTGCCCACAGTATCAATTGAACCTAATGAAACATCTACATTTGTTCGACAATATTCAGATGCGTTGTTCTCATCTAATGGTTGATTGTACACCAAAGTAACGTATATATCTCCGAAGACCTTTCCATCTGAAGTTATTAAACATTCTGGTATAGGAAAATCTTTTTGGTAAATAAGTCCTGGTTGCAATTTAACATTAAAAATTGATGTAGCTTGCCAATCTGGTGACAATAACATTTCATTTAAGTCACCAGGAACACCAAATCCAAAATAATTTATGTCACTTTCAGATAATTCTTTTTACTTTTAATACTTGATTATAATTTTTTAGTTCACGTATATCTTTTGAAATAATATCATCCGGTGTATATGGTGCTATTTCTTTAATGGCAGAAATATTTGCAATATTCTTTTGTTTCTGGCTATTCTTTATCTTTGTTTCGAGTTTGCTTATTGATGAACTATTTACACTTACAAATAATTCACCTAAGGTTCCTGTTCCTACAATTTTACAAGCCATTGATAAACAAGGTTCTGTTTTGAATGAGGCGAGGTCAAGAGCAGAAATCCGATCGCAAGCATATTTTTTAGCAGTCAATGAAAAATATAATATTAGAGCAAAATATAACTCAAACGATATGAAAAGTATGACAAACGGTCAATTGAACTCTTTTTATAATAATTCATATAAAGAGAGCAGTAAAGCTCGAAAAAGACTTGAAAGCACATCAAATCCAAAAACAAGAGCTAAATATCAAAAAATATATGATCAGCATAATGACAATTTCAAAAAAGCAAGTGCTGAAATGTATAAACGAGGACTTGACGGAAAAGGTTGGTAATGTGTCCGAATGATACAAAATACCGCACAATGACTTTAATTTAAGTCAATTGTGAGTGATGAATGTGGTTGTACAAATTAAAAAGGAGGTCAATATGACTACAATCACAGCAGAACAAGCTCTCAAGAGCAAACAGAATTTTTCAGAGTATTTAGAAAACAACACTCCCGTTCAGGTAACTTCAACAATAGCAGATTACCAAGCAAAGAGCGGAAAAGTTGTTGTAACCCTTACGGATTTAACTCAAAACTTCGACACTTTCGTTGATGTTGTAAATGATCCGACCGTTTTAGAACTACCGCAAAAGCCTTACTTCGCTTGGATAGTTACAAATCCAAAAGAGAGAATTATGAATGTTCTAAAAACGATCAATGAGGGTTCAACAGGCGATTTAGGAATTTTTGTATTTAAAGCATTTTTGAACGGCGATAAAATGGACTTTGAATGCCTATTGAAACCTGAATTAAGAGAAAAACCAAAAAGGGAAAAGACCATTACCAAAACAGGCGGAATTCAATATGATTATTGGAAAGTATATTCAGAAGTATGCGATGAAATGGGCGAGGGTGATTATCAAATAAAGCCGGCATCACAACATTATCAAAATATTACAATCGGACTCAAAGGTGCATATATCAAGCAACTCCAATTGAATAATCAATATCAAGCAACGCTATATTATAGCGTTTTGCTTTTCCCAAAAAAGAAAAACTCCGATGCGGTTCGGAGTAAAGAAGTGATGGTTAATCTTTTTTAGAATCTTTATCTTTTGATTTATGCAAATGTTCTTCAATTATTCTGTATATTTGTCTTGTTGTTAAATCACATTCTTTTGCAAGTATGTTTATTGTATATTTTGTGCCGTCATACTTATTAATTATGTGTTTATCTCTTACTAATCTAAGTGCATTCTTTGGTATATAGACGTTGTAACCTGATAAAAGAAATACAAACAATAAAGCTTGCCGCATACCGACTGTTTCGGCAACGAATTTTAAATCTGCATTTGGCATATCGTCTGGTGTGGCTTTATCCATCCATGGCTCGTATTGCATATATCTCCTCTTATGGTCTCGTCAGTTGGAGCATTACTCCAAGACGAGCAGATTGCACCGTTATCCGCTCGTTTCGACCTGTTAATTAATGCTCGGTTTTTTATCTTTTTTAACCTCCTTAATATCAAAACCTCGCTCAATAAAATGAGAAAGAAGTGAAAGTTCTTCTTTAACGGCATTGGCACATTCATAACCAATCATTAAATCAACTACGTCATCCCAATCATTTGTTGAATCACAGTAATCAAGCAATTCAATACCTTCGCCTGCGTGAAGCCTGTGATTTTTAATAAACAACTCTGCTATTGCAATTTTTGTGCAATAAATATCATCATCTGCCTGATCCAATCTTTCTTTAAGTAGTTTTTTAAATTCATCAATTTTTGTCATAATAAAATCCTTTATTTGGTCTCATCAGTTAACGCCTTACGTTAAGACGGTCAGCTCTTGTTGCCGACCGTTTCGACCTTTTATTGCATGGAATGGGAAGATGGGGTGAACATACATTCAAAATCCTTTTCTAATTTACAAAGAATTGCCATTTGACCTTCAATTACCTTACAGTCAAGTTCTCTTTCGTATTTTCCACTCCAATTATCTTTTTCCAAGGCTACATCTGCATATCTTAATTTTGCTTCCCTTAATTCTTCCTCAAGCACTATCATCTGATTTTTAATTAAACCGATAACAGCACATTCAGGCATGTTGTCCATCTTTTTAGGTGTTGCGTTCATTTCTGGATCCATAGATTCTTCCATTGAGTCTGTCATAGACATTTCCATTGTTTTTTCTTCTGTTTGCATTTTTTTCTCCTTATTTTTTGTACTAACTAAAGTGCGGCCGCACTCTTTTTCAAATTCTTTTTTATTCCTTTAATAGCCTGAATAACTTTATTAGCTTTGGCTTTAGTAAGGAATCTGATATCATCAACTTTAAACTTTGCTTTAAGAAATTTCCGTAGTGATTTTGTTGCAAATTCGTCATTATCGAAATAGCAAATATCTCGCCATAAACCTTTAATCATTCTTAATTGTGGAGGGGTAGCCATTTTGCCACTACGATTTTTCATATCTTCATATTTTTTTTGCTCTTTTTTCCAAAGATTTCTCTCTACGGCTTTTGTTTCTAAAATATCAAGTAAAACTGCCGCTTCGGTAAAAGTTAAATCCTTTGAAGTGCATACTCCGAATGAATAGAGCATATCTCTATATAAATCATCTTCTAATCCAAGTATGCTTTTAAGTGTATGTATTTTTCTAATCTGTGAAGTGGTAGCCATATTTGATCCGTAAATCCTCAAGTTCTAAAGTTCGCCCATGTTTAATTCCGACTTGAACCCCAAAAATAAAGATGGCAAGAGCGATTAAAAATACATAAAAAGTGGTTTCACCGGGTCGGAATGGAGGCTTACCAGTCGATTTATCTACTAACACGTTTAATCCCTCCTATGCCATCAGCATTTTTGAAGTCTGTTTAATCACAGTAGAATCGACCTTTGCGAGTCCATTAAATTTGGCTACGCTAATACTGTGAGTAATCAAATGTTCTAATCTTCTCGTGTTTCCATCGGAATAGAAAAGATACGTTTCTGCGAGTTCAGGATCTTGTCCTGCCGCATTTAAAATTTTTGTTATATCTGACAAAACTAATCTATCAAGCAGTTTGTGATATTTAACTCTTGAATAAAGCTGATCGTATTGATTGTTATATCCTCGCAAATTTTCAAATAAGACATTAGCAACTCCTTTCAATTCTTCTTCGAGAATTCGGTCTGTTTCAAATAAATACAAATCCTCTTCTTTTACTTTTGTTTCAGGCATAAACATACTTAAATCGTTTTTGCCAAACGTTTCCATTTCTTTACTTTGGCGAATCACCATATCCATCGGGGTATCCTCATTACACTTTGATAGGATGTTTGGTGATCAGGATAAATTAAATTCCAATCTGAAATAAAATTTTTTAATTTTTTACCTTTTAAATCTTTATTTAGAACTTCACGCAAAATATCCGAATATTTATCTGCTTGTGCTGTTGCCCATTGAGGGGATGATGAATACTCAGGACTCTTTTTCGGATCTTCATTTATGTCATCTTTTCTAAATGTTCCTATTGGAAGAGAATATTTAAAGACATAAAATATATTTTTCTTTTTTACTTTTTTAATTTTGTAATTGAACTTGCCTTTATAACAGTATTCTTTGAGGGTTCTTATAGTAATGACATAATGCATTCCCAAAAATGTGATTCCATGTTTATTTATGACCCTTGTTTTGGTACTCATCATCAAATAATTTAATTTATTTTTATCAATGTCTTGCCTTTGAACGGCATTTAAACACTCTTTGATCGTGCGATTTTTATCGTTTGGACACGTTTTTGAATTGTGATAATCTATCCAACAATCAATATATTTAATTGCTTCCTGAATTGTCGGAATATAATTATTTGTAATTTTTTGATGCATTTCCCTGTGTAGTTTCTCGCCTCGTTTCATCCATGCCGGCTTATCTTCAATTGATGTGCCGATATATGAGACCATCATTTTTTCAAACTCTTCCTGAAATTCTAAAAAGAATCGTTCTATAACTTTGGCTCTTGCGTTGTATGGCTTTGCGAATACTGATTTAATTCCGAGATTTGCATAAACACCGTTAAATCCTGCCTCGTCAAAGTCTACATTCTGAAAATACTTTGCTTTGAAAGCTCGACCGTTGTCTTGATATACAACTTTCGGAATCACTCCGAGATTTAAAATCGCATTACGCAGAGCAGATGCAATACATTGGGTATTTTCAGTCATCATAATTTCATAACCCACGAGTGCGGTTGATTTCCAATCTAAAAAGCCGACAAGAGTTGCTCTCGCCGGCTTACCTGTAAATGGATTTATTACTTGGAAGTTTAGAACGTGACCATCTGCTATTAGCACATCCCCGACTTCCAATTTGGAAATATCTCGCTCAATATATGCTTCCACTTTATCGTGGTATGCTTTTTCACCCTCTCTAATTAGTATCCATTTTGAATAATTTAATTTTTTATAATGCTCCGCAAATCGTCTGAACGTAATCACACTCGGAATATTTTCATAACCTCGTTTTTCTAAAATATGTCTTGTTAATGTGATTGCCTTTCCAACCTTAAATTTATTCGGGTGCAATAGAAACTTTAAGAATATATCTTTCATTTCCTGATTCAAGATGGTGTTATATTCAGTAATTGAAGAATATCTGCGTTGCGGAACTAATCCGTCTGCTCCTTTTTCTTCAAATGATTTAACCCAACGGCGAAGAGTTCCGATTGAGATTTTACCAATGAATTTATACACTTGAGGTAATAACATTCCTGAATTGTATAAATCCAAAAATACAAATTCTGCCTCTTTTTTAGTCTTATATTTACTCTTTATATTTTCTAATGCGGCAACGATATCAGCTCTCGCCAAAGATGTCATTCTTGCACTTTCGGATATAAATGTTGGTTTTGAATCTACAATTGGAACGAGAGCCGTAGATCTCATTTCTTCATCTTCAAGTTTTTCTTGAACTTCAGGTTCTAAAGATGAATATAATATTTCATAAGAATAACCGCCATTAACTGGGATTGTTCTTGCTTTATATTTACCTTTGTTAATTGCCATTCTTAATGAACGGGTACTTTTTAACCCCTTAACTTCTGCTACCTTATTTATATTTATATATATATCATTCATGGTACGAACACATTACCTCTGAAGTTAAAGCATTGGAACACCATTTCCGAGCATTGTTTAGTTATGTGTCCTTAAATATGTTTATAAATTTGTTGAAAAATATTCCGACCTTTTTATAAAATTTCCGACCTTAAAATTTTATCTCGCCACCCAACAAATTCTCATCTCAGGTGAAACATCAAAAAAATAGCGATAACCGGCACAGGGACAGAAGCAGGAACATATTAGACAAAATTGGAAGATTTTGGGACTTTCAGGACTGCTGAAATGAGAATTTATTGGTTACTTCCAACTGCGAATTGCCCGACACACAGGGCATAAAGGGTAAAAATCTCATATTAGGCGTTTATCTCATCTGAGGTGAAAAAATACATCAAAATCCCTGATACAAAACACAGTCCCCTTTGAAAATTTTTTGCCTGTCTTTTGACAATTTTTAACAAGACGGAATTGCATTAAAAAAGAGGCTTTTCGCCTCTTTTGAAAAAATTGGAGGATAGGAGACTCGAACTCCTGACATCCTGCGTGCAAAGCAGGCGCTCTACCAACTGAGCCAATCCCCCTCGGATTCACAAGATTATATTATCATGTCATAAAAATAAATCAAGAACTTTTTTTATATTTTATAAAATTTTTGTTATTATTTATATTCTTAGCCTAAAATATCTTTGATAATAATAATTCTTTTATACAAAGCACTGTTTTTCTTCCTTTTATATATTTACTTTATATAATAGTTTTAAGAGGTATTTATGCAAGGTATAATTTTTGACTTTAACGGAACATTATTTTTTGATTCTCAATTGCATTATGATGCTTGGCGAATATATTCTAAAAAACTTAGGGGCTTTGAGTTTTCGGATGATGAAATGAGAACAAAAATGTTTGGCAGAACAAATGCTGATATTATTGAATATGCCTTAGGCCGAAAACCGGAACCTGAATTAGTTGAAAAATTAGCAAAGGAAAAAGAAGCTATGTACAGAGAACAATGCAAGAAAAATCCTAATATGCTTGTTCTATCTCCGGGGGCTGAAACTTTCCTTGATTTTCTTAAACAAAATAATATCCCAAGAACTATTGCAACAATGTCTGAATGGGATAATGTTGAATTTTATATAAATGAATTTAAACTTGAAAGATGGTTTGATTTGGATAAGATAGTATATTCTAACGGAAAAATACCGGGGAAACCTGCTCCTGATATATACCAAATTGCTGCAAAAAATATTAATTTATCCCCTTCAAACTGTGTTGTCGTTGAAGATGCTCTTTCAGGTATTAATGCGGCTAATGCTGCAGGTATTGGCATGATAATTGCTATTGCCTCAATAGAAAGTGATAATCTATACAAAAATATTCCCTGCGTAAAACAGGTTATACATAACTTTGATGAAATAAACAGAGTATTATTTGATAACTCTCTAATAAAATAATATTAACTTTTGTAAAAAACTTGGAAATTTATTTTCCCAAAATGTTTTTTTATAAATAAGAGATATTGAGGGAGAAAATAATATGTCATTAAACGTTGGGAAATTTAATGCTTTAGAAGCATTACGTAAATTTGGAAAACAAAATTCTGAAAATGTACAGAATAACCAAAACAATCTTTTTGTTGCAAATCCAATTAAAGATGATTCTTATAATATGGATTTATTAGGACTTATTGAAGATGGTGCTGCAGCAGAAGAAGATGTAGATTATGGTGAAATTGAAGAATATGAAAGCGAAACTCAAAGTACTGATTTAGTTACAGAAGATAATAAAGATGCTGCAACAGAAAAAGAAGTTGATCCTAATGCAGCAACGCAAGCGGCAGCCGCTTCAGAAGCTGAACAAGCTGCAGATGCTGCACAAGCTGCACAGGCAGCAAACGGTGCGCAAGCAGCAAATGGTGCACAGGCAGCAAATGGTGCACAAGCAGTAAACAGTGAAGAAATAAAAAAAATTGAAGCTGAAATTTCTAAACTAAAAGATGAAAAACAAGAAAAACTTGATGCAATGGAAAAAATTGAGAAAAAGATAAAAGAAAAAGCAGAAGATGCTAAAGAAAATATAATGAAAGCTGCTTCATTGCAAGAACAACAAGTTAAAGAAAATGAAGAAGAGTCTCAAAAAGTATTAAACGAAAATATTGATGCATACATTGCCGCAAACAAAGAAGGCGGTGAAGGTATGACAAGAGACCAATTACAAGAAAATATTAAAAATGCAATGCCTCAAGCTCCTCAAGCAGCAGATGCAATTGCGGCATTAACAGCAGCAAGTGAAGATGTTAATGAAATGGATAGCTATCTTGGTGACTTAAGCGGATTAATTCAAGATGCAAAACAAATTGACGGTCAAATAAAAGCACTTGAAGAAGGTAAACAAGCAGCAGAACAACAAGCTGCTCAACAAGCTGCTCAACAAAAAGGTAATTGCTGTGACCCAATTGGTTTTACAACAGGTGAAGGTGAAAATCAAGTACAATATGATTTTATTGTAGATGATGGAAACTTTGATACGACAAGTGATTTCTTGGGTGCTAGAGATCAATGGGCTGAAATGCAAGCATTAGATACAGATGGTGATAATGTTGTAAGCTCTACAGAATTACAAGCAGGAAATATAAAAGCTGTTAAAACAGGTGCTGACGGCAAACAAGAAGTAGTTGATATTGCTTCTGAGTTTGGTGAAGACTTCTCTGTGGATTTAAATTCATATCAACAAGGAGGTACTCACAGTGCTGTAGATACTTCTGACGGTAAACAGGAAATGCTTGGTACTTTCAATGTTAACTTAAACGGTGAATCTGTAAGTGCTTATAATACAATGGATGATACAAGTTTCTTGCAAGATAAATATAATGTAACTGATAATACTTCTGCAGCTGAAGAAGCAGACGGTGAATATTCTGCCGAGGTACTTCCACACGTAAACTTCTTTGAAGAATATACAAAGATGTCTGCTGAAATGAAAAAACAAATTGCTGATGGATTCAACAATCTTGGTATTTCTGAAGAAAAAGTAAATGACATCAACAATACAACTAAAAAAGAAGCAGATGAACAAGCTAAACAATTTATTTCTTCTCTTAACTTAGATAAATCAGAAAAGACTGATGAAGATAAAGATAAAGATGTAAATCCAGAAGCTAATACAGCAAACCCTGAAGAATCATCTAATGAAGAATTTAATTTAGAAGTTGTAGATATTTCAGAAGGCAGCTCTGTATCAGCATCTACTGAAATTGATCCTAACGAAACTCTTCCAACCAATGAACCAATCGCTGAAGATGCTTCTAAAAAAGAATTGGAAGACCTATTCTCTTTGAAATAGTTTAATTTACATATAAATTACAAAAATCAGTGGCTAAAACCACTGATTTTTTTATATAAAACAAATGTAAAAAATTGTTAAATCGGCTGCAATTTCGTTATGACAAATGTTTTTATATATATACGAGGAAAAGGACAATATACTATTATTATTGAATAAAAAGTTTATTTTATATGTTACTCGTTGTGCTTACAAAAAATTTCCAACATCCCCCCAGAAAAACAACAAACGAGAAACAGATAGCGACGAAAGTCGCTATTTTCTTTTGCAAAATAAATCTACCTTTGAAGTGGATGAGTGAATTTACCAAATGGTGATATAAACGATAAGCATTATTAATCTTTTTATGAAAAGTCAACAGAACGAAACAATGAATTAAAATGTTTTATTTCTTTATAATATTGACTTTAAATTGAGGATTCTTTTTCAATCTTTTTTCTATTTCATCGAAGGATAAAAAACCACTTTGCGCACCAAAGTGTTCTACAACTGAAGCTGCATTTACAGATGCGTACTGTAATGATTTTTCTATATTGTTTTTTGTTTTTTCCAAAGACGCAACAAAAGTAGAAGCAAATGCATCACCAGCACCTAAAGTGCTTACTACTTTTGCAGGAAATTCTCCACAATGATAAAACTTATGACTGTCGAATGCATATACTCCATTTTTGCCGTCCGTTATTATTGTTATTTTATCTTTTTTGTAATTTAGTTCTTTTAGCATTTTTATTATGTCAGGATGAATAATTTCCTCTGAAAATTTTTCTTTTTTCGTATCAGGTCTGACTTCAATTCCTGTTAACAAGGCAGCTTCATCTTTGTTTAAAATTATTACTTCTGCTGACTTTAATACTTCAGTTAGGTTTTTTTTGCCTTGTTTAATACTGCTTGTTCCGACGTTTATTGCTAAATTAACATCATGCTTTTCCGCAAACATTGCAACTTCGTCAAGAACCTTTGTAGATTCTCCGTTTAAAGGTGCAAGATAAAGCCATTTGGATTTCTTTATTGCATCAAAGTTTATATCATCTTTTTCAAGATGAGCATTTGCACCTCTATGTGCTAAAACTGTTCTGTCACCTTGAAAGCTTGTTAATATTATTGAAAAACCTGTTTGATATTTCTTGGAAGATATAATATTTGATGTATCAACATGTGCATTTTCAAATACTTTTTTTATTTTTCCGCTTTGGATATCTGCTCCTATCTTTACAATTGCGGAAGTTTTAAATCCTAAATTCGAGAAGTTAACGGCTGTATTTAGTGCTCCGCCGCCTGTTTCAAATTCAAAATTATCTATTTCTATTTTTGCTCCGTATGGATATGCCATAAAATCTTTTTTTGTATTTAAAGAACTTACGGATACTATATTTGCCGCATCTGTTTCTATAAAAGCATCTAAAGTTGCACTTCCAACCGTTATAATATCAAACATTTCTTTTCCTCATAAACTGACTTATTCTATTATATACTAATTTGCTCTCGGGTGAGCAAGATTATATGATTGTTTTAATCTTTCCATTGAAACATGTGTGTATATTTGAGTATTACTTATACTGCTATGTCCGAGTAATTCTTGTACGACTCTTAAATCTGCACCGTTTTCAAGAAGTTTTGTTGCAAAACTGTGTCTAAATACATGTGGTGTAACATGTTTTGGTAATTCTACTTTTTCCATTACTTCTTTTATTGCAATTCTAACACTTTGAGGTTGCAGTCTGTAGCCTGTTTTATTTATAAATACAGGAGAATTAGGCTCTGATTTTGCATTCTTAAAAATTAACAAACGAGCCGTTTTTATATAGTTTTCAACAAACTTTTTTGCCCTCTCCGATACTAATACAATTCTTTCTTTTGCGCCTTTCCCGAAAACTTTTATTTCATTTTCTTCTAAATTTAAATTTTCAAAATTTAAACTGCTTAATTCTGAAATACGCATACCGGTTGCATATAATAACTCAAGTATTGCTCTGTTCCTATATCCTGCGGGAGAATCCATTTTTAAATTGTTTAAAACTTGTTCTATTTCATTTTCTGTTAAAAATTCAGGCAGAGTTTTATTCTTTTTGGGAGAATGAACTCCAAGTGCAGGATTTGATTCAATAACCTTTTCTCTGTATAGAAATCTGTAGAACGTTCGTAACGATGCTATTTTTCGAGCTGTCGTTGTTTTGGAATAATTAAACTGTTGTATATAAGAAAGATAATCTCTAATAATAGGATAAGTTACTTCCTTTATATCTCTGTCATTTAACCAAACCAAAAAACTCAAAATATCCGAACTGTATGCAATTACGGTATGTTTTGAGAAATTGCGTTCAATTTCTATATATAGTTTGAACTCTTGCAAATATTTTTTTGAACTTTCATTCATATCATGTGAATTGTAAAAAAATTTAACAAATAAATCAATAACCGTAATATAAAGAAGTCTATATTAAGAAAAATTAAGTTTATTGTAATCATGCTCAAAGCCATGTAAACATGGCTTTGTAGATATTTATATTGTTCAACAAAATGTATAGTAAACAATTTGTTGTACACAATACAATATTTATATATAATTATTTTAGTGTTTTGGTTTGTTCAGGTGAATAGGGAGACGATTTTATAATCAATGGACAAAATTACTGAAAATTATGAAAAAATCAAGGCACAAATTGCACCTTATAATCCTACAATAATTGCAGTAACTAAGTATTTTGATGAATCTCAAATAATAAAATATTATGATTTGGGGCTAAGAAATTTTGGTGAAAACAGAGTAAAGGATGCGTTGAATAAAATAGAAAAACTGCCTGAAAATATAAGGAAAAACAGCAAATTCCATTTGATAGGACATCTTCAGGAAAACAAGGTAAAACTTGCAGTCGGAAATTTTGATTTGATACATTCTGTTGATTCTGTCAAACTTGCAGAGGCTATTGATAAAGAAGCTAAAAAGAAAAATATTGTTCAAAATATTTTAATTCAAATAAATAATGCAAGGGAAGAACAGAAGACCGGTTTTGCACCGGAAGAAGTAAAGTCTGCATTTGAGCAGATTTTACGGTTGGATTCGGTAAAAATACTTGGAATAATGAATATGGCTCCTATCGATAGTTCGGAGGAGGAATTACATTATTTGTTTGCTAATATCAAACAAATATATGATGACTTAAAATCTGAATTTGGAGTAGAATTAAAACAAATATCGATGGGTATGAGTAGGGACTTTAAAATTGCACTTGAAGAAGGTGCGACCATGATAAGACTAGGAAGAATACTATTTGAATAATACTTAGGAGGAAGAAAATTGGCAGTTGCAGACAAATTTAAATCAATTATTGATTTTTTAACATCAGGATTTAATGACAGAGAAGACAGTATCTATGAAGAAATGATGGACAGTGCTGAAGAATATCCTGTACAGGATAATTTGGCAAGAGAACCTATCTTTAAGGACGAATCAAAAGCACAAAGTCCAAAAGTAGTTACACATCCAAATTATAGAGGTTACGAAGTAATGGTTTGTGAACCTCGTTCTTATGAAGATTCTATTTCTATTGTAAAACATTTAAAAGATAGAAAAACAATCGTATTAAATTTACATTTGCTTGATAGAGAACAAGCTTTAAGAATAGTAGACTTCCTATGCGGGGCAACTCACGCATTGTCTGGCAGCCAACAAAAAATCGGTGATTCTGTATTTATCTTCACTCCTGTTAATGTTGCACTGTCAGCAGAATCACAAAAAAGTAAGTTTTTAAGAGATGCTTTGTGGAATCAACCGCAAGCATAGTTTTGGGGAGATTAGTTAAAAGGAGAACGATAAACGTTCTCCTTTTTTGTATCGGATGGTTATAGTAAAATAAAACTATGAAAATATTATTAGTAACAGATTTATATCCAATAGGTGAGGAAAATATAGCTAAAACTCTTTTCTACTTTGTTCAGGAGTGGCAAAAACAAGGACATGAAGTTGAAGTTATCAGGGCTAATTTTGTAACCAATACTCTTATAAGAGGCAGAAAAATAATTAAACAAAAAATATATTATGAAAATGGCACTAAAATATATAATTTGAACTATCATACACCTTTTTTATTCAATGTATATGGAAAGTTACCAAAGGATTTTTCTTTGAATAATTATGATGTTATGATTTCCCACATGCCATGTGGAGCTTTAATGGCAAATAAGTTGCTAAAAAAGAATAAAATAAAATATGTATGTGCTGTTCACGCTTCTGACATTGTTGTTTTAAAAAATCTAAAATATTTGATATTTAGAAAATCATTAAAAAAAGCTTACTTAAATGCTGATAAAATTGCTGCAAGAAGTCCTGTCCTCCAAGCAAAAATTGAAGAAATACTACCGGATATACAAGACAAAACATTTGTTGCTTATTCCGGTATTGAAGAAAAGCTTATTAGTCGTAATGAAAAAACTTTTAATCAGGAAGAACTCCAAATTTCGACAGTCGCTTCCCTTATAAAGAGAAAAAATATAAATATAATTCTTGATGCATTGAGTATTATTCCTTATAAATTCCATTTGAATATAATTGGTGATGGAAAAGAAAAAAAACATCTTGAAAAAAAATCACGTAAACTTGGGTTATCCGAAAAAGTAACTTTTTGCGGAAAAATAGAAAGACAAGATGTTATTAAAAAATTAGTACAGTCGGATATTTTTATTTTATTGAGTAATAATGAAACATTTGGATTGTGTTATCTTGAAGCCATGGCAACAGGAAATATTGTTATAGCCAAAAAAAATGACGGAATTGACGGTATTTTGCAAAATGAACAAAATGCTTTTTTAATTAAAGCAGATAAATATGAACTTAAACAATGTTTAGAAAAAATATTTGCTCTTAAAAATACCGAAATTGAAAATATAAAAAGACATTCAATGGAAACAATAGAAAATCTTACTTCCTCAAAAGCTGCCGATAATTATTTAAAAAATATAATTTAGTTATGTTTGTTTTATAATATAATTCAATGAAAATAAGAAGATATTGGAAAAAATGAAGCAAACATTATTAGCCGTATTTAAAAATTTAATCAGCAAAAAATCGACAGATGATTTTATACAAGAAAGTAATACTACCGAGTTAAAGAAGACTCTTAATATATTTGATTTACTAATCTTAGGGGTAAGTGCCGTTGTCGGTACGGGTATATTTACCATCATAGGCAGTGCGATTATAGGTGGTTCTGATGGTACGGGAGCCGGAACAGGTGTAGTTGTATCAATGCTTATTGCCGCAACTGCGAGTTTGTTTTCTGCATTGGCATATTCAGAAATAGCAGCAATGATTCCTGTTGCAGGTAGTGCTTATACATTTACATACGCCACAATGGGCGAATTTATGGCTTGGATGGTAGGCTGGGTATTAATGCTTGAATATGCAATAGGAAATATTACAGTTGCTACTGCTTGGACAGGGTATTTGAGCCAATTATTAAAAGGATTTAAACATATATTGCCGGCTTTTGTAGTAAATTGCCCTCTATGGCTTAGAAATGATTTCCGTTCTATGTATGCAATGTGTGATAAATATGGCTGGGATGTACACGATAAAATGCCTTTTTTACACCTGCCTTTTGGACTTGAAATGCCTGTAGCAATTAATGTACCTGCAATATTTATAGTATTAGTACTTACAATACTTTTAATAAAAGGCGTTAAAGAATCAACGAGAGTTGCAGGTATTATGGTATTTGTTAATCTGTCAATTATAATATCTTTTGTTCTTGTGGGTTCAAAGTATGTTGCTCCTGAAAATTGGGTTCCTTTTGCACCTAACGGTATAGAGGGAATTTTAGCCGGTACATTTATTATTTTCTTTGCATATATTGGTTTTGATGCAATATCAACAGCAGCTGAAGAAACAAAAAATCCTCAAAGAGATTTGCCTGTGGCAATCATTGGTACACTTGTTCTTTGTACTATATTGTATGTATCTGTTGCCCTCGTGTTAACAGGTATCGTTCCTTTAAACAGTATTGATACCCAGGCGCCTTTGGCTCATGCGATGAGAATGATTGGGAAGAATTGGTATGCAGGTGCTATTTCTGTTGGTGCTTTATGTGCACTAACATCTGTTTTACTTGTTTACCAACTTGGAACAACAAGAATTTTTTATGCTATAGCAAGAGATAATTTTTTACCTAAAAATATAATGAAGGTTCATCCTAAGTTTAAAACACCGCATATTATAACTTGGATATCGGGTTTAATTGTAATGATAGGTTCTTTGTTTATGGATTTGAATATTTCTGCAGAACTTTGTAATTACGGGACATTTGCATCATTCGTAATTATATGTATTGAGGTATTGATATTAAGAAAAACTGAACCTGACAGACATAGACCGTTTAAAGTTCCGTTTTGTCCATTGTTTCCTATATTGGGTATAGTTATGTGCAGTTGTTTTATGATATATAAAAGTTTATCGGGTGGTGATTCTTCCTTATACTTCCTTTTGTGGATAGCTATGGGGCTTGCAATATATATAGCATACGGATATAAAAATAAAAGATTATATGAAGATAACACAAAATAAATTTATATATTGGTTTTGTTAGAAATAAAATTATGAAAAAAGGACAATTTAATGAAACATAAACAATACTCTGCAGTAATAGTAGGAAGTGGTATAGCCGGATTATATGCGGCAATAAAACTCCAAAAAGAAGCTAATCTGCCAAACGGAATTTTGATAATTACCAAAACTCAATTAATAGAATCAAATTCTAAATATGCTCAAGGTGGTATGGTTTGTGTAATGCCTGAAAATAAACTTGATTCAACTACATTACATATTGAAGATACAATAAAAGCAGGTGCAGGGCTAACAGACAGAAAAGTTGCAGAGTTTATATCAAAGAATAGTGCAAAGGTTGTAAAGGAACTTCAAAATTTTGGTGTTAACTTTGATAGAGATGAAAATAATAAATTAAAATTTACAAAAGAAGCAGCACATAGTGTTAACAGAATATTGCATGCAGGTGGTGATGCAACGGGATTTTGTATTGAAAATGCGCTTGTTCAATATTTGTTATTGCAAAAAGATGTTGATGTTTATGAAGAAACACTTGCAGTTGAAATTTTAAAAGATTCCAATAATATAGTAAGAGGTCTAGTTGCCTATAACTATGAAAAAAATGAATATACAGTTATAGAAGCTCCTGCTGTAATTCTTGCTACAGGTGGCATAGGTCAGTTATACAGATATACTACAAACCCTGATATAACGACAGGTGACGGTATTGCTCTTGCATATAGGGCTGGGGCTATAGTTAAAGATATGGAATTTGTCCAGTTCCATCCTACTGCATTTGCATTGTCAGATAAAGGAACTATGTTTTTGATATCTGAAGCAGTAAGAGGAGAAGGTGCAAAATTGGTTGATAAAAACGGGCATACTTTTATGGAAAAGTATGATAAAAGACTGGAACTTGCACCAAGAGATGTTGTAACCCGTGCTATATATAACGAAATGAAAGAAACCGGCGTATCAAATGTATATTTGAATGCAACGCATATAAGTGAAGAAAAATTTGAAAAAAGATTTCCGACAATATATGGAACTTGCAAAGAATGCGGTATTAATCCTTCTAAAGATTATATACCTGTATCTCCTTCCGCTCACTATTTTATGGGAGGTATAAAGACAGAAGTTAACGGTACTACTTCTTTGAAAGGTTTATATGCAATAGGTGAAGCTGCTTGTACAGGATTACACGGAGCAAACAGACTAGCTTCTAATTCTATTCTTGAATGTGCCGTTACAGCTTATGAGTTGGTTAATTATTTAAAAACTTTGAATTTATCTGCTGAAAAAGTTAATGACGAAAAAATAAAACGTACTATTGAATTTTATGAAGATAACATTCAACAAAATAAAAATGAAAACATTGAGTCTATGTTTAGACGCCTTAAAGATTTAATGTGGAATAATGCAGGTATAATAAGAAATGCAGATAAATTAAATAAGGCAAAGGAAGAAATTGACAAGATGTTCATCGAACTTGGTCGTACATACAAATGTTATTCCAGAAATGAATATGAAATGAGAAATATGTTGTCTGTTGCAAAAGTAATAGTTGATTTTGCATTAAGCAGAAAAGAATCAAGGGGTGCTCACTATAGAGAGGATTTTCCTGAAAAAGATATGATTGCTAAGTCACAACAATCCATAGCATAAAAGAAAGGTTTTGATATGCATAATGTATTATTACATGATTTTATAGTTGAAGAACACGTTAAAAATGCACTTAAAGAAGATATAGGTTTTGGTGATATAACAACTGATTATCTTGTTCCTAAAAATGAAAAAATAATAGCAAAACTGAATACAAGACAAGACGGTATTTTATGCGGTATTGATATTGTTGAAATTGTATTTAAAATACTGTCTAATGAGGTGAAAATAACTAAGTATTTTAAAGATGGTGACAGAATAAAAAAAGGAGATACTCTTGCTATAATAGAAGGACCTGCAAGAGCTATACTTATAGGAGAAAGAACTGCACTTAATTATATTCAACGATTAAGTGGTATTTCGACAGAAACAAATAAATATCAAGAAGCAATAGGTGATAATAAAGCCAGAATAACTGATACCAGAAAAACAACTCCTGGTTTTAGAATGTTTGAAAAATATGCTGTTTATATAGGTGGTGCCAGACTTCATCGCTTTAATTTATCTGATTGCGTAATGATAAAAGATAATCATATTCAATATGCCGGTTCTATAACAAATGCGGTAAATAAAATACGTGAGCATTTGTCCCATACTCATAAAATAGAAATAGAATGTGATACGATTGAACAAGTAAAAGAGGCTGTTTCTGTAAATGCAGATATAATTATGCTTGATAATATGGATTGTGATTCTATGAAAAAAAGTGTAGAAATTATAGACAACAGAGCATTAATAGAAGCTAGCGGAAATGTTACAATTGATACAATTAATGAAATTGCAAAAACAGGGGTTGATGTTATTTCTTCAAGTGCAATTGTTGCAAAAGCTAAAACTCTTGATATCGCTATAGATATGTAAATATTGCACTAACGGAGTTTTTGTAGCAAAATAATAATTGTAGAAGGGGTATAAATTGTTGAATGTCGTTGTGTTTATAAAACAGGTTCCTGATACAAATGATGTTGAATGGACTGAAAATAACAACATTGACAGGGTAAAAACCGAAAGTATAATGAATCCTGTTGATAAGCAAGCTATTGAAGCTGCATTAAAACTAAAAGAACAATACGGTGTTCATATTACTGTTGTGACTATGGGTCCTAATAAGGCGGTTGAAATACTTAAAGAAGCAATAGCTATGGGCGTTGATGATGCTGTTTTATTATGTGATTCTAAATTTGCAGGGTCTGATACCTGTGCAACATCTAAAGTATTGGCAGGTGCAATAAAAAATAAATTCCCTGATACAAAACTGATTTTATTCGGTCAAAGTGCAATAGATGGTGAAACTTCACAAACAGGACCTTCTACTGCTGTCAGGTTAAATATGCCTTTTATCTGTCATGTAAATGAAATTATTGAATTAAATGATTATGAGGTTATTGTTAATACGGAAACAGATAATGAAAAAGTTTCGTGTAAAATGAACTTACCTGCCGTCTTATGCGTTAATAATTATGTGTATAAACCTGAAATTCCTAAAATTGCAGGTTATATAAAGGCGCATGATTACAATTATAGAACCTACAATATATATCAACTTGAAATACCGGAAACAGAAACAGGCATAAAAGGTTCTCCTACTTATGTGTCAAAAGTGTATAAAACGGAAGAAGGAAGACATTGCCAAATTGTTGACACAAATGAAGAAAAAGAATACGCTTTCGGAATAATAAAACAGATTAAAAAAACATTGGAGCAATAATGGAACCTAACGGCATTCTAATATATGGAGAATTGACAACAGAAAATACCGTAAAACCGGTAGTAAAACAGTTGTTAACAAAAGCACGTGAATTAAAAGAAAAAATATGGAATCAAAGAATTGTTGTTTGTGTTATTGGTCCAAGGATGAATTATGATAGCATTATTTATGAGCTTGGCAGATATGGAGCTGATGATGTTGTAATTGTATGTGATAACAGAATAACGGAATATAATCATAATTATCATCCCGATATTTTTACAAAAGTTGCTCAAAAATATCCACCGAGAATTATTCTGGTAGGTGCTACCGTTCAAGGTAAAGAAATAGCATCATATACTGCAACAAAATTAAATACAGGCTTAACTGCCGATTGTACAGGGTTAAATATCGGTGATAAATATCTTTTGCTATCAACACGTCCGACATTTGGCGGTCAATTGACTGCTGATATATTGTGCGGAACATTTCCACAAATGGCAACCGTTCAAGAAAATATATTTAAGGAAGAACCGGTTGAACATACTGCAAATGCCATTTTTGATTGGATTGATATTGATAAAATTGAAAAAAGAATACATGTTATAAAAACTATAAAAAAAGAATTTTCGGGAAAAGATATATCATCTGCAAAGGTTGTAGTTGCAGGAGGTTTTGGTGCTTGTAAGAACAACGGCTTTGCGCTTATATATCAGTTTGCTCAAAAAATGCAAGCTGCTGTTGGTGGTTCAAGAGAAGCTTTTGAAAAAGGATTTATATTAAAATCACAACAAATAGGGCAAACAGGAAAGACTATTGCTCCAAGTTTATATGTTGCAGTTGGAATCTCCGGTGCTAATCAACATATTGTCGGAATAAAAAACAGCGGAAAAATTATTGCTATAAATAGTGATAAAGATGCTCCTATATTTAAATATGCAGATATAGGCATTGTCGGAGATTTATTTGACGTATTACCGGAATTAATTGATAAATATGACACAGTAAATATAGAGGAAAACAATGAGTAACGAAGTGATTGAAAAAGAACAAAGTATGAAACCGTTTTCCACAGTACAGTTGTTAAACTTCTGTCTTGGATTCTTCGGTTTACAATTTGCTTGGCAAATGAGAATTATTTTATCAGGTCCCGTAACAGAAGGACTTGGTGCTTCACCTTTGATTTTTGGGCTTATCTGGCTTGCAGGCCCGGTTACCGGCATGCTGGTACAACCTATTATTGGTGAATTAAGTGATAAAACGCATACTGTTTTTGGGAAGAGAAGACCGTATTTGTTTGCAGGCGCATTATTCGCAAGTTTGGCATTATGGGCATTTCCTAATTCAGCAGCAATAGCACAAAAAATAGCAGAATTATTGCATGTTCCAGTACCTGTTTTTGGAGGATTAATTGTTGCGGCAATTATGATTTGGGTTATAGATGCTTGTGTTAATGCAGCACAAGGTCCATATAGAGCTTTAGTTCCTGATTTGGTACCTCAAGAACAACATTCACTTGCAAATGCATATTTAAGTTTTGCAATTGGTTTAGGTTCTGTTGTTGCAGCAGGTACTGCACCGTTTTTAAAATATGTTTTCGGTTATCAAATGAGTATCAATGCTCAATTTGTAATGGCAGCATTGGCTTTTTCTTTAGCTATGCTTTGGACTTGTATAACAATAAAAGAACATAGATATAAAAAAGAAGTTGAGTCCGTCCAAACAGAAAAAACTGAAACTGTAAAAGCTGATGAGCCTTCTTTTGTACAAAAGGTTACTGATTTCTTTAAATCATCTCCTGAAGTAGCAAAAATATGCACACTTCAACTATTTACATGGATTGGTATTATGAGTTTAAATATATTCTTTACACAATATGCAACCCATACTGTTTATGGAGTTCCTGATTTGACATCTGCTTCGGATGAAATAAAGAACGGATATTTGAATCTTATAAATAAATCAACGAATTTCTCTTCTATATGTTTTGCTATTCAAAACTTGATTTGTTTCTTAGTATCAATACCTATAGGTTTATTATCAACTAAATTCGGAAATAAAAGAGTTCATTTCATTTCTTTAATAACATTGGCGTTAGCACTGGTTGGTATGGGAATTTATAAAGAGCCCGGATTTGTACTTATTTGTATGGCAATAGCAGGTATCGGCTGGGCAAGCGTTTTGGCTTTACCTTTTGCAATGCTTTCTGAATTTATTAAAAAAGGCTCCGAAGGCTCTGTAATGGGTATTTTTAATATATTTATTGCAGGTCCGCAGGTACTTGTTTGTACTTTACTTGCTTGGGCTATTAACAAATGTCAATTTGTTATTCCTGAAGGTATCAACTATCACTGGGAATACGCATTTTTTATCGGTGCTATAACAATACTGATTGCAGCTGTTATTACTAATTTGATAAAAGAAAAATAGTTATTGAAAAATAATAAAAGGAAACGGTTTTTACCGTTTCCTTTTTGTTATAATAATAATCATGGATAACTCAATTTTATTTGATAATTTAAGAAAAACATATTCTATACTGTCTGAAAAAAATCCTTTCAATTATATGTTTCCGCCGGTTAGGTATTTTTTGGAACTAACATACAGGTGTAATTTAAGGTGTCCTTTTTGTTTTATTAATAAAGACAGAACAAAAAATGAAATGTCAACGCAAGAATGGTTTAATATAATAAAACAAATTCCTTTTTATTCGTTTATTTCAATTGTTGCAGGTGAAGTTATGATAAGAAATGATTTCTTTGAAATTTTAAACTATGCTTGCAGAAAGACTATGGGAAAAGTCAGTATAATTACTAACGGTTTATTATTGAATGAAGAAAGAATAAACAAATTTATAGACTATAATATGTTATTACTTTCTGTATCTATAGACGGGTATGAAAAACACCACGATGAATTACGACAAAAGAATGGACTATATGATAATATAAAAAATAATTTATTATTATTAAAAGGGTTAAAAGAAAAAAGACAAAAAAAACGACCTATTTTAGATATAAAAAGTGTTGTGCTTGAAAATAATCTTGATGATTTACCTTTAATATATAAAGAAGCATCAAAATTTAATGCAGAGTTTTATTCTTTATCATTTAAAAGAAATAATTTTTTAAGACAAAATTCAGAGTTGGAATCTTGTTTTAGTGAAAAATTTTATAAACAAGAATACCCTCTTGAAATGTATTTTAATAAAGAACATTTTATAGAAGTATATAAAGAATTGGAAAGTTTATCCAAAAATTCCAAAACAAAATTAAGATGGGCTCCTAAGTTTAATTCTACAGGAGATTTGGATAGGATATTAACTTATTTTAATTTTGGAAATAAAGATATTAAAGAAATATATTATCCGTGTAATATACCGTTTTCAAGTGTATTTATTACTCCCGAAGGTGATTTATACCCTTGTTTATCATATAAATTAGGGAATGTCCGTAATACAAATATACAAAAAGCATTAAATTCAAAAGAATATAAAGACTTCCGCACTAAGTTAAAACAATATAAAATATTTAATGCGTGTCAATTGTGTTGTGATGCGTACTTGAAAAAATTTTAATTATTTTTTAAACTGTTTTTGATAATTCTCATTCCGTATTTAAAATAATTGCATAGAACAGAGAATGTCAGCTTTTTATTAAATAATTTTTTGATTATAAAAGACGGGCGAGTGTGATATTCCAAAATTATTTTTTTTCTTGTTTTCTCCAAATACTCTTGAGAAAGATATTTTGTACCAATAGTTGAATATTTAAACGAATCTTTGCCCAATACGCTTTTCCCGTCATCTATCTCGTGGTATACCATTTTATATAATTCACTACCTTTAAATGGAGTTGCAATAGATAATTCTATAAAATCTGTATCCAGTTTGAATAATAAGTCTTTTGTTGCGTTAATGTGTTCTTCTGTTTCCCAAGGAAAACCAATTAAATAGAAACCAAAAATTTGCATTTTATATTTTTTTATAAGTTTAACAGCATTTATATTTTGTTCAACTGTGGTACCTTTTTTCATTTTCTTTAAAGAGTCATCGCTTCCTGATTCTATTCCCAGAGCAATTACAGAACATCCGGCTTCTTTCATCAGTAAAAGCATTTCTTCATCTATAGTATTTACTCTGGAATTTGCAACCCAATTAATCCGACCTCGTAATTCAGAATTGATTATTAAATTACATAATTCTATAACCCATTGTTTATTAATAGTAAAAGTATCTGATTTAAAGAAAAAATCATTAATATGATATATTTCGACACATTCTTTCAACTCTTTATATACTGATTGCGGACTTCTAAAACGAACTTTTCTCCCTGAAATGGCTGGTGAAACACAATATATACAAGAAGAAGGACATCCTCTGGAAGTGGAAATTGTTGCTATCGGTCGGTTTGTTGCAGGATTTATGTATAATTGATTATGCATTAAACTTCTGTCCGGAAATGGCACACTATCCAAATTATCATTAAAATCAGTTACATAATTTGAAATCCATTTATTATTGTTTTTATATGAAATTCCTTGTATATTTTTTAATAATTCTTTATCGTTGTAATGTGCATTCAATAAAGGTTGAATTATAAATTCTGTTTCTCCGCCTATAACATAATCAATAAGAGATAAATCTATTTCTGAGAACAGTTCGTCATTAGGATTAAAGAACAATGCACCTTTTAAAATAACAATTATATCATTTTTGATGCTTTTTATAGTTTTTACTATCTCGATGTCATTAAATATGCTTCCATTTGTGATACTAATAAATATAATGTCCGGTTTTTCATTTATAACATCATTTTTTAATGTATTTATATTTTCTTTTTCTGCAGGATAATCTTTTAAAAATATGTTGTAATTATCCCTTTTTAATATAGCTGCTATATATCCTAAATCGTTGCAAGCTCGCAAAGAATTAGAAACAGAAGCCTCAACATTAATTTGGCATCTGTCTTCTCCTCTTTGGTATATTTCTCCGGGCGGATATATTAACATTACTTTTTTCATAATTATATTATATAATAATTATAAAAATATTCTATTGGGGTTCATAAATGAGGAATAAATATATAAGATATATAGCCGGATTTATATTATTTGCTCTTATTTTATTATCATTTTCGTATTCCAAAATACTGCTATTATTGGCTTCTTGTTTCTTTATAATTATAGTAAATATTGAATATAGAAGTATGCTAAAAAATAAAGAAATATACCCACATAAGATATTGCCTGAAGTGGTAGGAATTTTATGCGCTTATATATTTATATTTCATGATTTCCCTAAAGATCATATATATATAACACCAATAATAATAACCGGTATACTTTTATCATTTATATTAACGGTTATCAGAAACAGAAAACCTTATTTCTTAACTTCTATGAGTACAATCGCCTCAATTTTATTTACTATTTGCGGTTTATATATAATCAAATTAACATATTTCTTTGATAAATTTTCTTCGTTATATTTAATAATTGTATATTTTATAGCAGTTTTATCAGGAGATTTTATGGCGTCTATTGTAGGACCAAAAATCAAGCCTACATATATTGCACCTGAAATAAGTCCAAATAAAACTCTTGCAGGCTCGCTTGCAAATCTTACTATAACTTGTATTATTTGCCTATTCTATCATAAGTTTATTGATATGCCTATTTTATATTGTATTTTTGCCGGTTTTATTATATCGATATCTTCTCAATTTGGGGATTTGACAATATCAACAATAAAACGTGATTTGGGTATCAAACATAGCAGTAATTTGTTTTTTGAATATGGCGGATTATTAGACAGAATGGATTCATTCTTATTTTCTGCACCAATATTTTATTACTTTTTATGTTTTTTGTATTTTTTTTAATAAAAAAGTTACCATCTATAATTAAATCCTGCTGTAGTACTTCCGGGTTTTGGCGGAGGATTTATATTATTGTGGGGAGGAATCATTGGAGGACGATGAGCATATATAGCATTGGGTGTATATATTGGTGAACTTGAAGTTACACCATAGTTATAACCGTGTCCGGAATAATTATATGCAAAGTTGCCTCCGCCGTTTGTTCTTACTCCTGCTGAAAAACCAATATTTGTAGTGTTGTGCGGATAGTATGTATATGGGTAATATGGACCTATTCTGTATGTTGTAACGTAGTTGCCTCCGTAATAATACGGATAAGGAGCAGGATAATTATTATTTATTACTATACTTGGTTGTGTAGCGTATGTTGAAGTTACACTTCCCGTATAGCTGCGTACTTCTTTGATTGCAGGTGACTCGTCATTATCATTATTTGATGATGTCGGAGAAGTTGAATATATGTTATCACCGCCTATATTTAAACTGCTTTGCGTAAAGGAATTATCATAAGCGTTTACGCTTAAGTGCATAAATATTACAGAAAACAGAACACTAATAAATGCTATATTTTTCATGGCATCCTTTCTCGCAATACATTCTAGATAACGACAAAAAACAAAATAAGTTCAAATTATCTGTAATTTTGGAATTGAAGTGGAACATCATATTTTTCGTCATTTTCTCTTATCATTTTTATAACTGCTTGCAAATCGTCTTTATCTTTGCCTGAAACTCTGACCTGTTCACCTTGTATTGATGCTTGAACTTTTAGTTTAGTATTTTTTATATCTGCAACAATTTTTTTTGCAAGTTCCTGACTTAAACCTTTTTTGAGGTTAAATACTTGCCTTACATTTCCCCCGAGTGCATTTTCGACTGTTTGTCCGTCAAGAATTTTTATGCTTAAATTTCGTTTTATCATTTTTGATTGTAATATATCTATGATATTTTTTAATTTCATTTCATCATTTGTTGTAATAGTAATTGTTTTATCCGCATCCAAAATAACATCAGAGTTTGAACCTTTTAAATCAAACCTGCTGTTTATTTCTCTTTTTACTTGATCAACCGCATTTACCAATTCTTGTTTGTCAAATTCCGACACAATATCAAAACTGCAATCTTTTGCCATATTAAACTCCTTTGTATATATTCTAATTATACAATATTGTTTAATGAAATAACAGTTATTGCATTTGGGATTTTAAATAAGTTTATATTTCAGTCCAGTTATTTTTTAAAGTTAATCCCCATAGATGATTTCTTTTAAGTTTGATTTTTTTGTATTGTTTATCAACTATCAAGCTTCCTTTGTAATCATATACCTGATATTTATTATTCTTTTTAACGAGAATATATTCACCGAGTTTTTCTATTTTATCATTGTTAATTGCAATTATAATTTCACCTTTGGGGTTAACTAATCCGTATTTATTGTATCTTTTTATTATAAATGTATCATATAATTGCTTTATTCTTTCACAATCGTGTTCTATCAGAACATTGTTGTTTATATCCGTAATTCCGTAATATCCGTTTAACTTTGTCAGAAATATATTATGGCTTATTTCGTTAAAATCTTGGTAAATTAAAGGAATTATTGTTTTCTCTTCTAAATCAATAATTCCATATCTCTTATTTGATTTAACAAGTAATCTGTTGTTATCAATTTCTTCCATATAAGAATATTTTCTAATTGTAATCGGTTTTATATCCGAGTTAAACAGTTGATAACCCTTGTTTCTGTTGATAATGAAATAATGATTGTCATTATAAATTAGATGTTCTATACTATTGCAATTGGATAGAAGTACTGTATCATCAGAATTATATAATGTTGCGTTTATGTGTGTTCTTTTTGAACCATCTGAGTATAAACTTGTTGTTGTTTCTTGTATGGCATAATGTTTATCACAATCTTTAAATCTGACCGTATCATATTTTGTATCTTTATTTATTAAAAAAACAGGATTTGAAGAACTATTGTGTGTAGTATTGTAGTCATGATATTGAGCTGCTTTTGAATGGTGACTATGATGATTAGATGCAAAAGTAACAGGTGATAAAATTAATATTAATATAAAAAATAATGCAAACTTTTTCATATACTATTTCTCCACACACTCTAAAAATAATAACGATTTTGTTAGCAAATAGTTTAAAAATTATTTGTTATTTAATCTTTTGTATAATATTTTTTCCCACTCGTAAGCGGAATGAATACTGTCTTTTATTGTTCTTATAGGTTTCCAGTTTAATATGGTTTGTGCTTTTTTTGAATCTGCATATAGTATAGAAGTATCGCCTGCTCTTCTTTCTGCTATCTCTACAGGAATTTCTTTCCCTAAAATTTCTTTGCAAGTATCAAATATATTTTTTACGCTATCACCTTTTTCTGTTCCAATATTAAAGACATTAGAGGTATTGGTTTTATTCAAATATTCTAGGGCAAGTTTGTGGGCTTGAGCTAAATCTTCTACATTTACATAATCTCTTATGCATGTTCCATCTGGTGTATCGTAATCATTACCAAAAATTTTAAAAATTTTCTCTTTCTCAAATGTTGATTTTAAAATATTGGGTATTAAATGAGTCTCAGGTTCATGCCATTCGCCAACTCTTACTTTGTTATCTGCGCCTGCAACATTAAAATATCTTAGTTTTATAGATTTTAAACCGTATGCACTATCATAATCCTCCATAATTTTTTCAACCATAAGCTTAGATTTTCCGTATGGATTAATTGGTTTTTGCGGATGATTTTCGTCTATTGGTGTATATTTAGGTTCTCCATAAGTTGCACAGGTAGAAGAAAATACTATTTTTTTAACATTATATTTAATCATTGTATCAAGCAGATTTAATGTCCCGAACGTATTGTTTCTGTAATATTTTGCAGGATGTTCAACTGATTCTCCTACAAGCGAATAGGCTGCAAAGTGTATAACCGCATCTATTTTATATTTATTAAAAACTTTTTCAATATCTTCAATATTTTTTAAATCACCTTTAATAAAATGAACTTTCCTGTATTGTTTTAGTGTATTAACTGTTTCAATGTGTCCTGTTTCAAGATTATCAATAATAACAACTTCATAGCCTGCTTCAATAAAATTTAAAACGGTATGACTTCCAATGTAGCCGGCTCCACCTGTTATTAATATCATTTTATTTTCTCCTTGAATAAATTTATAGCATTCTCAACTATTGTATCCATATTATAATACTTGTAATTTCCAAGTCTGCCAAGTACAAATAAATTTTTCTTTTTATGAACTTCATTTAAGTATTTATTATACATTATTAAAGTTTTTTCGTTGTTTATCGGATAATATCTTTCATTTTTGTCTGTTTTATATTCTGTCGGGTACTCAAATGTTACTATAGTATGAGAAGCTTTTTCATCCAAAAAATATTTGTGTTCGGTAATTCTTGTAAAGTTGTAATTGTTTGGAAATGTTGTCATTGCTGATTTTAGGAAATATTCTTTATTGATTTTCATAGTGTCAAAAATAAGGCTTCTATAGGGTAATAACCCATATTTATAGTTAAATAGTTCATCTATTGAGCCGGTATATATAATCCTTGAAAAATCAGATGTATTAATGTCTTTAAATTCTGTTTCAAGATTTACTTCTATATTGGGGTGATTAAGCATATTTTCAATCATTTTTGTGTATCCGTTTAGTGGTATTGCTTGGAATTTATCCTGAAAATATCTGCAATCATTGCTTATATGAATAAGCAATCTGTTTATAACTGAACTGTTAATATCATTTATATTTGTACCCCATTGTTTCTCCGTATAGTGTTTATATACATTTTCATATATATAATTTGCGATAAAGTTTATAGTGGTATCGTTATTATTTCTTAATTGTGATATTGAAATTTTAGTTCCGAAACCATAGGTGTTTATTAGTTTGGTTTCTATTTTAGCAGCCGTTTCATCGGGAAAAAGTTCATATAATGTTTTTAAATTAAAAGGTAATGTGACAATATTTCCTTCAATTACGGTATTTGGTTTAAAGAAAAACGGATGCCATTTTGTGAATTGAGATAAAAAATCCCAAACTTCTTTATTATTTGTGTGAAAAATATGCGGACCGTATTTGTGAACGGTTATTCCTGTTTCTATATCTTTATAATCATAAATATTGCCTGCAATATGATTTCTTTTATCAATTATTAAAACATCTTCATTTAATTCTGCAGCTATTTTATTTGCGAGTGCGCAACCTGATAATCCTGCACCGACAATAAGATTTTTCATTGGATATATCCTTTACAAATCAATGATAGGTAATTATATATATTCTACACTAAATAAGTTCAAATGCAGTTAAGATGTTATTGAAAAACGATTTCGTAAATTAATAAGTCATAATCCCTGTAACAATTTCATTGCGGTCGATAATGCTATTTTAATTCAATCGTTTTAACATTAAATTCATTTGTAGTATAATAAAGATGTTTTGGAGGTATTTATGGTTAATACGGTTAAATTAAACGATTTTGTAATCGGCGGAGATAAATTAACAATACTTGCCGGTCCTTGTGCAATAGAATCTAAAGACATACTTTTTAAAACCGCAGAATACCTGAAAAAACTTACGGAAGAATTAGATATTAATTTTGTATTTAAATCTTCTTATGATAAAGCTAACAGAAGTTCAATTTCTTCATACAGAGGGTTGGGAATTGAAAAAGGTTTGGAATTGTTATCATTGGTAAAAAAAGAATTTAATGTTCCTATTGTTACCGATATACACGAATCATCACAAGCTGAAATAGCTGCAGAGGTTGCTGATATATTACAAATTCCGGCTTTTTTGTGCAGACAAACGGATTTGCTTGTTGCTGCAGCAAAAACCAATAAAATTATAAATATAAAAAAAGGACAATTTTTAGCTCCTCAACAAATGAAATCTATAGCAAATAAGGTTAAAGAATCCGGCAATAATAAAATAACAATAACAGATAGAGGTGTAACTTTCGGTTATAATAACCTTGTTTCCGATATGAGAGCAATTCCTATTATTCAGGAAATGGGGTATCCCGTAATTTTTGATGCAACTCATAGTGTGCAATTGCCGGGTGGATGTGGTGAAAGTTCATCAGGCGAAAGAAAATTCGTTCCAATCTTAGCGAAATCAGCTATTGCTGCAGGTGCAAACGGTTTGTTTTTTGAAGTTCATCCAAATCCGGACAGTGCTCTCTGTGATGGTCCAAATATGATTGACTTTGCTCAGGCTAAAGAAATTTTTAAAATATGTAATGAAATTTTTAAACTGGTAAAATAAAAATAAAAAAGCTGCGAGTTAATCGCAGCTTTCTAATTTTTTTATGTTTGAGCGTTCCAGGCTTCTTCCAATACTCTTAATTGCATTGCTATATTTGGATTATTTGTAATATTTTCGAGTACTTTTTGTAATACGTCAGTTAATTTATATGAGAATATAGAAGAGTCATCTCCGCCATATTTATGTGTCAGTTCATGTAATGTTGTACCAAGTACATCTGCAAAATTTGATTTTAAATAAGTTTTGTCTATCCAGAAACCAAGTGATTGACGTGACTCAATTATTGCTTCTGCCATTGTATCTTTATAAACTTCTGATTCTTCGGGAGAATCTTTATCGAATATTAATATAGTAGGAGATAATTCTTCTTCTGTAAATAATGGTTGGTCTTTTACCTTTAATAAAGGTGCTAATATTTTTAATGCATCCTTTAATATTAAGATTTTGTTCTTTTCTGCTTCTGTTGGTTGTAATGGAGTATGTTGTCTTGACTTATCAACCAATGTTTCTATTGATTTCATTCCTAAATATTCTAAGAATGGATGGCATATTTTGTAACCTGCATTATAATATTCGTCTTTTAGTTCATGACTTACCCTAATGGAGTCTGCAACATATTTTTCATCGGGGAAGTCTATTCTTAGTTTGTCCCCTCTGTAATATGCACCTTTTATTAAACCGTTAGTAAAACTGCGAACAGGTCCATTATGATCCATTTTGAACATTGGATATGATTCCCAATAATCAATTAAAGAATGTAATGCTTTTGTACAATCTTCTTTAGATATTTCTTTTTCTGATGCTAACCACTTTCCTATTGATTCAATATTGTCTGATGTTAGTGATGTTCTGTCTCTTGACGGGTCAAAAATGTATTCTCCATTATCTTTTATAGGAGGTCTTTCTTTTATAAAAATGTGTGCACCTTGAAGTCCGTTATATTTTCCGTCTATTTCAAATTCCTGTCCTGCAATAAATAATTTAGCAGGTGCTTTGTCATCGTTAAGTATTTTTATACCCAATTTATCATTTTCAAAATCAGGGCATTTAAAAGCAGGATTATTATAGTGATAGAATTTATCATAACTGTTTAAAATTGCTTCTATAAAGTCATTATTGTCAGTTTCAAATTCAATATAGTTGCCATCTACATGTTCTGTTTCCTTTAATTCATAGGCGAGTACTTTTTTATCATTTATACCTGAATCAGCAAAAGACCAATTAACATTCCAGTCCCCTGATGTAATACTTACATTATCGGCACCTTTTTCTCTTAATAGTTTCAAAACAACCATTTTTAAACCTTCACCGTAGCATCCGGCAGCTTTTAAATCATCTTTTTTTGAACTTTCTCCTAATAATATAGCTTTATCAGCACTATAGATTGATTTTCCGGATATTCTAACTTTGTGTTTTCCATCTTTTGTCGGATTAACATCAATAGCAACACCATCTAATGTTTGTCCATGTCCGTCGAAGAAATTTTGCATTAAATCTCTTGCAATTTTATCGTCATTCCATTGCAGAGAATCTGCGTAAGATTCACTAATTGTAGTTTTTGTTAGAGGTTGTGGTGTAAAATTCTTTTCATTCTTTGTTATTTTAATTTCGCTTGATGTGGGAAATTCAAAGTGATAAGGTTTCTTCGCATCAAATTTAGGATAATTAAGAACTTTTGCATCTGCACGGTTATTTGTATGCTCTCTTTCTAATGGCATTGTTATTGCATCTTCATTATCATCTTGTCTGTATATTTCTTCTGTTTGTGAAATGTTTACTCTTTTCATTGGGTCATATTCAAGTTCTTTACTTGATAATTCCGTAATTTTACTTTCTACTTTGTCATTAAAGTCTTCAGGTAAAACAACATTATCAAGAGCTTGTTTAAGTTGTTCTGTTTTTACCTTTTCTTTTTGAACTTTAGTATTCATTACCGCAAAAACGGTAAGTCCTGATATAACAGCACCTGCAAGAGCTGCAAGACCAATTTTGACTTTTTCACCGAATAGTTTTAACTTATCTTTAAATGTAGATTTTTTGCTTTTTGTTGACTCTAATTCGATACTGTCATTTTGCATTGTAGCAGTTTTTGGATAATTCTTTAATTTCCCGAAAATTACAACATTACCCGTTGCATTATTAATTGAATTTATTTCCATTCCATACACTCCTTATTGAATTTCGTAAGTAGTATGAAGTTTTAAAATTGACTTGTTTTAATTCATGCTTAATAATCTTTTACAAAATTAAAAAAATGGCAGATACTAAAAATCTGTCATTTTTCAGTTTAATAATTTTGGAGTCTATTAGTAAGATGGACGAGTATATACAAATACATAGTCCAAAATTAAAACTTTTTTGTATAAATGACAATGAAAATACATTTCAAGAAAATAGGGATACATTAAAAATATATTTAGAATATTTATTCCCTGAGCGTGCACCTTGGGAAAAGTAATCTTCTATTGAACAACGTATCTTGCTTGTGCCCACGGATAACCTTTTATAATTTGCCAGTTATCATTCATAATTAAGGCTCCGCAGTAGTTACCGCTCATAAAACTATGGCAGCAATTTCTATCAAAATCAGATATTAATTCATCTCTGTCATATTCATGTCCCAACGGATATACTTTACCAACATATTCCGGATGTTTATCATTCTGAAGCCAGTATTCAAACAGAAAAATATCTCTGGCAACAACATTTAAACGTTTTTTTCCGTTTGTATCAACATAAAAGTATATTACTTTATAATTTTTATTTGATACAGCTTGCATTGCTATAAATGCCCCATCATTTAAAAAGAACCTTGTCCAGCTTGGAGGCAATGATTTCTCTGTTCCGTCAAGCTCTTTGAATATATAATTACATTCACCTTCTGTTGTTGTTTTACAATCTTGTGCCAGTATTAAATACGGTTTTAGATATTCTTCAAAGAATTGGTAATTATTCCTTTCGTTTATATTATCGGGTATATCCCAATAAGCAGGATTCCCGTTTTCGACAATGGATCTGTTGAATGCTTGTGTTAATACAGAATACATTTTCTTTAAACGAACAACAGTTTGATTTTTGTTGTAATCAGCAAAAAATGTACCTAAACTTAATGTAAAAACTATGCCGATAATTGTTAATACAATAAGTGTTTCTGCTAACGTATTGGCAAATCTTTTTTTATAAAAAAGTGTTTTTACCTTTTTCAACAAGTATTATTTACTCCTTTTAATTAAAATAAGAATATTTATTTAAAACTTCATTTAATTCTTTTTTCTCTTCAGCATCAAGAACAACTAAAGGTTTTCTTACATATTCTTTTATTATCCCCAATTTTGCCAGAGCAGCCTTAACCGGTACCGGATTAGGTGCCATAAATAATTTTCTGAATAAAGGATATAGTTTTAAGTGCATTTGTAGTGCTTTCTCATTTTGTCCTTTTTTGAAAGCCGTAATCATTTCTTTTATTTCTTTTCCTTGAACGTGCGAAGCAACACTTATTACACCGTGTGCGCCAAGTGACATCATTGGAAGCGTAAGACTATCATCTCCCGAATATATTGTAAAATCATCAGGACATTGTGATTTGATTTCACTGATTAAGTCTAAGTCAGAATTACTTTGTTTTACTGCAACTATATTTTTAAATTCCTTTGCAAGCTTTGCTATTGTTGCAGGCTGCATATTTACGCCTGTTCTTCCCGGAATATTATATAAAATTATAGGTATATCGACAGATTTTGCAATTGCTGCAAAATGTTCATACATGCCTTTTTGCGAAGGTTTATTATAGTAAGGAACTACTGTCAAAATAGCATCTGCTCCTGCTTTTTGCGCTTTTATTGATGATTCTGTAGCTGTTTGAGTTGAGTTAGAGCCTGCCCCCATTATTACTTTTATTCTTCCGTTAACAGTTTCTTTCACGAATTTAAACAATTCAGCTTCTTCTTCATGCGATAGTGTAGGAGTTTCACCTGTTGTACCTGCTACAAGTATTGCATCTGTGCCTGTTTCTATCAAATGATTTATTAATCTCTTTAGTGAAGGATAATCTATTGTTAAATCCTCATTAAAGGGAGTTATCATAGCCGTAATTAATTCACCTGCGTTATATCTCATATTTTATTCCTTTAAAAAACTTGCATTTCTATGACTTTTTCAGCAATTCTTACTGTATTCAGTGCTGCACCTATTCTTAAATTATCAGCAACACACCAGAATGAAATTGCATTATCAAAAGCTATATCTTTTCTTATTCTTCCAACATATACGGGATTTGTTCCTGCAGCCATGACCGCAGTCGGAAATTCATAATTTGCAACATCATCTATAACTTTTACACCCCAGGCATGCTCAAGTATTTCTCTTGCTTTTTCCGCTGTCATAGGTTTATCAAATTCAACTGTTACAGCTTCGGAATGACCAACGAAAACAGGTACTCTTACTGCTGTACAAGAAATAGGAGTATCAGGGTTTAAATGAAGAATTTTTCTTGTTTCATTTGTAACCTTCATTTCTTCTTTTGTATATCCGTTATCACAGAATACATCTATCTGCGGAATACAATTGTATGCAATTGGCTTTTTAAAGACTTTGTTTTCAAAAGGTTTTTTATCATTGACCGCAATTGTATTTTCTCTTAGTTCGTTAATAGCGGCAAGTCCTGCTCCTGATACTGATTGATATGTACTAACAACCATGCGTTTGATTCCTGCATAGTCATGTAACGGTTTTAATACAAGCATTAACTGGGATGTTGAACAATTAGGGTTAGCAATGATACCTTTATGTGTTCTTATATCATCATCATTAACACCTGCAATAACTAACGGAACATCCTTTTCCATTCTGAATGCACTTGAATTATCTATATATACAGCGCCTCTTTTTACAGCTTCTTTTGCCAATGCCAAACTGGTTGAACCGCCTGCCGATGCCAAAACAATATTTACACCTTCAAAAGCATCAGGTGTAGCTTCTATTACAGTATAATCTTTACCTTTAAATTGAATTGTTTTTCCTGCACTTTTTTTACTTGCAAGAAATTTTATATCTTCATATACAACATTGTTTTCTTCTAAAATTTCTAAAATGTGTCTGCCTACAACTCCTGTAGCGCCTAGTACTGCTATAACCGGTTTTTTCATATCTTTTCTACCTCAATTCTCTATTTGAAATTATCCGATAAAATTGCCATTATTACAAGTAAATACACATATCTTAAATATTCTGTAAACATTTATTAACTTTTTAACTAAAATTTTTCAAAAAAATCAATCATCTGCTTTACTAATTTAAAATTTAGATGTATAATTATCTTGTTATTAATGTTTCGGCTAGTGTAAATATTGCAAGTTCTTAAATCTTACTTAAAACTTGCATTTTTTTTGCCTATTTTTAGACGGTTGATTTCTAAATCTCAAATCCGCTGAAAACAACTGCTTCATTGAATACTTTGTTTTCTTCTTTTATTGTTTTAAAGAAATCTCTAACCAAAATCGCATTATTTTGAAGTAATTCAAAGTGATTTTCTTTTAAGAAATTTTCAATCATTTCGCCGGATTGCATATATTTTTTATTTCTAATATAAAGTTTAAAGTTTTTATTTCTTTTAATTATCTTTTTAACTGCAAAACTCAATACAATAGGATACAATTCAAAAAATTGCGGTGGTACAATCGTGCTTAAAAAATAGTTCTTATTATCAAGTGTTTTAATTTCTATATATGCTTTTATCGAACCTTTTTTATTATCTTTATATATATATTTAAATTTAGAAGATGAATTAATGCCTCTTATAAAAGTATCAAAAAATTCTTCTTTTTCCTTTGAAAGTGAGTATTTATAGTGTGTGATTAAAGTATCGTTGTATAATTCGCAAACTTGTTGCGCGTCTGAATTATCAAAGTGTTTGAAATTTTTTTCATCAATGTTTTCTTGGAGAAAATTAATGTTTGAAACTGAAAAAAGAGCTTCTGTTGAACAACATCTGAAACCGCAGCCTTTAACAAACAGTTCAATTAATTCCGTCATATTGTCATCGACAGAAATATAAAAAGTATCAACTCCTCTTGCTCCAAATTTTGCAATTATATATTCAACAAGTTGTTTACCTTCTTCATGAGAACTTTTATCGAGAAATAATCGCTTTAATTGCCATTTATATGGGTTTCCTTGTTGTGCCTGAACGCTTATTACTCCTTTTAAATTATTGTTGTTATCGAAAACAACGTATGTTTCTGCAAATTTACGGCAATGAACATTATATAAAAAATTTTGTATAAAAGTTATTGGAACAGACAAGAAAAATAAACGTCTGTAGCTCATAACATTATCGTTACAAACAACGGAAATTAATTTTTTAACTTGCAGAATATCTGAGTAACTTAACTTTTTAATCTTTGCCATAAACTTAAACCTGTTAATATAATTATAAACTATTTTTGAATAATATGAAATCAAAAAGTTAAGAAAAAATTAATAACTATTGAGTAACCGTATTGATATTCTATAATTAATTTATAGGTGGAGTAGAGGAATGATGAAAAATTTTTTTGAACGTAAGAAAATAGAAGATAATCCGTTTATGAATAAAGAATTAGACAAAGGAGATGAAACAAACACGATGTCTGAAGAAGTAACAGAAAATGAATTACAGGAAGAAAACATTGAAGATAATGAAATAAAAGAAGAAAATACAGAAGAAATTGTAGAAGATGAGGTAAAAGAAGAAGTTTCTTCCGAAAAAGAAAATGAAACAGAAAAATTAAAGCAGGCATACGAAACATTAAATAATCAATATTTAAGATTAGCTGCGGATTTTGATAATTATAGAAAAAGACAAGCTCAAGAACGAGAAGCATTATTGAATTATGGTGCTGAAAAATGTATGAAACAAGTTCTGGAAGTTGTTGATAATTTCGACAGAGCTTTAAATATGGTCGAAAAAATAGATAATTTAGATAAAATGAAGGAAACATTTTTTGTTTTAAATAAACAACTTAATGATTCTTTGACAAAATTGGGATTAGAGCAGATAAAATGTGTCGGCGAAAAGTTTGACCCGAATTTGCATGAAGCGGTTATGCAAACGCCAACTGAAGAATATCCTGAAGAAACAATTATAAATGAACTTCAAAAAGGATATAAGCTTGGAGAAAAAGTTTTAAGACCGGCAATGGTATCGGTAGCAGTAAAACAATAAACATTAGTTGAAAGATTAGAAGATATGAGTGATTATTATGAAATATTAGGCGTTGATAAAAATGCCACAAAAGAAGAAATAAAATCAGCGTTTAGACAAAAAGCGAGGCAGCTTCACCCTGATGTAAATAAAGCTCCGGATGCGGAAGAAAAATTTAAAGAATTGGGGAAAGCCTATGATACATTGAGTGATGATAATAAGCGTGCAACTTATGACAGATACGGTGAAGACGGATTACAAAATGCCGGTTTTGATACATCAGGCCCGTTTGCAGGCGGATTTGGAGATTTGAATGACATATTTGAAAGCTTTTTCGGTGGTGCTTTTGGCTTTGGAGGCGGTAGAGCAACAAATCCAAACAGTCCTCAAAATGGTGCGGATTTACGTTTGAATTTGGAAATAGAATTTGAAGAAGCTGTATTTGGTGTAAAAAAAGAAATAAAAATATCTCATTTGGAAACTTGTGATGAATGTGGCGGAACAGGAGCACAAAAGGGCAGTAAACCTGAAACTTGTTCTACTTGTGGCGGGACAGGAAGAGTACAACAGATAATGAAAACCCCTTTAGGCAGCCTCAGTCAGGTAACGACATGTCCTAACTGTCACGGAACAGGTAAAATCATTTCAAATCCTTGTAATAAATGTCATGGTGATGGCAGACTTGAAGTACAAAGAACTTTGCATATAAATATACCTGCAGGTGTTGATAACGGTTCAAGAATAGGACTTTCTAACGAAGGTAACTGCGGTAAAAATGGCGGTAGAACAGGCGATTTGATTGTTGTTATTTATGTGAAAGAACATCCTGAGTTTAAGCGTGACGGTTTTGATATATATTCTAAATTGGAAATTTCTTTTCCTCAAGCTGCGCTTGGTGATACAATAGAAGTGAATACAATTGACGGAAAACGTGAACTTGTTATACCGGCAGGTGTTGAACAGGATAAAATACTTCAAATTAAAGGTGCTGGTGTTCCTAATTTGGGTAATTCATCAAAACGTGGAAACCATAATTTTGTGGTAAAAATAAAAACACCTCAAAGCTTGAGTGCGGAAGAAAAACAATTGTATAAAAAACTTTTTGAAATCAATTGTAACAAAAAGCCATCTTCTAAATTCATTGATAAAATGAAAAATGTACTTCATAATTAAACAGAGGCACTATGAAAATAAAATCAATAATAATAGCTTTAATAATACTATTAATGGGAACAACGATACAGACGGCAAATGCAACTCAACTGCCTAAAACAATGAGAACATTTTTGCAACAACAAAAGATGATACCATCAATTAGATATGATGGTGTTATTGTATACGGAAATGATATTATGTACATTCCTGTTATTCCTGCATATCCCCAGGATGTCGATGCTGTAAAAATTGTAAAAACTTATCCTGCTAACCAAACAATGGATAAACTCCCTGATTTAGTTATATTTAACAATAATTATTCTTTAATAAAGGTATATAGAACAGGTGATAATACTTTAGGTGTAAAAAACTTATCGGAATTACCGGAAGAAGTAAAAACAGGTTTGATACCTCAGGATATGATGGTTCCAAGAGGTCTGATATTCCCAGAAAATATGGCTTGTATTCTTGGGGATGTTCAAATACCGTTATTGGGTAGTGCAAAAGCACCTACTTTTGTATCGGGCAGAAGGCCGGCTCCTTTACCTACGGGGAAAAGAGTTCCTGAAATTAAAAAGGAAAATGTTCCGAATGCACTTAAAAATAAGTTATTTTTTGTTAATAATTTCCAGACTGAATTTTTGGAAGTATTTTCATCTACCGTATCAGAACCTTTATATTCACTTAAAACTTCAGGGGTTATGAAGGATGTTAAACCTGTTTTAAGCGGTAAATATTTATTAGCAGCAACTAATAATCAAAAAAATCTCGACGTTATTGATGTCGCAAATGAATATGTTTCTAAACATATAGATTTAACTGCAAATCCTTCTGAAATAGCAGTCGATGATAATCATGGTAAAGCATACGTTGCAAGTGTTACAGATGAATCATTATTTGTTATAGATTTATCAACTATGACAATGAAAGAAAAAATTCAACTTGTAGGTGCTCCTCAAAAATTGGCTATATCTCCGGACGGTTCAAGAATCGCTTATGTTGATATGAAAACATCTAATATATATATATTGGATTTGACAAACGGATATACAAATAAATTTATTACAAATTACCCCAATACCTCTAAAATAATATTGGGAAATAATGTATTGTATGCTATAGCAAGAACAGTACCTAAACTTAGAATCGTAAATTTTGATTTACTTCAGGATAATTCTACTGTTAAAACAAAACGTGACAGAACCAGAGATAAAGTAAACAGGAATGAAAATAAAAAACAAGAAGCAATCGCTGTTACGGAAGATATTTATTCAAATTTTGACTATGTAAAATCAAAAGATGATGACGATTTGAAAAATATGAAAGTATATTCAACCAGTATAAGTGACATTGAAATAGGTAATAAACCGGTTGATATGTATAATTATAACGGTATTGTTTATGTTCTATGCGCAGGTGATAATACTGTATATAGTTATAATTCCGCAAATAGCACATTAAATTCAGAGAAATTGCCTGTAGAAGGTTTTTCTAAGGCATTCAGTCCTGTTCCTAATTCGCAGCTTGCTATTATAACAAATATGTCTGATTTAAAATATGTTGTTTATGATATGCAACAGGATAAGGCACTTCAAACACTTCCAATGAGTGAATATATTAATACTATAACGGTTTTGGAGAGAACAAATGGACAATAATACCGTTGTAACACTTGAAAAGTTAGAACAAACATCGGAAGAATTTTGGAATATTTCTCACCAAACAGGTAATTTTATAAGCATGTTGATAAAAGCTACAGGCGCAAAAAATGTGCTTGAGCTTGGAACTTCTAACGGATATTCTACTTTGTGGATAGCTGATGCTCTTCAAAGTACTGAGGGACATCTTACAACGATTGAATTTTGGGAAAAGCGTCAATGTCTTGCAAGAAAAACGATTGAAGATTGCGGTTTGTCTGATTTCGTTACTTTTAAAATCGGGCAGGCATACGATATTATAACTCAGGAATTGCAGCAGGAATGCTATGATATAGTTTTTATTGATGCAAATAAACAGGAATACATAAAATTTTTTGAAGCGGTTCATCCTATATTAAAAAAGGGTGGCATTATTCTTGCAGATAATGTATTATCGCATGCAGCAAAAGTAAAACCGTTTATTGATGCCATATCAAATCATATTGAATATCAAAGTCAGGTTTTAGATTTGCCGGACGGGCTTTTGATGGCATATAAATTATAGAGGAACTATGAATAGCATTATAAAATCAGTAAACGGCGATAATATTGATATTTCAAATATAGGTATTTTCTATAATGAAGATAACCATAATGCACAAAATTTGGCAAATACTATAAAAGAAACATTAAAAGAAAAGGGAATAAATTCAAATATTTTTTCTACTAATAATTTTCTCAAAGAAGTTACATTTGCTCTTGTTTTGGGTGGTGATGGCACAATATTAAAGACTGCCAGATTTTATGCAAAATATAATGTTCCTATCCTCGGTATCAATTTGGGGCGTTTGGGATTTTTATCACAGGCAAAACCTACTCAGGTCAATGATGCAATAGACTGTATAATTAACGGACGTTTTAAAATAGAAGATAGAATTATGCTTTCTGCATTAAACGGGAAAATGAATGCTTTAAATGACGTCGTTATAAAAGGTGATGGATTTCTCCGAACTTCAAGATTTTATGTACATATAAATGACAATATTGTATGTGACTATTTGGCAGACGGAATAATAATTTCAACCCCTACTGGTTCAACTGCATATACACTTTCTGCCGGCGGACCTATTATAGTTCCTTCTCTTGAAGCAATGGTAATAGTTCCTATTTGTCCTCATACTATGAATGCAAGACCTATTGTAATTCCTTCGGATGAAGTAATAAAAATTACTTCAAGTCAGAAAAAACCTTTATTAAAAATATCTGCTGACGGACAAAATACAATGGATTTAGAACCTAATCAATCTATAGTAATAAAAAGAAGCGAATATTGTGCTAAATTATTATTGATAAACATGCAAAAAAATTCTTTTTATTCAGTATTAAAAGAAAAATTACATTGGGGACTTTCGTGGCAGGGTTAGTATGATAAAATCAATAAGTATAAAAAATTATATATTAATTGATGAATTAACTTTGGAATTTCACGACGGTTTTAATGTCTTTACGGGTGAAACAGGAGCCGGAAAAAGTATTATAATAGGTGCAATAGATTCTGCTCTCGGAGCAAAAACAACTAAAGAAGTTATTAAAACTGGCTCAGATAAAGCTTATATTGAGCTAAATATAGGAATTGACAACAGGTTTGACAGGCGTGATTTTGTAAAAAATTATATTGAAATAGAAAATAATGAAATTACAATTTCAAGAGAAATAACAATGACTTCCAGTCGTTTTCGCATTAACGGGATTCAAGTTACTCAAGATTTTATAAAAGATATAAGAGAAAAACTTTTGGATATTCATACTCAACATCAGAGTTATAATTATATTCAACCTAAAAATCACATAATATTGCTGGATAACTTTGCACTAAAACCGCATAGAGATAATATAAAACTTTTTAGTGAAAAATATAATCAATATATTGAACTTCAAAAAAAGTTGGAGCAGGCTCAAAATATAGTTAATACAACACAACAACAGGAAGAATTTTTAAAGTTCCAAATTAATGAAATAGAAAGCGCAAATATAGAAGATGTTAATGAATTGGAAATTTTAGAAAAAGAGCTTGATATTTTAGCCAATGTTGAAAAATTAAAAGAACTTTCTTATTCTTCATACTGGGCATTATATGGTGATGATGGAAATATAATAAATGCATTAGGTAGTGTTAAAGCCAATATTTCTAAATTGACGGCTATGGATGAGTCTGTTAATACACTTGAAGAAGACTTTGTTAATGCGTATGAAACATTAAAAGAAGTTGCAAGCCAATTAAGAGATTATTCTGATTCAAAAGAAAATGATAATGAGAGAATGGACTATATAAACGAAAGAATAAGCTTGCTCGATAAACTAAAAAGGAAGTACGGTAATACGCTTGAAGATGTTCTTAAAACTTATGATAAGTTGTCAGAAGAATTGAGTGCTATTGAATGTTCACAAGATGACATAATAAAATACGAAAAAGAGATAAAAGAAATAAAAACAGAACTTGATGAACTTTCTCAAACAATAAGTAAAGCAAGATATGAACTTGCTGAAGTACTATCACAGGCTGTTACAAACGAGCTTGAAAAATTAGAGCTACCGAAAGCAAGATTTAAAATAGATATTCAGCCTTGCAATATGAATGAAAAAGGTATAGATAAAGTCGAATTTTTAATGTCCGCAAACATTTCGGAAGATTTAAAACCTCTGGCAAAAACAGCTTCAGGAGGTGAAATTTCAAGGGTAATGCTTGCTATAAAAACAGTATTTGCGCAGGCTGATAATACAAATACCGTTATTTTTGATGAAATAGATACCGGAATATCCGGTAAAGCATCACAGTCAGTTGCTGATGCAATATCAAACCTTGCAAAAACTCATCAAATAATATTAATTACTCATCAACCGATTATTGCAGCCAAAGCGGCATCTCATTTCTATGTAAAAAAATTACAAACCGATAAAACAGAAGTAAAAGTATATCATTTAGACGGAGAAAACAGAGTAAAAGCAATTGCATTACTTGCAGCAGGTGAAATAAATGACGATTCTACTTCTTTTGCCAAAAATCTTCTTGGTGTGTAATAAATATAAATGAAAGTATTTATATTAGTTTTCTACCAAATACTTTGCCCTGTCACAAATTTCAAGCCTTTCAAAGTTCATTCTTTTTGTTTTGTTGATTACATATTTTATTAAAGAAATTATTCTTTCATCAGGCTTGTCGTTTCTGTATTTTGTAAGCCAACTGTTTTCTATATCTATTACAACAACTCTTATATCATTTTCTTTATTGAAAAGCAGCCAGTTATCTATTTCTTCATAAGTGTCATTTACGTTAGGAATAATTATATATTTACTTATTACACCTGCAAAACTTTTTTGGGCTTTTGCGTATTTTTTCAAATTCTTACAAACAGTATTAAATGCATCAACTTGTTTTATTTTTTTATATGTTTCTCTGGAAGAACTGTCAATTGAAATTACAACAGCAATTTGCCCAAGAGATATTCCTTTAGCAATAATGTTAGAGTATTTTATTCCTGATGAAGGAACTCTCATATTTGTAAAACCGTTTTTTAAAAGTAAATCGATTAGTTTTTCAAATTCCGGTAATATTGTAGGTTCACCGCCGCCAAAACCTATGGCGCCGCCTCTTTTTATCAGTTTTTTATCAAATAATTCTTTTATAATCGGATATATATTGTATGTTTTTAGTGTGTTATATTTCTTTTTATCTTCTTCCGTATAACAATATGTACAAGCGCAATTACATTTAGTGAAATGGTCAAAAATTATGTGGTCAATATAGTGTTCTTGCGGCCATTCACGTTCTTCCAAAAATACGCAGCCTTCACATTCCGGAACTGTTTTTCCGCTTCTTTGTATATCTCTGTATGCTTGTTTTATTTTAAAAAACTCATCCCAGTTTATTTTTTCACCGTGATAATCGGTAAAAATCATAGCATTACCGCCACCGGGGGCACTCATATAACAACATAACTTTACGTTAGAGCCATAGACTCCGTTATCAAAACATACCCCTGTTTCTAACCATTTACAACTTATATATTTTTCACTCTTAACTTCTGACATTTTATTACCTTATTTGAAATTACAATTTAAAAGTCTGCAGTTCATTGTGCATTTTAATATTTGTTCTCTTACTTCATCTGCTTCTTTACTGTACCATAAATCTTGAGGCAAACTGTCTCTTAAATTACCTATTGGCTTCATACAGAAGCATATTCTGCAATTTCCGTACGGATCAATAGCAAAATTGTTTTCACCAACCATACATTGTATGTTTTGTATTTCGTCAGGTGTATCAATAAGTACTTTAAATGCTTTTAATTGACTATAACCGTTACAAATAGGATAACCTTCCTGTTTTAATTTTATCATTTCGTCAATTGCATTTAATGCGGCTGTCTTGATATCTATACCGTAAATTTGGCTGTCAGAGTCAACTCCTGTTGAAAAAGCATCACCATTATCCATTAATTGATAACTTACACCGATGCCTTCCATTTTGCAAAACTCTGCAATCGGTTTTATTTCTGATAGGTTTGATGGCATTACGACGGTTGATAAAAATATATTTTTCCATTTGTGTCCGCTTCTGGTTTTATTCAAATAATTTAAATTTTGAATAGAATCCATTGTCCTTTTAAAAGCATCATCTCTACCCCTTGATGTATTATGTATTTGGGGATTTTGTACGGAATTTAATGAAAATGTTATGTTTGTAAATGCTGAATTTAATAGTTTTTCAAGTCTATCAGGTATTGCTAAACCGTTAGTTACAATGTTTACTGTATCTCCAAGGTCAGCAGCAAATTGAGCCATATCAAATACATCTTCACGAAGAAATGGTTCACCACCTGATATTATAAACTGGTAGTTCCCCATCCATTTGTGTAAATTGTATAGAATTTTTTTCCATTCATCAAGAGTTAATTCTTTCTCTTGCATAGAAGCCGGTGTTTTCCAACCATTGCAAGTTATACATCTCGATTGGCAGCGTTCTGTGTTGTTAAAAGAAAATGAAATTGGCTTTTTGTCTTTGTCCATTTTAGTAATCCAAATTTACCTGAGAGAATAGAACAATTCTGTTTTTGCCTCTTTTTTTTGCATTGTATAAAGCGTGTTCAGCATATCTTATAATTGTATTCGGTGTCTCTTCAACATTATCCATATATGGGTATGAAGAAATACCGCCTGATATTTTTATTGGATGTCTTTCTTCTTCACCTGCCGGAATAAACGACATTTTTTCTACGTCTCGTCTGAATCGTTCTGCAAAAATAAATGCATTTTCTTCTGAAGTATCTGGTAAAATTACCATAAATTCTTCATCGCCATATCTTGTAACAACGTCTTCTTTTCTTGCAAGGGTAGAAAGCATTTCTGCAATTTTCTTTAATAATACATCGCCCCATTCATAGCCGTACATATCATTTACAACCTTGAAAAAGTCCAAATCAAAAAGTATACAAGATACTGAAGAATGATATCTTTTTGCTCTGGACATTTCAGACTCAAGTCTTTCCTGTAAAAATTTACGGTTGTGCAAACCAGTTAATTCGTCAGTGGTTGAAATATTTGTTACTTTTTCTTTTAATTCCTGAATTTTTATTAGATTTTTTAATCTTACTTTTACTTCATATTCATTTGGCGGTGTTACGATAAAATCGAATGCTTCACCTCTTATTGTAATATTTGATGGAATTTCTGATGCTATAACAAGAACAGGTATAGGAAATTTCATAATCATTGATAATTCTTTTAATTTATCAAGAGGTATATCTATTACTGCAACTACAGCCGTCTCTTGCCCCATATCTTTGATGTCATCTGATTTTTTTATTATAACATCGTACTCTGTTGCATTTTTACACATTTCTTCAAGTTGTGCAGCATTATCATCAGTATAAATTATTAAATTATTCATTCTATACCCTTTCTGTTTGTTTTTATTCTACCAAATTTATTAAAAAAATAAAAGTTTTTAAGTTGAAGTTGCGTCTGAGTATGTTTATTTTTCTCTAAACTTTATAATAAACAACAATTTGTTGCATATTTTAACATAATTGCCGAAAAATTTTTGTGTATATTATAATTTTATTGAAAGGGAGATGTGTAGTGCCGGAACCAAGGTATAATTATAATGTTAATACTGATTTGTATACTTCAATGTATGAACAGTATTATTTTAAAAATACTCCCATAAAAAAAATCAAACCTATAAAAAGAAAAAAGAAAAATAAAAAACGTTCAGCATTCGCCGCATTATTTTTAACTTTGATTTCTGTTTTATTACTATTTTTCGTTTTCCCGTATTCCTTTAAGAATATTACTAAAGATGTTGTAAAGTTGAGAGTTAAAGCTCCTTTAAATGTTGATTATAAACAAATAATGTTTCCTACTCACAGTTATTTATATAAGGATTTATTTCTAGGAAAATATTCTGTAAAAGATGCAACATACAAAGAACATATAATGATTGATATGCCTGAATCTTCAGAAAGAATGGGGCTGAGAAATAATTTGCTTTTATTAGCACAACAATATCCTAAAATTCAGCCTTCAATATATGTTTGGGAATATGGTGGTCAAAGTTATGTAAATATAAATGCAAATGAACCGTATCCTGCAGCAAGTATAATAAAAGTACCTGTTTTAATCGAAATGTTTAGAAACATAGAACACGGTAAATTTAATTTATATGACACTATGGTATTGGAAGATTATTACAGAGCTTCAGGCTCAGGTAAATTACAATATTCCGAAGGCGGTGTAGCCCACACAATGGATTATCTCGCAAGAATAATGATTCAAAACTCTGATAATTCCTCAACAAACATGATAATTGCAAAAATTGGCGGTATGCCTGAAATTAATAAAGCAATGAAAAGATGGGGCTTAAAAACTACTCATATTAATAATTGGCTGCCGGATTTGGGTGGTACAAATATCACAACCGCAAAAGAAATGGCAAAAATGTTCTATAATATAGATTCTACAAATATATTAACAACACAATCAAAAAGACAAATTGCTGATTATATGGGACACGTAAAAAATAACAGGTTGTTACAGGCAGGTTTGCCGGAAGGAGCTATTTTACTGCATAAAACAGGGGATATAGGTTATATGCTGGGTGATGCGGGTATTGTTAAAACAACTAACGGAAAAAAATATATTGTTGTTATATTAGCTATGCGTCCGTATAATAATTTGCAGGGTAAAGAGTTTATCGTTAAAGCATCTGAAATGATTTATAATAATATTTCTTATTAAGTAAAAATTTTAAAAGGTTAACTTTTGTATCATTTTTGCTTATGTCTTTACATATAGGGCAAAAAATTTGTTTAAGGATATTTTTTGGGTATAATCGTTTTAGGAACAATTAATCAATGAAAACGTCAAGATTAACCTTATATATTTTTTTAAGTCTGGTAGTTGGAGTATTCGTTGGCTGGAAATTCCCCGATATAGGACACAAAATGCAGCCTTTAGCTCACGTTTTTCTTAATATGATTAAGATGATTATTGCTCCTTTATTATTTTCTGTTGTAGTTACGGGTATTGCATCTCACGGGAATATAGGTTCTCTCGGTAAGTTAGGTGCAAAAACTTTAATTTATTTTGCAGCTGCAACGTCATTTGCTCTTGTTATAGGGTTAAGTGTCGGTCTTATTTCAAAGCCCGGTGCAGGATTTTCAACTTCTATATCACAAAGTATGATTGACACAGCATCAACAATGGCAGCTCAGAACGCCCATAACTCGACTCTAGAAATGTTCATAAATATTGTTCCGACGAGTATTGTAAAATCAATGGCAAACGGCGATTTATTGCAGATTGTTGTATTCTCAATCTTTTTTGCACTTGCTATTTGTGCTGTTGGTGAAAAGGCAAAACCTGTACTTGATTGCATATCTTCTCTTTCAGAAATTATGTTTAAATTTACTCAATTTGTTATGAATTTTGCTCCAATTGGTGTATTTGGTGCTATATCATATACAATAGCCGAAAACGGGCTCGGAATAATGATGAATTATGCTAAAATTATCGGAGCTTTATATTTGGCATTATTTATATTTTTATTTGTAATCTTGAATATAGCTTGCAGAATTGTTGGTATTTCCGTATTTTCATTGCTTCGTGCAATAAGAGAACCTGCAATATTGGCATTTACAACCTCAACATCTGAAGCTGCTTTGCCTCAGGCTATGACAATAATGGAAAAATTTGGAGTTCCCAAAAATATAGTAGGTTTTGTAATGCCTACCGGATATACTTTTAATCTTGACGGTTCAACTTTATATCTTGCACTTGCAATGTTATTTTCCGTTCAAATCGTTGGTATTGAATTATCAACATTTCAGCTCTTTTTTATAATGGGAACATTAATGTTAACAAGTAAAGGTATTGCAGGGGTTCCTCGTGTAGCACTTGTCGTATTGGCAGGAACGCTTTCTAATTTTGGATATCCATTAATTGGTGTTGCTATTTTACTTGGTGTTGACCAAATTTTGGATATGGGCAGAACCACTGTTAATTTAATAGGAAACTGTGTTGCAACGGTCGTTGTTGCAAAATGGGAAAATGAATTTAACTATACCAAAATGGAAGAGTTTAATAAACAATTTATAAAAGATAAAAAACAAAAAATCCCTGTTTTAAATAATGAATTTATGAACAGAATAAATATAGAAGAACATTCAGAAATAGGAATGTCCGATACAAGTAGAGAACAAAAAAATTTTTAATAAATGTCTATATCAGACATAACTATATTTTAACAGAAAAATTCTTCGGAAAAGATTACTTCTGTATTCTTATCCGATTATAAAAATTATTAATATTAACCAAGACGGGAATGAAAGGTTCTTGAAATAACATCATCCTGTTGTTCTTTTGTTAATTTGATAAAGTTTACGGCATAGCCTGATACTCTGACTGTTAATTGAGGATATTTTTCCGGGTGTTTCTGCGCATCCAGTAATGTTTCTCTGTTAAATACATTAACATTTAAATGATGTCCGCCCTTTTCTACATATCCGTCGATTAAATTTATTAAATTTTCTTCTTGCATTGTTCCCATAAAATATCTCCTTTTATTTTATAGATATTGTTTGTGGTTGTTTTACACTTGTATCCTTTGAGGTTTTTAGTTCGTTAGGGAGTGTAACCCCTTCTTTTGTATCTGTTAATTCGTTATATTTTATATCAAGACTACTGTCGCAACATCCGCAATCAAGGTTAACAGATAAATCACCTATAAATATTTCATCTTTACCCAAAGCATTAGGAATGATTGAGAATGTATTTGATATTCCATCTTGAGCATCATTAAAAGGAAGTTTTGCAACTGATGCTAATGATGCAACAGCTCCATTTTCATCACGACCGTGCATAGGGTTTGCTCCGGGGGCTAATGGTATTCCTGCTTTTCTTCCGTCGGGAGTGTTGCCTGTTTTCTTTCCGTATACAACATTTGAGGTTATTGTAAGAATTGACATTGTAGGTATTGAACCTCTATATGTATAATGTTTTCTTATTTTTGACATAAATGTTTTAACAAGATTAACTGCAAGTTGGTCAACTCTGTCATCATTATTTCCGTATTTCGGATAATCACCTTCTACTTCATAATCGACAACCAAACCGTTTTCATCTCTTATCGTTTTGACTTTCGCATATTTGATTGCGGAAAGAGAATCTGCAACAACAGATAAACCTGCAATACCTGTAGCAAAGTATCTTTTTACATCTCTGTCATGTAATGCCATTTGGACTTTTTCATAGCAATATTTATCATGCATGTAATGAATAACGTTTAGAGTATTAACATATAGTCCTGCCAGCCATTCCATCATATCGTCATATTTTTCCATAACTTCGTCAAAGTCTAGATACTCTGAAGTAATCGGGCGATATTTAGGTCCGACTTGTTCTTTTAACCTCTCGTCAATACCTCCGTTAATTGCATACAATAAACATTTTGCGAGATTAGCTCTTGCTCCGAAGAATTGCATTTCTTTGCCTACAACCATTGATGAAACGCAACATGCAATAGCATAATCATCACCGTGTACAACTCTCATAATATCATCGTTTTCATATTGGATTGATGATGTTGTTATGGAAATATGTGCACAATATTTTTTAAAGTTATGCGGTAAATTTTTTGACCATAAAACAGTCATGTTTGGTTCCGGTGCTGTACCAAGATTTTCCAGTGTATGCAAATATCTGAACGAATTTTTTGTAACTAATGTTCTTCCGTCAATTCCCATACCGCCTATTGATTCTGTTACCCAAGTGGGGTCACCGGAAAATAAAGCATTATATTCTGGTGTTCTTGCAAATTTCACGAGTCTTAATTTCATTATGAAATGGTCAACTAACTCTTGTGCTTCTGATTCTGATATAATACCGTTTCTTAAATCTCTTTCAATGAATATATCTAAGAATGTAGAAGTTCTGCCAATACTCATAGCTGCGCCATTTTGTTCTTTTACAGCTGCTAAATAGCCAAAATATAGCCATTGAACTGCTTCTTTTGCATTTTTAGCAGGTTTTGAAATATCACAACCGTATGTAGCCGCCATTTCTTTTATTTCTTTTAGCGCTCTTAATTGTTCTGCTAATTCTTCTTTTAATTGAATATTTTCAGGACGCATTTCACCTTCTATGGAAGCGTGTTGTTCAAGTTTATCTTCAATTAATCTGTCAATACCGTATAGAGCAATTCTTCTGTAATCGCCTATTATTCTTCCTCTGCCATAAGCATCAGGGAGTCCTGTAAGAATTGCTGCATGTCTGGCTTTTTTCATCTCCGGAGTATAAACATCAAATACCCCTTGGTTGTGCGTTTTTCTGTATCTTTTAAAAATTCTTGCAACGTCTTTATCAACTTCATATCCGTATGACTGGCATGCACCTTCTGCCATTCTTATACCGCCAAACGGTTGCATTGAACGTTTTAAAGGTTTATCAGTTTGTAATCCTACTATTTTTTCTAAATCTTTATCTATATATCCTGCTGCATGCGACGTAACTGTTGATATGATTTTTGTATCCATATCAAGAACGCCGCCTTTCTCTCTTTCTTTTTTGAATAATTCGCAACATTTTTCCCATAATTTCTTTGTTGCAGAAGTAGGTTCACTTAAAAAACTTTCATCACCTTCGTATGGTGTATAATTTCTTTGTATAAAATCTCTTACGTTAATTTCGTCTTGCCATTTACCGGGCTTAAAATCATAATATTCACTTATTGTGCTAATCTGCATTGATTGCATTATATTCCCCAATCCTTTAAACAATGATAAGTATAAATCACTATCTTGATTATAGCATAAATTTGATTTCGTACTTATATTTATAGCCTATTCTTACAGAACTTTTACAATATGAATTTTATTTTATTTGTGTCTAAATCATTATAATTGGTAATTTATTTTCAAATGCAAAATTTAGCAGCTCATCAGGTAAATCAGAAAAGTCAGTTTCTTTTGCTATTACAGCTTGAATTTTTGGAATATATCCGACTATTTCATTGTGTTCATCTTCATTTTTATGAATTAGTGAATCTTGATAGTTCTTTATAGCGGAAATTAAGTCTTTGCCTTTAATTGTGTATTCTCCTATGTTGAAATCTTTTTCAGGATTGATTTCTTTTATTGAAGTTTTTGAAGCCAAAACATTTTTGTAAAATTCTGCAAAATCTTCATTTGATATGTTGTCAGGATTTAAGTCTGTCTTTTTTGATAGTTCATCAAGTAATCCTTTTCTAAAATTACTTCTGTCTATTGATGCTGAGAATGAACCAAATATTAAATCAAGTAATTTGCTAAAATCTTTTGCATATCCGGAACCTTGATTTCTTTTTGCTTCGTTGACAATATTTGTATTGATTTGAGAAAGAAGCAGACCGTATCTTCTGTTGCAATAAGTTCTGGTATATTCGGGTGTTATTAAAGATTCAGATAATACACCTCCATTAATCGGTGATGCAAGCATTTTTGTTGTATTTAAGTCTTTATAAATGTTCTTATCATCTACCATGTGTACTAAAAATCTTAAATCGTTTTTGCGTATATGATGGAATCCGTATTCTGCCATATCTGCGTAATCGGGTATTTTATTCATATTGATTACATTGTATTCTTTTCCGTCTTTTATTTGTTTATGATTTTCCAGTTTTGACGGAGAAACAATATAGTCGCTAAATAATGCATTTCCGTTTGCATAAAATTCTTTTAATTTATTTTCTATATTGTTGAATGTTGTATCGTTTAGTGCAGATTTATGATCTTCATAGAATTTAGGACTTACTGCTTTTAAATCGGAATTTGCCATTATTTTGGCAACTTCAAAATCATTAGGTCGTCTGAATTTAAAGGCAAATTCACTGTTTACTTCGTCAGTATTGCCGTTAGTGCTATATTCTTCAAGCCAGTGGTGATTGTTTATAATATCATATATTCTGTCAATATAGTCAGGGTTTCTTAGCACCTTTTTTACAATATTTCTTGCATACATTGCAGAAATATTTTGATGTCCTTTGTCTATGACGCCTTCTTTTTTCATAATATCGTGGAATAATCCTGCCAGTTTTATAAGGTTTTTATCTTGTGATTTAAGATTTTTATAATTAGGATTATCCATAGAATAAGCGAGAACAAGTAATTGGTGAATATCAAGTGTATATTTGTGAGTACCGTGTTGAACCTTTCCTATCGTATTTACAAATTCAGGAAATGCTTTTATTACGTGGTTTAATTGTGTATCAAGTTCTTTATTACCGGTATTTACACTATTGTTATATAAAAACTCATGCATACAATCGTAGATTGCTTTTTCTGTTTCATTATTTTGATTTAAATTATCGAGTAAAATAAGCCCGTCATATCCTGTTATTTCAATATCTTCATCTTCATTTTCCGTAATTAATGTTATATTCGTTTTGTTTTGTATTATATCAATTGCTTTTGGATTATTTTGACAAATAGCAGATAATTCTTCTAAAAATTCTTTTCTTGAAAATTTCAGAGGAAGTCCTTTTTCCATATTTTCCAGTGTTGGTATGGATTTTGTTATCACTTCTTCAAACGGTGTTATTCCGTTTGGAGAAATATTTACATTTAAAACATTTGATATGAAGTTATTTCTTGCTTCTTTTGTAATAGGGTTTGAACTGTATTCTGAATTTAAGTTAGAATCTATATCAGTAATCATTTTATTTATATGCTCAAATCCTTTTATGTTATTTTCTGTTATATAATTTTCTACTTTTTGTAATACGGATAATATTTCTACTTTAGATTTGAAGTTGAGTTTTGCCGCATTTAAAGTATTTGTCGCTACTTTTACAACTAAGTCTTCACTTATTGGTATTGGAAACGGGGATACATTTTTGTATAATTCTTCAAATATAAGTGTTTGTTCAAACATTTTTTCGTTAAACTTTGCGGGAATATCTTCTTCCTCTTCTTCATCTTTGATTATGCAAGCATTATATATTCCGATAAAGTCTTCTAAACATAAATTGTGCGATAAATATTTTCTTATTAAATCTTTTATGTTTTGAGGGAATGTATTTTCTTCTGTTTTAAAAGCCTTAAATATAAATGCAAGCGAAGATAAACTAATTTCTGACTTATTGTTATTATTATAAATAAGTTCTTTTACAAATTTCCTGTTATCTTCATTTAATGCACTCATTTCAAAAAATTCGTCAACTACACCATAGATTTTATTTTGTTTTGATACGGCATTAATAATCTCTAACATAAAGTCATATCGGTCATCTCTTATATCGCCGTTTTCATCAAAACAGAAATTTATAATACCTTCCATCGAATTTAATATGGAGTTACTTTTTGTATCGAGTTCTATTATAGTATTAAAAATGTTATTTCTTTTTTCTTTAGGATAACGATTTAGTAATTGACAAACAGAGCTTGCTTTTTTATAATTTTTTACTTTCTTCAGAATTTTATTTGTATCATTGAATATATTTTCATCAATAATACCGTTTTCATCTTTTATTGTATCTATATATTCGTTAATATAGTAATAACCGCTATAATTACTTGTTGTTTGGAATAAAAGTTTTTTGATATATTTAAAGTTTGTTTCATTAAAATTACCGTCTTTATCTTTTAATGACTTAATAATATCCGGAACAGTACTGCGAAATTTATTAGCCATTTCAACTCTGTTTTTTTGTTTTGGCAGAATTTTTCCTGCTATACTTATCAGTTTTTTCTTTATCGGAGTTTCCTGAAAATATATTATGTCTAATAAATCTGTTGCAAGGGGGCTTATTTCGCCTGTTGCTGCATCAATACTTAATTTAGCCATTTCATAAGCTATACTTGGCTCATTATATTTATCTGCAAATTCAAGCTCAGTGTTAAGTATATTGATATCGAATTTATTTGTTACGGGATTTTGATATGTTTTTGCAAATTCATAAGCACTTAGAGCGTTTTTGAATGATAGGTAAGGATAAAAATCCTCTTTGTTATTTTCGTCTAAAAGTTCCATAAGATTAATAAATTTGTGAAGGTTATCAATTAAACATGCTCCTTTATCTTTTTGAGAGCTTAATTTATCTATTAATTCCAAACAAATGTTAGTATCTTGTTTACTTATAATATTGTTTAAATCTTTACTTTTATTGGAAGAAACAGAGTTACTTCTGTTTATAAAGAAATTAAAAACTTTTAGTTTATCTTTATCTTGGATAATAGAATTTATTGTCTCAGAAACTTCTTGTCTCCCATCTTGGCAAGTTCTATAAGGATTTTCATTGATTATTCTGGCATAATTAAGTAAAGTGTCGGGTTTTAATTCTTGTGTTGTAAAAAGATTTTTTAACGCTAACATTAGTTCATTACTTAAATCTAAATTAATCAACATTTCCTTATCTTTTGCTTTGGGAAAATAACTCATAAATGAGTCAAAAGTCTTGATTTTATTATTATATTCAAAATCTATATCATATCCTTTGGCGTATGATATGGGTTTATTCCCAACTTGGAACGCAAGCCATGCAAATTTATTATCATCACTTATTTCATTATTTGATAAAACCGTTTCATAATGGGATTTGATTTTTTCATAGCTTTCATCTTGAATGTAATACATTTGGTTAAATACGCCAGATAAAGCATTTATATATTCAGCATCAATTTCACAAGGAGTATTGGATGTTAAATTTGACATTTCAAAAAAACGATTAAACTCCATTCCGTATTTTACATTGGACATAAAACGTGCATAATTAATAATCTCCGGAGTAATATCATTACTTGAATTATCATCGGTTAGCAGTTCACCAAAATGATTTTTTATTTGTTCGTATTCTTCTGTCGAAGTATACATAGTTTTATTGAAAAAATTTGCAAAGGTGTCGTTTAAATCCGAATTATATTCCGGGGAGTAAGTAATTAGCATGTTTGCTATCGGGACAAACCTATCATTTCTTCCGTCAGCTTTATTAAGTAAATCAACATATTTTGCCAGCACCTTTTTGCCGTATGGCGCAATGCTTTCAGCTATATTTAAACAATCTTGTTCTTGTTCCTCTTTCTTTATATATGAAAAGAAAGTATTTTCAAAATGACTGTGAATATCATCTCGTATTCTTTTCATAAATGCGTCATCAACAGGTTCATCAGGAACAAAATTTGTTCTGTCAAAATTTACACCCTTAAAGGAAGGAGAATGTTTAATCCCGATTGTATTTTGCCAATAATTAGGATTTGTTGGTGCAGAATCTTTTTGTGTAATAATCTCTTGGTTGTTGCCAGCAACATTTTTCTGCTCTTTAGCTTTTTTCTTTTTAGCAGGTTGATTATTTATATTAAAACTTTTTATTTCTTTGAAATCCAAAATACTTACATTCCTTTAGAAATATTATCGGATAAAAATATTAAAACTTTAGTATTTGTATATATTATTGTATAATTACGAAAAGAAATGTTGTATATATTATTTTGCGGTAGATATACTTTTATCTAGATGTTGGTGAAATTGAAAGTGAATAACTGCTGTAACTTATATATTAACCAAAATAACAATATATTAAAGGAATATGTATGAAAAAATATGAATTTTCGATTCCGATGCCGTATGCAAAATCACAAATAGATGAAATAGTTGATATTAATAACAAACTTGAAAAAAGTAAAATCACAAGTTTATATATAAATCTTCCTGTTAGTTGCGATATGCATACAGTATTTGAACAACAAAGAAATATAGCATACGATTTAACTGATTTTCAATATTGGAAAGAGTTGATGCATTATGGTGTTACAAAAGGTTTTGAAGTTATATATCTTATTAATTCGCCAAGAAGAATGGAAATAGAATATCCTGAGAAGAACTATAAAGATTTGAGAAAATTACATCAGTTACTTAAGGAATTAAATGAAATAGGCGTTAATAAATTGAGAGTTTCAAATCCAAGATTATTATCATATTTAAGTCGCCATTATAAAAATTTTGATTTATATGCATCTACTTCGTTTGAATATAAAACTTTGAAAGAATATGTTAATTTTATGGCTTTTCATCCAACTGTAAAGCAAATAGTGCCATCTCACGATATAAATAAAAACTTTAAATTGTTAAAAAATTTAAGAAAATCTTTACCAAATCTAGAAATTGAAATAATGGCAAATGAAGGATGTATGGGGGGATGTCCTCATCGATTGGAACATAGTTTGACAGAATTCTCCCGATATGTTGAAGGAGATGATATTTCTTTAAATACAAAATATTGTTCCGATCTTTGCGGATTATTCTTATATAAGTATCCGTTTCTATTTATAACAAAAGCAAGTAACATATATCCTTGGGAAATTGAAGAATATTCAAAAATTGGTATCAATAAATTCAAACTTGTCGGAAGAGAAGCCCATAAAGGTGCCGGAGATTCTGCACTGGATTCGTATTATAATTATTTAATATGTATAGATGATGATAAAAATTTGAATGATAAATTATTCAATCAACTGGTTCATCATATATATTATGAAGAAATATATAAAATACCTGTAAAAGAAATTCGTCCATATTTACCTAAAATAGATTATTTTAAAAAACATGGACATTTATGTGCTTCTGAATGTGGTGTAGAATGTAGATATTGTTATGAGTGTGCAGAAAAAATGGAAAGAAAATTTCATAAAAAGCAGGAGAAATCGTAATGGCAAATATATTTTTAACCAGAAAATGTAATTTAAAGTGTCCGTATTGTTTTGCGGATGAATTTGTAAATAAAGCTAATGAAGAAATATCTATAGAAAACTTTAAAAAAGCATATAATTTTATAAAAACTGAAAAAGGAGAAAGACTGGGGCTTATTGGCGGTGAACCGACTCTGCATCCTCATTTTGATGATTTTTTGGATATAATACTTGAAGATAAAGATATAGAACGTTGTATTGTATATACAAACGGGCTGGAACTGGACAAACATATAAATAAAATAACAAATCCAAAACTGCATTTTCTAATAAATTGTAATCCTCCTTCTGATTTGGGAAAAATGTATGATAAATTAAAATCAAATATAAAACTTGCTTCTGAAAATAAAGTTGATTTTAATTTGGGTATAAATCTATATTCGGACAAGATGGATTATTCATTTATTTTTGAATTGTTAAAAATAGCAGATATACATTATTTAAGATTTTCTACGGCATTGCCAAATTCTGATAAAGAACAAACCGTAAATGCTCTTGAAAGTTTTGCACAATTTAAACCATTTTTATTCCGTTTTTTTCAAGATTGTTTAGAAAAGGATATTGTTCCATATAACGACTGTAATTCTATTCCTGTTTGTTTATTGGATGTTGAAGATAAACGATTACAAATAAAGTTATTTCAATTGTCTCAAAAATATAACTGCCGTGATACAATTCTTACAACTCAAGGGTGTGCACCTGTTGTGGATATATTGCCTGATTTGAATGCAGTAAGATGCTTTGGACTTTCAAAATATACGAAAGTAAATATTAATGAGTTTGCCAATTTTAATAATCTTCGTAAATATTTTATAAATACTATTGATTTATATGCTAAATTGGCATTTGAAAAAGAAGATTGTCAGGATTGTAAGTTGAGAATGTTGGATAAGTGCGGTTTATGCTATACATATAAATTAAAGAATATGCAAACATTGAAAAAATATACAAGAGAAAGAACACAACATTCTTAATATTATACTTATTTATAATTTAGAAAAGTCTTATTGTGTCTTTGATAGAGATGCAACATAGCATGGCGCTATATTGTATCATATTTTTGTTAATTTGGTGTAAATTTTGGGAATGCGTATTTTAATATAATTATGTTTGTGATATTTTAAAAATAATAACAGTAAGATTGAGGGGGCACTATGCTTGAAACACCTGATAAGAAGACCATGAATATAAAGTTTGAAAATTTTATAGATACAATGGACGGGGAAGATTTATTTGATAAAGTTAACAGATTGGACGAAGTTCTTCAAAGTGATATATTAACAGGAAATGAAGCACTTGGAATGGTAACAATGAATAAGGTTCAACCTGATTCAAAAATAAGAGAAAAAGACGGTTCTATACATGATGTTATAATGTTAGGCTCAAATTCTTATTTGAATTTATCAACTCATCCTCAGGTAATGCAGGGTGCTCGAGAAGCGCTTGAAAAATTTGGTTATGGTATGGGCGCTGTTTCAAATTATGCCGGAATAACTGATATACATAAAGAATTAGAAGCAAGAATTGCCAAATTTTACGGTACTGAAGATAGTATAGTATTTCCGAGCGGCTATGGCGCAAACGTTGGTATTGTTTCTGCATTATGCGGTAAAAATGATATAATAATTAATGATGCAGCTAACCACGCATCAATATTTGATGGTTGTGTATTGTCCGGTGCTGAAATAAAAGTATTTCCTCATAGAGATATGAAATATTTAGAAAGAATTCTTTCAAGAATACCTGCAGAAAAAACAGGAAGATTGATAATTACTGATGGTGTTTTCTCTATGGATGGAGATATTGCTCCTTTGGATGAAATTGTCAGACTTGCAAAACAATACAATTGCAGAATTATGATAGATGATGCACACGGTGTTGGGGTAGTCGGACCTACAGGTAGAGGTGCTGCTGAACATTATGGCTTAATGGATAAGATAGATTTGCATGTCGGTATGTTGTCTAAAGGACCTGGCGGACTTGGCGGATATTGTGCTGCTTCAAGAAAAATAGTTCAATATTTAAGATTATATGCAAGAAGCTATTTCTTCTCTACCGCTTTGCCTGCATCAGTAGCAGGCGGTTTGAATGAAGTATTCAAACTATTAGAAGAAGATAAAGCCGGCAGAAAAGAACTAATGGAAAAAACCGAATATTTAAAGAAAAAATTGGTTGAACAAGGTTTTGATATAGCTCATACTCAATCAGCAGTTGTTCCTGTTATGATTTATAACGAGCCTATATTATTTGAAATGTATGAAAAATTGAGAAAACGTGGTGTATATGTAAATATAGTTACATATCCTGCAGTTAGAAGAAAAGAATGTCGTTTAAGACTTTGCACAATGAAGGATTTAACATACGAACAAATAGACAGAGCAGTTAAGATAATCTCCGAACTTGGCAGAGAATATGGAATTATCAAATAAGAAACAAACAGTTCTTGTTACGGGTGCCGGTGGTTTTATCGGGTTAAATGTAGTAAAAGAGTACGTAAAACAGGGTTGGTTTGTTTATGCTCTTGTACATAAGAATATTCCTGATGAATTGAAAAATCTTAATGATGTTCAAATTATAAGAGGAGATGTAACCTCTAAAGAACAAATTTTAGGACTAAAAATTGATGTCGATGTAGTTGCCCATGTTGCCGGGTTGGCATCTGATATCGGTTCTGATAAAACTTTCAGCAAAATAAATTATGAACCTGTTAAGTATTTGTCGGAAATTCCCAAAGTTAAATTCGTATATGTATCTTCGAGTGATGTGTACGGTATAAAAGATTTGGATAATGCGGATGAAAATTCACCCTTGGTTGAATTTCCTAAAAATCCTTATCCCAGATATAAAATTAAATCCGAAAATTGGCTAAGGGAAAATTGTAAAGTTCCTTTTGTCATAATAAGGCCGGCTGCCGTATATGGAGAAGGTGATAAAACTCTTGAAAAACGCTTTGTTGATTTCTTAAAATGTTCTCCGTTTATTGTCCATTTTGGTAAGTGGAAAGGACAAAACAGATGGCCGCTTGCTAATGTAAAAAATGTTGCGGCAACAATTGTTGCTGTTAGTCAAATGAATAAATATGACGGAGAAGCCGTTAGTATTATTGATTCGGATACAATAACAATAGAAGGTTATTACAGAACGTTGGCAGAAAAATATTTCCCAGAAAAACATTATAAAACTATAACGTTTCCTTTTTGGTTCGGTAAATTACTTGGTTTTATATCAACTGCATTGTCTAATATATTAAAATTAAGACATCCTATCTATGATCCTACATTTTATGCTGTTCATCATGTAAGTTCAAACCTTGATATGTCATCAAAAAAAATGGAACAAATACTTCAGGAATATAGAAATAATCAATAATTGCGAGAATGTTAAGTTTTGTTACAATAGAGTATATACTTGTTAAACTCACTCTGGTATTGGCATTTGGGTGTATTTTGCAAAATGATATTTATTTTTTATATACTTTTTATAGCAATTATCTTTTTTCGTTTGTTTTTATATATATACAAGATACGAATATGAGGATAGAGAAATGAGTTACGCACTATTTGCACAAAGAAAAGTTGTTCTTACCGGCGAATTAAATATGGTAAGTTT
>JAFUEV010000036.1 GCA_017470245.1 bacterium | reverse complement strand
TGCTTTTTGGGCGGAATTATTTTTTTTAATTTACAAATTTATAGCTCATTTTATTTAGGTTGGTATATGCTATATGGATTTTTAATTGGACTTTTTATTTTTATTCTTTTCCGAAATCTACGCATTCAGTTAATTGATTTTATTAAAGCTTTCTATAAAGAAATTATATTATATTCTATTCTGTTAATAATATTATTAACACCACTAATTAAACACTATATAGCAGTTGGTTCGCAGTTTATATTTGATAAAAATAATATAGTTTCTTTATTTGGGTTTCTTTCATCAAACAGCTTTTTTGATAAAAAGATATATGATTTTTCATATCTATTCATTGGGGAGAATAGAGAAAATTTTCAAAATATTGTAGGCATCGGTTTTTTTACAACTATCATATTTCTTATTGGATTATTATATAAAAATAGCTATAAAAAATACTTAATATTTTTCATTATGTTTTCATTACTATTTTTCACAGATGAAAACTTATATAAAGTCCTATATACATATTTTCCCGGAGCAACTGCAATAAGATGCTCACCAAGAATAATATTTTTATTATTACCTGTATTTTCATATATAATTGCAAATTTTTTTGAAAAAGTAAGAATAAATAAATATTTTTTATCATTTATAATACTTATTATTTTATGTGAAATGGTATATAAAGAGCCATTCTACTATTGGACAAGAAGTGCTCATATTTCAGACTTAAAAGAATATAATATACCTAAAAATTGCAAAATAATTTATTATGATTTTAAAGTAAATGAAGATTATGATATCTATTTAGGTGATTACAATATGGGTGTTATGTGGAAATCAATATATACAGGAACATATACAATCAATGGATATACTGGCTATGAACCAATATTAAATTATGCAGCAGCTACAAGAAATTGCATTATAAATAAGCAATTATAATTATATTTATTCATTTTATATTAAATTGACAATGAAATACAAAACAAATATATTAATTTATATGATATTGTATATAAAAAATATATTAAAAAACTACATTCATATATTCATATTAGCTCTTGGATTACTTATATTTTGTTATCCGCTTGTTTTTTCTTTATTTAAATATTTACCGGGGAACCTTGGTGATGCAAGATATATAAATTATATATTAGAACATGCATATTTATTTATTCATCAAACCAATTTACATACTTCATTTTTCGATTTGCCTATTTTTTTTCCACATACAAATACATTATCATATTCTGATATGATGATTGGTGGAATGATATTATATATTCCAATTCGTGAGATAATTAAAGATCCGCAAAATGCTCTGCTTATATGGTTTATATTAACATCTATATTAAACTATTATTCAATGTACATTTTACTTAGAAAAATTTTTAATTTTAATAAAATGTCATCAGCTATTGGGGCTTTAATATTTGCCTTTTCCACACCTAAGCAAAATCAGATAGGTCATTTACAGTTCCAAACTCAGTTTTATATGATTTTATCAGTAATTTTATTTTTAAGTATTAATTACAATAAAAGTAAATCACATAATTTATTTTGTTTTTTATTATGTTCAATATTTTTTGTAATACAAATATATTCAAGTTTTTATCTTGGATGGTTTATGTTATATGGAATGCTCATTTATTGTATCGTAGCAACTGTTTCCAGAAAATTAAGACCAAAATTTTTATTTTTCATAAAGACATATATCTACGAAATAATACTAAATATTATAATTGGTTTAATTCTTCTTATACCTCTAATTAAACATTATTTAGCAGTTGGTATTGAATTTGATTACAATAGTCAAAATTTGGTTTCATTAATAGGGTTTTTCACCTCTAATAGCATAGTTGATAATAATATATTAAACCTTTCATATTTGTTTATTGGTGAGAATGAAGAATATTGGGAAAATGTATTTGGAATAGGATATATTACTTTTATAGCTGCAACTATAGGCTTATTCTACAGAAACAAGCATAATAAAAATATTTTATTATTTTTTATATTAAGTTTATCTTTTTTTGTAATTAGTCCATTGAATAAGCTACTCTATATGATATATCCCGGAACATCTGCAATAAGAGTATCACCAAGAATTATATTATTACTACTTCCCATATTTTCGTATGGAATTGCTAATTTTTTTGAAAAAATAAAAAACAGAAAAATAATTTATATTTTTCTTATATTCTTTGTATTTATAGAACTAATATATAGATATGATTTTTATTTTTGGTCAAAATTATCACATCAAGAAAACTTACAAAACTATAAGATTCCACAAAATTGTAACATAGTCTTTTTTGACAGTGAGGATGAAGAATATGATAATTACTTCGAAATATATAATTCAGGTGTTATGTGGAAAATAATAGACAAGGTATATACACATAATGGATATTCCGGATATTCTCCCCAATTTTATTCTCAAATATTAAGTAAGAAATGTATCATAAAAAAAGATTACTTCATTGATGATTAAATTTCCATTCAATAATAAGCAATATTAAAAATAGGATTTATTCTAAACTAAAGAATATAATAATTATAATTATGGTTATAATTATTATATGATTATACACTTTATTAATTTTATAAAAAAATATTTACATATATTTCTATTATTCATCGGATTAATAATGTTCAGTTATCCATTATTAACATCAGGTTGGCAATTAGTTCCGGGTGCTTTTGATGATGCAAGATTAATTAATTATATACTGGAACACGGATATTTATATTTTCATCATGAAGGTACGCATTTGTCTTTTTTTAATATTTCTATGTTTTATCCGGCTATTAATACACTATCATACTCTGATATGTTATTAGGTGGAATGCTAATATATATACCGATTAGAGAACTTGTTAATAACCCAACTACTGCATTACAAGCATGGTTTATTATAGTCTGTATTTTCAATTATTATTCAATGTATTTATTACTACATAAAAGATTTAAATTTAATATAATATCTTCTTCTGTTGGTGCATTTATTTTTGCTTTTGGCCTACCAAGAGAAAATCAAATAGGACATTTACAATTATTTTTGCAATTTTACATGATACTTTCAATACTCGCATTTACATCGTTAAGCAGTAATAAATCAAGATTATATAATAATATTTGTTTTTTGACAGGAATAATTTTATTTGCATTACAGATATATAGCAGCTTTTATATTGGATGGTATATGGTTTTTGGTTTAGTAAATTTATGTATTATATTACTACTATTCAATGAAACAAGATTAAAATTTTTTAATTTTATAATTAAATATAAACATGAAATTATTATCTATAGCTTATTATCAATTATATTATTAATTCCTTTAATAAAACACTATTTGTCTGTTGGAACACAATTTTTATGGATACAAGATGATATTTTAAGAACAACTAATATACGTGGAATAATTGCGAATAGAAGTATATTAGATAAATATATTTTTAATAATTATTTTAATTCACATTTTTTACAAAATATTGATGATGAACATATAATAGGAATCGGTTACATAACTTCTATTATTATAATTATCAGTATATATTTGTGTAAGAATCATAGAAAATATTTTGTATTATTTTTATTGATTGTATATACATTATTCATTTCAAAAACAATGAATTTATACTTATATAAAATATTTCCTGGAAGTAGTGCAATTAGATCAGGAAGCAGATTTATTTTTTTAATTTTGCCTATATATTCATATTTAATAGCATACTTTATGCAAAATATTATTACATCTAAAATATTTATAAAAACTATGATTTTTATGTTAATAATTATTGAACAAATAGCTATCCCTTATTATTCCTGGACCAAACAAGGACACTTATCAAGATTGGAAAAATATATTATTCCACAAAATTGTAACATTTTATACTTCGATATAAATAAAGACAATGAAGAAATAGATTATTGTTTATTAGAATTAGATATCATGTGGAAGTTAATATATACTGATAAATATACAGTTAACGGGTACTCAGGCTATGAACCACAACATAATAAAGGAATGATTTCACCTAACTGCACAATAAGAATAAAAGATTAAACATTTTTTATATCACTAGAGAAAGTAATTTTTATATTATCTTCGCTACCTTTAACTACATATACTGGTGATAGGTTATATTTAATAACAAGTCCGCAATCATCTGTAGCAATAAATTGCTTATCATTTTTAGCTAATTTATGAGCTTTTTTTATGAGATTTAAGTCAAAACATTGAGGAGTCTGACAACGACGTAAAGTTTTCCTGTTGGGTACACTTTTAATTATATTATTTTCATCAACTACAATAATTGTATCAGTAGCTTCAATCGCAACATTAACTGCTTTGTGTTCTTTTAATGCAGCAATACAATCATTTATAATTTTATTAGATACGAAGGGTCTTGCTGCATCATGAATTAGCACATTGCAATTATTTTCATTAACAGAAAAAACGCCATTATAAGAGCTTTGTTGTCTGGTTTCACCACCATTGACGATATTAATAACTTTAGAATATTTTTTTGAGAGTTCAACAGTTTTAGAACGGTAATCAGGATTACACACAACAATAATATTATCAATAAAATTGTTATTTTGAAATGCTTCAATAGAATGTTCAAGCACTGTTTTACCTTTAAACGAAAAAAATTGTTTTGGAATATTTGTTCCAAATCTTGAACCTGAGCCCGACGCCAATATAATTGCAATATGTTTCATTATTAATCCTGTCCTAGAGCTTAATTTTAACACGAAATTAATGTTTTTAAGAAATATTAATTATTTTTAATAAAAGATTAAAGATTTATAGAAAATTGTCGAATGTAAAATTATCAGAGAAAAGGGATAAATATGGGATTAAGATTCAACACAAATGTTTCATCTAGTGCTTACTTTGCACAAAATGGAATAGCAAAAAAAGTAACAAACAATAAGACAGAAGAAAACAACAAACAGGCTGAACATAAAAGGGATAATGTTGTAAAACTTCCTTATATTGCTGATAGGTACAGTTCTGAAATATTATCTAATTATGGGAAAGCGCTGATTAATTTCCAAGATTACCAAAACAGAAAAAATGTACCTGCAGGTCATTCTAAGTATGAATTTAGAGGCGGACGTTTTGACATATTTAGAAAAGGTGAAAACTATAAAAGTCAATTTGTACATCCACAAAACTTTGATGTAGAAGAATTTAAAAAAAGATTTCCTGTTTTGACACCGATTATAACTGTTGATGATAATAATGATACAAGTGATTCAAAATCTACGATTAACGGTTTAATTGACGAAAATACAATTCAAGGTCTTACAGGTGATTGTTGGCTAATTTCAGGAGTATACTCATTAGCGGCAACTACAATTGGAAGAGAAATTATCAAAAATTCTATCACAATAAATGATGATGGCACAGTAACAGTTAATTTTAAAGGTTTAAATATAAGCTATATATTGACTGAAGAGGAAATATCAAAATTTGATACGGATAATATTCTTGAAGATGAATATTCTAATGGAGATAATGACATTCTCGCATTTGAATTAGCTACGGAAAAATTATGGAATGATATAAATTCCGGAGTAGTAGTCCTTCCTACAAATAATGAAAATCTAATCTATACGGGAATAGGAAACGGTATAGATGATGGCGGTTTACCAAGTCAAATTATCTATTATTTAACAGGCATAGAGTCTGAAGAATTATACAATGAAGATGTATCTGCTTTAGAAGCTGAAATAGTATATAGTGCACTAGAAAAAGCACTGGGAAACGATAATGTTGTTTTGTCAATTGGAATATATGACGGTGTACATTCTGCAACATTGATTGATGGAACAATATATTCAATAGACCTAGGTGAATCAGGACATTCATTAGCAATAACTTCAGTAACAAAGGATACTGTTACGTTTGTAAATCCTTGGGATACAAGTGTTGAATACACGTTAAGCTGGAGTGAATTTGCTAAGCTTGGTATAGGTTATATTAGTATTACGGAATTAAACAACGTTGAAAATTCAGATGATGACACCAATATTGATGATACAAAAGATACAGATATTTCTGATGAAAATGAAGTAAATAATAATGATGAAATAATATTCGATTATTATTTTATGCCAAAATTTGATTTTAACAGTAATATAGAATTCTTCCTTTACTATATAGATTCAATGTTTAAAGTTATGGATGATATGATGAAATATTTCTTTGGTTTTGACATGAATCCAGAATTTGAACAAGAATAACGAGAAGAATAATAAATAAAAAGAGGTCATTAAGACCTCTTTTTTTATGGTGGGCGATACTGGACTCGAACCAGCGACCTCCACAATGTCAATGTGATGCGCTACCATCTGCGCTAACCGCCCATATTTAACTTTCATAGTTCTAATATCAACTTATAAACTATTGATTAGATGTGATGCTACCTCTACTCGAAAGATATTTAATCTTTCTCGTCGGTAGAATAATCTGAACTAATTTAATAATTTATATTATTAATTCTATAATAAAAAATCAAAAAATAACAAAATTTTTTTTTAGATGTTTTTCAAAAAGTACGGAGGGATCTCTAATTTTAATGAACAACATCACATTCGGTAAAATATACAAAGTTAATGCACCATTATATATATCTGAAAAAATATCATTATTAGCTAATGAAAATAGCAATGATAATAATATCTCTCAAATTTTTGATGATATAGATAAAGGCAAAGCCTACCCTTTTGCATACGGATTTGCTGATAAATCCTCATATATTTTAACAGGTGAAGAAGGGAAAAAATTCAAAAAATCATATAAACAAGCTTGGGATTCAACAAATATCGCAAATACATTCTATTCAAAAGAATTAGCAAATATGCACGTCGAACTCGCTTGGAACGACCACCGTGATAATATTACCGGATTAATTCAAAATTCACCTGTAACTACTCTTAATGTAGAATATAACGATAAAACTAAAGAAGTTCACAATATAAGTATATCAGTATAATAATGATTAAAAACAATAAGGATATAAAACAATGCAGAATATAAGTTTCGGTAAAATTGTAAAAGTTAATGCCCCTGAAAATCAGATAAAAAAAGTAACAGAAATAGCCAATGCCAAAAAAAGACATAAAATTATAGAATTTTTTACAAGTACAAAACTTAAAAGAGATGTAAATGATTTATTTGATGATATAGAAAAAGGAAAAGCAGTTATTGTATCAACTGCAAAAGGCGATAATTTTATTTTTTCCGGAGACGAAAGCAAAAAATTTTCAGAAATACATAATAGATATAAAGAGCAACAAGAAAGCAGTACTTATTACAACGGAACCTATGCTTCCGGATTGCTTGCACAAATGGCAAAAGAAACTTATAACAACAGTATTTCAGATTTAATTTCAAATAGTGGTATCTCAAGTGAAATAACAATTGATTATGATACAGAATATGATGAAGTAAAATCAATAGATATAGTAGGATAAGGTAATTGTATGAATAATATTAATTTTGGAAAAGCAATAAAAGTTAATGCCCCTTTTAATTCCGCATTAAAGATAGCTCAAATTGCAAATGGCTGTAATACACCTAATGAGCAAGCTAATCTTCAAATTCGTCAATTAATAGATGATGTTGATTTCGGTAAAGCAAGAGCCTGCCACTATGATAAGGATGTATCATATATATTTAGCGGTGATGAAGGTAATAAATTTTGGGATTTATATAATCTTTCGATAGATATGTTAAAAGATGAAAATGAGCCGCAAATTGACACAAGAAAAAAAGATAAAGATGAATATATTGATGATGAATATGTTTTTCAAAACAGAATTAATGCCAAAAAAGTACTGCTAACATCAAAAGATTATCACGAAATTAATGTTAATTATCTTGGTCGTACAAAAGAAATTGCCGGAATAGATATCATTATATAAATAGCAACTTATATTTTTATATGGTTTATATATTCAGAAATGGAGTGTTCTAATGAATAATATAAGCCCTGTATCATTTGGTAAAATAATTAAAGTAGTCGGTCCGCAAAAGGCTTCAGAAAATATATCAAACATTGCAAATGGGAAAAATAGCCAAAATCAAACAATAGATGAGAAAATAAGAAGTCTTTTTGATGATGTAAAAGATGGAAGAGCAGTTGTATTTCCTGTAAAATCAAAACTCACTTATATTTTGTCCGGTAAAGAAAGTCAAAAATATGATGCTTCTTTTAAAAATACATTATATTGGCTAAATATTGAATGTGATAAATATGGTGATGAAATTGCTGAAGCAAATTCCGATTTTTTGTGGATAGGACACAAAAGAGTAGTCCAAGAATTAATAGATTCAAGACCAATCACTGCAGTTATAACTGCAAAAGAAAAATTACATTCGGATGAAATAAAATCAATTGATATAAAGTATTAATATATCTTTAAATAAAGGAATATAAATTTTTGTTTTTATATGTAAAAAATTTTTAAATTTTTTTCATATATCAGATTTTTTTGTAATTTTTTAGTTACTATAAATATGGTTTATTTTGTGTCAATTTGGGAGAAGTTATGAAAAAGTTGGTTTATTTATTTGTAGTAGTTGCACTATTATCATGTTATATTGCGCAACCTGTATATTCTATAACAGAGGTCAATAAATCACAACAACAAAATCAAAAACAAGTTAATGCAAAACCAATTGAGCTTGCATTCGTTTTTGATGGACCATCGGATAAAAATGCTGAAGTCTTAAAAATATTTCAAAAAACAATAACTCGTTCACTTATGCCCGATTATTCAGCACAATTTCCAAATGATTTAGTTTTTACAGGTGATTGGACAGAACAAGGCGCAAAACTTGCATCTGATAAAGCTCTTGCATCTAGAGCAAGAATGGTTATATCACTAGGTTATATGTCAAGTATGTATTATTCAAATAAAAACGATAAGTCTAAATACGTAGTTACAATTGACCAATATGGATTAAGAGATTTCGGTGATAATTTCTTCAACCCGATTCAACAAATGACAAATGACTTTGTAACTTTTCAAAAACTTGTACCGACAATTACAAAAGCAGCAATTCTAATGAATGAAAATTATTATAAAACAAACAAAAATTGGAATTCAGTCGTTCGTGAAAAATTACAAAAAAAAGAATGCAATTTGGATTTTGAAATTATACCTGTTAATTCTAATGTACAAGCCAGCCTTGATAAAATATCAGGTGACGTTGATGCTATATTTGTAACCCCTTTATACAATCTTTCCAAAGAACAAAGACAAGAAATGTACGCAATAATTAATTCAAGAAAATTACCGTCTTTCTCATCTGTAGGAAAAGAAGATGTTCAAATCGGAGCAATGCTTGGAACCTCAACTTTTGATGTTGATAAAAAGCTCGCCGAAGCAACATCATTCAATATTCACGGAGTTTTGCACGGAAATGTTGTTAAAAATGAAAAAATACCGTTTTATGACGAAAAAGTTATTTTTTACAACTCTGATACAGGTGAAGCAATTGGCTATATTCCTCCGTTACGTTTATTAAATAATTCTATAACAATTACAAATAAACCGATGCAAGAATATGATTTAGGCTTGCTAATAGATACTCTTGATGCAGATAACTTAGATATGGCAAGGAAAAAATATCTAATAAGTGCTGCAAGAAGAGCAGTTGCAAGCGCATATATGAGATATTTGCCCACTTTTAGAGTTGATGTAGGACATCAAAAATATAATAATGATTATGCAGAATCCTATTCTGATGTTCCAAGACGTGTTGGACTCTTTACAATGGCAATCGATCAGGTCATTTATTCTCCGGATTTGGTTACGAACATCTTAATTAAGCATAAAAAACTTAATTTTGATAAAGCTGAACATGCTCTAACAAAAGCGAATATAGAATATCAAACCGCAAATTTATATATTGATACTTTAATGCTTGCCAATATGATTGCCGTTCAACAAGAATCTGTTCAAGAAACCAGAGAAAACCTTGCAATGGCACGTGTAAGAGAAAAAACAGGTAAATGCGGAAAAGAAGAAATTATGCGCTGGGCTGGCGAAGTAAGTGAAGAAGAAAAGAAACTTCTCGAAATGCAAGCCGAATATAAAAATATTAAAGTACATATTAACAAGTTGCTGAATAAAGATCAAAAATCAGATTTTAACTTTAAACCCCTGACAGCAGGTGACCCTTCTTTCTTTACATCAGATTTACACATAATTGACCACGTAAGAAATCCTGAAAAACTTGGCAGATTTACTGATATGCTTGTAGATGAAGTTATATATTTATCACCTGAAACTGCAAAATTAAAGGCCGCTATTGCAATGAAAAAAATTGAAATGGCAAATTATGCTCAAAAATTCATTTTACCTAATGCAAAAATTTCATTTGAATATTCTTCTCAATTTGATAGAAGCCTTCCATACGAAGATGAAGGACATAATCAAATGAAATATGTAGCTACAGGTTATGCAGGCGGTGCAGGAAGCCCATACGGACAATATGCCTGGAATAATTCACCTTGGTTAGGCTTGGATAAGACTTCAGGCAGAATATTAATCGCTGCAGAATGGAAACCATTTGAAGGCGGTCATAAGATTGCAGAAATAGCAAGATGTAAGTCCGAACTTAATGAACTTAAAGCATATATGGAAGAAGTCCAAACAGAAATAGAAATGAAAGTTCGTTCTGTAGTAAACAGAGCTATATCTAAGTATTTCATGATAGAAAAATCATATAAAGCAATGTTTGCCCAAGCAGAAAACTATCAAATGACTAAAGAAAAATATTTAAGAGGTGAAACGACTATTAACCAATTGGCTGATGCACAACAATTATATTTCACCTCTAAAGTTCAATCTCTAAATTCACAATACGAATTTTTCAAAGAACTTGTTTGGGTTCAGAGAGGTCTTTTAGCTGTTAACTGGCGAAATGCAAGCGATGAAGCAAAGAAATGGATAAAAGCCGTTCCTGATGAATTGCCTGCAGAAGAAGATTTTACTCTGTAAAATTATTTTATACTTATTGCAATGATTATTAAATAAGTTATAATAGTTTCTATGAGTATAAAAGACAATAAAAGAATAGTTTTTAAGTTTGGTACAAATGTTTTAAGAAATGACGATAAAGAAATTTCTTTATCAAGAGTGTATTCGTTTATAGAAGAAATATCCAAACTTCATAAACAAGGAAAAGAAATCATAATAGTAACATCGGGAGCCGTTGGGCTGGGGGCAAAGAAATTAAATGTAGACTCAAATGAAAGTCTGGCAATAAAACAGTCTTGTGCTGCCGTTGGTCAATGTCAATTAATGTCAATCTATGAAGACGGATTTGGCAAATATTCAATTAATACTGCTCAGGTTCTGTTAACAGAAGATGATTTTACAAACAGAGTTAAATATTTAAGTATTTCTAATGTATTAAATACTTTATTAGAGCTAAAAGTCATTCCTATTATTAACCAAAATGATACTGTTTCTGCTGCAGAGCTTGAATATACAGATAATCCATTGTACAGTATAAGTTTTTCGGATAATGACAAATTATCGGCACTCGTTGCAAGCAAATTAAATGCTGATTTACTGGTTATATTATCGGATATTAACGGTTTGTACAATGCAAATCCAAAAGATAACCCTGATGCAGAATTAATAACCGACGTTAAAGATTTAACTGATGAAATATTAGGCTATGCCAGCGCTGCTTCCAAAGGCGGCAGAGGCGGAATGATTACCAAATTACAAGCCGCAAAAGCAGTAACTCACTCAGGTGGCTCGGTTATAATTGCAAACGGCAAAATGCCGCAAGTAATTACAAAATTATTTAATGGAGAAAAATTAGGAACAACATTCTATCCCGTTGAACAAATGTCACAAAAAAGACGTTGGATAGCTTATGCAACCAATATAACAGGCCAGATAATCGTTAATGAAGGTGCAAAAAAAGCAATCACCGAAAAAAATAAAAGTTTACTTCCGGTAGGAATTTTAAAAATTAACGGTGTTTTTGACTGTGGTGATGTAGTTTCCGTTCTTGATGAAAATAATGTTGAATTTGCAAGAGGAATAGTAAATTATAATTCCTCTGATACTGCAAAAGTAATAGGTGAACACTCCGATAATATTTTCCAGATAATCGGACATAAAAATTATGATGCTATTATTACAAAAGACAATATAGCATTATTGTAGGAGATAATAATGACTGATGTAATATCAATTGCAAAAAATGCTAAAATAGCAGCATCAAAAATGTTGCAGATTTCATCTAAAATAAAAAATTTAGCACTGGAAAAAATAGCAAACGAACTAGAGAAGAATAAAAACAATATTATAAATGCAAATAATATTGATTTAAATAATGCTGTAAAGTTACTTGATGAAGGTAAAATATCTCAATCTTCATATAATCGATTAAAACTTGATGAAAATAAAATACGAGATATGATTCAAGGTATCAGAGATATTGTGAAGTTAAATGATCCGGTAAATAACATTTTATGGCAAAGAGATATAGCAGAAGGGATAACATTAAAAAAAATATCCTGTCCAATTGGCGTAATTGGTGTTATTTTTGAAGCACGACCCGATGTAATATCTCAAATATCATCATTGGCGATTAAATCATCAAATGTAGTTATATTAAAAGGCGGTTCAGAAGCCGTCAATACTAATACCGAAATATTCAACATTATAAAAAATACACTGTCATCAATTGATAGTTTCCCTGATAATGCTGTAAATATAATTTTTTCAAGAGATGATGTAAAAGAAATGCTTTGTGCTGATGAATATATAAACCTGATAATTCCAAGAGGTTCAAATTCTCTTGTAAAATTCATTAAAGAAAATACGAAAATTCCTGTTTTAGGTCACGCAGACGGCATTTGTCATATATATATTGATAAGGATGCAGATAAAAATAAAATCACCGATATAGTAATTGATGCAAAATGTCAATATCCAAGTGCCTGTAATGCCGTAGAAACGATTTTAATACATACAGAAATAAAAGATATTGTTTTACCGAAACTTCTTGAAAAATTGAAAGCTAACAATGTTAAAATCAATTCAGATGAAATTATTAAAAATTCATATTTTCAATATATTGATAATATTGTTGAAAACTGGCACAAAGAATATGGAGATAAAATAATATCATTAAAAATCGTTAACTCTGTAGACGAAGCAATTGAACATATTAATACATTCGGCTCCGGACATACTGATTGTATAATTACAGAAAATAATGAAATCGCCGAAAAATTTATGATGTTTGTTGATTCAGCGGGTGTTTATAAAAATATTTCAACAAGATTTGCTGACGGTTTCAGATATGGTTTTGGTGCAGAGGTAGGTATTTCAACAAATAAAACACACGCAAGAGGTCCGGTTGGACTTGAAGGACTGACTATCTATAAATATAAATTATATGGTAACGGTGACATTGTTTCAGACTTTATTTCAGGAAAAAGAAAATTTAATAAGTAAAAAAAGAGATTGCCGTTTGGCAATCTCTTTAATTTATTTATTTGTTGATAGTAATTAGACCTTTTTTAATATATTCATTTTCTAATGCTTTATCAACTTTTTTAGCTTTAGGTACAACCATAACTTGACCGTCTATAGTGTATTTGCTTTCGATTTCTTTCTTCTGTTCTGGTGTTGATGCAACTAAACCAGTATCGTTGTTAATTGAATCAATAACATGTTGTCTTTCAAAATCTTCAAGAGGGAATACACCACTTGCAACTTGTAAAGTTGTATAATAAAGAGCATTTAATGTACCACAATCAGCCCAGGGTTCATCTGTTGGAATTGAATAAACTCTTTGACCGTTTAATGCTTCTTTAGCTTCTGCAATTTTTTCTAATGGAATAGCTTCATCACTAAAATTATCATCTTTTTTAGCTTTTCTTATTGCTTCACCTATTTCGTGTCTTGATTTTTCATCATCTTCATATTGGCTTAAATTCATCAAAATTGGAATAAATGTTTTAGACCAATCTCTTGATTCTTTACCAAAATCAGGAACAAAAGGTTCTATTATTGAAATAGCTTTAAAACCTTCTTTTGATATTGCAAATTGGAATGTATTTGTTAAGCACATACCACCTTCAAGAAATTCTTTATCAATAGTTTCAGGTTTTTCTGCAAACCTTTTAATTTCGTGAGTATCTTTATCAATACTCATAATACCGAGTTTACCTCTTGCATCTTCTTCCTTAACTTTTTTCGCAATCATAGCAACAGAAGCTTTGCCTGAATTGATAGTTTCAAACATTTTCTTTGTAGCATCAGTCATTCTTGACATTGAATCATTAGGGAATATAGCAAGGCTTTGACGACCATCACGTTCCATTTTATTATATAAATCAACAGTAAATCCGCCATTACCTTTATTTATACCTGATTTATTTAAATATAATTTAATATTATCACCTATTTTTAATTTACCTTTTGAACAATCCAATAAACCTGCTTTATGAAGCGAAACAAAAGTTGTTTCCATTGGTGTTAAGCCTGTAGCAGTTCTAAATACACCTTTAGTAGAATTTGCACCATCTTTTTTGCTATGGAAAATAGCATCGGAAGAAGCATTTGTATACTCTGCACGTGAACCGAAACCACCTGCTAACATTGCTAATTGTATATTTTTAGCATCAGGATTAGCAACAAATTGCGGTAGTACAATTTCTTCATTGTCTACTTTTTTAACAAATTCTTCTAAACTTGAAATGATTTCCGGAACGAAACGTCCGTCTTCCATACCAATAACTATTTCAGTACCTTCACCAACTGAAGGAGTAGGTACTCTGTGGACTACATTAGGAACACTAACATCAAACTTTTTGAAATAATTACCTTTTGTTGTTGTTTGAACATCTAATGTAGATTTATGTTCAGGTGTATCCTTCATTGTAAATTTACCTGCATTAGCCAAAATAACATTATCACCATCTTCAACAACTGCCATTAAATTACCTTTAGTATTTAATACGTATGCTTGTTCGGGCGCACCAGGTTGTTGGAATATTTTTAATGATTGTGTTAGTTCCTTTGTTCTTACAGGAACTTCTGTTTCCAGTCTTTTAGGTCTGACAGACATTTCATATAAAATACCTTTATTTGTTTTTTTTAGTTGTGTTCTAGCTTCAGTAATTTTAGCCGGTTTTGTTTCGTCATCTTTATCTTTTTCAGAATTAATTATAATATTAGTTTTTATAGCATCTTCTAAATATGGCAAATCATGTTCATGTTTTTTCATTAATTGAGATACTTCTATTCTCTGACCGACCTTTTCGCCTTGTTTACCAGCTTTTTCATCACGACATGTATACATGACTTGTTTTAAGCTATCAAAAGTATCCCTTAAACCTTGACCAAAACTTATAGTTTTAGCAGTATTGATACCATGAAAAGCTTGGTAAGCACTAACTAAACTTGTTGCAGTATAATTTTTTGAAAATGAAGGAACAGTATTTACTGCATTACTTGCAACAGTAGAAGATACATTGTTCTTTACTCCTAATTGCATTGGACTAACAATACTTGTCCCGATTTTTTGAATCATATTTTACCCTTTCCTCTAAGCAGAAATTTTATTAATATACTTTTTACAAAAATCCTAAAAAAATTTTTTGCTCTTTTATCAAAAAAATTATAATAATAACATTTTAGAAAACAAGTACGAAATATCAGATAATATATTTTAACAACATTCTAATTTCATCAGATATATCTGTATCATATTTAACATTATCAGATAGGATTTTTGCAACTTTAGACTTTTTATATTCACCTAAATGTCTTGTTCTATAAAAGTTCTCAATATGATGACACATTGTATCATCCATATTAAGTTCACTTAAAGATAAAGGCGATGCAGGTTCATATTCAGTATTTAGACTTCTCTTTATAAGATTTCTGGAAATTATATCTTCAATCTCTCCTTCATTAATTAAAATACATTTGTCTTTCTTTAATAAAAATTTATTTAGATTATGACAAATTTCGTAGGCATCAGCGTCAAAAAGCAAAACAACAGGTATTTTTAATTTGTCTTTTAATTTCAGATATAAAGAAGGACTCTTGCTTTTTCCTCCGGCACTAAGAACATAAATACCCAATTTGTCAAAATTATATGATAAATAATCAGCAAAAACAGGTAAGATAGTTACTTCTGTGATACCTTCAACTATAAGAATTTTTTCAACAGGAAAAAGTAATTTATATTTATTTCTCAAGATTATTAAATTATCAATATTGAAATTTTCATTAGAAATATACTTATTTACGAAATAAAGAAATTTTAAATTAATTGGTAATTCACTTGGATTAAGTTTTGATAAAATAGATGAAAAATTAAGGTCAGTATTTATAAAAGTCTTTGTTCTCGCATCTATGTCCTTAAATATATAATTAATAGATTCTTTTAAAGCTTTATTGGGAATAATATTTTTAAAATAGTCTGTTACAACACTTTTTACAGAGGTATTCCAAATTTCTTTAACTAACTTTGAAATATATTTAGCGTCGAGATTTTGAATTTCATCATTCGAGTATTTAGGAGAAATAAGACACTTTGTAAGAATTGACGTAAACACTCTGTTATAAGAATATTCAGGCAATTTAAATCTCGACAATCGATCCAGATTAATAACCAATTCTTCAAAAGAAAGTAACTTATACTTGACCGATTTACCCTGTAATAATTTCAAAACGACTCCCTAAAAAAGAGGAGCGTTATATAAAACGCTCCTCAAAAGACTTATGCATTAATTGTTTCTTTGTTAGAAACACGAGAAACACATTCAACAAGTGATTTTACAACAGCAATCATTGCAATTGTAGAATTTAATTTATTAACACAAGAACCAACACCAATTGCACTTGCACCTGATGCAAATGCTAAAGGAGCAGTAGTTGTTGAAATTCCTGAAGCTGTCATTACAGGAATAGAAATGTTTCTGATTAATTCAATAGAATTAGAAATTGAAACTTCAGCAGTTTGTAACAAGCCTCTAGCACCTGAATTAGATGGAGAAGTAGTTGCAGCACCTTCAGTTTGAATTAAGTCAATTCCCATTTCTTCTAATTTCATTGCTAAAGAAATTTGTTCAGAAATATCTAAGTGACCCGGAACAGTAACACAAATAAATGTTTTTTGTCCGTCTAATAATCTCAATGTTTCATTAACAATGTTTAAAACTTCAGAAGAAGAAACTCTTTGACCTTTTCTGTATAAAGCATCAAAGTTACCTACTTCAATAGCATCAGCACCTAATCTAACTGCATTAGCTAATTCAGAAGGAACAATAGAAGAAACAAATACAGGAAGAGTAGTCATTTCTTTAACCATGGAAATAATTTCTTCATCATAGCAGATATCTACTGCACTAGCACCACCCATTTGAGCTGCAGTTACAACATTTTTTACAGATTCTTTGTCAAAATTGTCTATACCTGCAATAATTTTAATAGCTTTTCTAGCTTCTAAGTCATTTTTAAATAAATCAATTCTATTCATAATACCTCCGATTAATAATAATATACGAAAGTTATTATAACATATTATTAAAAAAATAAAACAGGCATTTATAAAGCCTGTTTTATTTAATATAAAAATTTAAAATTATTCTTTTTCTGTACCAATGTACCTGTCATGAATATCTGAACGAGCGTCGGTAGCTTTTAATGATGCTTTCCAAATATTTGCTGCAAGAATTGCAGCACCTACAACTATACCAACACCTTTATGGTGTTTTATTAATTTAGGTACGACATCTGATTTTGAGTGTTTAGCAGCGAAAGTTTTAATAGCATTAATAGCTTCACCACCGCCAAATGTTGCACAAAAACCAACGGCACCTAAAACAACTCCTCTAGCTATGCCTTTTGCATATTCAGCAACTGTTGCACAACCTTTTTTAAAGTTAGCAATAGCTCTTTTTAATTTTTTTATAGGACCTTCTTTTTTTCTGGGTTTTACAGATTGAAATGTATCTTGTTTCGGTTGTTGAACACTTGAAGCAGCTATTGCTTCCTTAACAGTTATAGGTTGTTGTTCAACAACTTGTGTATTTTGTACAGCAATAGGAGTACCCAAAGTATTTGTCGTACTTTGAAAAGGAACGCTTATACTGTTAAATACATCTGACATATTTGCCTCACTTATCTTACTTCTGATATTATAAAACATTTGAAGATTTTTTTTTGACTTTTTATAAGATTTTGTTAATTTTTATTAACAAGTTCTAACATTTCTTTTACTGCATTATCAAGTCCTACAAATAATGCACGAGAAATTATACTATGTCCAATATTTAATTCATGTAAATTATCTATTTCATTCATCCGGTGAACATTGTCATAGTTTAGTCCATGACCTGCATTAACGTTTAAATCTAAAAGATGTCCTAATGCTGTAGCTTGTTTTATTGCATCAAATTCTTTTTGTTCAGTTTTATTACCAAATGCTCTTGCATAGGCACCGGTATGCAATTCAACATATTTAACACCAATATCAGACGCAGCACTAATTTGTTTTTTTGAAGGATCAATAAATAGACTAACATTAATACCGGCATCAATAAGAGGTTTAACAAATTCAGCATAATGTTCAGGATTTGATGCAACATCTAAGCCACCTTCAGTGGTAATTTCTTTTCTTTTTTCAGGAACAATACAACAAGAGTCAGGAAGAATTTTCAATGCAATTTTTTGCATTTCATCTGTTGCAGCCATTTCCATATTTAATCTGCATTTCAAATCAAATTTTAATGCATAAATATCTTCATCTAAAATATGTCTTCTATCTTCTCTTAAATGAGCAGTAATGCCATTTGCACCAGCAGCTAAACAAATTTTAGCGGCTTCAATAACAGAAGGATAATTTTCACCTCTGGCATTTCTTAAAGTAGCGACGTGATCAATATTAACACCAAGTAACATAATGTTTCTCCATTCGGTTTTATTATAAATTCAAAAAAAGGTATTTACAATAAAAATTTTAATGTTAATATAAATATTGTTATTCCTCAGTAGCTCAATGGCAGAGCATTCGGCTGTTAACCGAAGGGTTGTAGGTTCGAGTCCCACCTGAGGAGTTTTTTATTTTCTTAAAAGTGTTCATTTGACAAGAACCTTGTTTCGAAAAAAATTTTATAAATGATACAAGATTGAATTATACGTATTTCTTATAACATTTTTATAAAAGAATTATTCATGTTAAAATTACCTTGTATTGATATAAAAAAGAGTGGGTAAGTGTATGAAGATAGATTGGAAGTCTAAAAAGGCTAAAATTATTGCATGTATACTAGCAGTTATTCTTGTACCAACATTATGGAATCAAGGAAAAACTATTGTAATGAGTATACTTACAAATTATATGATGAATCAGCCTAAAGTTGTTCAAGTATCAAAACCAATACTTAGAGATATTCAACCAACATTTGATACTACAGGAAGAATTGAAGCGAATTTATCTGTTGATATAATTGCACGTGTTAATGGTTGGTTACAAAAGAAATACTTTGAAGAAGGTGATCGTGTAACAAAAGGTCAAAAACTTTTCCTTATAGAGCCAAATGAATATATTTTAGCATCACAAAATGCAAGAGCAACCGTTAACGAGAATTCCGCTGTTTATAAAAATTCTCAAATAGACTTACAAAGAGCAGAACAATTACTAAAAGATGATCTTGTAAGTCGAGAATATTATGATAATGCTCTTACCCAAAGGAACAGAAACAGAGCCGCACTTGATGGTGCTATTGCTCAAATGAAACAAGCAGATTTGAATTTAAGTTATACCAATATAACTTCTCCAATGAATGGAAGAATAGGTAAAGTCAATATTTCCGTAGGAAATTATGTTACACCGTCTAGCGGTGCAATAGCTCAAATATATTCCACAAATCCTATGAAAGTGATTTTTCCGTTGAATAGTGGCGATTTTATTGAACTTAAAAAGTACTATATATCTGCAAGCGAAGAAGATAAAAATGATGAAAATGCAGTTTCAGTGCTTTTAGGATTAGCAGATGGAACTCAATACGAAATAGAAGGTAAAATAGAATTTGTAGATAATAAAATTGATGAAAGCACAGGTACTGTAACACTACGCGCCATTTTTGAAAACCCTGACGAAATACTTGTTCCGGGAGATTATGTCAAAGTAACAATTAGAATTAACAAACCATACAAAGTAATGATGATTCCTCAATCAGCAACAAAGACTGATATTGGTACGGGATATTATGTTTGGGTTGTAAAAGACGGAGAAGTTGTAAAAAAAGATATCAAAGTTAACCAAAATATTGATAACAACTGGATTGTCGAAAGCGGACTCGATGAAAATGATGAAGTAGTTGTAAACGGTATACAGGATATTTATAAAACAGGGCAAAAAGTAAAACCAATACCATATACGGAAGATAAAACAGAAGAAAAAGCAGAAGATAAAAAATAATCTGGCTTTTTAAAAGACAATCATATTTTATGTAAAAAATGTATACCTGATAAATAAAGGGAAATAAGAATGGCAATTAACAAAGAAGATTTATATTTTTTCATAAGGAAACCAAGATTTGCAGTTGTAATTTCTGCATTAATAGTTATTGTAGGTTTACTTTCGCTGTTTACTTTACAGCAGGAAAAATATCCTAATATCACACCTCCGCAAGTTACTATATCTGCAAGCTATCCAG
>JAFUEV010000011.1 GCA_017470245.1 bacterium | reverse complement strand
CTGTAAAAGGATATTTCCAACCTGCGGACCGTTTCCGTGAGTAATTACTAAGTTGTAATCAGACAAAAGAGTACTTATGGACTCACATGTACTCATTACATTATTTATTTGTTCGTGGTATAATCCTTTTTGCTCGCTTCTTAATAAGGCATTACCGCCAAGAGCTATAACTGCTAATTTCTTCATTTTTATTATTTTTCCAAAAATAGGTGGCAAAGGTATATAAAATTTTTATATCTGCAAATAAAAATTGAAATAAATTTTTTAAAATGCCGTTTATATATCATTCCGTATAGAATTATGAAATTTGTAGTATTTATATCCGAAAGGTTGATACGGCACAAGAAGGGAACATATTCCTCCAATATAATCAATATAGCATTTTTGTCTATTGCATTATCCGTTGCCGTGATGTTAATATCGCTGAGTATATTGACAGGATTTAAGCATGCTGTCAAGGATAAAATAGTAGGATTCGGTTCCCATATAAGAATAGAGTCTTTCGGTGCGGGTGCGGATTATTCAGATATTCCTGTATATGCAGACAAAAAATTGGTTGATAAATTAAAATGTGCAGAAAATATAAAAAATGTAACACCTGTATTGAATGAATATGCAGTTGTTATGACTGAAGGCGATTTTCATGCAGTATTATTGAAAGGAATAACAGATACTTATGACAATTTGTTTTTTCACCAATCTTTGGTGCAAGGCAGAATGCCTGAACTGAATAAAGAATCTCAGCAAGAGATTCTTGTTTCAAAAGTTGTTACGGATCAATTGAAACTTTCTGTGGGTGATAAGATAAAAGTTTATTTCTATGTCAATAATAATTATAGAAGCAAGAATTTTTATATATCAGGAATTTATGATACGGGATTGGGTGACCATGATGAGCGGTTTTTGATTTGTGATGCAAGTGTTTTGCAGAAAATATTTTCTCTTTCTGATAATTATTATTCATGTTACGAAGTAACTGTTGATGATTTTTCAAAGCTTAATCAGACTTCGGAATATTTATATCAAGTATTGCCGTCTCAGATGACTGTAAGGACGGTAACGGAAGCGGAACCTAATCTGTTCTCATGGCTTAATCTTTTGGACAGTAATGTAATTATGATTATTATAATAATGATTTTAGTTACCGTGGTTACATTGGCGGGAGTTGTTTTAATAATGATATTTGAAAAGAAGAAGATGATAGGCATTATGAAATCATTCGGTACTCCCGATAGGCATATTATCGGTATATTTATTGCAGAGGCAGGTTGGATAATGTGTAAGGGCTTGTTGTTCGGTAATATTTTGGCATTGGTATTGGAAGCTGTGCAAAAATATACCGATGTGATAAAATTGGATGCTAAAGGATATTACCTAACAAGTGTTCCAGTGGATATAAATTTTGTTAATATAATATTGATGGATGTAGGTATTTTATTTATCTGTACGTTGTTTATGGTAATTCCTGCAAAGATTATATCCAAAATGTCAGTTGTTAAGAATCTAAGGTTTGAATAAGCATTTATTCTTAATTTTACAGAACATATAATAATATATGTATGTCTTGT
>JAFUEV010000035.1 GCA_017470245.1 bacterium | reverse complement strand
TTCTTGGTAAACATAATAAGGGAGTCGCCTTCATAGAGAGTGGGAACCTTTTCAAAGTCATCTTTATACCATAAGACGCGTTCATCTGATGGCGTTGTTGATATACTCCCCTCTTCAAATGTACCGTTGCCAAAATATACGGGTGTGCAGTTATTTTCCTGGTCGCGGACATAAAAAACACCGTCTTCCAAAGAGCTGATATAACTCTTTTTCTGCCCTGTTATTGCCCCTGCCGTGTTTGCTGCTTCTCCGCATCCAGTTAGCGCTGAAAGGCTCATTACTGCGGTCAGAAGCGCTGCTATATATTACTTCATAAATGACCTCCTGTAATCTTTTCTGTTTAAAATATGGGATAGGTCTTTGCCAAAATGAGTTAAAACGGCAATAAAAAAGAGAGGCCTGAGCCTCCCTTTTGTGTTCTGTACAGATGCAGATTATTCTCATCGTTATCGCAAAACCCTGTCAATCAGCGATTTCTATAAGATGATTTATGTAGGCTGTCACACCTCCATAGATTCCGCTTTTTGTCCTTGCCTTTATGTAGTTTTCCTTGGTTAATCTTACAGATATATTCTGGAATTCTCCGACAGCCTTAGGTCTGCCAATACCTCTTTTAACCGTGATCTCAACGTTCTCATGTACAGGTTTGTTTTCAAGTTCTTTTGCAGGCTCAGGGGCAGGCTTTTCCGCCTTATCGGGAGCCTTATCTTTTGGCTGTACATTATTTGCCAGCTCTTCTACAGCGTGTGCTACTTTATTTATCGATAATCCTTCTACTACATTGAACTTACTGGGTTTACTTGCTGCCATATCATACCTCCTGCTGAATTAAATGCCTAGATATTCTTCTACAAAATCCTCATAGTCCCGTTCGGTTGTGCATCCTTTTGCATATTTGATAAGTGTTGAACGTACTGCCTGTGCTTCTCTTGTCTTTATACATTCTCTTATCTTTGTATCAAAGAGCTTTGTATCGAGCTGTTTTGAGAGATCTTCCAGTGCGTCCTGTGACTCTCTTCCAAGAACGGTCTTTTTATCGTATTTGACAAGCAGTATTCCTGCCACCTTTAGGTCTGGATTAAGTGCCTTTATATCGTTTATGGTTTCGCTAAAGTCTGACATTCCCTGGAAGCCGTATCTGTCAGGTGTAATGGGAATGACTATCTCATCGGCTGCAGTGAGAATATTTCTAAGTATCATGTTCACGGCTGGCGGCGTATCAATTATGACATATTCGTAACCGTCAAGGTCTTTAAGGGCGTTCCTGAGTGTCATATATCCTTTTATGCCTTTACTGGAGAGTTTTGATTCTCCCTCGGCAAGAAGCGGATCTGCTGCGACTATCTCCCCCATCTCTGTTTCCTGTTTTGCATCTTTTAAACTAAGGGGCTTATCGTCTTCAAGTATCACGTCGTACAGTGTTGGTACACCTTCGTATTCTGCCCGATATGTATCTGTTGAGTTTCTTTGTACATCAGCGTCAATAAGTAGTGTTTTGTGTTCTCTCGCGTTTAATATCGATGCCATACAGGTTGCTGTTGTTGTTTTTCCAATACCGCCTTTTTGATTTGCTATTGCTATTACTTTCATTTCATCCCTCCTTTTTCCATATATTAAATATTTAAAATAGACATATTTAAAATATGGAAAATATATTAAATAGGCATATTTTATATATAGTTATTTGTTTTTATAATTTTAAACCATTTTTTATATTTTATCAATTAAAAATATACATATTATAAATAGAAAAAACATTGGAAATATAAAAAATATTATAAATAGGTCTATTTATAATGCAGAAAATATATCAAATATGGAAAATAAGATAAATATTGTAAATGCAACAAATACAGAAAATATTATAAATAGTGAAAATATGGAATATATGGATATTTAAAATGCATAAAATAGGATAAACATAGAAAATGTCCTAAATATAGAAAATATAATAAATAGCCATATATTAAATATAAGAAATAGACATATATAAAATAGCATAAATATGGAAAACAGACATATTTTAAATATGAAAAATATGTAAAATAGGAATATTTAAAATAGAAAGAATAACAAAAAGTCAGTAAATATCTATGGGTTACGTCTAATATAATAATGATGTTGTACAGAAATGCAAATAATCAAAATAATAACCCATATTATAAATAGGCATATTTTAAATATGGTAAATATGAAAAATATATTAA
>JAFUEV010000034.1 GCA_017470245.1 bacterium | reverse complement strand
TCATTATAAGTACCCTTCTCTGTTCCTTAGGTAACTGTTTAATCAAATAATGAATGTCTTTATATATCTGTTTCTTTATAACTTTATCCTCAGTGGAAGAATCCGCCGTATCAAGTATGTCAAAAATATTATAATCATCCCCTGAATAAACCATATGCATCTTTTGATTCTTGCGGACATAATCTATAACCAAATTATGGGCAATACGCATCACCCATTGTATAAACTTACCTTCATCATGATAAGTTCCGCTACGGAGAGTGTTAATAACCTTAACAAAGGTATCCTGAAAGATATCATCAGCCAACACCTTATCTTTCACTAATGACAAAATATAATTATAAACTTTCTGTTTATGTCTTTCCAATAATGTTTTGAATACGTATTGTTCGCCGTTCTGATACGCACATACCAATTCAAAATCCGTTCTTTCTTCCATAATATTCATAAGAATATATTTTTGTGTAATTAATTAAAAAAAGATATTCTTATAACTCCATATACATTTATTTTTAATTAACAATATTTTTTACCTCTGCAAAAATATAAATTTATTTTTTAAAAATGAATTTATTTAATATTTTTTTTGTGTTCTAATATTCCTTTTCATCAAAAATTATGCCACGCAAACACAATATACATTATAATTCCTTATCCTGACACGCAACAATAAATTTTCTGTTATTGACAACATTCAATCCGATACGGACTTTACGCACCTTACACTCCTGCCGAAGGCACGGAATCCGTAAATGGTCACATTGGTTGTTATTTCCGATTTATTAAAATCTATACCTGATGACATTCCTTTTGAAGATACGTCCCCCGCCCAATAATATCCGCGCATTCCTTGATATTGAAAATTTCCCGTAAATGCGTTTCTAAGACCTGCACAAGGCAATTTCAAAACTCCGTTTCCGATAGAAATATAATAAGCTCCCGTTCCGGTAGGTTTTATTTCGTATCCTAAATCCAAAACAGCCCTCCACTCCTTTTCAGTAGGCAAACGGTAACCGCAGGGACAAGGATTATTGGTCTGTGCTTTATCATTCCAAAGGTCATCTTTAGGATAAGCAATCCAATCATTAGCACGGGCGGAATCAACTATAAATTCATTGCCTGCCTGAGTGAAATTGGCAGAAATAGTATTCGTTGTATCGGACAGACGCTTCTCATGACCGTCTGTTTTTCGCCCCCACTGATACAAATCTCCCCAACTGTCGGACGAAGTTATGTCATTGCTTAAGGCACCTAAGTTTCTATCCAAAAATATCAGCACTCCCTCACTTGTCTGAAAGGGTTCAAGTTCATAATAAGTAAAATTACCGTTTTCAGTTATAATAGGACGGGAAAAACCTGCATCATATCTCTGGGCAAATGCAGTAATACCGAAAAATATTGCAACTATAAAAATATATTTTCCCATACCGTATCCGTTATTTTATTTTTTCAGCAGAATGTAACTTCATTATATTTCCCACGAACAAATTCATTATTTTATTATAATGACAGTTCATATAATTTAATATGCGGTTTTATTGTCAAT
>JAFUEV010000010.1 GCA_017470245.1 bacterium | reverse complement strand
TAATCTATCTTTAGTCAGAATTTTACTTCGTAAAATATCTGACTTGCCAGCTGAACTACAGAGGCTAATTGTCTATTTTTCTTTCTCTTTGTCAGCCTGATAGAGCTTAATCTATCTTTTGTCAGAATTTTACTTCGTAAAATATCTGACTTGCCAGCTGAGCTACAGAGGCTTATTATTTTACATTATAATTATAACTCAAAAAAAAGAGAGAAACAATTTGCTTCTCTCTAAATTATATAATATATTGTTCGTTCGTTTGTTATTTACTCAGTTTTCTTTGTCTATTTATACTTCAAGTATGAAAGGATTGTCTTTTACTTCTTCTGCTTGTGTATTAACTTTTGCTTCTTTGTTTTCATTTTCTATGATTGACTTTTGATTTTCTTGTTTATTTTTAGTTTCTTCTTCTTTTTTAGCCTGCTGGGCTTTTGTCTTAATTTCATCAGCCTGTGCGTTTATATCCCCAACAATTGTATTTACTGCAGCAGCCGTGTAGAATTGAATATTTGATGCTTGTGTCTTAAATGCATCTATTTCCTTTTCTAATGATGAAATTTCTTTTGTATCTATTCCCAAGAATGACAAGAACTCTTCTAACTTAGTTTTTTGTTCTTTTGCATCTGTCTTCTTTTCGTTAGCTTCTTTTTTCTGAGCTTCTACATCTTCTTCTTTTGTAAAAGAATCTATACCCTCTGATATTTTCTGATATTTTGCAATAGCTTCTTTAAATGCATCGTCCTCAGCTTGTTTGTACAAATCTTGAACTGCACTTGTTTCTTCTGTTCCATCAACATCTATTCCGTTAATGTTGTTGTTCAACGCCTGGGCATATACTGAATTAAACCCGGGGTAATTAATGTTGTAAATATTTTCTGGTCCCATTTTTCTTTATCCTCTTTTTAGTATCTCGTACTTATATAAAAAATTTTTTTATTTGAGAATTGCTATAAAAAGTATATATTTTTTATTTAATTTTATATTTTCCTTATATCTATTGAGTTTTGAAGTATATATTAACTTAATATTTCGTTACATATATATTAAAACATTACACCGATTGAAATTTTTAGATATTTAATTTACTATATACACTGGAAACATTAGTTATGAGCGAACAAAAAGATTTAACTCAAGGAAACTTAATAACAACTTTATTAACTTTTGCCCTGCCTTATGTGGGTGCCAATTTTTTACAAGCTCTATATGGCGCTGCAGACTTAATAATAGTCGGAAAATTTTGCGGAAGTTCAACTGTATCTGCAGTAGCAACAGGCTCACAGCTTTTACAAACACTGATATTTTTTATTACAGGCTTAACTGTAAGTGCAACGATACTAATCGGTAAAGCATTTGGAGCAAAGCAATATGAAAATATTTTAAAAATAATTAACACAATGACAATATGTTTTATTATTGCTGCAATAATTTTAAGCAGCTGCATCATTTTGTTCAAAATTCCGTTATTAAATGTTTTACAAACCCCACAAGAAGCGTTTACAGAAACGGGAAAATACATTTTCATTTGTTCATTAGGTTTAATATTCATTTTTGCGTATAATGCAATTAGTGCAGTATTAAGGGGGCTTGGAAATTCAGTCGCACCGATGTACTTTGTTGCAATATCCTGCTTTATAAACATAGTTGCGGATATTATTCTTGTTGGCAAATATCAAATGGGAGCTTCAGGTGCCGCAATAGCTACAGTATTTTCTCAGGCTGTAAGCGTTATAATCGGATTAATTTATATAAGAAAAGGTAATTTTGTATTTAAATTTAAATTTAGGACTATTAAATTTGATATTGAAACAGCAAAAGAGTTGTTTAAAATCGGTTTACCGTTATCATTACAAGATACATTAATTCCTCTATCATTCTTATTTTTATTTTCTCTTGCAAATTCAATGGGTGTAGCAGCTTCCGCTGCATACGGTTCTGTTGTAAGATTAAATGCTTTTATGATGTTACCGGCAGGTTCATTTGCAATGGCATTAACGGCATTAACAGCTCAAAGTTTAGGTGCAGGGAAACTGGACAGAGCCGTAAATGCATTAAAATTATCAATTTTATTTGCATTTTCGTTCGGATTAATATTCTTTCTGTGGCAGCAACTATTTCCCAAAAGTGCAATAGCTATATTTTCAACAAACACAGATATATTAAATGCAGGTGCATTATACTTAAAAACGTTCAGTTACGACTATATACTGGTACCTTTTGTATTTTGCATTAACGGATTTTTCTTTGGATGCGGAAGAACCTCTTTTGCAGCAGTAAACAGTATAATTTCAGCATTCTGTGTAAGGATTCCTGTTGCATATTTATTATGTACATTAATAACCGGTGCAACTCTATATGAACTTGGTATAGCAACACCGGCAGCTTCTGTTTTATCAATAATAATTGCCGTATTGTATTTATTTTATCTGTCTAAAAATAAAAAATTAGTTTCTGAAAAAAATTAACATTAAATTATTATAAAACTTTATAATAATTTAATATCATTTCATCTATGTATAATGTATTATATAGATTATCAGTTGAAACCCATAATAGAGGAAATAATAAACATGTGCGGAATTATAGGTTATGTAGGATATAGAGATGTAGTAAGCGTTATTTTAAGCGGTCTTACAAATTTGGAGTATAGAGGATATGATTCTGCAGGTATTGCAATTCGTGATGACGGAGAAATTAAAATATACAAAACTCTTGGCAAGCTCATAAATTTAAAAAATGAATTAGAAGCAAACAGAGCACAAATACACAATCCTACAAGCGGAATAGGTCATATCCGTTGGGCAACACATGGAAGCCCCTCCATAATTAATGCACATCCTCACACTTGTACTTGCGGAAGATTAGTTGTTGTTCATAACGGTATAATAGAAAATTATAAGGAATTAAGAGAAAAACTTGTTGCAAAAGGTTGCAAATTCAAATCACAAACAGATACAGAAGTAATTGCACATTTGGTTGCAGATGAATTTGGACAAACAAAAGACTTGGAACTTGCAGTAAGGAACTCTGTTAAAAAACTTCAAGGAGCTTATGCCGTTTGTGTTATGCATAAAGATGTTCCTGATTTAATAGTAGGTGCCAGGAAACATGCTCCAATGCTTGTTGGTGTAGGAAATGGAGAAAACTTTATAGCTAGTGATACTCCAGCTTTAATAGAATATACAAAACGCACAATTTATTTAGAAGATAATGAAATTGCTGTCGTAACAAAGGACAAAGTTAAAATTACAGATATTAACGGAAATGAAGTCGCAAAAAGAATTGAAGTTTTGCCATGGGAACCGGTTGCATTAAGTAAACTCGGCTACAAACATTTTATGTTAAAAGAAATTCACGAGCAGCCTGATGTTATAAGGAATGTTTTAAACGGTAAATTATATGACATTGAACAACCTATAATTTTAGGTGAGGTTAAATTAAACAAAGAGATACTTAAATCTTTAAATAAAATTCAGATTATTGCTTGCGGAACATCATTACATGCAGCTTTAGCAGGCAAATATTTAATTGAAGATTTTTCGGGAATTTCTGTTGAAGTTGAAGCATCTAGCGAATATATATATAGGAAATCCACAACTGACTCTTCAACATTAGTTATAGGTGTTTCCCAATCCGGAGAAACTGCAGATACAATAACTGCAATCAAACAAGCAAAGGAAAAGAATGCTCACGTTCTTATTATTACAAACAGACCAGATTCAAATATGGCAAGATTGGCAGACAGTTTAATTCCGTTAAATGCAGGAATAGAAGTCAGTGTTGCTGCAACAAAATCTTATATTGCACAACTGATATCATTCTATTTATTCGCAATTCATCTTGCTGAAATAAAAGGTTCATTAGATAAAGGCTATCTAAAGAACATAAAACATGAATTAATTCAACTTCCAACAAAGATAGAAGAAGTATTATCAGATACATCTGTTATTCAATCCTGTGCAAGAAAGTTTTCTTCCTATAAAAACTTTATATATATCGCTCGTGGAATTAATTTATCAACTGCTCTTGAAGGTGCGTTAAAGCTGAAAGAAATAAGTTATATCAATGCTACAGGTTATGCTGCAGGAGAATTAAAACATGGACCTATTGCAATGTTGGATGAAACAATGCCTGTACTTTCCATATTAATTCCGGGCGGAATAACATACGAAAAAGTACTTTCTAACTGTGAAGAAGCAAAAGCAAGAAACGCTAAATTAATAGCATTAACATCTTCAACTGATAAAAAGCTGGATAATATTTTTGATGTCGTAATACGAATACCGCAAGTTACGGAAATATTATCCCCCGCTATAACATGCGTACCGTTGCAATTACTGGCATATTATATTGCAGAATTTTTAGGTAAAGATGTTGACCAGCCAAGAAACCTTGCTAAATCGGTTACGGTAGAATAATGATTTCATCAAAAGACATAAAAATAAAGATAACTGATAACCTTTCAAGTGAATACATAGAAACAGAACTAAAAAAGCTGGGCTATGATATACTAAGATGGGCAATTACTGACTATGATAAAAATAATTACACTGTTAATATTGCATACGTTGAAAATTAGTTCTATAAATAATTCAAAAGTTCAGTTAAATTTTTATTTTCAATAACTATATTAGCATTTTGTTTTAAAATAGGCTTCGCACAGAAAGCAACACGCTTATCTGCATATCTAAACATGCTTATATCATTTGCCCCGTCACCAACAGTCAATGTATCTTTTGAGGTTATTCCCAAAATGTTTTGTAACCTCAAAAGCATTTTGCCTTTACTGTCAGAGAACATCATTTCTCCACCTAACAAGCCCGTTAATTCGCCGTTTTTAAAATGGAAAATATTTGAAAATTGTGCATCATAACCCAAAACATTTTGGGCAGGAATTGTAGCAGTTTCGTATCCGCCGGAGAAACATACAACTTTATATCCCATTTTCTTTAATTCTGAAACAGTTTCTTTTGCCCCATTTGTATACGGAAGATTTTCACATATTTCTTTTATCTTATTTTCCTTTGCTCCTTTTAATAACGAAACTCTTTGTATTAAACTTTCAAAGAAATCAATTTTACCTTCCATTGCATCTGTCGTAATTTGTTTCATCAATAGTTCTATATTATATTCTTTAGCAATAAATTCAAGGGTTTCACCTTGCATTAATGTAGAGTCAAAATCAAATACCGCTAATTTCATAAAAATTCCCTTTTACTTAATTATAATATATAATTAAAAATTATAATTAGGAAAAAATATGAAAAAGTTTTTAATTATTTTTATATTAATAGATTTTATATTTTCAAATGGTATTGTTTGGGCAAAGATTGTCAATCAGTACGAAATAAAAAAAAATAACGGCTTTAAATCAGGATTTGAACTAATTGATAAAAGTACCCAAAGGAACATTTTCCCTGTAAGATGTAACAAAATTAGGAAACGTAACCTTAACCACCATCCTATTTATGTTTGTCAAGCAGGTAGTTCTGTTTGGCCCGAAACTTATCTCTATAGTCCGGAACATCTTTTTGATAATTTTATAGATAATTACTTTAATTTTAATAACAATTTAAACAAAATAAAATTTATAAACTATCCCAAAAATGCAATTATAAAAACGAAAGACAAAAAAGGTAATGCTTTATATGTCTCTTTAGAAAATGGTATTCTCGGTATATCAAACGATTTTAATAATTCACCTTACTTTAAGTTTGATAACTCAATTGCTTCACGAATCTTTAATATTATTTTTACAAACAAAAAATATGGTTCTAACGAATTTTTATTTATTGCTGATGTTGATGAAGATATAAGTATTAATGATGGTGTTTTAACTGTAACTTATAAAAATATTTCTTATAATAAATTTCTTTCATTTAATAAATACAAAAATATAAAATATACTTCCGAAGAACAACGAAAAGAAATAATTGATAAAATTAATACTCTTAAAAAGTTAAGTGATATATATGAATATATTTCAAATAATACATCTTTTGAATTTGAAGGGTATCCTTTGAATGCAATTATAAGGATTGATAATAAATTATACATATATGAAAATAATAAAAAAATTTCCGAAATAATTGATAATTATGAAGACTTTTATTTTATCGATATGGAAATGGCTATTAATCGTTTACTAACACTTAATATTTTTTCTTTCCAAACACCTGATAACATAATCGCAAAAAAGGATGGAAAATGGGGAATTATAGATAGAAAAAATAATATTAAAGTCCCATTTGTATATGAAGCGATATATTCAAAAGGAAGTAATACAAGAGAAAAAATTATAGATACTCAAGATTACGACGCAACTAAATTAAAAATAGAATTTAAAGGTCAAACCAAAGATGTTAATTTCTTCATTGCAAAACAAAACGGGAAATACGGTGTTATTGACGAGAATAATAATATTCTAATTCCTTTTGAAACAGTATATTACATAGAAATGGAAAATTCCGAGTTTTTAATAAAACAATTAAAAAAGACGAGAAACGCTCATAGACTAACATCAATATTATACGACATAATAATGCTGCCATTTGCAATAATAGCTGCACCTCTTATGTTGCTTATATTGAGTAGTTTATAATTATATTATTTATAAATAAATATTTTCATTCAATTTAAAGTATATTTCTTTTTTGTGTCCAAAGAACTGTCATTATAATCCATTACAAAACCTTTATATAAAAAAATTATAAAATTTGACTTAAATATAGTACCCAACATAAGTAAAAAATAACAAATATTAACTCCAAGAAAACAAATTATTGAGAAAAATTTGCTTTTTTGTTATGTTGTTGATATAAATTTTTAATACAGAGATAGTTAAACAATTTGTTCAGAACAGAATAAAAGGAGAGCCGAATGGGACTACCAAATGTAGCATATTTCTCAATGGAAATAGCAATTGACCAATCAATAGCAACATATTCAGGCGGTTTAGGATTCTTAGCAGGTTCACATATGTTATCTGCAGGATACCTTCAGATGCCAATGGTTGGTGTAACAATGCTATGGTCTTATGGTTATTACAACCAAAGAATCGACCATGACGGAAATGTAGAAGTAGCTTATATAAGAAAACATTATGATTTCTTAACAGACATTAATACGACAGTAGAAGTAGAAATATACGGAGAAAAAGTTCTCGTAAAAGCTTACAAACTTGAACCCGGTATATTCGATACTTGCCCTGTATACTACTTAACAACAGATATTGAAGAAAACTCTGAATGGGCAAGATCAATCTCTCATAAGTTATATGACGGAAATGAGAAAATAAGAATTGCTCAAGAAACAGTTCTTGGTATTGCAGGTATTAGATTACTTCAAAAAATAGGATATAAGTTTGATTGTGTTCACTTAAACGAAGGTCACGCCCTTCCTGCAGCTTTTGAATTATTAAATCAATATAATGGTGACTTAGCAAAAGTAAAAGAAAAAGTTGTATTTACAACTCATACACCTGTTGCAGCAGGTAACGAAGTTCACTGGGTTGATAACTTATTAAAGGGTGGATTTTTTGCAGGTCGTTCAAGAGAAGAAGCTGTTCAACTCGGTGGAGAACAATTCTCTTTAACGGTTGCAGCACTAAGAATGTCAAGACTTGCTAATGCAGTATCTCAATTACACGGATTAGTTGCTAACAAAATGTGGAAATGGGTTGAAGGCAGATGCCCGATTAGAGCTATAACCAATGCTGTTAACCTTCATTACTGGCAAGATTCGAGAATGAAAACAGATAATTTAGAAGCATTACTTGAATCAAAAGTTGAAATGAAACGTGAAGTATTTGAATATATTGCAAATACAGTTGGTAAGCGATTAGATCCAAATGTATTAACAATCACATGGGCAAGAAGATTTGCAGATTACAAACGTGCTTGGTTAATATTTATGGATGAAAACAGAATCCTTAAATTATTAAACGAAAATAAAGTTCAACTTATATTCGCAGGTAAATTCCATCCTGATGATGTTAGCGGAAAAGAAATGTTTAATAAGATTTTAAGAAGTTCTTATTCTATGAAAAACGTAGTAGTTCTTACTGGATACGAATTAGACTTAAGCGGAAAATTAAAGAGAGCATCTGACGTATGGTTAAATACACCGTTAAGACCGTTTGAAGCTTCAGGTACTTCCGGCATGTCAGCTAATGCTAACGGAGCTGTTCACTTATCTACATTTGACGGATGGACTGTAGAAGGTACATTCCCAGGCATTAACGGTTATACAATAGAATATCCTGGCTTAGATGATAATATTCCTTGGGAACAAAGACACAAAAAAGACTATGAATGCATGATGGATATTATAGAAAACCACATTATACCTACATACTATAATGATAAGGTTAAATGGGCTACTATGATGCGTCAGGCAATAAGAACAGCAGAAGCATACTTCAATTCAGACAGAATGGTTATAGAATACTACAACAGATTGTATAAACCAATCGCTCACGGAAGTGATGAAGGCGGAGTATCTGATGCAGATTATCAAGCAGCTACAGCTCCTGCTACAGATGCTTGGACATTCTCAAACATAAAATAGTCAATAAAAAATATATTTAAAAACGGACTTTATAAAAAGTCCGTTTTTATGTTCTAATAAAGTTATGAAAAAAGAATTAAGAAAAATATCTATTGAGAAAAGAAAATTTTTCGATACAGAAAAATTGAGCAAAAAAATATTAGAGAATTTATTTTCGACTGATGAATATAAAAAAGCTCAAAATATAATCTGTTATTACCCGTTAAATTATGAAGTGTCAACTTTACCCTGTTTTGAAGACAATACTAAAAATTTCTTCCTACCAAGAGTGAAAGGTAACGAATTAGAAATATGCCCTTATGAGAAAAATAAAATAAAAACAGGCAGTTATAATATCAAAGAACCTGAAACTAAAGCAATAAATAATTTTAATAATATAGATTTAATAGTAATACCCGCTGTTGCAGCAGATAAGAACGGTTACAGAATCGGATACGGAAAAGGATATTATGACAGATTTTTAAAACAACATCAAAATCAAGCAAAAAAAATAATTTTAGTGTTCTCAGAACTTTTATACGAAACTATAGTCCCTGAAGAATTTGACATAAAATCTGATATTGTAATAACAGATAAAGAAATATTGAGAATTTAATGTAAAAAACCCCTTAATATATTTGTTTCATGTGATTTTTAGAGTAAAATTATAATATGAGAATATAAATTGGGGATATATTATGGAATTTTTTAGAAGAAACAGAAAAGCTATAATTCTTACAATAACAGTATGTTTTTTACTATGGACATTTGGTTCAATTTTATCAATACTACTATTCATGCACTAGAGAATACATTTGGATATAATAAATGAAGTTGTTTTTGAAGAGAGTTACCGCAATATGTATGTTAATGCTTATGATTTTATTCATAGGTAATAATGTTAATGCGGCAGGAGAAAAACAACAAATTAAAAAAGTAGAGCAACAAAGACTTGCAATAAAACAAAAAATAAACTCATTAGCTAAGCTTGAAAGGCAAGAAGCAAATAAACTTAGCAGGAACCAACAGAAACTCGAAAAAAATCAACAAGCATTAAAACGCTCACAAAATCAATTAAAAACGAAACAGGATAATATAGCTTCTCTTCAAAAAGAGTTAAATACTTATCTTAACCAATACAATAAAAGACACAGTTCCTCTGCTGAAAGAATCAGAACAATATATAAAACAAAGCATACTCTTGTTTTGGATTTACTTATATCTACAGACAGTTTGAGCCAATTTTTAGATAGAATATATTATCAAAACTTAATCATTCAATCAGATAAAAATAAAATGATTGCATTGAAAGAAGAAGCACAAAAAGTTGCATCATTAAAGCAAAGACTTGAAACAGAGAAAAAACAACTTGCAAGAATAATTAAAGACATAGACAGAGAAAATTCAAATATAAAAGTAACTATCAATCAAAATAAATCAATGATTGAGAGAATACAAAAAGATAAAAAGGCATACGAAAAATCAGAAAGAGAATTAAAACGTCAATCTGACAGATTAGCTGCAATGATTAGCAAATCAACAAGACACAGTAATTTAAGTACTTCTGGTGCATTCAGATTGCCTGTTTCAGGTGCAAGAATAAGTTCACCATTCGGGTGGAGAGTACATCCGATATTCAAATCAAAAATATATCATACAGGTATAGATTATGCCATAGCATACGGAACTCCTATTAGAGCCTCAAACTCGGGAAAAGTAATATTTTCAGGGTGGTATGGAGGATACGGTAAGGTTGTAATTATAGACCACGGTATGTATAGAGGTTCACCTACTTCAACACTGTATGCACACATGTCAAAGCAGGCAGTATCAGTAGGTCAACACGTCAGCCAAGGTGAAGTCATTGGTTATGTAGGTTCTACCGGATATTCAACAGGACCTCACGTCCATTTTGAAGTTCGTGTAAACGGTAAACCGCAAAATCCAAAGAATTTTCTATAAGGGAATTAAAAGTGAAGAAGAAATATTTTAGTTTAATAGTTTTATGTATAATGCTAATGCCAAATTCAATAATGGCAATGGATTATTATCCGGAAATGGGCACAGATCCTTTCTTCTCGGAGTTAAACCCCGAATATCTTGATGAAGAAATGTCCCACGACCACGATACAATAGTCAATTTCATTAAAAAGAAGAAACAAAACTTCGCAGAAAGAAAGAACCAAAAGACTACAAAAGTAAAATCTGAAAAAAACAGCTTTTTCAATAGAAATAAACAGAACAAGGAGCTTGAAAAACCTGCTGTAAATAAAAAAGACGGAATTAATAACACAAATGATAATATTGTAAATACTGCTGATGATACATTTGTAACACCTCCGGAAAAGAAAAAGTTGACAAATAAAGAACTTGAAAAAGCTCTTATGCAAGAAGAAAAAGAGAAACAAAAAGCAATAGAAAAAGAGCAATATATTCCCTTAAAAGAAAGACTTGGATTTAAGAAAAAAGGCAAAAAAGTTGAAGAACCGGAAACAAAAATTGATCCCAATATTGAATTAACAGCGGATTATATGGAATATTTCCCTGACAGATTTGAAGTAGAGGCAATCGGCAATGCCAGAGTGCTTTTCAAATCACAAAAAACAACAATATCCGCTAATAAAATTGTTTTTAACTATGACAGAAACATATTAAAAGCAAATGAAGATGTTGTTTTAACTTCACCAACAACAAGAACAGAAGGTGATTTCGTTAAAATAGACTTAAATAAACCTAACGGTTGGATTGAAAATCCTGTTACAAGTACCGATGATATCCAACTTCAAGCAAAAGAAGCATTTTTATATTCCGATAAAATTGAAGAATATGATGGTGTTGCAAAAGTATTAAAAGATGATGTAATAAGCTTTGGTGCAAGGTCTTTTGCAAACTATATGAATCCAAACAGGGTATTTTATACAGGTGAACCGAGATTAAGTGACAGTGATAAAGGGGTTTACAAAATAAAAGCAAACAAAATAGTCATCGATGCGAAGGATGACCACGAAGTTATTACAATAAAGAATGCCAATTTATATTTAAAAAATCATAAAATAGCAACAATCCCTTCTGTAAAAATAGTAACAAATAAAGAACATGCCAGTGCGGAAACCAATATACCTGAATTTGGTTCTCAGGCAATGTTAGGTATGCACGTAGGTCCTGCCGTAGTTTTAAATGTTCCGGGTGGTTCTACATTAAAACTTGCACCTATATTGACATATAAAGATGACAAACTCGGTGTTGGCGGTATAGCAAGATTTAGAAATCAGTCCAATATGACAGAAGTTGCCTATGGTACATCTGTAGAAGAATTTGTTATCCGAGGCAGACAAAAATTCGCTCCCGGTTGGACTTTGGATTACTCAAGATACACTAACCAGAGTGAATGGTTTATGGGATACAGAATGCCTAAATACGGAGCTCAATTATCGTATTCACGTTCTGATTATATTGATGATTTGGGTATACAATTCTCTCAAAAATATAATGCAGGCTTATTTGTTGACAGAAAGAAAGGTTACGATTTAGGCAATACAAAAGGCAGATTTCGTTGGATGACCCAAACTTATAAACCATTATATTCATATATGAACGAAGAAGGTACTGTCGGATTAAGAGCAGGTGTTGTTGCTCAAACTGCAGCAACAGTATATACGCAAGGAAATACCGTAGGTATATTCAGATTTGGACCTTCATTAAGAACAAAAGTTGGTCCTTGGCATCAAGCTTTAATGTTCTATGAAACAGCTAATGCAGGTCAATCACCATTTTATTTTGACAGATACAGATACGGACGTTCAAACTTTGTAATAATAGAAAACTTGAAAGTATGCAAATATTTAACACTTGGATATTTAGGTTCACTTGCAATGAACAGTGATTACAACGACAAATTATTCCAAGAAAGCAGAATTATGATAGGAGTTGGACCTGAATACGCAAGGGTTATACTTGGATATGATGCAAAAAGACGAAATGCTATGTTTATATTAACAATGCTTGTAGGAACAAAAGATTCTGATATTGAATTTAAGAAAACAGAAATACAAAATCCGGATAAATTCGGAAAGAAAAAATCAGAACAAAAAAAGGAAAAGAAAAAATCCTACAAAAAATATTTAAATCCAAATACACCAATTATAAAAACAGAAGAAAAAGAATGAGTTTCCTCATTCTTTTTTATTGTCCGTTATTTACAATATTTCTGGTTTGCCATAAATATATGTCATTTCCTAAAATACCACCTTCAATATCTTGCGGATGCCCAAATTCTTTTTCTATGATAAGTGCATTATCCACAAGTTTTTGAACTGTATTAAATAATTTTTTATTACCGGACAAATTATTTTGTATAGGCTCAAAGCCTGATATTTGTAAGTTTTCATCCAAATCAACAAAAGCGGCATTAGGCATTTGAATAGAATCATAGCTTAGTTTTTTAGTCTTTTTATCATAAGTAAATACGTGAGGTTGGCTATATTTACTATTTGCACCTGAATACATATCTATTTTAACTTTTCCGTAATTATCATCAGTATAAAGCGTAAATTTATAATCAGGGTCAACTTTATTTTGAATAATAACACAAGGCTTAATTGCATCGTCATTTATATGATAAACAGCTCTTGATTCCATTGCTTTTGCTGAATTATTGGAATCCGCAACAAAAGTAATAGCTTGATATAAATGTTGAGAATCTACTTTTGCATTAGTTGATTCGTAAATCCCTGCAGCTGAATAATTTGCCAAATCTTCGCCATTAAATGAAGAACGAACCATAACATAAGGACTGTTTATTGCATTAGGATAGATACCATTCTGTTTTAATGTTTTCATTAGTAACATCATATCTTCTCTGCAATATTTGTCATTATATTCCGTAACTATAGGTTTATTAGTATCCGGGTCTCTTAATATATCAGGATTGTCTTTGTATAATTTATCGATATATCCCCAAGGAAGTGCAACGGAACGTGGAACTTTTACATCAATTTTCCCTGTTGCTGCAAGTCTTTCGAGTTTTGCCAGATTAAGTGCTTTTGCTCCGACTGTATCAGGAGTATACTCTTTAGGAGTTAATACTTTATCAGAAAATTTCATTGGCGGTATTTTTACGGGAAGAAATACCATTGGTGTACCTTTTTTACGAGTAACAGAAGCATTAAGAACATCGTCTTTTACTTCCAATTCTACATTTTTACCGTTTAAAGATTTTAGTTTTGATAATTTTTCTTTATCAAAAACAGTAGCACATACTTTTGTTCCCTGTCTATAATTCGTAGATAAATGTTCAAGAGCCCCCATATCATTTTCAGTAAATAACAATCCGATTATATTCGGATTTCCGGCATGAACAAAAAACTTATTTGTTACAATTATCGAAGGTTCTTTTATTTCTTTAGAATCATTATCTGTAAATTCATCTTTAAAAATAAGTTTTCCAACTGCTTTACCGGGTTTTATAGCATGTACAAGCGGTTGATTAAAATGTTTTCTCAACGTAGGAATATAATCTCTATATGATGGAGCATTTTTAACATAATAATCAGTACCATCAGCAGGGTCACGAAGTCCGGTATCTTTATAATATATATGATACAAGAAAGAAGGGATTGAACCCCTTACTTCAGAATGATATACACCATCTTCTTCTCTCATCTTTTTTTCTATAATTTGGTTTCTATGAAAGAAATCATCATAAAATGTAATTACACAATAAGGATTTTTCCCCAAGTTCGGATTATTATCGGTTTGTATATCCGTATGTTTCGGATATACTCTGTACGAACGGGCATTAAAATTGGGATTATAAGATTGTATAGAATTAATTTTCATATTTGGGATAATACACGTAAAAAAAAATTTTGCTTTTTAATTTAAAATATTTTAATTTTTATATACATATTCAGTCAAAATCACGATATAATTAAAATGTCTGAAGTTAAGAATACAATATACAAACGGAGTTGATATATGTCCAATCATATACACGAAATTTCAACAGAAAACGAGAAAAAGACATTAATTGTTATTATTTTTACTGTAATTGCAATGGTTGCAGAAATCATATACGGATATATTACAAACTCTATGGCATTGTTAGCGGACGGATATCACATGGGTACACATGCTTTGGCTTTAAGCCTTACATATATTGCTTATGTTCTTATCAGGAAATTAAAAAACTCACAATATTTTCCTCTCGGGACAGAAAAAATAGGTGTTTTAGCAGCCTATACCAGCTCTATATTTTTAGGCTTTACAGGTATTTGGATTATTATAGAAGCAATACACAGATTATTATCTCCTATTCAAATACATTTTAATGAAGCAATACTTGTCGCAATTATCGGCTTATCAGTTAACTCCATCTGCATTTTTATAATGGAAAAATCTCATCAACATCACCACGAAGAGCACGGCGAAGATTATAATTTCAAATCAGCATATTACCATATTTTAGCTGATGCTTTAACTTCAATTCTTGCTATTGTTGCACTGTTGATAGGAAAATATCTGAATATAATATGCTTAGATTCAATAATAGGTATTCTTGGAGGTATTTTAATATTAAAATGGGCAATCGGATTAATAAAAAATACGGTTGCTATACTTATAGATATGAAAAGGGATTAAATCAGGTAATATTTATACCCCTTTATGTTAGAATATACTTATGAACAGATATATTAAATTCATCATTATACCAATATTTTTATTTATAATATCATTTGTTAAATCGGCAGAAGCCATTAATTATACTTATGATAATAATTTTGTTGAAAGTTATATAACGGCATCCTCTATCCCTGAAATATCACACTTTAACAATGATGAAAATGCATACTTAAATTCGCAATGCAGAAATAAACTTGAAATTACAAATTCTAATAATAAAAAAGACAATTCTTTTAATGAATATTCCGATACTATAAATTTTAAAAGATTATATACAAATACAATAGTCAATAAAGGTGATATTAGTAAATTTAGACTTGTTAATAATACTGAAAATTATTTAAAAAATGAAATAAATACAAGAGCGCCTTAATCATCTCCTTTTTTATTAATAAACACAATATACACGGAATTTATTTCGTTATTTTGGCATTAAAATTTAAGGAGACACTATGGAAACTACAAACATTTTGAATGTAGGTGCAACCATAATGATTATCGGTATGGGAACTGTTTTTTCTTTTCTCACGATAATGATTTTTGCAATGAAACTTACATCAATAATATTAAAAATAATAAATAAATATTTCCCCGAAGAAATTGAAAATAATATAAAAACGAAATCAATCAAAAAAAACAATGAAGAAGAAATAGCAATAGCAATTGCAGCAGCATATAACAGAGGGGGAGTTTAATGAACACACTATCAGAATTTATAATTTCCCATAATATAATAATATCTGCTTCATTACTTATAATTGCATATATTTTTATAGCATTGGAAAAAATCCCAAAAGTAACGATTGCACTTCTTGGAGGAGGCTTAACTCTTTTGCTTGGTTTAGTAAGCCAAACCAAAAATACAGGAGACTATATTAATCCGCATTATTTCATAAATTTTGTAGATTTTAATGTTATTTTTTTACTTGTTTCAATGATGATTATAGTCAATATTTCAACAAGAAGCGGAATATTTACCTGGATAGCAAATGAACTTTTAAAATTAACAAAAGGACATCCAATAAAAATACTCGTAGCATTAGGAATTTTTACTGCTGTAACAAGTGCTTTTTTAGATAATGTAACAACTGTTATACTTATTATGCCTATAACTTTTGCAATTGCAAGAAAATTAAATATTGACCCGTTACCATATTTACTTACAGAAATATTTTCTTCAAATATAGGAGGAACCTCCACTCTTATTGGCGATCCGCCCAATATTATAATCGGCAGTGCAGCAGGATTTTCTTTTATGGATTTCATTAATAACCTGTTAATACCTATAACAATTATTATGGTTATTGTACTTGTTGTACTGTCGTTTATTTTTAAAAATAAACTGAAAGCAGATAAAGAAAAAATGGCACAAGTCGCAAATATAGATAATTCTAAAACAATTACGGACAAAAAATTGATGATACGCTCAATAATTATTTTAGGACTTGTTATTATCGGCTTTGTAACACATGACATAACGCACATAGAAACTTATGTTGCAGCAATGATAGGAGCAAGCATATTATTAATTTTTGAAAAGCCGACTGATATTCTTAAAGACGTAGAATGGAATACCATTTTCTTTTTCGTTGGCCTATTTATTATAATCGGAGGAGTAGAAGCCTCAGGCGGTATAAAGTTAATGGCAGAATGGATTATAAAAATAACTCAAGGGTCACAACAAGCAGCATCTATGCTTATATTGTGGGCTTCCGGTGTAATTTCCGGAATTATTGATAATATTCCATACACTGCAACAATGTCACCTATGATTGTTGAAATTCAAAAAACAATGGGGCAGGATTATTCCGTACCATTATGGTGGTGCTTATCTTTAGGTGCTTGTTTGGGCGGTAATATGACAATGATTGGTGCTGCAGCAAATGTAATAGTTTCGGAAAACGCAGCAAAAGAAGGTCACCCGATAACTTTTATGCGTTTCTTAAAGTACGGCATTGCAGTTGTTTGTATTTCACTCACAATAAGCAGTATATATGTTTATTTAGCTTATCTAAGATAATTTTAAAGGAGTATAAAATGGATAATAATGAAAATAAAGATAAACAACAAATAAAATCTACAACTTCAAGAGCAGAAGTCGTAGGACCTATTCTATTTTTTATTATTGCATCAATTATAATGTATCTTGCGGCAAGATATTTAAGATAATTATTAATTATGAATATAATAAAAAGGCTTGAATGTTATATTCAAGCCTTTTATATTTTCTATACTTTATCAATAGTTTTACCAGCTAAATATTTTTCCAATATTATAACCGCATCAGAAACTAATTTTATACAAGGTCGTTTTTTATAATATTCATCCGTCCTCTCTGATGGTATCGGAGAATTAGAATTTTCAATACCCTTTAAGAGTTCTCTACATATAATGCTTCCATTTTTGTTCTTGAATTTTTCTGCTAATTCTTGGACAATCTTATACTGTTCTAATTTAGCTTCTTTAGACGGTTTTCCGGAAGAGTAAACAAGTCCTGAAACCATAAACATTGCAGAAACAGTTCCGCACACTTCTCTCATTCTGCCCATACCGCCACCAAATGAAGATGCAATTTTCATTGCAGTTTCAAAATCCAATCCTAATTCTTCACAGAAGACACCCAATACAGCTTGTGAACAATTATAACCAGCCTTAAATAATTCTTTAGCATTTTCTGATTTTGCGCTCATCTGTATTACCCGTGATGACAATTATGACCTTCTGAATGATGATGACAATGCTGATGGTCATGACCTTCACCACCACAAGTATTTTCACCTGATTCCAATGTATTTGCCAAATATTTTTCCAATATTTCTCTAATAGGTAATTCAGGACACCCTGCAACAACTTCTATACCATTTTGAGCAAAAGACATTAAAGGACGCATTCCCATACCACCTGCTAATACTTTATTTGCACCCTGTTGCGCAATCCAATTTGTACTGTGACAAGAAATTCCATCTTCTGGTACTTTCTCTTCTATTTTTATAATTTCTTTTGTTTCAGGATTAACATCTGCAAACGTAAAAGAATCACAATGTCCGAAATGTCCGCATAATTTACCGTCACTTGTCGGAATACAAATTTTCATAATTTTATCTCCTTTTAATCTATCAATATTATTTTGTAAAAGAATAGCACTTTCTAATGCTTCCGTATCTGTCATATTATGGGAAGCAGCATATTCTCTTAAAATATTTAATATATTTTCATTTATTCTTCGGTTGAAAGGTACTTTTTTTAGGCAAGTTTTTTTTCTTCCTGCCTGTTCTCGTTTTCCTCCCCAACCTGATTTTTCGCAACATCTCATATTTACATAAAATAGCATGCATATTTGATTATGTCAATACATATTCAAGTCAAAATCAAACTGTTTTCTTTTTAGCTTTTGGTTTTGGAAGTTTTTTTAATTCCTGAGCAGCCTTCATTTTGGAATTCATTTGGATTCGTTTAACGGAATGAACATCCGGTAATGATTGTATGGCATTTATTATGGCGTTTAAATTATCAATACCGTTAACTTCAACACCTATATCAATAATACCGACTTTTTTTGCCTTGTTAGTATTTGCATCAATTGATTTAATATTACAAGAACAATCTACAACCTTAGCAAGAATATCCTGCAACATACCCTGTTTATCAACACAAATAATTCTAATTGATGTTACATAAGTTCTATGAGGATTTTCATCATTATTCCAGCTTATTTTCATTAATCGTTCTTCAGGTACTGTATCTAATGAAGGACAATCAATTCTATGAATTGAAACACCTTTTCCTCTTGTAACAACACCAACTATGTGTTCACCCGGGACAGGAGAACAACATTTTGCAAAACTGTATAGCATTCCTTCAAGCCCTGCAATTTCATCTTTATAATGACTTTTCTTTCTGGTTGAAACAAATTGTCCGTCAGTGTCTTCAACAGGTTTCTTTATTTTGCTTGTTACTTTAGTTAAGGTTGTTTCGCCATTTCCTAATGCAGCAAACAAATCATCAACGGAAACATAATTTAAAATTTTAGCAATTTCCAATAGATGACCATTTTTCATATTTTCATCAAAAACAGTCTTAGAAATTTCCTGTTCGAGCATATTTTTGCCGTTAGCAATATATTCATCTCTGTTATGTTTCTTAAACCATTGCCTTATTTTAGATTGAGCTTGCTTGGTAACACAAAATTTTAGCCAGTGTAGTTTGGGAGTACCTGTTTTCGAGGTGAAAAGCTCAACTATATCACCGTTATTCAATTTCGTATCAAGTTGGGCAATTCTGCCGTTAATTAATGCACCTGTTGTTTTATAACCTACTTCCGAGTGAATTCTAAACGCAAAATCAATCGGCGTTGCATTTTGAGGCAAATCAATAATATCACCCATCGGGGTAAAAGCAAAAACCTGATTACCAAAAAGGTCTATTTTTACTTTTTCGACAAAATCATTAGCATTAGAAGCCTCTTTTTCAAGTTCTATCATTTGATTCATCCAAGAAAATTTTATGTCATCATCTGATGACACTTTAATAGAACCTGCTTCTTTATATTTCCAATGAGCTGCAACACCATATTCAGCGACCTTATGCATTTCTTTTGTTCGGATTTGAACTTCCAAAGGCTTTTGTTTAGGCCCAATTACAGAAGTATGTAATGATTTATACCCGTTTCCCTTTGGCATAGCAATATAGTCTTTAAAACGTCCGGGAATAGGTTTAAATAAAGAATGGATAATACCTAAAACTTCATAACATTGTCTTTCTGTATCTACAATAACCCTAACAGCAGTAATATCATACAAATCATTAAATGCTACATTTAGTCTTTGCATCTTTTTATAAATACTGTAATAATGCTTTGCTCTGCCTGTAATTTCTGCATCTATCTCATTTTTCTTTAAGCTTTCTGATATTTCATCAATAAGAAGTTTTACGGTATTTTCACGCTCTACTTTTTTTTGAGCTACAAGTTGAGCTATTTCAAAATATTTTTCAGGATTAAGATACCTTAATGATAAATCTTCCAATTCCGCTTTAATTTTTCCGATACCTAATCTATTTGCAAGAGGAGCAAATATATCAAGCGTTTCTTGAGCGATTCTGACTTGTTTTGCAGGAGCCATATAATTTAGGGTTCGCATATTATGCAATCGGTCTGCAAGTTTTAAAAATATAACCCTTACGTCTTTCGCCATGGCAATAAACATTTTTCTAAAACTTTCAGCCTGACGTTCTTCTTTTGATTTAAATTGATATTTGTCTAACTTAGTAACCCCTTGAACCAAATTTAATACATCTTCACCAAATTCAGCGCCCAATTGTTCCGGAGTTATTCCTGTATCTTCAATAGTATCATGCAATATTGATGCCATTAAAGTATGTTTATCCACTTTCAATGTCGCAAGGATTTTAGCAACTTCTACAGGATGGATTATATATGGTTCTTCACTTACACGATATTGCCCATCATGAAGTTTTTCCGCAAATTTATAAGCTCTATATATTTCCTGAATATCTTCTTCCGAACGATTTTGTTCTCTGAGTATTTTTTCCAGTCCTGCAAATATATTTTCTTCAACCATAATAAAACCTGTTAGTACATTCCTATTCTACAATTTATTTCCCATTTTTACCATAAATTTAAACATACTTACATCAATTGATGTATAATCATAATATGGAAAATAAAAATACTTTTTTATCAGAAACACCAAATGGTACTGTTTTTAGCGTAAAATTAGTACCTAATTCGTCAGTTAACAAGATTGTTGATTATACAAACGAATATGTAAGGATAAAAATATCTGCACCTGCAATTGAAAACAAAGCAAATAAAGAACTAATATCTTTTTGTTCCGACTTATTTGAGGTAAATAAATCAAAAATTTCAATCATTTCAGGTGAAAAATCAAAGTTAAAAAAAGTATTAATAAAAGATACAAAACTTGATGAACTTACACAAAAAATTATGTTTATGCTAAACTCAGTTCAGAAGAGCAATTAAAAGGGATAAAAAATGCTTACGACAATATGGATAATTCAAATAATAGCAGCAGTTTTATTGATATTAATGGTTTTATTACATTCACCAAAAGGTGACGGTTTAGGTGCTATAGGCGGAACTGCAAATTTATTTTCATCACAAAAAAGTGCGGAAAAAGGGTTAAATCATTTTACTTATGTGCTTTCCGCAATATTTCTTATTTGTTCATTTATAACAGGATATAGTTTATTCCACTAAGAAAAAGACTTAAAGAATAAAAAAAGAGTTTGATTATATAATCAAACTCTTTTTTGCATAAAATTTAGATATTAAAAACCTGTAGAACCAAATCCGCCTTCACCTCTAACTGTTTCTGCAAGTTCAGTTGTTACTTCTATTTCTGCTTTTTCTACACGAGCAATAACCATTTGAGCAATTCTGTCTTCAGGCTTTATTGTATATTCTTCATTTGATAAATTTACAAGTCCGACACAAACTTCACCTCTATAATCCGCATCAACTGTTCCAACCGCATTAATCAATGTAATACCGTGTTTAACAGATAAACCGGAACGAGCTCTAATCTGCGCTTCATATTCAACCGGAATTTCAATTTTTATACCAGTTGGAACCAAAACTCTTTCCAATGGTTTTAATGTTATTTCCTTATCGATTGCAGCATATAAATCCATCCCTGAAGAACCTTCTGTTTTATATTCCGGAAGATGTTTATTATGTGCCATCCTTGTAATTTTCATTTTCATTGTTGTATATCTCCTTGTTTTTTTACTTCTTTTAATGAATACAATGGTTGCCTGTTAACAATTGATAAATTTTTAGAAAGATTATATTCACCTTTAAATTTCATAGTATATTTTTGTATAGGCTTATTATCATAAGTTACCTTAAACCTATTTGTAACAATAAATTCATTTTGAAAATTCAAAGAAAGAATTGTATCCATCATATCAAGTTCTTTTTCCAAATTTTCAAGCTTAGTAATAGAACTAAATACATAATTATATGATACTAATACACCGTATTTTTTAAATTCAATTACAATAGAATCAACTGTAGGTTTAATATAATATAAGAAATCATCCACATAATTAAAGTCCCTATACATAAGGAATAAATTCTTTCTATAATAACCTTTTTGAATAGGCTTAGAATAACTTACATTTTCTATAAGCTTTTTATTTACTCTTTGTCTCCATAATTCAACTTCTTGAAATGTAAGTTCAATATCGGTTTCTTTCTTTTTTATTCTGTTTACGTGAGGTTGAATAATAAACAATAGTTTAGATTCTTCAAACGGATTCTCATTTATAGGTTGTACTTGACTGTTAACACCTTGCTGAACATATACATTTGGATTTACTGGCTGAACTCTTTTCTTTCTTATTTTTTTCTTTTCAAGACGTTCTTCTTCTCTGTCGATTTGGTCTAAAAGCCCATTATAAATAACATTACAAATGAAATCTATTAAACCGCCTATTATAAGAGCTATCGTACCGATTATAGCAAGAGAAAAATCAACAGCAACACCCTCTACCCTATAAAAGTTATGTAAAATTTTATAAGGACCTATAAACAAGAAATTGAATCGATATAAATCCATTTCCAAGCAATTTAAGAACCAGAACACAAAAGCTAAAAAGCCGTACAAATAAAACACATAGCGAACCATCCTAAACCAATAAACGGTTTGGGCATTATTTTCTAATTGTTGGATTCTATAATTACTATATGCCATTTATACCTATAATATAATGTTATCAATCAACCTTGTTTTTCCAGCTCTAGCTGCAATTGCAACCAGTGTATTTTGTTTTGCTTCAGTTACTTTTTCAAATGTCTCGAAATTTCTAAATTCTATATATTCAGGTTCTATATTCTTGTCCAAAACGGAAATTGCCGCGTCAAAAAGAATATTAGTATCTGTTATACCTTGTTTATATGATAATTCAATTTGCTTCAATGCTTTTGATATTGTAAGAGCACTTTTTCTTTCGTCAGGAGAAAGATAAGTATTTCTTGAACTCAAAGCTAAACCATCATCCTCTCTTACAATAGGACATGAAATTATTGTAAGATTTAGATTTAAATCTTTAACCATATTTTTCAATATAAACAATTGCTGAGCATCTTTTTGTCCAAAGAATGCATAATCAGGAGTAACAATATTAAATAATTTCAATACAACAGTTGCAACTCCGTCAAAATGCCCCGGACGAGATTTCCCGCATAAACAATCAACCAAATTATACGGAGGACAAACGAAAGTCAAGTCTGTATTTGAAAGTTTTTTATTTTCTCCGTACATTTCCTTTGGAGTAGGAGCAAAAACAATATCTGCACCCAGTTTATCACATAATTCTCTATCCTTTTCAAGTGTTCTTGGATATTTATCATAGTCCTCATTTGGTCCGAATTGTATTGGATTAACAAAAACACTGACAACAACTTTGTCACACATTTCTTTTGCTTTTTTAATTAAAGATGCGTGACCATTGTGCAATGCCCCCATAGTAGGAACCAAACCAATCTTTAACCCACTTTTTTTCCAATCAATTACATTTTTTCTAACATCATTTATGTTATTTATTATAACAGTACTCAAGTTTATTTTTCTCCTTTTCAGTCAAATTAAAAGAATGTTCGTTATCGGGGAATAATCCGTTTTTTACATCCGAATTATATTCGGAGATTGCTTTTTGCATAATTTCACGAACATTTGCATATCTTTTTACAAATTTTGGTATATTCCCAGGATATTTACCTAGAATATCATCTATTACAAGAACCTGTCCGTCACAATATTTACCTGCACCAATACCTATTGTCGGAATTGAAAGATTTTCGGTAATATATTTTGCTGATTCTTCAGGTACCATTTCTAATACAATTGAAAACACACCGGAATCTTCAAGTTTTTTTGCAGCTTCTAACAATTTTAACGTATTTTCATAAGACTTACCCTGAATATAATATCCACCTATAGTATTTATATATTGAGGCGTAAATCCCAGATGACCTACAACATTAATACCGGATTCAACAAGGCGTTTAACTTGCATTAAAATGAAATCAGAAGCACCTTCAAGTTTTACAGCCTTTGCCCCGGATTGAATTAACCTTCCTGCATTTAAAACAGTTTGTTCCATTGAGACCTGATAAGACAGAAATGGCATATCAGCAACTACAAGCGCCCTTTTTACACCATTTGATACAGCTTTTGTAAATGTAAGCATATCATCAACAGTTACATTTATAGTTGTATCATATCCCAGTATTGTCATTCCCAATGAATCACCTATTAATATTGAATCAACTCCACTTTCATCAATATATTTTGCCGTTGAAAAATCATAAGCAGTAAGCATTGTGATTTTTTCATTATTCTTTTTCATTTTTTGAAAAGTAGCCGATGTAACAGGCTTTATATTATTTTCCATTATCTTAAACCTTTTTCTTTTTTTCTGTACCAGTAATAAATAACTCTTGCCAATCTGCCTGGAGAATGTCTTACAAAAGAAGAATGACCGTCTTCATATCGTTTATCTTCAATCAAATTCTTTTGTACTACTTCAATACCCATTTTTGCTATCTCGGCTCTGTCTACTTCTACAGGTTCAGAGCCTGCATCTTTATATGGTGCAAGAAGTTCTTGGGGCAAATCGTTATTTACTAAAACAGCATCCATTATTTTTTCATACTTAGCGTGAGAAATAAGTGCTTTCAAATGGTCAGAAACTTTAAACCCATCTGTTTCACCGGGTTGAGTCATTATATTACATACATATATTTTCTTTGCTTTCGAATCATTTACGGCTTTGGCTATACTTTTAATTAAAAGATTAGGAATTACGCTTGTATATAAACTGCCCGGACCTAATATAATCAAATCTGCATCATTTATAGCCCATATAACATCTTCCAATGCTTTACAGTTATCAGGTTCAGAAAATAATCTTTTAATTTTTTTACCTGATTCAGGAATATTTGATTCACCTTTAATAATCGTCCCGTCATCCATTTCAGCAACAAGACGCATATCATCGAGCGTTGAAGGTAAAACCCTACCTCTAATTGACAATACTTTTGAAGATTCTTTAACGGCTCTAACCATATCACCCGTAATAGCGCACATAGCAGTTAAAAACAGATTACCAAAGGAATGTCCCGTTAATCCCGAACATTCCTTAAAACGGAATTGGAATAATTTTGCAACCAAATCTTCATCATCTGCAAGTGCAGCGATACAACTTCTTATATCACCGGGTGGCAATACCCCAAGTTCTTCTCTTAATTTTCCTGAGCTTCCTCCGTCATCCCCAACGGTAACAACGGCAGTTATATTATTGGTAATTTTCTTTATACCTTTTAACATTGTAGAAAGTCCTGTTCCTCCGCCAATTGCAACGATTTTAGGACCTCTGTTTAACTTTCTTCTTCTGTATAAATCTTCTAATACGGCATGTCGGTTACGTTCATTATTAACATCCAATATAGAATAGTTTGTTTTTAACCATCCGATGAAGAAGAAAACTGTACCAACAACAACCAATGCCCATCCAATTATCTCAGATGGAAGCATTTGTGTTATTTTCATAATCATTTTTATAAGAGAATATATAGGTTTTAGATTATATATAATACAAAAACCGATAGAAGCGAGTACTGCACCGGTTATAAGGAGGATAAACCATCTTTTAACCTCTAATCCCGGAAGCAGCCAGCCGGCATCCTTTGGTATTTTAAATAATAATTTACTAAGTTTCATATAAATAACTCCCTATACCCAGCCTGAAGCCTGAGCTCTATTGAAGTTTGTTGAAGTAGGAACTACTATTTCATTTGCCTTTGCAAGCAGATTTACAATATTAGGATTTTTAGTATCAAAATGGATAGTATCGCAATTTACAGGCATAAAAAGTCCGTTACCTAATTTTATTTGAGATGAAAATAATATTGTTCTTATTCTGTTTAAAGCATCTTCATCATTAACTGTTTTTCCACTATTCCAATCTACTTTAAAATCCTGAGTATAAGTTTTATCAATAAAGACTTCTCTGTTAACAACTATACCTGTTTCATCTGCTACTTTTGTTAATATTTCATTATCTAAACAAGTATAATTCAGCCATTTGTCAATTTTTTGAATTGCTTTTGCTATTGAAAGAGAAAACTCAAAATTTTCGGATGCGAGTTGATACATTGCACCATGCGGTCTTACATGGTCAATTTCCAAATTATATGCCTTTGCAAATGACATTAATGCACCGACCTGATATAGAACAATTGCTTCAATTTCATCTTCTGACAAGTCCATAGGTCGATATCCCAACCCTTGCAAGTCATTAAAACCAATATGTGCACCTATTGTTATATTATGTTGCTTACATTTAAGCAAATATTCACGAATTAATAACGGATCACCTGCATGAAATCCGCAAGAAATATTAACAGAACTTACCTTATCTAATAATTCCGTTTCTATATTATTTTTAAAGACGCCAAAGCCTTGAGCTGCATCTATATTAAAATCTATATTTTTAGTTGGCATATAATCCCTTTCACCAAAACTGTTTACAATTATAATTATCCATTAATATTATATATCAATAAGGAATATAGTCCAGTTGTAACAAGATTTTAAGTTAATTTGACTTAAAAATTTTTTTCATTAAAAAGAAGGTGAAATACTTCAAACGGAGGTATTGAAAAATAAGAAAAAATATCATAATTCAATGTGTATTAGTATAAACAAATAAAGAAATGCCGTTTAGATACAGATTACAAAAGGTACTTGATTTCAGAATAAAAAAGAAAGAAGAACAACTTCAAGAAGTTCTTAAAGCAAAAAACGAGGTAGACAGAATACAAGGTCTGATTGATGCAAACAATAGAGAAATAGCAGGAGTCATCCAAACAATGCGTTCAACAAAAGATTTCAGAATGATGGATGCCTACGACAAATACCTCAAGCATTTATACGAAAAAGGTGATGAACTAGAAATTCAGAAACAAGATGCAATAAAAATATTAGAAGAAGAAAAACTAAAACTTGTTGAAAGAGAAAAAGAAGTAAAGGTACTGGAAAAGCATAAAGAAAAAGCTAAAGAAGCATATATAGCAGAAGAAAAAGCAGCAGAGAACAAACAATTATCAGAAGTTGCAGTACAAAAATACTTCAGGCAAACAAAAGAAAAAAAAGAAGAAGAAGGCGAAGATTAAGAGGATTTAATGAAAGTAGATAATACATCAAAACAACAGAAAATAGACAATAGCGAAAATATACAACTGCAGCAAGAAGATAATAACCTACTATCAGCTGTTAATGCAGAGTTTTCGACTATACTTTCAGAAAAGATGTCTGATAATAACATAATTTTAGAAAACGGAATACAATTACCTGCCATTGACTTTAATTACGATAGCATTTCCATGAATATTGAAGATGCAATGTTTTTTGTTAATTTGGCACAAGATGGTAAATTCAGCGTTGAAAATGCTCAAAACGGAGATTTTAAGGCGATAATACAAACAGAAATAGCTCAAAATACAATATCAAGAAAAGTTGTTGAAGTTACAAATCAAATAACATCACTAATAGAAAAGGCACAAAATACACAAAAACCTGTTAGAATATCCTTCGATAATGATGTATCTGTTGTATTAAAAATAGATAAGCACGGAAAAGTAAGTGCGGAATTTATACCCGGTAGCCTTGAAGTTGAAAATTATTTAAGAAACAACATAAGTGCATTAAGACAAAGATTTGATGAACAAAATTTACCGTATAACGAACTATATTACAGACAACAAAACAACAGACAAAACAGAAATAAGAAAAAAGGAGAGCAATAATGCGTGATGCGTTTATTAATGCATTAAACACACAAAAAATAACGGCAGAATGGGTCAATGACTTGTCAGAAAACCTTGTTAACGCATATACTCCGGGATATAGAGAAAAGAAATTTACTTTTAAAACATTTCTCGACGGCTCTATTGCAAATACACATTTGAGAAACACAGGACAAGGTAAATCTATGCCCGGAACATCAGATGAAAATATTTATCTTGAAGGCAGCGGTTTCTTTGTTTTAAGAAATGACAAAGGAAGAATTGTATACACAAGACTCGGTGAGTTTAAATTTGATGGAGAAGGTGTATACAGAAGTACGGACGGACAAGCGGTTCAAGGATATATACTAAATGATAAAGGTGAAATCATGAACGGTGCAAAACCTGTTGATGCTGATTCATTCTTGGATACAGCATTCGACGGAGGCGCAGCATCTGTTCCGACAACAAATATCAAATTATGGATAGACCCGAGTAACGGTAAATATCTTGGTAAATATGAAGAATTTGAATTTAAAGATGACGGTATATTATACGGTAAAGCAGACGGAGGCAAAATAAGAACTCCGTTATATAAAGTTGCCGTTATCAATTTTCACAACCCTCAAATGCTTTATCAAGTAGCAGACGGTCAATTTATAGAAACTGAAGATTCAGGAAAACCTGTAGTAGGTAGAGGTGAAGTAAGAGGCGGTTTACTTGAATTATCGAATGTAGATTTTGATGCGAATACAGCATATTATCAACAAGCACAAATGCAACTGGAACTTGCAAATCAATTAATAAAATCGCATAAACAACTATTAGAAAACGCAATTGAACTTATGAGCAGTTAGAAATAACTACATAGGCAACCTCAAGTAACAATTCAAGGAGTTCTACAAGAACTCCTTTTCTTTAGCAAATTTTTATTTTTTTGTTTTTAAAGCAATCGGTGTTCCTATGAAAATACAAAATATACAACTAAATAAAATTTCTCATAACACACAAGCAATAAAGCAAAAAAATAATGCCGTAATTAACTCCAATTCAAATATAAAAACAACTAATATTCCGTCATCGGCATTTAAAGCTAAATATTTGCCGTCATTTGGGAAATATAAGAAAGTCGGAGAAGCGCTCCTAAAAAATAGAGAAACAGGAGATGACGTAACGGCAGTAATAAAAAAGGAGTCATTCGGAACGGATGATATAAGCTATTCTTTGTTTGTTAATAAAAAAGAAGCAGGATATATCGATATTAAACTGGATTCTTTATTCCCTCAATATGATTATTCAATTCCAGAATATGAAAATCCTGTTCCTGATGATATCATGCCGGAAGTAACTCATTTAAGGAGTATTCTTGGTGATAAATATGAAGGAATCGGAAGTACACTCCTTTCTCTAGCTATAGATGAAAGCAAAAAAGCAGGCGACAACGGAGCCTTATGGCTCACATCCTACAAAGGCTATGACAGATTAAGGTCTACATACAGAAAAGATGAAAATCCAATACCTTTTTATTATAAACTGGGATTCAAATCACCCAATCTTGAAACCGATAAAAAGATAAAAGAACTGATACAAAAAGGTGAATATGACAAACTTCCCGAATCTGAATTACTTGTTCTTACACCGGAAGCTGCACATGCAAAAAATAAATATTTTGCAAGAAATTATACAATATCAAAATCCTAAATTATCATTTACCAATATTATTTTTATTCTGTATTGAGGATTACACAACCTTGTAACAACAATATGCGAACATATAGAATCTTTTGACAAACAATCAAAACATTCTCCGGTTTTACAACACGGAGTTTCTCTGGTATTTTTTTCGGAAATTCTCTGCATGTTGACAGGTGCTGCAAATTTCCTTGCACGATTTATAGCCTCATCCAAGTCATTAGAAATTTTATTCATACCAGCAATAACAATAACTTTCTTGGGGCCAAACATTAATGCAGCCGTTCTATTCCCAATACAATCAATATTTACAAGCTGTCCATCTTTACTTAAGGCATTTGTACCCATTAAATAGACATCTGATAATAAAGATTTTCTTAATAATTCCAGACGTTCTTCAGGATTTTTAGCCGTATCTCTATTTATTACGTTATATTTGTTTTTAATCAAATAATCAATTAAGCCGGTTTCAACAACGGAAGAAGAACCTCCCCAAGCAACAACATCAGTATTTTGAATAATTTCAACTGCTTTTTTTAGTGCGTCTTCCTTATTTTGTACATAATACGCATCAAAAAATCTTTTTTTCAAGTTATTGATTAGTTTTTCTGCCAATATATCATTTCTTTTTGTTATAAATTTACTTTGAATCATTACTTTTCCTTTTTAAGTATTTATTTCAGATATACATGTTTTATCAAATATTAATTTTTTATCATTGGGAATTAGTTTTAGGATATCAGAAATTCTTGATAACGGAACTCTTTTTTCGTTATACAAATAAGTGACATAATCGGAATGACAACCATTAATCGCAGCAATATAATGAATAAGAGAATAACCCCACTCAAAGTTGTTTTTCATAGGCATAATAACTTGTTCTATAATATCATCAATTTTTTTAAGATTATAAGAAGCATCAAATTGAGTATTTAAATAATATGCCAATAATTCAGTCGGAGTATTACCTGCTCTTTTTCCCATTCCATACAATGAACCGTCTACAACAATATTTCTGTTATTCTTATTATTTATAATTTGTATAGAATTACTATAAGCAAGCTGCAAATTATTATGAGCGTGATAACCTATTTCTATTTCACAATCCAAACATTCATTAAAAGTTCTAAAGTATTTTAGTGTTTCTTCATTATTCATTAAACCGTAAGTATCAATAATGTAAAGGATATCCGGCATTAAAGAATTTGTTTTATCACACAGTTGTTCTATATCTCTTTCATCATAAGTAGTCACAGACACAGGATTTAAACTAAGACTATAGCCTTTTTCCATAATTTTCAATGATGTTTGAAAAGCTAATTCCAGTTCACTTTTTTTGAACATTAGTCTTATTCCGTCAATATAAGTATATTTTTTTTGGGGAAGTTCTTCAATATCAAATTTACCAATATCAATCATAGCTACTGCTTTAAAATTCTTATTTACGATTTGTTCCAATTTTTCATCAAAATTTTTAGTATTATCTGAAATTGAAAGATCATAAGAATTTTGATATCCGTTCTGAAGAAAACCTATTTCTACAATGTCTATATTTGCAAAATTTAGAGTTTGCAATATAGACATTATATTTTGATGTCCAAAGTCCCATTTATTAACCGACCCTCCATCACGCAAGGTACAGTCTAATAATTTTATTTGTTTTTTATAGTTCTTATTAATCATTTTAAAGTTATTGTATATAATATCCTGACTGTTTACAAGCATTATGGTAAATTAATGTAAAAAATCAATTATTAATGTAACCATATTTAACAAAAATTTTCTTGTGCACAATTAATATCCATGAGATATGAGAAGGATATAAAATGAGAATAAATCAAGTTGGAGCTAATACTACTCCTAAATTTAGCTTTAAAAGCATAAGAAGTGACAGACAAACAGTTTTACAATTATCAAAAGGTGAAAAACCTATAATAGAGAATAACAAACAAAACATTTATGCAGCATTAAATAATTTAAGCCAACATACTGACGAAACAAATATTTCATTTTTACTTGATATAGCAGACAATCTAGCATACGGACAAAGGCACAATTCCGTTTTTAAAGATAGACTTGATGAAGAACACATAACACCCGAAAACAGAGAGAATACTGACTGGTTTCAATTACTTGATGATACAATAAGCCAAATGATATCAAAATCAGATGATGATACTTCTGTTTTAATTGAGGAATATAAAAGAATTTTTACAGAAAAACAAGAGCTTACGCCAGAACAAAAAGATGTTTTAGACTTGAGGAAGCAATTAACTTCACAAATTTTAGCTCAAACATCTTTTGAAAATGCAGAAAGTCTTGAACAGACAACAAATATAAGACAAAATCTTGATTATTTTATAGCTTCTTCAGAAACTCCGATAAAACAGAAAAAAGAATGTCTTGAAAAACTGGTATATTTTCTCAGTGATGATTATAAAATAACCCCTCAACTTCAAGATAAGAAACTTCAGGTTCTTGATGAAGTGTTAAATGATATAGTCGTTAAAACACCGGCTGATGATGTATTAAAAACCAAAGCCATTAATCAAAGACAATCGGGTATGTGTGCTGCTATTTCAATATGCAGAAAAGCAATGGCATATGAAGACAAAGCAAAATTTATTGATTTAATTACAGAAGAATTAAAAGACTCTCCGACAATGTCTGTATACGATGTAACAGCACTTGGTAGCGGAAAGAAAGTTGAAATACCAAAAATAAAAATTAATTACAATGTTGCAATAGCAAAAGGATACAGAATCGTTGATGCTTCTGCTCATAATTGGATGCACAATGCTCACGCTGCTGGTGATGGCACAATTCAAACAGAAAATTATATTGCATTCGATGATGAAAATTACGGAATTTTTGATGATTCAGGATGGTATACAAGCGAAAATGATACTCTCCATTCTAAAGAAAAATCATTGTTAAGGGCTTTAATAAAAGAAAAAGAATTTATTGACTCATTTTATAAAACAAAACAGGCAATGACCAAAACTCATCAAAGTGTTTTTCAAACGAAAAAAGAAGTTATTGCTTCACAAACTATGGCAATAGGGAAATTAAACAATATTTTTGATGACATCTTCAGATATTGTACCATTGCAGATAACACAAGACTGATAAAATCACTGTTTAAGTTCTATCAGGAAACTACTGATGAAAATGAAGCAAATGTCCCGAAAAAAATACCAGATGAAACTAAGCAAGAAATCATTATTAATTATTTAAAAGCATCACTTCCAAATATATCTCCGCAAGAAGAAGAAGGACTTGAAGAAAATAAAAAAGCAATTTTTGAAATGACTGAAGAATACGTTTCTGCAGATAAAAAGCTTGCAGCAACAAAAAGATTTTCTACACCCAGAAATAAATATCTGATTAAAAGAAAATTATTCAATATTGCGGCTGCACACAGAGTTGCAATTGAACGAGATGTAAATTTACAAGACGGAATTATGCGTTTTGAAAAATTATGCAATTTACCACCGAGAGATATACAAATCACTGATTATTTAAAATCGATAAAAACAAATTTAAACTCTTATGAGGAAAGAAAAAAATACACAAGAGAAGACGGCAGCGTACCAACAAAACAAGAACTTGAAGCGGAATTAAATAAAGATATTTTAAAGATTGAAACAACTATTCCCAAAAAGTTGAACGATATAACTTCTACATTATATGACAAAGACCTTTTAACAACAGTCAAAGCACTATATGAAAATTCAATTGAAGCCGTAAAATCAAATGAAGAAGAAATTACAAAAAATATTAGAATGACTATGGATTTACCAAATGATAAACAAAAAATCATCGCTCATTTGGAAAAATGGTTAAAGAAATTGTCTGATAACCCGAGTGAACAGGATATATTAAATGCGGTTCGCTTACTTGGTTACGACAACAGAATGCATATTACTGAAGCATTTATACATTCATTCTTTACTTCATTACAACAAGGTATTGCAGAAGAACAATATAACAGGCTTATTCAGATATTTGGCGGTAGTGATAAACTTGCAAGCGGACTTGAATATCAAAACAAGAAATTCCAAAAAGTAAAAAATGAATACAATAATATTTTGGATAAATGGAAAGTTCCGACTGCAAGAGAACTAATTATGAACAGGTTAGAAAAACAACACGACGTACTAAGCAGAAAGAAACTTGATAAATTACAAAATCATTTTGCAGCAATTCAGGCAGGAATTGTTAATAACGAAAGAATTAAAAATTCTAAAGCAAGAGATAAGGCAAACAATCAACTATATAGTTTTTCAAATGAAGAAAATGAAATATTTGATGAAGTGGAAAAGAACCTTTCGCAAATAAGAAAATTCTGTAATATGGAATATAACAATCTTAATGACCTATTATTTGACGAATTGGAAGCACATTATGCACAAATAGGTAAATTAAACGGTCAATTCTGGGTAAGAGAAGAAGGGTCATCAGGTTTATATGCTAACGAACAAATAAGAATTATTGAGCAAATGACAGGTAAACCATACCATATACAATCAGATATAACAGAAGCAGCAAAAGAAATAAAAGAAGGCAAAGGCAGTGGTATTCTTGCAATGAGTATAGATGATTCAGATTATGCATTTCACGCTCAATACGCTCCTGCCGTAACACAAGAAACAATTACAAATCCTGTAACGGGAGAAAAAGAAATCCAAGATGTTATATGGACTGACAATTCCTGGGGAGATGCGGAAAAAGAATATTTCTGGGACGGAAGAAACGGTTTTTATCATACTGACTACGGTAGAGGATACGGATTAAAAGACGGCTTTTTACTATCAAATGACGGCAAAATAGGCTTACCGATAAGAAGTATCCACGGAGCTACAGGTGTAGCAACAGAAGATGACGGAGAAAAATTCGGATTATTCAGTGATGTAATTCTTCCGGGAAGCCCTGTTGATGCATATCAAAAATTATATAAAATGTTTAATTACATCCTAAATATGCAAGAAGGGGAAACCCAATTTAAGTCAATGGAAAGCCAAATAACAAGCGGCAAAAAATTTAGTATAGATGAAGTAGAAGGAATGGATAAAGTTGCGGAAGGTCAACTTGACAGAATAACAAAACGTATTGAAAAAGAAATAAAAACAGAAGAAGATTTTGACAAACTTCCAGAAAACGATGATGTCAAAATGGCATTTAAACGTCTTGCCGTATATCTTTCAACAAACAATCCTTTACTTGCAGATATGGCTTTATGGACAGAAAATGATGAAGATTTAAAAGAAGTATCTGACAATATTTTTGGAGAACAAATTAACTCTCTTGCAACAATAGTTGCAAAAACGGCTGATATTTTTGATATGATTCAGTCTTACTCAATCAAAGAGTTAAAAGAACTATTAAAAGATATGGAAACCAAATTTAATAAGAAATACGATAATGAAGATATTACAAACACAATATTCAACATTGAAGAAAAGGAAGAAGAAGCATATAACGGTTCTTTAATTCAAGCTGAAGATAT
>JAFUEV010000009.1 GCA_017470245.1 bacterium | reverse complement strand
TTACTTCTTTTTGATATATTTTCCAAGCATCATCTAAAATTTCAGAGGCAAAATCCGTTATCAAAATAAGTTTTACCCTTCTATCATTTTCTTTGCTATTTCGGGTAATCATTCCGTCTTTTTCTAATTTATCAAGTAATTTGGTTATATTTGATGCTGTTACAAGCAAGCGTTTACTGATTTCATTTTGTTGAATACCCTGTTTACCGCCTATATGCTTTATTATCATTAAAATATTAAATTTAGCAATATTCAAATTGTATTTAGCAAGAACTGTTTCCAGTTTTGTACTTATTTGCGACCATAAAATACCTATAGTATATATTAATTTCGCCTGTTCTGTTTGATTAGTAAGATATAAGTCAATATTTTTATCCATATATAGTACCTACAATGTTCTTTTTAATATCAAAGAGGTGTTAATACCGCCGAAAGCAAAATTATTACTCATAACGTATTCGGTATCAATTTTCCTACCTTCATTTACAATATAATCCAATTCTGCACATTTTGAATCTAAATTTTTCAGATTAAGATTCGGGCAGAACCATTTATTATTCATCATTTCTATTGATAATATGGCTTCTATAGCGCCACAAGCTCCAAGAGTATGCCCTGTATAACTTTTTATAGTACTTATAGGAATATTTCCTCCAAAAACAGAATATGTTGCGATACTTTCAGCTATATCTCCAAGCGTAGTTCCTGTACCGTGGGCATTTATATATCCTATATCAGACGGTTTTAAGTTTGCTGATTTCAATGCCTGTTTCATAACTATAGCCATTGTTTCGCTATTTGGATTTGTTATATGTGTACCATCAGTATTTTCTGCGACGCCTACAATCTCTGCAAAGATTTTTGCAACTCTATTTTTTGCTTGTTCATAGTCTTCAAGTATAAGAGTTCCGACACCTTCACCTATTACAAGTCCGTCTCTGTCTTTATCAAATGGAGCAGGTGTCAATTCTGGCGTATTATTTTTTGAACTTGTTGCATATAAAGTATCAAAAACGCCTACCTGCGTGCAATGATATTCTTCTCCGCCGCCTGCTATCATTACTGTTTGTACTCCATTTTTAATAAGTTCATAAGCGGAACCTATTCCCAGAGAGCCTGAAGTACAAGCAGTCGAAGTATTTACTAATCTGCCATGTGTTTTAAAAAACAAGGAAATGTTTACAGGTATTGTTTGAGGCATCATTCTTATATAAGAACCTGACGTTAAATTTTTTACTTTCTTTTCAATACACATTGAATAGAAATCCATAATTGCAGCAATTGAGCCTGATGATGATCCAAAAGATACTCCTGTTTCACCGTTAGTAATAATTTCACTGTTAAACAAGCCCGAATCTTTTAGTGCTTCTCTTGTTTTTGCAACTGCCATAATGGAAACAGGCCCCATAGTTCTTATGATTTTTCGGTCAAAATCTTCAGGTTTTTCAAAACCTATAACCCTTGCAGCCAATTTAGTATTCAAGTTTTCGTACTTATCAAGTTCTTCCAGATATGTAACACAATTTTCATACTTATGAAGTCTGTCATAAGCACTTTTTACCGTAGATCCTAAAGGACTGGCAATTGCCATACCGGTTATTACAACTCTTTTTGTCATAGATACATCCCACCGTTAACCGATATTACCTGTCCGGTGATATATGCCGCATCTTCACTCATAAGATAATTTATAAGACTTGCAACTTCTTTCGTTGTACCGCTTCTTTTCATTGGTACAAGCTCATTAATTATATTTTCAGGAATATCTGATATCATATCCGTATCTATAATACCGGGAGCAACACAATTAACGGTAATTTTACGTTTTGCAAGTTCTCTGCTTAATGCTTTTGTTGCACCGATAATACCTGCTTTTGAAGCACTGTAATTAACTTGTCCTCTGTTACCGGTAAGACCCGAAATTGATGACATAGTAATTATTCTGCCCAGTCTGTTTTGAATCATAGGCATAACTATAGGCTTGAGTACATTATAGAAACCACCCAAATTTGTATCTATTACACTGTCCCAAAAATCATCTTCCATTGCAGGAAAAGGGCTATCCTTTGCAATTCCTGCATTAAGGACAACTCCATAATATACTCCGTTTTTATTTATATCTTCCGCTATTTTTTCATTACATTCTTTGCGGTTTTTTATATCAAATTGCAGTATTCTTACTTGTACACCTTTTTGTTCTATTATTTTTTGAACATCTTTTAGCATTTCAATATTTTTATTACAATGAAGAACGATATTATATCCGTTTTCTGCGAGATATAGTGCTATTGCTTTCCCTATACCTCTGCTTGAGCCTGTTACAAATATGGTTTTATCCATTTATAAGCTCCTTTTCAACTTCTTCACCTTGGTATGCATTAATTGTTGCACTTGCAATTTCATCATTATCTTTATCATATATAGTACAAGAAAAAGAAGCAATATCATCATTATAAAAAACTTCTTCGGCTTTTATTGTATAGGTTTCGCCTAGATTAAACTTTTCCTGTTTATTATTATATAATCTTGTTCCCAACAAAAAACCTATTTTAGGCTCATTCTGTTGTTTTCTCAGATGAACATAACACCCTATCGTTTGTGCCATATACTCTATACCGACAATAGATGAAATTCCTTTTATCGTTTTATCATAAAATATACTGTCTTTACTAATGGTAACAACGGTTTTTATCCATTTTTCATCATTTGAATATTCTAAAACATCGTCTATTAATATCATAGGACGTTTATGAGGAAGTATTTTTTCTAAATATTCTTTGTTATTCATTAGATTTTCCCAATATCAAAATTGCATTCGAACCGCCGAAGCCAAATGAATTACACATACAAATATTACATTTATTATATTCTTCTACTTTATCCACCAATTTAATTTTAGGCAAATTTGTATCATATTCACCATCATATATGTGGGGATATAATTTACCTTCAAAATTATCCAAAAGAGCACAACATAAAGCAATTTCAATTCCCGCAGCAGCTCCAAGACAATGTCCCGTCATAGGTTTTGTTGAACTTGCAGGAACTATTTCACCAAACACTTTGTTAATTGCTCTTGCTTCCATTAAATCATTTGATACGGTACCTGTTCCATGCAAGTTTATATAATCTATATCAGTTGGTGTAAGATTTGATTCTTTTAATGCAATATTAATTGCTCTTATGGTTTCTATTCCTTCGGGGTCGGGTGTTGTTGCATGGTATGTATCGGATGTTTCTCCTATCCCCATTATTTTTATACCGGCAGGTTGTTCTTTTTCAACAATAAAAGCAGCTGCCGCTTCTCCAAGGTTTATTCCATTTCTGTTTATACTAAAAGGATTTGTCTTTGTGTCCGTCAGTATCTCAAGTGAATGAAAACCAAACAACGGTACATTTGCAATGGGGTCAACACCTACAACTATAACCGCATCAACTATATCATTTTCAATTATATTCTTAGCAATTGAAAAGGCTTTTATACCTGATGAACAAGCAGTAGACACAGAAATATAAAAACTGTTTAAGCCGTAATATTCTTTTATAAATAATGCAGGATTTCCCAATTCAGAATGTAAAATATTATTAGTATTTTCGTATTCATTGATTCCGGAGTTTGTTGTTGCAACTGCAATTCCTATTCTTGATGATGAATACTTATCAATTAATTCTTTTATTGTGTTGTTCAACGGTATTAATACATCTAAAACCAAACGATTACATCTTATATTAAAATCCGGTTCATTAATAGCAGGCAACTCTTTTTTTATTTCTGCAATTCTTATATTTTTATCTTTTATAATTTCGTTGTTTAAATTGAAAAGCTCGCTGTTTCCCTTTAGAGCTTCTTTATATATTTCATCTATATTATTGCCCAAATTACAACAGGCATTATACTTTGTAATAGAAATATTCATTTATACTATAATGTTATCATGAATGATTTGGAATTTTATATAAACAAATATTCTTATGTGTATGAAAATGATAATATCGACTTGTCATTTGTTCCAATGATGTTAAGACGGAAATTAAGTCCGCTAAATAAATATGCATTTTATACTTTGAATAATTGTTTTGATGAGAATATTGAAAATATCATATATTCATCTAAAAACGGAGAATTGGACAAATTAAATTCACTGATTAAACAATATAAAAGTGACAATGAAGTTTCACCGTCAATGTTTTCAAACTCTGTACATAATTCAACTATGGGATTGTTTTCATTATTCAAAAAATATAATAATAAGTACACAGCACTTGCTGCCTGTGAAAATACTTTTTCTATGGGACTTTTAAACGCAATAACAGACAATTCTTCCGATAAATTATATTGTTATGCAGATAAAACCAATAAAGTAAGCAGCATCAGTATATATTTAAGTAAAAATATAAAGAAAAATATTTCACAAAAATACAAATTAAAGATATGCAACAATAATATAAAAACAGAAAATGAAGCAGAAGATTTTATTCATTTCTTAAAAGGAGAATGTAATATTATTCAATATTCAATATTCCAAATAGAAAGAGTCCAAAATGATTAAATTTTTTAGAGGAATATTAGTAATATTGAGCTTTTTCATCTTTGGTATGGGATCCCTTATATTAGGTTCAATTGCTTTTCCTATTATTCATTTAACTAAAAGAAATAAAGAAGAACGTTTATTTTCATATTCAAAACTCGTATATAGAAGCTGGAATATTTTTGTAAAGCTAATCAGTTATATGAAAATAATAAAAGTTAATATTGAAGATATTGAAAAATTAAAAAATATACAAAATTCTGTTATTGTCGCTACTCATCCCAGTTATATAGATGTTTTAATTTTAATAGCATTAATACCTAAAACAACTTGTTTTGCTGCAGAAAGATTAACAAGAAATATATTTATGAAGAATATTGTCGGGGCAATGTTCCTCACGGCAGCACAACCGTTGGATAAATTGCTAGATGATGCAAAATATATGCTGGATATCGGTTTTAATGTTTTGATATTTCCAATGGGGAAAAGACACCACAGAAATGAATTTCCCAAAATAAGGAAAGGTGCAGCGCAAATAGCATTAAATGCCGATAAAAATGTTGTTCCCATAAAACTATATACTGATATTAATTTTCTTCAGGAAAATGAACCAATTTATCATGCCGGAAATAAAATCGTAATATACGACATAAAAATACTTGATACAATTATCACCTCTGAATTTAAGCAAAAATATAATGATGAAATCGTGATGAAAAAAGAATTAACAAAAAAAATTGGAAATAACCTTTATTATTAAATTTTATCTATTTATGATAGAATGTTTTTATGAGATTGGAAGATGAAATTAAAAAAGTTTTGATTGATGCTTTATCCTTAGAAGATATCACTATTGATGATATAAAGGATAATGAGTCATTATTTGGGAATGATGGATTAGGGTTAGATTCTATTGATGCCTTGGAACTCGGAATGGCATTAAAAAAGAATTTTAATATAACTTTAAGCTCAAATAAAGAAGATAATAAACAATATTTTTATTCCATAAATGCTCTTGCTGAATTAATTAGGAGTCAACAAAATGGATAAAAAGCATACAAAAGAAGAGATATATAGTAAATTAGTTGAAATCTTGGTTAGTGATTTTGAATTGGATAAAAGCAAACTGACTTTAGATGCAAACATGTATGAAGATTTGGACTTAGACAGTATTGATGCTGTTGATTTAGCGGTAAGACTCCAACAATTTACGGATAAAAAAATTTCTCCGGAAGAATTTAAACAAATTCGTACAATTGAAGATGTTGTTAATTGTATTTACAAATTAATATAAGAGTGGTTGTGAATAAATTAAAGTTTTTAATACCTATATTGTTTACCATTTGCCTTATTTTTATTTTTTATATAAAAAGGTATGTATTTATAAAATACTATCCTCCTTGTATGAATTTCTTTATATTTTCAGTATTTTTTGCGTCTTTATTCCAAAAAGAAACAATTATTCAAAAGTTTGCGAAGATACTGGATGGTATGCTGACAGATAAGACTGCCGAATACACAAGGAAATTAACTTATGTTTGGTGCATATTTCTGTTTTGCAATTTCGTTTTTTCTGTTATAACAATATTTTTATCGGATAAAATATGGATTTTATACAACGGATTTATATCTTATGTTCTTATCGGTATTCTTTTTGCAGTAGAATATATAATAAGAATTATATTTAGAAAAAGGAATTATCTTTAATGCTTGAACTCTTTACAACATCTAAATATGATAATGATATTCTTATAAAAACGGAAAATAAAATTTATACGATAAAAGAAATTAAATCAATAATATCGGGAAAAATTTCCGTTATAGATAAATTGAAGAAAAATGTTGTTATTTTATCAGGCGATAATTTCAGTTTTATAATTAATTTTTTTGCTTCAATATATACAGAAAAAAATATTTTCCTTATTACCGAAAAACAAAAATTAAAAGAATTATCTGTTGATTTTGACATACTTGATGAAGATTGCAGCAGAAAATCAGAAAATTTCAATTTCCCAGCCATAGATATAAAGAAAGCTAATATAAATTTTTATACTTCAGGTTCAACAACAACTCCAAAATGTATAAAAAAATCTCTTTATAATTTAATAACGGAAGCAAAAGATGCAGCAGAAGAGTTGAAATTTCAAGAGAAACCACTAGTAGTAAAATCATCTACAACGATGTGTCATTTATTTGGAACAACCTTCCACTTTATGTTTCCGATTTGTAACGGTCATATAATTGATACAAAATGCGTATTATATCCGGAAGATGTCAATGAACAAAATTGTTTATTTGTATCTACCCCTGCTTTTTTAAGCGCATTAGAAAAGTATAATTCTAAATTTAAAGAAAATCCCCAATATATTATTACTGCCGGAGCAAAACTTGATAATAAAACATTCAAATACCTTGAAGAATATTCACAGATAACTGAAATATACGGCAGTACAGAAACGGGAATTATAGCATACAGAAAACATTCAAGTGATAATGAGCTTACTCTTTTTCCTAATATTAAAATACTGGAAAACGGCAAGCTCAAAACCGAATACGGATATGAAGATGAAATAGAAATAAATGACAATATAGAAATAAAAGGAAATAAAATCAAAGTTACCGGCAGAAAAGACCGAATTTTAAAAATATACGAAAAAAGAGTTTCTGTAGAAACTATTGAAAATAAACTTATAAAAACGAACTTTGTAAAACAGTCATATTGTTTCAAATACAATGATAAACTTGCAAGTATATGTGCGTTAACAGAACAAGGCAAAAATTTCTTAATTCAAAATGGAATACAACAATTAAAAAAGATATTAAAAATTGATATAAAAGAAGTTTCTGATGTAGTCCCTCAAAAATGGCGTTTTTGTGATGAATTACCTATTTCACAGACGGGGAAATTAAATAAAAGCTTTATTGAATATCTTTTTAATGTTAATTTTTCTTTTCCTGTTGTATTAGATACTAAAAAAGAAAGAAACAAAGTAACATATAAATTATACTTTTATAAAAATTGCAATTTCTATGAAGGACACTTCCCAAATTATCCGATTACTCCTGGAGTTACACAATTATATTTGGCAAATGAGCTCGCTAAATACAGCTTTAACAAATCTGTAACAGCAGGACAAATTAAAAAGATAAAATTTTCAAATATAATATTCCCTGAAAGTATAATAAACCTTGTACTTCAACAAACAGACAAAAGTATTATCTTTTCATATAATAAAGATGATAAAATATTTTCATCGGGAGAATTTCTGATAGACAATATTTTTGAAGGAGAAAAATAATGAGCTTATTTTCGTCTGAAATGGAAATAACAATACCTTTTTTTGATGTAGACCCGATGAATATTGTCTGGCATGGAAATTATATAAAATATTTAGAGCAAGCTCGCTGCGATATGTTTACCAAACTAAATTATACCTATATAGATATGAGTAAAGACTTTTATGCCTATCCGATAGCGAAAATGAATACAAAATATATTAAACCTATATCTTTTAATGATGTAATTATTATTAAAAGTGAGCTTTTAACTATTGAACCGGCTTTAAATATAAAATACACAATGTACAACAAAAAAGATAATGAAAAAATTTTTACGGCTGAGACAATGCAAATAGCTGTTGATATCAGAACAAAGGAAAGCATTTATAATGCTCCCGATAAATTAAAAAAAATATTAGAGAATATAAATGAAAAACAAATTTTATAGTTTAATATTAACAATAGTTTTTTCCGTTACCGGAGCTTTTGCATCGGTTTTTGAACATCCTGCCAAAATTTCCGATATATCTGACAAAATTCCTAAATTTGAAAGTATTAATTGTTCTTTTAAGCAAGAAAAAAAGTTAAAAAATATTGAAAAACCTCTTATTTCAGAAGGTAATTTCAGTTTTGTAAAAGATAAAGGAGTTTATTTTGAGACATTAATTCCTATCAAATCTACTGTTTCATATACTAATAAAGATTATAAACAAATTAATGATATTGTATTAGCTATTTCAAAAAGGAAATACTCCAAACTGGATAACGAATTTGAATTCTTTTTTATTAATTCGGATAATATTTGGGAGCTTGGGCTAAGACCTAAAAAAACAAGTAATACGGAAGATTTTATCAATTCAATTTATATAACAGGCTCAGATTATATAAATAAAATAAATATAGACTTAAAAAACGGCAATAATACAACTATATGGTTTACGAAAAAATAAAAAATTTAATCGTTATATTGTTTATATCGGCAATTCTAATATTGTCTGTATTTTCATTTAATATAAAAACGAATTTTGAAACAAATCTGGCGAAAGCAATTCTGCCCAATAATATAACGTCATCTTCTGATATGCTTGATGTTACCAATAAATATTCATCCGTTATCAAAGTAGTATTTGAAGATAAAGAAGGAAACTCCGAAAAATTAAAATCGAAATTTCAAAATAATATTAATAAAGATTTTTTTGAGCCGATAAATAATGATTTTAAAAAATTGATTAATGAATATTTAAAACACCCTACTAATTTTTTATCTGATAAGACTTTAGGTTTATTAAAGAATGAAGAATATGAAATAGTAAAACAAAATGCTCTTGAAGCAATATATAATCCTGCAGGCATTCCATTAACAGAATTAGATAAAGATCCGTACCTTTTATTTATGGATTATTTAACCTCATTAAATAATACCAATATGTCAGATGATGAAAATATTTACGATTATTGTATTTTAAAAATAAAAAACGGGAATGGTCTTTCTCCTGATTTAATAAACACACAAATAAAAGAACTAATTAAAGTGCAAAAAAGTCTTACGACCGACTCTCAAAAAATATACCTTGCAGGAACTCCGATTCACTCATATTACACAAGTGAAAAAGCATCTGTTTCCATAAATATAATATGTTTTTTGACAACTATCTTAATTATATTTTTAACATTTTTATATTTTAAAAGCATAAAAGTGTTAATACCTGTAATGTTTAGTATAATTACAGGTTTCTGGACGGGTTTTATTATTACAAAAATGTGTTTTGGTACATTCCACCTTATAACTCTTGTATTTGCGACAACGCTTATTGGTATAGGAATTGATTATTCTTATCATTATTTATTTAGCGAAAAAAAAGATAAAACTTTATTTAAAAATCTCACTTACAGTATGCTAACAACAGTTGCTGCCTTTGTTTTATTATATTTTACAAACATAGAACTTCTTCAACAAATTTCAATTTTCACGGTTTCCGGATTAATAACAATATATCTCTTTGTTATATGCATATATCCATGTATAAAATTTCCTAAACCAATAAAACAAATAAATTTAAAAATAGGAAAAGCTGGTTTTTGGATTATTTGTTGTCTTTTAATACTATCTTGTACCGGTTTTATTAAGTTATCATTTGATGATTCTCTTAGTGCTTTTTATACACCTTCAAAAAAACTGTTAAACGCAGAAATGTTATTCAATAAAGTTGCGGGACAAGAAAATAGAAATATGCAAATTATTACAATTAAAGGAGAAAATTTGCAAACAATATTAGAAAGAGAAGAAGAACTGACAGAAACAGATAATATTAAATATTATTCAATTTCAAAATTTATACCATCAATAAAAAAACAAAACGAAAGCATAAAATACGTCGAAAAATTATATAAAAACAATCTTAACTCATTTAATAACATATTATCAAAACAACAAATTGAAAAATTAATGCATCAAGAAAGTAATTCTGTTGAAATAGATATAAATGAATATCCGTATTTAAAAGATTTTATGTTAAACGAAAATACTTCAATAATGTTTATCTATTCGGAAATACAGGATATAAAAGATAAAATTAATGCGGAATATACGGAAATAATCAATTTTAATAATGATGTTACATCATATCTGAATAAATACAGAATTAAACTGTTAAAAATGATTCCATTAGTATTTATAACAGTATTTATAATGCTTTGTTTTATATTTAAACCGATAAAAGCAGTTAAAATGATTATTCCTCAGCTCTCAGCCTGCATTTTTTCCATTGGAATACTGAGCTTAACAGGTCAGGATTTAAATTTATTCAGTATAATATCTCTATTTCTAATTATTGGTTTTACGATTGATTATTCCATATTTAGAGCAGATAGGAATTCGGAAACTGCTGTTTTTGTTTCTTGTTTAACAACTTCTTTTTCATTTTTAGCATTATCTTTTACAGGATTTAAACTTATAAGTTCAATATCAATTATACTTTTTATCGGTATAATTACTTCATATATCGTCGGATTATACTTATTAAGCCAAAATACTAAAGAGTAATATATATGATATAATTGAGATATGTTAAAAAAGAAATCATCACAAGAATCAGCAATCGAAGCACTGTCAAAAGCACAAGAATTATCTTTTGCTCCGCTTACTTTTCAAGCACTTGCAACTATGATTGATTTGGGAATTTTGGAACTTTTAGATAAACAACCTTCTTTTTTAAATGAAATTATGAAAAAATTAAGTCTTGATGAATATACAGTTAAGACATTATTACAAGTCGGAGAAGTTTCCAAACTCGTAAAATCAGAAAATGGTAAATATTCGCTTACCAAAAAAGGGGCAGTATTCTTATATGATGAAATGACAATAGCAAATTTTAACTTTATAAAAGATGTATGCTATCTTGGAGCAAGTGAATTAACAGCTTCTTTTAAAGAAAAAAAGCCCAAAGGTTTGCAAAAATTTTTCGGCGAGAAATATGATACAATATATCCTTATTTTTCAATATTGCCCGACAAAACAAAAAACAGTTGGTATTCTTTTGACCATTTATATTCAGACAATTGTTTCGACAAACTTTTTAAAATAATAACCAAAAAATATAATAAAATATATGATATAGGCGGAAATACAGGGAAATTTGAGAAAGTATGCTTAAAAAATGACCCTAATTTAGATATAACAATGCTCGATTTACCGGAAAATATATCTGTTGCAGTTGAAAACCCCGAACTTAAAGGCTGCAAATTCTATCCTATAAATATACTTTCAGATATAAAAAATTATCCCCAAATAGAAAATAGCGCCGTTCTAATGAGTCAATTTTTAGATTGTTTTTCAAAAGAACAAGTTATTTATATATTAAATAATTTAAGACTGTCAATGGACAAAAACTCTTCAATATATATACTTGAACCATTTACCGATAATCAAAAATATGATGCCGCAAAACTTTCATTAACACATATTTCTTTGTACTTCACTTGTATGGCAAATGGTATAAGTAAAATGTATACGCAAATGGAAATGATTGAAATGATTGAAACGGCAGGTTTAAAAGTATTCAATATACACAATAATTTGGGCGCATTTGATTATACGCTTTTGGAGTGTAACAGAAAATGAAATGGTTTAATATAAAAGAAAAATCAGCCGGAAAGAAACGGCTTATATTATGTTGGTATTTATATAACATTTTAGGTAAAAAGGTTGTAAATATTATTGCTTTTTTTGTTGCGCTTATTACTTTCGTAAAAAATAAAGATATTAGAATTTATTCAAAAAAATATTTGTTAGTATTACAAGAATTTATAAATAATGAAAACTATAAGCCGACAAATACTAATGCATTTAAGAATGTTTTATCTTATGCAAATTCACTTGTAGATAAAATGGAAGCTTTTTCAGGTAAGTATAACTCCGATAATATTATATTTGATGATAATGAAGAAAAAGAAAGACTTTTTGAAAAACTGCATAATAAAAAAGGAATATTCTTTATTTGCAATCACATAGGGAATATTCAGATGTTAAGAAGCCTGATAGAACATAAAGAATACGGAAAAGGTATCACCATTTCAATATTTTTACAGGCTAATCAATGTAAAATATTTAATGAATTTACGGAAAAATTATCTGAAAGAATAGACAGATTAAAAGTATATCCTATTGAAGATATAGGTATTGAAACAGCAATAGAACTTGAAGAAGATATACATAATGGTGGTATGTGTTTTATGGCTGGCGACAGAATCCCTGCAAACAATGAATATAAAACAAAGCAGGTAAAACTACTAAATAAAACCGTTGAATTTCCTATCGGAGTTTTTAAAATAGCTCAAATATTAAAATCGGATATATATTTTATAACCTGTCTAAAAGAAGGAAATAAATACAAAGTTTATTTAAAAAATCCTTCAGATTGTAACAATATCGATGATATAATCAACGAATTTACAATATTTACAGAAGATATGATACAAAAAGCACCGTATCAGTTCTATCATTTCTATGACTATTTTAATGACTTATAAAAGCTCATTATCTGTTTTTTCTAACGGCACACCCATAAGCTTTTCAAGGTTAGCAGCAGATACATGATAATTTAATATAGAATTATAATAATCTAATTGTGAGTTTCTATATGTTGTTTCAGCATCCTTTAACTCTATAGCATCCCCTAACCCTACTTTATACCTTCCGGATGCTTGGTCATATTGTTCTTTTGCCTGATTCATAGAAAGTTTTGAAACTTCAACACTTTGTTGTGCCGTTACAAGGTTTAAATACGCCTGTTTCACTTCAAGATAAATGGTTTGTTTTATATTTTCAAAATCGGCAAGTTCTTTTTTATATGTAGCTTTTGCTTCATCAACCTGCTTTTTTAACAAAAGTAGATTAACTGTAGAATAACTTAATTGTGCACCTATCTGATAACCGTCATCGGTATTAATATGTCTGCCGCCTCTTGTATATCCTGCAAAACCTGACAAATCAGGAGCAAAAGCTCTTTTTGAAGCACGAACCAATAATTCGGTTGCATCTGCTCTTTTCTTTGCGGCAAGCAATTCCGGACTTGTTTCATAAGCAGTATTAACAGCATCATCAATACCTATATCATATCCGTACATTTTCAGATTGTCTATTACATCATAATCAGTATAATCAGGCATACCCATAGCATTACTCAATTGAACATAAGCAATTTTTAGAGTATTTCTTGCCTGAATTAAATTTAATTTAGCTTTACCCAAGTTATACTCAGCAGTTAATACGTCAATTTTAGCTTTTGTACCGATGTCGTAATATGCTTGAGCCTGTTTTAAATGCAATTCATAATCTTTGACAGTATCTTCATAGACTTTTACCTGTTGTTGCGCAAATAAAAGATTATAATATGCTTGTTTTACAACAAATATAACAGAATTAATTGTATTTTCCAAACTGAATTTAGCAGATTCATAAGACCTTTTTGCAATATCTGCTTGTGCTTTTGTTTTCCCAAAATCAAACAATAACATATTACCTGAAATACTGGGAGCATAATACATATCAAAGTTTTGAACAGGTACAGGAGCAGTTGTTTCCTGAACATTGTTTCTTGAATAACTTATTCCGGCAGATAACGTAGGAAAATAATTTGCCCAAGCCTGAGCGATTCTACTTTTGTAAACTTCTGCATTACTCATTGCAGATTTTATTGCAGGATGATTTTCCAATGCTATTTTTACACAATCATCAACTTTAATAATTTTAGTAGTATCAATACTTGCCTGATATGAAGTATCGGAAAGAACAGTATTATCATCAGTCCTGTTAACGGCAGGCACACCCACTACTGAATTTTCATCATTTGACTCGGTTATTAAAGTTTTATTTTGAGCTTTAGAAACTTTTGGTGTTTTTTTTGCAGACTTTAATTTTCTATGTTTAGATTTTTCGATAGTTTTTTTATCAGGTTTTACAACATCAAGCTCTTTTGCTTTATCAGTTTTGGGTTTTCTGCTGAATAAATGTATTTTATGTTTTGATGTATCAGCTGTTTGCTGTACTTCTGACGGCAAACGTGGCGGAAGTTCTTCAACAAATATATCTCTATAAGGATTATCTTCCGCAAACACCGGATTCATAGCTATTAAAAACATTAATATTAATAATTTCTTACTCATTTTTCCACTCTACTCTTTTTATAACATTTATTGAATTGTTTGTTGTTGTTTTGCCAATTTTCTTTTTGCGGCTTCATCAACTAATGATTGAACCAGTACATAGAAAGCAGGCGTTAAAATTGTACCGATTGTTGCGGCTGCAACCATACCCCCAAATACTGTAGAGCCAACGGAAATTCTGCTCTGCGCACCTGCCCCTGTTGCGAATACCATAGGTAATACACCAAATACGAATGCTAAAGCAGTCATCATAATAGCCCTGAACCTTAATTTTGCAGCTTCCATTGCAGCTTCTTCAATTGAAAAACCTTGCTTTTCATGCAAATCTTTTGCAAATTCAACAATCAAAATTGCCTGTTTTGCCGCAACACCAATCAAGGTATACATACCGATTTGAGAATACAAATCAAAAGGCTGCCCTAGCATTAATTGGAATATAAATGCACCTAATGCAGCAACAGGAGCTATCAACATAACCGCAACAGGAATTGACCAGCTTTCATACAGAGCAACAAGGAATAAGTATACAAATACTACAATTGCTACATATACAAAACCTTGTCCTGAGGCTTCTCTTTCCTGAAGCGAAGTACCGGACCAGTCATAACCTACATCTTTTGGTAATGTCTTTTTAGCTACACGTTCCATAGCACTCATACCAACACCTGAACCTTTTCCGCCTGATGCTTGTCCTGAGAATTGTACGGAACGATACTGGTTAAATCTTGTAATTGAAGCAGCACCAACTGTTTGTTCAAGACTTACCATCGTCATAAGAGGAACCATTTCTCCTCTAATATTTTTTACATATATTTTTTCCAAATCGGTAGCTTTATTTCTGTAATCATCTTCCGCTTGAAGCTGAACCCTAAATACCCTGCCGAGTTTGTTAAAGTCATTAACATAATACGTACCTAACGTAGAAGCCATTGTAGCATACAATTCTTGTATATTTACATTTTGAGCCAATACTTTATCATAATCTATATTTACTCTGTATTGAGGTACTGTTGCTTGGAATGTTGTATATACACTGGTTAAATCAGGATCGGAATTAGCAGCAACCATCAATCTCATTGCAAGTTGTTCTATCTCTTGAACAGAATATTCGCCTTTTGATAACATTTGGAATTCAAAACCACCTAACATACTCATACCCTGAATAGCAGGAGGTGAAAATGCGGCAATTTGAGCTTCATTTACTATTGCAGCATACTTTCTCAACTCTTTTAATATTCCGTTATGAGATAAATCTGTAGGTTTCCCCTCTATTTTCCTTATAACCCAATCCCAAGGATATACTTTTCTTTCGTTCCATTCTTTTAAAGGGAGAACGAGAAATGCCTGGTTTGTAGGTCCCATACCTGCAAAAGCAATAATTCTGTGAACATCAACACCATCTATTTCTTTTGCATAGTTTGATAATTTATCTACAACATCTTTTGTTTTATTCAATGCAGAACCGGGTGGAAGCACTATTTGTGCAAGAACAACACCTTGGTCTTCATCAGGAATAAAACCTTTTTGTAGCATCATTGGAGATATAACCAACAAAATTACCAAAGCAAAATATACAATAAATGATAATTTCTTATTATATACAAAGTTATGTACTACATCTAAATACCATTGAGTAATTTTATCAAATTCTTTATCAAAAGCTAAAAAAGTCTTTTTTATAAGTGCGGTAAAAGCATTACTCGGTTTTCTGTTCGGATCTTCTTTTCTTAAAATTATTGAACACATAGCAGGAGACAATGTCAATGCACATATTGCAGATAAAGCAATTGAAACGGCAATACAAGCACCGAACTGTCTGTTCATTAAACCTGTTAAACCGCCTGTCATTGAAACAGGAACGAATACAGCCATAAGTACAAGTGCCATTGCAACTAATGCACTACCAACTTCCTGCATTGTTAACTGAGTAGCTTCAATAGGAGTTTTCCCCTCTTCTAAGTGTCTTTTTACATTTTCAATAACAACGATAGCATCATCAACTACAACGGCAACCGCCAGCACCATAGCAAAAAGCGTTAACAAATTAATTGACATTCCAAAAGCTTTTAATGCTGCAAACGTACCGACTAATGATACAGGAATAGTTATACATGGAACTAAAGTTGCACGCCAATCACCCAAAAATACAAATATTACAATAACAACAATTAATGAGGTAATTAAAATCGTGAAAACAACTTCCTTCATAGATTCACGAATGAATTGAGAATCATCATGCTGCATACTGATTAACAATGATTCAGGAAGAGTTTTATTAATTTCCGCTATTTTCTTATTAACCAAATTAACAATACTTATTGTATTAGCACCCGGTAGCGGTACAACCTGAATTACGGCAACAGGTTTTCCGTCTACCATACCAAACCTGTCATAAGAATATGCACCTAGTTCAACTCTTGCTATATCTTTTAGTTTTATACTTGAACCATCTGTATTTGAACGAATAATAATATTTTCAAATTCTTCTGGTTCCAATAAACGACCTTTTGTCATTAATGTCATTCTTAAAGTTTGATTTGATTTACTTGGAAGTGAACCTAATGAACCAGATGAAACTTGTACGTTTTGAGTGTTTATAGCAGCTTGAATTTCGGAAACAGAGACATTAAGATTTGCCATTTTCGATGGGTCAAGCCAAATTCTCATACTGTAATCACCGGCACCAAATACGTTTACTTCACCAACACCGTCTAAACGACTGATTTCATCTTTTACATAGACGGTTGCATAGTTTGTTAAATCCAATTGAGTCCAAGAATCATTTGTTGACCCCAAACTTAAAATACAAGCACCTGCACCTGCCACCTGATTTTTTGCAGTAACACCTAACCTTCGTACATCTTCAGGTAATAACGGTTCAACCTGTTTTAATCTGTTTTGAACATTTACAAGGTTAATATCCTTATTTGTTCCAACTTTGAAGAATATACTTAATTGATATGATTCATCAGAACTTGTTGATGACATATATATCATATTTTCAACACCATTAACCTGAGATTCAACAAGAGAAGCTACGGAAGATTCAATAACAGCAGCACTTGCCCCGGGATATGAAGCTCTTACTGTAACCTGAGGAGGAGTTACATTTGGATATTTTTCCAATTGCAATCCCAACATTGAAATAACACCGACTAATGTTATTAATATAGCTATTACTATAGCAAATCTTGGTCTTTGTATAAAGAAATATAACTCTTTTTTCTTATTATCATCCATTTTCTATACCGTTTTTCTATTATTTTGCTTCGACTTCTTGTTTATCTTCCAATGGGGTAGGATTTACCTTTTGTCCCGGCATACGAATGCTTTGAAGTCCTTTTCCGACTATAACATCATCTTCTGTTAAACCATCTTCTACTACCCAGTTTTTATCTATTTCATCAGACACTTTTATATCTTTTCTTGATACAACTCCATCATTGTCTACAGCCCAAACATAATATCCGGCAGAATCATCCAATGCTGCTGATTGAGGTATCATCAAAACATTTCTTGGTTCAGTCGATTTTACAATAACTTTTACAAAATCTCCCGGAACAAGTAATTCATCGGCATTTTCAAATGTTGCTCTAAGACTTATCGTACCTGTTGTCTCATTTACCTGATTATCTATAAACTCAATTTTACCTGTTTCATTATATATAGAACCGTCGGCAAGTTGTAATTTTATTTCCATATTACTAAAATCACTGGAAGTATCTGCTTTTTTAAACTTTAAAAATTCACTGCTCTTTAACGTAAAATAAGCGAATATTGGTTGAACACTTACTATTCTGGCCAAAGGTCCAGATTGTGTATTAACAAGGTTTCCTTCGGTTATAATTATTTTACCTATTTTACCGTCTATAGGTGATGTAACATTTGTATAACTTAAATTTAATTGAGCATTTGCAAGTTGTGCTTTTGCAGCATCAAATGCAGCTTTACTTGTATCTCTGGTTGCTACTGCCTGATCGTAATATGATTTACTTACATAATCATTTTTAACAAGTTCTTGTGCTCTGACTAATTCTTGTTCTGCATTTTTTAATGCGGCTTGTGTTTGTCTTACATTTGCAGCTGCATTATTAACTGCTAACTGGTATTCATCAGGTTCTATTTTAAACAATGTTTGACCTTTTGAAACTTTTGCACCTTCATCAAAAAATCTTTTTTGAAGCCAGCCGTTTATTCTGGCAAGAACATCAACGGTATATTTTGAATCTAATCTGCCTGCTGATTCAGCTTCAAAATAAATATCTTTCATAACAGGTTTTATCGTCTGTACATTTGCAGGTCTTTTCATAAGTTCTTGCCTATCTGCATCTGCTTTTTTCTCCATTACAAAATTAAAAATTATCGGAACAGTAAGCAATACCATAAGAAATAATAACCATTGTGCTTTTTTATTATCTGAATAACTCATTTTATATCCTCTATTTACTATTTTAAACTAATTTTTAAATTACTTTTATATTTCCCAATGACTTCAATTAACGTTTTAGCATCTTTTTCCCCTAAAATATTCAACGCATTACATTCAGCATCTTCAATTTTTAACATTATGTTATCGGCATATTTTCTGCCATTTTCGGTAAATTTTATTATCTTATTTCTTTTATCTGTTTCTGATTCTGTTAATTGTTGAATAATCCCCAATTTTTGAAAAGTTTTAATTATTGTATTTACTGTTTGTTTCGGTAGAAAAGATTTCCTTATTATCAGTGATTGAGTGCAATCTGATTCTTTCCATAAAATACTCAAGACTTTTAAACTTGAAAAGGTCAAACCTGCTGATTTAGCATAATCACTATAAAATTCGGATATTTCTCTGTGATATCCCAATAAGTCATTTGCAATTTTTATCAGTTTCGGTTTATTCATAAGATTATTCTAAATAGTCCTATTACAGACTATTATATAACAAACTTTCTGCTGGTCAATATTTAATATAATATTATTTTTTTACTATAGTTTCTCTAAATGCCAAATATTTATCGAGTTCTTCTTTTAAAATATTTTTATCTCCAACAGCAGCCATGTGCGTAGCGAAACTGTGATTAAAATTATTATCGACAATAAATAAAGAAGGAAAGCCTTTTATATGGTATTTTTCAACCCATTCTTTATTTTCGGGATTATCACAATTTACTGCAACGAAATCATACTTTTCATTATATTTTTGCGCAAATTCACCAAATATTGGCATAAAGCGTCTGCAATATCCGCACCAATCTACATAGAATAGGACAAGTTTAGGTTTTTCAATTTGAGTTTCATCTATATATGTAGTAATACCAGCATCAGGTATTTCAATTGGAGCTTCAAGATTTTGTTGCGGCTGATAAGATGATATTTTATTTATCAGCGATGCATGAGTATAACCAATAACTGAAACCATAGCAATCAGTACAAGTAAACTTACTAATATTTTTTTCTTCATAATTTAGCACCTTTCGGAACAACCGTAACACCGCCTGCAGAAACAATAAAGCCTCTTGCTTTATCTTCTTCAGGATTTATACCTATTTTTGTATATGGAGGTATATCAACATTTTTATCTATTATAGCTTTTCTTATTTCTGAGTATCTTCCTACATTAACATTTTCCATCAATATAGAATCGGTAACATTTGAAAAACTGTTTATTCTTACCATTGGAGATAATACACATCTTGATATGCTTCCTCCGGAAATAATACAACCTTCTGAAACCATTGAATTAGTTGCCATACCTTTTCTGTCGCCTTCTTCCCAAATAAATTTAGCCGGAGGAAAGTTATAATTATATGTACGTAAAGGCCAATCGGTAGAATATAAATTCAATTCGGGTTCATAGTCCAACAAATCCATATTTGCCTGCCAGTAGCTATCAATACTTCCGACATCTCTCCAGTATCCACGCTCAGACTCGGACATGCCTGTATATTCATTTTGAGAAAAATCATATACATAAACATTTCGTCCGTCTGCAAGCATTTTGGGAATTATGTTTTTACCGAAATCATGGTGCGATGCAGAATTTTGAGCATCTTCTTTTACTTCTCTAACCAAATCTTCTGTTTCAAAAATATAATTACCCATTGAAGCAAGACACATATCAGGTCGTCCGGGAATTGATTTTGGTGTATTTTGAGGTTTTTCCTGAAACCCTATCAATTTCCAATCATCATCAACTTCGATGATACCAAATTCACTTGCCTCTGATATAGGAATAGGTATTGCAGAGATAGTTAATGCTGCGTTTTTCTTCTTATGGTATCTCATCATTTGAGATACATCCATTCTGTATATATGATCACCACCAAAAACGCAAACGTGCTTAGGATTTTCATCGTATATATGAGTCAAATTTTGAAAAACCGCATCTGCTGTACCTTGGTACCAATTACCGTCAGTTCTCATTTGAGCCGGAACAAGATCTATATATTGTCCCAATATTGATGATACAGGCCAACTTCTTGCTATATGTTGGTTTAAAGAATCTGATTTATATTGAGTTAATATTTTTATTTTGTAAAAGCCCGAATTAATAAAGTTATTAATTACAAAATCTATAATTCTGTATCTGCCGCCAAATGGTACCGCAGGTTTTGCTCTATCCCTTGTTAAAGGAAATAATCTCCTGCCTTCACCGCCTGCTAATATCATAACAAGTGCCGTATCAAGTGCCAACGTATACCTCCTTATTCATCGTTTAGGCTCAAAACCGCCATAAAGGCTTCTTGAGGAACTTCTACCCTACCTACAGCTTTCATACGTTTTTTACCACGTTTCTGTTTTTCAAGAAGTTTTCTTTTTCTCGAAATATCACCACCGTAACATTTATCAAGAACACTTTTTCTAAGTGCTTTTATATTTGTTCTTGCGATAATTCTGCCGCCGATTGCCGCTTGAATTGCAACTTCAAACATTTGTCTTGGAATAATATCTTTTAATTTTGTAGTCAATTTTTGCCCTACATAGAATGCATTATCCTTGTGAACAATTGCACTAAGAGCATCTACAATTTCCCCTGCGAGAAGAATATCCAATTTAGCCAAATCAGAGCGTTTATAATCGCTAAACTCATAATCTAAACTTGCATAGCCTTTAGAACGTGATTTTAATTGGTCATAAAAATCAGTAATAATTTCACTTAACGGAATTTCATAATGAAGTGATACTCTGATTTTATCCAAATACGTCATATTTTGGAATATACCACGCTTTGACTGTGCCAATTCCATTAATAAGCCGACATATTCATTTGGAGTAATAATGGTAGCCCTGACATAAGGTTCTTCTATATAATCCCTGTATTGTGCATCAGGCAGATTTGCAGGGTTATCTATTTCCAAGACTTCACCGTTTGTTTTATGAACACGGTATATAACACTGGGTGCCGTTGTTACAAGTGTTAAATTGTATTCTCTTTCAAGACGTTCTTGAGCTATTTCCATGTGAAGCATACCCAAAAATCCGCATCTAAAACCAAAGCCAAGAGCAGATGATGTTTCAGGCTCAAATGTTATACTTGAATCATTAAGTTTTAATTTTTCAAGAGCCTCTTTTAAATCCTGATACTGGTCATTATCAACAGGATACATACCTGAAAATACCATTGGAAGTGCTTCTTTATATCCTGCAAGAGGTTCACTTGCACCATTTTCAACATGGGTTATAGTATCACCTACAAAACGGGTAATTTCTTTAATAGAACATCCCATATATCCTACATCACCGGTTTTTAGCTCTTTTACCGGTACTCTGTTGGGATTTAAGTATCCTAATTCTGTGACTTCATACTCTTTGCCCGATGCCATAAATTTTATTTTATCGCCCAGTTTAATATTTCCGTCTACAACTTTAAAGAAGCATAATGTTCCTAAATACTGGTCATAAGCACTATCAAATACTAATGCTCTTAGTGGTTTATCGGAAGTATCTTCTGGTGGAGGAATAAAATCAACTACCGCTTCCAAAACTTCTTCTATACCTGTACCTTCTTTTGCGCTAACCGGTATTGCCATAGATGCATCAATACCTAAAACTTCTTCTATTTCTTCTCTGACTCTTTCAACATCAGCAGAAGGCAAATCTATTTTATTTATTACCGGAATAATCTCCAAATTTTGTTCAACCGCAAGATACACATTTGAAAGTGTTTGTGCTTCAACACCTTGCGTAGCATCTACTATTAATAATGCACCTTCACACGCAGCCAAAGAACGTGAAACTTCATAACTAAAATCAACGTGTCCCGGAGTATCTATTAAATTCAGCTCGTATTCTTTACCGTTTTTTGCCTTATAATTCATTCTTGCAGCATTTAACTTTATGGTAATTCCTCTTTCTCTTTCAATGTCCATTGAATCAAGAAGCTGATCCTGCATATCCCTTTCTGCTATTGTTCCTGTTTTTTCCAACAGCCTGTCAGCCAGCGTAGATTTACCATGGTCTATATGTGCAATGATACAAAAATTTCTTACATTTTCTATATATTTCATATTCTTAGTCTATTACAGAAAAAACTCTTTGCCAATATTTATATTTACATTAACAAATGATATAATTATTTTGGAGAATTGTATGAAAAAAATTTTATTAGTTTTATCAATACTTATTTTATTTTCAAATATAACTTTTGCAGAAACAGATACTCAAAGTTCTACAATTAATTTTGGAAAAATAAATAAAAAAGTATTTAAGTATATTCAAAAAGCAAATGAAGCCAAAACATTTCAAGAAAAAGAAAATAATTATATCCTCGCTGCAAAACATTTAAAAAACAAGAAGTATGACGATATTCTTCTTAAAGCAGGTATATATTACTTAATTGCAAATGATGCTAAACGTGAAAAAGATTATAAAACCGCAGAAAAGTGGTATAATAACTCTTTTTCTTATATGGAAGAAAATAATATAGAAAAGGATAACTATTTAGCATTTGGATGTTTAATGAATATCTTAAAAATAGAAAAAAAAGAGCACGACAAGAATATTTTTAATGAAACATTATTAAAAATAGAAGACACACAATTAGGACTTGCTAAAACTCGAAAAGACGAACTTCTTCCCGTTTACGGAATGTTATTTGAATATTACAATAACAATGACAATAAACAAAAAGCAGATGAATATGAAAAGATTATAAAATCTTATAACTAATAAAAAAGCTCTTAATCAAGAGCTTTTTTATTATTATTTTTTATGCAATTTCTTCAGCAGGCTTTATTTTTGGTTTAATAACCTCTGACTTCTCTTCCTTTTGCGGAAGTTTTATCAAGTCAGCACCATGCTCAATCTTTTTCTTTACTATGTCAGCAGTTACAACAAATTCTTTTGTATCTGCTTTTTCAGGTATCTCATACATTATATCAAGCATTATTTCTTCAACAATAGAACGTAATGCTCTTGCTCCTGTTTTACGTTTAATAGCTTCTGCTGCTATCATATCTACTGCTTCAGGTTCAAATTTAAGTTCTACACCATCCATACCGAGCAAACATTGATACTGTTTTAACAGTGCATTTTTTGGTTTTGTAAGAATATTTTTTAAAGTATTCTCATCTAACGGGTCTAAAACTGCATAAACTGGAACTCTGCCTATAAATTCAGGAATCAAACCGAATTTTAACAGGTCTTCAGGTTGCAATTTCTTTAACATTTTAGCTTCTTCAAGCTCTTTTTCAGCCTGTGTCTTAGCAGGATTAGCACCAAACCCTATAGTTGTAGAATCACCTGCACGTCTTTCGACTATTTTATCAAGTCCTACAAAAGCACCGCCTACAATGAATAAAATGTTAGCAGTATTTATTTGTATAAATTCTTGATGAGGATGTTTTCTTCCGCCTTGTGGAGGAACATTTGCAACCGTACCTTCTATCATTTTTAGCAAAGCCTGTTGTACACCTTCACCTGATACATCCCTTGTAATACTTGTATTTTCGGATTTCCTTGAAATTTTATCAATTTCATCAACATATATAATGCCTCTTTCTGCCTTTTGAGCATCAAAATCAGCATTTTGATATAGTCTTAGCAATATATTTTCAACATCATCACCTACATATCCAGCTTCGGTTAATGTTGTTGCATCTGCTATTGCAAAAGGTACATCAAGCATTTTGGCAAGCGTTTGTGCTAATAATGTTTTACCTGACCCGGTAGGTCCAACTAAAAGTATATTACTCTTTTGGATTTCAACCTGCTTTTCATCGGCAGTAGCATTATGAGCAATACGCTTATAATGATTATATACCGCAACCGATAAAACTTTTTTTGCATCATCCTGACCGATTATATATTCATCAAGATATTGTTTAATTTCATGCGGTTTCGGAATTTTAGTTAAATCTGCTTCTTTTACCTCGGCTTCTTCAGTTTTATCAGTTTTTTCAAGGAACTCTTCATCTAAAATTTCATTACACAATTCAACACATTCATCGCATATATATACGTCAGGTCCAGCTATAAGTTTTTTTACCTGTTCTTGTGTCTTACCGCAAAATGAACATTTTAGACGACTGTCATCATTAGTTGCCATTAACTAAATCTCCTGATTTGTTCTGCAATTGTACTATCATCTTCAAGATAACTATTATCTATTATTTCACAACAAAGATTAACACATTCATCGCATATATATACGTCAGGTCCAGCTATAAGTTTTTTTACCTGTCCTTGTGTTTTTCCGCAAAATGAACATTTTATTTTGCTGTTATCAATATTTTCCATTAACTATATTTCCTGATTTGGTTTGGGTTGTGTATTAGCTGTTATGACTTTATCAATCATACCGTATTCTAATGCTTCTTCAGGTGTCATAATATAGTCTCTGTCTGTATCCTTTTCAATCTTTTTGATAGATTGTCCGGTATTTTTAGCTAAAATTTCATTTAATGATTTCTTTATTCTTATAATTTCAGCTGCTTGAATTTCTATATCTGTAGCCTGACCTTGTGCACCGCCTAAAGGTTGGTGAATAAGGACTCTGGAATGCGGAAGAGCCATTCTCTTTCCTGGTGTGCCTGATGAAAGCAAGAATGCACCCATTGATGCTGCTTGTCCCAGACATATTGTTGATACATCAGCTCTAATGTGCTGCATTGTATCATATATAGCAAAACCTGCTGTTACGCTACCTCCAGGTGAATTGATATATAACATAATATCTTTTTCAGGATTTTCACTATCTAATAACAAGAGTTGCGCAACTATTAAATTTGCAACCATATCATCAATAGGAGTACCTAAAAAGATAATTCTTTCTCTCAATAATCTTGAGAAAATATCAAATGATCTTTCGCCTCTGCTTGATTGTTCTATTACTACGGGTACAAAGCTCATATCTTTCCCTTTCTAACCTTTTATTTTGTTATGTAATTTACTTTTGCATTTTCAACTAATAATTTTGTAACTTTTTCTGTTATTACTTGTTGATTTAATGAATGAAGTATATTTACGTTCTTTTGGATTTCTGAAACTATATTTTCAGGAGTTGTACGATACATATTTGCTAAGCCTGCAATTTTACCTTGAATATCTTCTTGTGTTACTTGAACATTTTCGTTTTGAGCAATTTTGCCAACAATTAAAGAAGTTTTTATTCTTTTTACAGCTTCTTCTTTCATTTGTTCGTATACTTTTTGATGTCCTTCTCTTTCAAGCATTTCATCATAGTTTCCGCCTTGCATATTGATTCTTTGTTTAAATTCACCCATTAATGCTTGAATTTCACGATTAATCATAGGTGTTTGGATTTCTATATTTGTGTTTTCTACAAGCGTATCAATTAATTTTGTTGCAACTCGTCTTTCATTCTCTGCTTTTGCTGCGTTATCCAAATATTGTTGAATATCTGCTCTTAATGCATCCATATTTTCAAACTTAGGATTTACTCTTTTTGCAAAATCATCATTTTTTTCAGGAACAACTTTCTCTTTTATTGCATTAATTTTTATATTAAATTCAGCATCTTTTCCTTTTAATTTTTCATCATGATAATCTTCAGGGAATTTAACATTAATTTTAAATTCTTCACCAATATTTTTATCGACTAATTGTTCTGCAAAGCCTGCAATGAAATTAGAATGAGCTAAATCTAACACATAATTTTTTGCTGAACCGCCTTTGATTTCTTCGCCATCAACATATCCGTCAAAATCAATATTTACTAAGTCTGTATTTATAGTTTTTCTGTCTGTTATATCATTTAATGTTGCAAATCTGTCTGCTAATGTATTTATTTCTCTATCTATAGCATCATCAGAATTTTTGTATTCTTCAACATCTACTGACATGCCTTTATATTCATTTAAATTCACTTCCGGTTTTAATTCTAATTTTGCAACTACTTTTAATGTTTTGTCTTCTAAAAATTCAAAAGATTCAACATTAGGAGGAGTTACCAAATCAAATTTATTTTCTTCAATTGCATTTTCAAATATTGTAGGAAGTATACTATCTAAAACTTCTCTTTGTAATGCTGCGATACCAACATATTTTTCCAAAATATTCTTTGGAGCTTTTCCTTGTCTGAAGCCCGGAACATTTACTCTTTGAGCAAGTCTCTTACATGCTTTATCATATTCAAAAGAAGAAACTGCAGATTCTACTTCAATGTTAAGTTTTACTTCGTTGTTTTCTAGTCTTTCAATTGTTACTGTCATTTTATATCACCTTTTCTATTCTGAATTGCTTTTACACATGTCCTTAATGATAGCATATCTATCCTATTATTGTAGATTATAACAAAAGTATAATTCTTTCAAGTAAAATAGACAATATAGACGAGGTTAATATTAAAGTTATAATATTAAAAATCAACTGTGCTATAATATGAACAAAGAGTATCTAACAAGTGAGGGTTATATGAAAAAATTATTAGCAATCTTTTTTATTATTTTTGCAACAGCAGGTATTGCAAAAGCATCAGGAGGTTTTGGCGCAGGTGCCTATGATGCAGGTTCTTTAAATAGAGATTATGTTAGAGATATGAGAATTCATGAAGTCTCTACAAGAGAAAAAAATAGAAATTCCGCTATTATATCTACAAAAACAACACCAAAAACACAAGAACAAGTCATTTCATCCGATATAAAATCAATTGTTTTTGTTAATAACAACTCAATTCCTTCAAGCCAACTTCAAGCAGTTGTAAGAGATAAAATAAATCAACCAATGACTCAAGAAAATATTTCTGCTATAAGAAAAGATATTATGAGATATTATCAAAATCAGGGATTTTTCTCTGCTGTTGCGTTGGTCGCTTCTCAAGATACTCAAACAGGCGAACTTGTAATTGAAATAAAAGAAGGCGGTAAAAATTCTATTCAAATAGAATTTTAATCCATATTTTAATACTTTTTAAATCAGACAGAAGTTATACTTTTCTGTCTGATTTTTTTGTCACAAAAAAAACATAAACTGATATTGGTACACGACTAGTGTTTAACAGTTTACGGGAAGTATGTTATGGGCAAATTGCCAAAATTATTATTAGTTTGGATATTTATTATTATATTTCAATCTTCAATTTTCGCATTTCAATATGAAAATACTGCCGATAATCCAAGATTGATTAATCTCTCTCCTCAACAACATAAAGCACTTAACAGAATAGAAAAAAGGCTTTATGGAAAAACATTTGAATTTGACAATAATGTTGACAGAATTGAACGTTTAGAACTTGATTTTTTTGAAGAAATACAAAAAGGAAATATTTCTGAACGTCTTAATGCCCTCAAAATAGAAAGTACACAAGCTGCAATTCGTGGTACTGCAATGACACCAATGATGGAAAGTACTTTTAATACAAGATATATTAATCCTAAAGGCCCTGATGTTAAATATCATGAAGATGTAGGAATAATAGACGGACTTTTACGTGTATGGTGGCCGGAATTATATAGTCAAGTAAATGAATACAGGCGATATAAAGAAGCTAACTTCTTTTAAAAAAGAGAGATACTAATGTATCTCTCTTTCAGCTATTTGTGTTTTCTTCGAGTTTCGCTTCGCTCACTCTACGGACTGTATTGAAATTTCCTTCTTCTCTGCCCTGTCGTTCACTTGGCTCCGCCATTCGTTCACTTCGGGCATTCAGCTTCATTTCATTACGCATACAGGCTCAATTTCCCTCACTGTGTTGCGGAATTTCGCTTTGTAACTTCTTCGAGTTTCGCTTCGCTCACTCTACGGACTGTATTGAAATTTCCTTCTTCTCTGCCCTGTCGTTCACTTGGCTCCGCCATTCGTTCACTTCGGGCATTCAGCTTCATTTCATTACGCATACAGGCTCAATTTTCCTCACTGCGTTGCGGAATTTCGCTTTGTAACTTCTTCGAGTTTCGCTTCGCTCACTCTACGGAAATTTCAACTATTTAATTTCAACTGTAGCGCCTGCAGCTTCTAATTGTTTCTTAATAGCTTCAGCATCTTCTTTTTTGATGTTTTCTTTAACCGGTTTTGGAGCGCCGTCAACTAAATCTTTAGCTTCTTTTAAGCCAAGACCTGTGATAGCTCTAACTTCTTTAAGAACAGCAATTTTGTTAGCTCCAGCAGATGCTAAGATAACGCTAACTTCTGATGCTTCTTCAGCAGCACCTTCAGCAGCGGCAGCAGGTGCAGCAGCAGCAACTGCAACAGGTGCAGCAGCAGATACGCCGAATTTTTCTTCCATAGCTTTTACTAATTCAGCTGCTTCGATTAATGTTAATTTTTCAATTGATTCTAAAATTGATTCTACGCTCATTTTATTTCTCCTTTAATTATTTTTTCTTTTGTATTACTTCTAAAATCCATTAAGCGGATTTTTTCTTTGCAACTTGATCCATTGCTCTAACAAGCCCGCTCATAACAGCATTTATAGCACCAACAATACCTGTAGCAGGTGAGTTTATGCTGCCAAGCATTTTTGCATATAGCTCGTCTTTTGACGGAAGGCTTGCAAGTTTTTTTGCTTCGTTTGCATCTAAGAATTTTCCGTCTAAAGCTGCGCCTATAATTTCACCTTTTTTAGCTTCTTTTATAAACTTTGTTACAACTTTTGCCGGAGCAACTTCATCTTTAAACCCAAATGCTATTGCAACAGGTCCTTTTAATGAATCTGCAAGAACTTCAAATTGTGTTCCTTTTGATGCAACCTTTGCTAAAGTATTCTTAGTTACCATATAGTCACCATCTTCTTTTTGCAAAGAACGACGAAGTTTTGTAATTTCTTCTACGGTTAAACCTCTATATTCAGTAACTACTGCAACTTTAGCCTTTCCAAATTTTTCTTTCATTGCTTCAATTTTTTCTTGTTTGAAGGCTTTTGTTGACATTTTTAGCTCCTTATTTGTAGTGATATCGACCTGATTTTGTAAATTCTATATAAAAATAAAGAATTTACAAACCGTAAATTCCAATCAACAAATATATTAAACCAATCCCAAAAATTGACTTATTTGACTTTTGTTAATCCTCGGCTGGGTTATATTTTAAGGCTTTCGAGAAAAACTTAACGCCTTCTCTTTCGCTGCCCCCTGCTGTCTACGGTTACAGATTATACTTTACAAAAAAGAAAATTAAAAATCAACTGTTATTTTCTTAATGTTCTCATGAATTAACTTTTGTAAAGTTTATTTTGTTTTAAGTCATTATTTTTTTCATAAAAATCTTAATTATGATATGGGATATTATAATTTTTAGGGGGAAAGAACTTGAACAATAATATTAATTCCTTAAATGCACAAAATTTTGATAATTGGACAAATAGTGAAGCAAACTATAAAAAGCTTGAAAACGGTGAAGAAATTGAAGATTTTAAAATGTTTGATTTTAACGCTTCTTCTTATTCTTCAGACATTAAAGACTTTGCACAGGAATATATCAACCTGTATGATAATAACGGTGATGGCGTTTGGAATCGTGAAGAATTCATAAATATGGCTCTTGGCGGTCAAGATATTCCTGACGAATATAAAGAACAAATATCTCAATTTTTGGGTGAAAGATTTGATGCCTTGAATTTGGATAATAATAAAGATTCCATTGATGCAAAAGAATTTGCTACGGAATTATTTCTTTCAGATTTGGATTTAAAGAAATTTGCAGAAACAGACGGCAGTCTTGTTGACTCTTTAGACGGAAAAGTTGACTATCTTCAATACAACTTAAATGCCGACCCTGATTATGTAGATTACGACTACATTCAAGAACTAAAATCAGCAATATATAACAACTTCTATGCAGAAAGTTAATCTTATACTTTATATAAAAAAGAGGACAATAACTTGTCCTCTTTTCTATATGAATTGTTATAAATAATTGCAAAGTTAAAACATATCTGTTACAATAATTTCGATAAGAAATAGGAGGATAGAACAATTAGTAAAGATAACAACCAGCCATTAATTAACAGAAATATCAGATCAAAAGAAGTAAGACTTATAGATGATGAAGGGAATAACCATGGTGTCGTGGCAACACCAAAAGCCCTTGCAATGGCAGAAGAAAAAGGTTTGGATTTGATTGTCGTTTCTCCTAATCAGGAACCGCCGGTAGCAAAAATACTGGACTACGGAAAATACAAATACGAAATAGAAAAACGTGCTAAAGAGTCAAAAAAGAAACAACATACAGTTGAAATAAAAGAAATAAAAGTTCGTTATAAAATAGATGTAAATGATTACAACGTAAAAATTAATGCTATAAAAAAATTCATAGCAAAAGGTAATAAAGTTAAACTTGTTGTTATGCTTAGAGGAAGAGAAATGCAGCATAACCATCTGGCTTATGATTTGGCAAACAGATTTCTTGCCGATTTAGAAGGTGAAAAAATAACAGTTGAAAAGAAACCATCAATGGACGGAAGAAACGTCGTCACTATTTTAGCACCTTAGAATAATTTTTCACTCAAAAAAGATTTCCTTTTATTAAGGAAATCTTTTTTGTATTTGCAATAGAACATGTTTGTTTTACAATTATAATACACGGTATGAATATGCGGAGGCATGTCGCATTTTTAGCCGAAAGGGTGCGTTAGAACTTAAAGTCTTAATTTAAGCAATAAAGCACTTTGTTATAAGTCAAAAAGAAAAAGGAGAAAACTATGCCAAAGATGAAAACACACCGCAGTGGCGCAAAAAGGTATAAAATTACTGCCGGCGGAAAAATTTTAAGAAGAAAAGCAGGTAAAGGTCACTTGCTTCAACACAAAAGCCAGTCAAGAAAAAGAAGACTTTCTTCTATGATAGAAGTTTCTGCTACACATAAGAAACTTGTATTAAAAGAACTTCCTTATGCGAAGTGCTCAGGTTAAGGTTTAAAGAAGAAAGGAATTTGAACAATGAGAATTAAACGTGGTAATGTCTTAAGAAAAAGACATAAAAAAATATTAAAACTTGCTAAAGGCTTTATTGGTGCAAGAAGCAGAATATTTAAAGTTGCTAATACTGCAGTAATGAAAAAATTGAAATATCAATACAGAGACAGACGTAATTTAAAAAGAAATATGCGTCGTTTATGGATTGTTAGAATCAATGCAGCAGTTAGACAACATGGTTTAAGCTATTCTAAATTCATGAATGCACTTAAAAAATCATCCGTTACTATCAACAGAAAAATGCTTGCAGACTTAGCTGTTAATGAACCTGAAGCATTTTCAATCATTGTTGATACTGCAAAATCTGCTAAATAGTCAGTAAAAAAGAGAACCAATAATATTGGTTCTCTTTTTTCATATACCAGAAAATAAATTATAATATGGACAGACGCAAATTCATAAGAAATACAGTTCTTTTTTCGTTATTAAGTTTAGCAACAATAAATGGGGTTAAATTATACAAAAACGCTCTTTCCAAAAATCAAAATTCAGAAGAGAAATTTTTATCTTATATAGAGGTTCATTTAGCCGACCATTGTAATCTTAATTGTAAATATTGTTGTCATTTTTCTCCCATTGCAGAAGAACATTTTTATGATAAAAAAATGTTTACAAAGGATATGAAACAACTTGCTAAAATAACCAATGGTAACATAAAAGAAATTCGACTTATGGGTGGAGAACCGCTTTTAAATCCTGATATTAACAAGTATATGAAAATAACCAGACAATTATTTTCAAAATCCAAAATATATTTAGTAACCAACGGAATATTATTACCCAAAATGGATAACGCATTTTGGACAACACTTCGAACAAACAATATAATTATAAATCCATCTATATACAAGATAAATATTGATTGGCATAAAATATATAAAAAAGCTAACGAAGAAAATGTTGTAATATTCATTCCTGAAGATGAAATAAAAAATGTAGAAGTTACTCATTTCTATAAATCAAACTTAGATTTAACTGGTTCACAAAAAAATCTACTAAAGTTTATAGATTGTGGAGAATATTATAATTTATATGAGGGTAAAATTTATATATGCCCTGTTGTTGCCTATATAAAGTATTTTAACAAAAGATTTAATAAAAATCTTAAACCGTCAAATACCGATTACGTTGATATATACAAAACAAAAAATATAGAAGATATTTTAAATTGGTCAAAACAGCCCAAAAATTTTTGTAAGTACTGTGGTGATAATAAACCTCTGTTACCCTGGGAATCTAGTATGCAGCATACAATTGATGAATGGTTAAAAACAGAATAAATTCAAACAAAAAAAAGGTCGCATAGCGACCACAGTCTTGTTATGGAGAAAAGGAGTGAAGGAAAATAAGTAATAAAGAAAATTGACTATACTATATATATTCCCTTTCTATCAATATATATAACGTATATAAGTATTATATATTAATATTTTGTAATATGAATTTACGCTTTTAAAATTAAATTATTAATCAACTTTTTTATATTCACGAAGTCCAAAATATATTAATATTGCCGAGATTAGTACAGTTATTAAGATTATGATTTCATTACCGACACCTGTTTTTATAGAATAAAAAGTCGGAAGCGCACCAAGAATAAGTGCAAGTGTTGTTAATCCAAAAGCATAACCTTCTCTATCGGGAAGTATATTCGCTATTGCTGTTAGTGTAACAGGCATAGTAAAATTAAAGAAGAATATTCCTATTATATATAGGATTGGTGAATTTATTCCGAATGCAATCAATGGTGAAGAAATTAAAAGCGCTATTACAGTAACTTTTATCCATCCGAATTTATCGGCTATAATTCCGCCAAAGAATTTACCTGCAACTACGGCAAGTGTCAGAAGTGTTACAAACAGAATATTTTCTTTCCAAGGAAGAGATATACTCAACCCGACAAATGACCTGATTGCTATTGCTCCTAACAGAAAAGTTAATATCAATATAAATTTATTATATTGTAGTGTTTTTATCTTTTGTATTTCACAAATATTATATTTGTTTATATATATAATTGCAGATGCGAAAAAAAGGACAATCGAAAAAACAAGAGGAGAACACCAACTATTTTTTGCAGCAAGCATTCCTAAAAATAGACCAAGTGCACCCGGTGCTACATACATTCCTGGAATTGTAGAATTTTGTTTCCCAAGTTTTAAACAAATAATTCCGCCTCCTACGTGGAAAAATGCATTACCAAAACTTGCACACAGTACGGTAATAATTGGATTTTTCCATAAAACTGCAGATAATGCAGTCAAAATACATCCGATTATTGCACTTAATTTAGGCTTTTTTATTCTGTCAAAAATATCACCAATTATGCTTTGCATTCCAAAGGCTATAATGTTATAAAACACAATTAATGCAAAAGAATATTCTAAATCGTTATAGGTAATACAAGAATATAAAACCATTATGCAGGTCGCATCAATCAGAGCATGGATAATACCATATAATGAAACTGTTTTAGCCGTTTCTATCATTGTTTTTATTCTCTTTTGTAGTTCTATTTAATGAAATTATACTTATTATAATGAAAATCAAGATTATAGCAGAAAATATATACATAATATTTTTGTCATTTTCTTTTTGTGTTTTTATATTTTCAGGATTTATTTCATCCGCAATGGCTTTATTTCCACCATAAAAACTTAATTTTTTATTACCAAGAAGCTTCTTTTCTTTTATTTTTTCATTTTTTCTTGTTATCGGTAAGTTATGATGGAATTTTTTTCGATTCAATTCATCATTTTTCATTTCTTTTTTGGTTTTTCTTAGCTCTACAGTTGCATAACCGTTATAAAAAGAATAAGCTTCTTCAAATTGCGGTTTGATTATCCATTTGCCTTTTTTATCAATATAGCCCCATTTACCTTCTTTGTTGGACACGGCTGCAAGCCCTTCCTGAAACGGGCGAATATTCCCATAAAATCCTTTTAAAACAAGTTCGCCGTTTTTATTAATATATCCGCTTTTTTTTCTTGTTATTATATAACCTCTTGTTAATTTCTTTTTTTGTTCTTCTGTAGCATTTGAATTTATATAAAAATTCTTCCCTCTGATTTTGCCATATACTATAAGGCTTTTTGTATTTTTTTTGTCAAAAACGGGAATATAAAATTGATATATATCAAGAAAATCATTTTTTAAAACAGATACATATTTTTCTTCATCATAATATACACTGGCAAGTCCGTCAGAAAATATACTGTATACACCGCATCTATCATTTTGCTGCCATATTCCATTATTATCTTTTTCATAGCAAGTAGGACGATATTGATTTGATTGTAATGTCCATTGTCCTTCTTTATCAATGAAACCACATATATCATCTTTACAAGCCATAGCTAAACCTTCGTTGTATTTTAAAATTAGGTCAAAAAAAGGTTCAATTATCCATTTTCTTTCTTTATTTATAATTCCCCACTTATTATTAATATTTACTGTGATAATATCATCATCTTGATTATAGTCCAATCTATAATTTTGAACTGGTTCTATGAGCCAACTGCCTTGTTTATCTATTATTCCCCATTTTTTGTTTTGCGAAGCCGAAGCATAATCTGTCATAAAAAAATAATCAGCATTATCAAATTTTGCAGGAATTATTACTTCATCACCCTTTTTAAATCCGTACAATTTACTATTTGCATCTTTATATTTTGTTAAATAATCTTCTTTTTTTTCAATATCTTTAGTTTGAGGGGTTTTAACAAATTCTCCTTTTTTATTAATAGTTTGATATTTTATATAATCAGGTACTATATCAGCATTAACACGACAAACTAAACTTATTAAAACAACGGAGATAATTCCTATAAATATTTTTTTCATTAAAAAATTCTCCCAATTACATCCCACGGAAGCCACAAACCAATTAAATAGGAAGATGCATTCATTATAAATGACAATCTAAAATACGGAAGATTAGTTCTATATAACAATTTTAAGAATAATCCTTCAAAAATAACAACTATAGCTTCAAGTATTAATATTTCAATAAAGTCAAAAGAAAAGCTTCCTACAATAAAATTCAAAACAGGATTGGTAATTATATTAGCTATGATTACCAATATTAGTAATTTTTTATTTTTAAAACCCAATAAATATACGATAGTGAGTTCAATTATAATTGTTAATAACAATGGTATAATATATTGCATAATCCCTCTTTAGCACTATTTTATTATGCTTTAATTAAATTAGTCAAACAAATTATCCGTTTTACCTAAGTATTTTAATATTTTGTATTAGTCTTTTTTGTAATATTAAAACGTCAACAAATGTTTAATACTTAATTCGGTACTAAATTATAACGGGAGAAGAGAAATGAAAAAAATCGGATTATTATTTTTATCAATTACTGTTTTAAGTACAATGAACGTATTTGCAGCAAGTAATTGCAATGACTGTCCATCTAAGAAGCAAGCATATTCTGCGCCTTATCAAAAACCTTGTGAAAAACCTTGTGAAAAGAAAATGTATACACGCCCTTGTCCTGTTGATACATTTTTATGCACAGGTAAGGACAAAGATAAAATGTATAAGTGTTTAAATTTAACCGACACTCAAATATGCACCGCAGATAAAATTAATGATAAATATGAAATTGAAGTTTTAAGTTTAAACGAAAAAATAAAATGCGAAAATAAAAGACTATATGATTTAAAACAAACGTGCTACGACAAAAAAGAATATAGGAAAATAAAAAGAAATCTAAAGAACTTAAAAAAGGAACGTAAGGAAATATGTAAATGTTACGAAAAACAATTTAAAGCAATTTTGTCAAACCAACAAATAAGAGAATACAGAAAATATAAAAAACAATAAAGTAGCCGTAAAGGCTATTTTATTGTATAATAAATAAGTTTTTGGGGAATAGTATATAATAAGTATGAAAATGCATAATTTAAAAGAAATTTCATTTAATAAACAAGGCTTCACACTTGCAGAAGTTCTTGTTACCCTTTTTATAATAGGTGTTATTGCTGCTATGTCAATTCCTGTTGCAATTAAATCAACTGAAAAAATGGAATATGTATCAGCATTAAGGAAAGCTCATTCTGTTTTAAGTCAATCATTGTACACTATAGCAAGAAATAACGGTTATCCTATTGGAGATTATACATTTTTTAATGATGAAAATTTTATGGATGAATTTGCACAAGTAACAAATATTATAAAAAAATGCCAAACTACAAATGAATGTATGGGCTCAGATGCCGAAACTTATCAGCAAATGTATACACAATTAAATGGTTCCCCTGCAACAGATTTAACATCAGGAAAAACAGTTATTACTGCTGACGGAATTATGTACACTTTTGCAGAACCATCAGGAACCTTTGGATTAAGTGAAAGTGATATTGCAAACAGACTCGGACGAATTGTTGTTGATATAAACGGTTCACGAGCTCCTAACAGATATGGTAGAGATACTTTTTTCTTTTATATTGTTAACGGCAAAGGTCTTGTTCCGGCAGGACACTATGCTGTTAATGATTGTTTTGTCGGTTCGAGCGGAAGAACTTGTGCCGCTAAAGTTATACAAGAGAGCGCAATGAAATATTAATAAGAACTTTATAATAAGTCATTATAAAATAATACAAATGAATGGTTTACTTTTATAAAAACGTCATTAATATATTACTAAGGCGTAGTGTAACTAAAGGAGTAAACTATGAGTTTATTAAACGGACAAGGTTTGCTTGCTACAGCAATGGCAGGCTTAACAGATACATATTCAACCTTAATGAGTAATAGCAGTAAATCAGGCAAAGGTCTGACTTTGGATGATTTAAATAATATCTCATCAACTACTAAAATGAATTTGGGAAATAATTATACATTTCTCCAATATTTAACAACTAATTTTAATTCACTTGATAAAGACGGTGACGGTGAAATAAGCGGAAAAGATATGACTAATATTATGAATACTATGCAGTCAAAAGGATTGACCTACAATGAAATCCAAGCATTATGTACTTCAGGAAACTGTGATAATACATTGTTATCAACAGTTTTAACTTATTTTAATAAAATAGATGCAAATGGTGACGGTCGTGTTACAAGTGAAGAAATCACAAAATTCAGCATTAATTGTCAAAGAGAAGAAGTTGAACAAAAATACAAATCGTACAGAGCTTCAAATACAAGTTTATTCTATAATGACGGGGTAGAAGATGATACGTCAAGCGTTCTTGATACATTAAGACCGGATTTAAATCCATCCTCTAATTCATAAAAAAGAAAAAAATAAAAAAAGAGCTTGCCTTTTTAGCAAGCCTTTTTGTTTCTTTTTTTTAATTTTTTGCCCTTAATCTGTTAGCGTTTATTATAAATAATATGGTACAAAGGATAATTGTATTTATTTTCATATATTTGTTAATGATATTTGCCCCGTATAGCCGTTGCAATAATATCGTTTTGTCCTTTTTTCAAAATCAGGCAATAGCTGCAGATTCATTAAAAGTTAACAGTATTAATTTTGATAATTCCGATTCTATTATTTTTCTGGGAACTTCAGGCAAAGAAGATTTATCCGAAGTTAATATTAAGAAAATGATATTAACTGACCCTGACAGAATAATTTTTGATATTGAAAATGCTGTTATAACTTTTCCAAATTCAAACTACGAATTAAAAAACAGTAAATTAAAGCAGGTTAAAATAGCTCAAAATTCTGTAGAACCTGATGTTGTAAGAATAGTTATTTCTAATGCACCTAATTATAATCAGGCACAAATAAAAGTACTAAAAATCAAACATAATATAATAATAAAGTTAAATAATGAAACTCCTATACAACAATATTTAACCCAAATCTATAAAGAAACAAAAGAAAGTGCAATAGAATACTATGAAAAAGCTGTTGCAATATCAGAAGAAAAACCAATAACAACAGAATCCGACGAAATATTTAATAAAGTTCAACAAGCATTTAAAGCAGATGACCAAGAACTTGTAAGGCCTAATATTGAACAAAAACAAGCAAGACTAAAATCAAGATTTTTCCTTGATAAAGTATCACCACGAAACGGAAATCTACTAATAAGCGGTATTGGTGTTATAAATGTTGAAAAGCCGTTTACACTAACAAATCCTTCAAGAATAGTTTTTGATTTGCCAAATACAATTGTTTTACAAGAATTAAGAGATAAAGAATTTCGTCTTTCGGAAACAGAAACTGTTAAGATAGGACAATTTGAACCTTCAAAAGCAAGAATAGTAATCAAAACCGAAAATATAAATGCATATAGACCAATATATTCAACAAATTTGCAAACATTATTATTAGCAAAAAGCAGTAATGTTACGGGAGTAAATATTACCCCCACAAGAAGTGAACTGACTTATTTTAAAGAACAAAATGTAAATGACCGTACAGATGTTATAAACATAATGTTTTCTAACCCGATTGTATATTCAATAAAAAGAACGGAAGGAAACATTAATTTAGTTTTTTACAACCTTACAGGTTTTGATACCGATGCATTTAATGCATTGGCTCTAAAAAACAAAACAGGATATGAAGCAAAACAACTCGGTACAAATATTTATTCAATGTCTTTCCCGATAAAAAATAATATACTGGCAGATTGTTATGAGACTCTGAACGCAACTCAACTTAGGTTTGTATTTACAAAACAAGAAGATAAAATAACTACTGTTACCCCTGTAAAACCAAGTCTTGATATAGACGTAAAACAACCCGTACAAAATAAAAAACAGGATAATACAACAAAAAAACAAACGGAAACTAAAAAAGAAAATCCATTTATCAATTTAATGGAACGACAAAAGAAAAATCAAAAAAATACAAAAGATAATAAAACATTACCTCCGGAGATAGAACGAATAAGAAATAAAGTAATTATTATTGACCCGGGACACGGCGGTAACGATACGGGCGCTTTAAGAAACGGGGTTTTAGAAAAAGACCTAACCCTTCAAATTGCAACAAAAGTAAGAAACAACCTGAGAGAAAAAGGACTTACAAATGTTATAATGACAAGAACAACAGATACAACCTTAACACTGGAAGACAGAGTTGTAACCTCAAACAGCAGAAATGCAGATATTTTTGTAAGTATCCACATTAATGCCAGTGTAAAATCAGAAATAAAAGGAATAGAAACACACTATTATACTGATAGCGGATATGAAGTAGCAAAGGTTCTTCATAAAGAATTAATGAGTAATGTAAATGCTTTAGACAGAGGCTTGTTTAAGTCGAAATTTTATGTTATAAATCACACAGAAGCGCCCGCAGTTCTTTTGGAATTAGGATTTATATCAAATGAAGCGGAAAGGAATGCCCTAACATCAGAGCAACGTCAAAACGACTCAGCAAAGGCAATAGCGGACGGCATTGTGAAATATTTATCTATTTATCGGAGCACAACAAATGAATAATAAACCTATAGGTATATTTGACTCAGGTGTCGGAGGTCTAAGCGTTTTTTCAGAGCTTACGAACTTGTTGCCTGATGAAAACTATATTTACTTTGGGGATACGGCAAATTTGCCTTATGGTTCTAAAACAAAAGAAGAATTGATTCATATTTCTAAGAATATTTTTGATTTTTTTCAACACAAAAGTGTTAAAGCAGTTGTAATGGCTTGTAATACAACATCAGCAATCGTTTATGACGAATTAAAGAATGATTATGATTTCAAAATCTATCCTGTAGTGCAAAATGTTTCGGCTCAAATCGCCAATGACGGTTATAAAAATATAGGTGTTTTTGCGACTAATGCCACTATAAATTCTCACGCATATAAAAAAGAAATACAAAACTATAATAAAGAGATTAATGTTTATGAAATTGCTTGTCCGGAATGGGTTTCAATAGTTGAAAATTCACAAATATATGAGCTTTCAAGTATTGGAAATATAAAACTATATATAGATAAGATGTTAAAAAATAATCCTGATAAAATAATATTAGGTTGTACACATTATCCTTATTTATTAGATATTTTATCAAAATTTGTCCCGAAAAATATGTTTATTAATCCTGCAATATATCTTGCGCAATATATATATGAGGATTTAGCTTATTCTAATTTATTAAATACTCAAAAACATGCAGAAACAAAGTTCTATGTAAGTTCAAACCCCGAACAATTTAAAAAAGCAGCCCAAATCTTCTACAATGTAGATAAAGTTGAAGAAATGTTTTTATCAAAACTTTGTGTGTAATATTGTTGAAAATTTTTCAATATACAAAAATATGAAACATATTATTCCTGCTTACCGATTTGACAAACATAAAAACATTATTAAATATATAATATGAAAAAGATTATATTAATAATATTTAGTGTAGTGTGTATGTGTATTCCTTCTGCTTATTCTCAAGTTATAGAAGGTAATATTTCTATGAGTGACAAAGTCCCTGAAGAATTTTTCGGTGATTGGAGAGTCACTGCCGTATGTACAAGAACAACAAATAAAGAATATTTTGACAGTACAAGTATGGATATTTGGACATTAACAAGACGTGGAGATGTTATTACACTTATGAATCCATTATCCGGAGCAAGAGCAGATATTACAGTTAATGACGTAAAAGGAAAAACTGTTAAGTTTGAGAAAAAGACTGTATATCCAGATGAGGAGTCAGTTGAAACACCTATTTTAACTTTACAAGGTGACAATTTTACGGGAGTTGATAAAATAAGTATAAAAACATATAAAGATGGGAAACTTCTGAAAGAAGATTACGTCGAATATCAAGTAAAGGGTACCAAAATATCGGGTGCACCCATATCGGGTATATTGGGATTATAAAGGAGAATTGAGGGAGTATGACAGAAAAAAAAGAACTGAATTTTGATGTAATAATTTTAGGTTCCGGACCTGCAGGATTTTCGGCAGGTATATATGCCGCACGTGGAGCCTTAAAAACAGCAATACTTGATATAAATATGTTCGGCGGTCAGCCTTCAAACTATCTTGAAATAGAAAATTACCCCGGATTCTCACTAATCGGTGGTTTTGAATTAATGGAAAAATTTGAAGAACACGCTGATAAATTTGGTGTTGAAAAATTTCCAATGCTTGATATACAAAGAATTTCCTTAATAAAAGATGTAAAAGAAATAGAAACTAATGACACTATTTTTAAAGCAAAATCAGTAATCTTAGCAACAGGAGCACAGGCAAAAAAGCTAAATATTCCCGGAGAAGCTGAGTTTAAAGGCAGAGGTGTCAGTTATTGTGCCGTTTGTGACGGCGCATTTTATAAAGAAAAAACTGTTGCCGTAGTAGGTGGAGGAAATTCGGCAATAGAAGAAGCCATTTATTTGACAAAATTTGTCCAAAAAGTATTCATAATACACAGACGTGACGAATTAAGGGCAGACAAAATTCTTCAGGAAAGAGCATTTTCAAATAATAAAATAGAATTTATTTTTAATGCTGTTCCTGTTGAAATTAAAGGTTCAAATACTGTAGAAAATATCATATTAAAGAGTACAAAAGATGGAGGGACATCAACATTACAAGTTGACGGAGTATTTCCGTATATCGGCTTAACACCTAATACAGATTTGTTTAACGGACAAATTAACCAAACTCCTCAAGGTTTTATAGAAACGGATATAAATATGCAAACCTCATTAAAAGGAGTGTATGCTATAGGTGATGTTAGAAATACACCTCTAAGGCAAGTAATAACTGCTGCAGCAGATGGGGCTATTGCTGCTTGCAGTGCTGTTAAATACATTGAAGCTCAAAAACCAATTGTTGTATAAATACTTCATTTATAGGTTATAGTGTTGTGAAAAATCATATATGATACTCCTATAAGGAGATAGAATATGATAGTAACAACAATTGAAACAATTCCAGGAATGAAAATAAAAGCTCATTGCGGAATGGTATCAGGCAGCACAGTAAGAGCAAAAAATATGGTAATGGATTTTGGTGCAGGATTAAAAAATGCCATAGGCGGTGAATTAAAAAGCTATACGGAATTATTAACTGAAGCAAGAGAAGAAGCTATAAGCCGTATGATTATTCAAGCAGAAAAACTACATGCTAACGCAATCGTAAATGTAAGGCTTGCAACATCATCTGTTGCAGCAGGTGCTGCGGAAGTATATGCTTACGGTACGGCTGTTGAAGTATATAAACCCGAAGGTTAATAAACATGATTGATTTGATTTTTTTGATTACACTGCTTGTTGTTACATATACTACAGGCAGAATAATAGAGAAAAAACATTATAAAAATATTCAACAAAGAGAAATTGCTTTAATTAAAAAACCAATTATATCTTGGGGTGCAAAGAAATGGACAACAAGTCGTAAAATAAAAAACATTAAAATGGTTACAGGTGAAGTTGTTATTGCCGGTGACTATTTTAAATCTTTTGTAGCAGGACTAAAAAATATAGTTGGCGGAAGGCTTTCTACTTATGAATCAATTCTTGACAGAGGAAGACGTGAAGCAATTTTGAGAATGAGAGAAAAAGCAAGAGGCGCCAATATAATTGTTAATGCAAGAATTGAAACAGTTATGTTAAATCAAATTATGACAGAAAAAAATATGCCTCCTCATTGTGCTATTATTGCTTATGGAACCGCTATCACTTATGATAAAGAACAATAATTACGACAATCAATATTCACTAATAACCGATACAAATATCAATGTCGGTTCTTCAAGCGATTTAAAAGATTTTTTTATCCTTATTGCATGGTTTGTCTTAGCAATAGCAATTTTTCTATTTTCTTTTCAACATATTACAAACTTTTATATTGATAGAATGTCTGTTAATACCCAAACAAAAATAGAATCAATAATAGGATATCAAAATAAAGAAGAAAATATATCTGATAAATATACACAACAAATAGAACTTTTAAATAAAATTCAACAAAAAATTATTAAAAATGATAATTCAATACAACATAAACAGTTTTTTCCAATATATGTTAAAGAAGACAAAGATATAAATGCTTGGATTTATGCTGATGGCTCAATATTTTTTACTTCAGGATTACTTGATGAAAAATATAACGAACAAGAGCTTGCTTTTATTTTAGCTCACGAAATTGGACACTATTCTCATAAAGATCACTTAAAATCAATCAGTAAACAAATTGCAATAATGACATTATGCTTAATTACCGGAAGAAATAATGAATTATCTTCCGTTGTTAACAGTATTTCTACTGTTGATGTTATAAAACATTCCAAAAGTCAGGAAACAAAAGCCGATTTATATGCAGGAGAAATGTTATATAAACTGTACGGAACAAATCAGGGCGGAATAAGTGCTATGAAAAAAATAGAAGAAAAAGAAAAAATGCCGGAATTTCTTCAATACATATCAGATCATCCATTAACATCAACAAGAATATACCTTTTAGAAAAACAACAAAACAAATTTGGTACTCAATAAACATCTTATGCTAATATTAAAATATGGAAAAGAAGAACAAAAAAATATTAGTAATAAGAACGGGGGCAATAGGGGATGTTGTTCATACTACAAATTTAATTCACTCTGTTAAAAAGTCGTATCCTGACACAATTATTCACTATATGACAAATCCTATTGTATCGTTTTTACTTAAATGTGATGAAAATATAGAAAAAGTTATTGAAATAGACCCTAAATTCAAATTATTTTCAAAATATACAATTAATATTGCAAATGAATTAAAACAAGAAAAATATGATTTAGCAATCAACTTGCAACCCTCATTTAAAATAAGAGGATTATTATTTTTAGCTGGTATTCATAAAGAATTAATCTATAAAAAAGATTTTAAAATGCACGCTGTTAAAAACTTTTGGGAAACAGGGCTAAAAGAATTTCCGTTAATGAAAGAAGAAAAACAAATCAAAATTTATTTATCTAACGATGCAATACAAAAAGCCAAAGAAAGTTTAAAAAACTATAAACGACCTTTTGTTGTTATCAATGCAGGCGGTGTTTTTTCTAAACGGCAAGGACGCACCTATCCTATTGGTAAATGGATTGAACTTGGGAATAAAATTCAGGATAAATATGACGGAACAATAATATTAAATGGGTCGGAAGAAGATAAAGAATTTTTAAAACCACTAGAAAATATAAAAAATTCCGTTAACAATATCGGAATATTATCGCTGGAAGATTCTTGCGCCGTTATTTCCCAGGCTGATTTAATGATTTCAGGAGATTCGGGTCCATTACATATAGCTACAGCTTTAGGCGTAAAATCAATCGGATTATATGGTTCCATGCCCGTAAACAGAACGGGATGTTATTGTAACGGAATCAATATAAAATCAAAAAAGGATTGTGTTCCTTGTAACAGACGTAAATGTAAATATATAAAAGGCACGAAAAAACTATATACGCCTTGTATGGAAGAAATCGATATTAACGAAATATTAGAAAATATTAACTTGTAAACTAATTAGCTTCTCAACTTATCAATAAATCTTTTAAAGCGTTCCATTGCTTTTTTCAAATTATCAAGTGAATATGCGTAAGATATTCTTAAATGTCCTTCTCCGCTTATACCGAATGCCGTTCCAGGAACAGCGGCGACACGTTCTTCTTTTAATAATCTTGTTGCAAATTCTTCACTTGTCATTCCAAATTCTTTTATACAAGGGAATACATAAAAAGCGCCATAAGGTTCAAAACAAGGAATATTCATTTCTTTAAATGCGTTTAATAAAAATCTTCTGCGTTGGTTATATGATTGACGCATAACTTTTACATCTTCATCACCGTTTTTAAGTGCTTCTACAGCAGCGTATTGACTTGTTGTCGGAGCACACATAATTGTATATTGATGAATTTTCATCATTTGTTTTATGATTTCTGCCGGTGCACATGCATATCCTAAACGCCAGCCGGTCATTGCATAAGCCTTAGAAAATCCGTTAATTAATATTGTACGCTCTTTCATTCCTGGCAAAGATGCAATCGATACATGTTTATCCTTATATGAAAGTTCAGAATATATTTCATCAGAAATCACATACAAATCTTTTTCAATTATTATTTCCGCAATAGCTTCCAAATCTGATTTTTCCATAATTGAGCCTGTCGGATTATTCGGGAACGGCAAAACAAGTATTTTTGTTTTATCAGTTATAGCATTAATAAGTTCATCAGGTTTTAATCTGAAATCATTTTCTGATTTTAAATTAATAATAACGGGTACAGCATTGGCCAAAACGGTACAAGGTTCATAAGAGACATAAGAAGGCTGCGGAATGATTACTTCATCACCGTTATTAACAATTGCTTTAATTCCAATGTCAATTGCTTCAGAACCGCCTACTGTAACTATTATTTCATTATTCGGATTGTATTCTATATTTTGTGTACGTTTAATATAGTTTGAAATTTCCTGTCTTAAAGGTTTCAACCCTGAATTTGAGGTATAAAAAGTACGACCTTTTTCGAGAGAATAAATACCTTCATCACGAACATGCCAAGGTGTATCAAAATCAGGTTCTCCAACACCTAAAGAAATAACATCCTGCATTTCGCTGACCAAATCAAAAAATTTTCTTATGCCTGACGGTTTAATTGCCAATACTTTGTTTGAGAGTTCTTTTGTCATGGAGTTATTATCTCTCTTTCATCACCGGATTTTTTCGCCAAAATAGTACCGTGATCTTTATATTTTTTTAGAATAAAATGAGTTGCGGTGCTAAGTACGCTATCTAACGGAGATAGTTTATCGGATACAAAACTTGCAATTTCTCTTAATGATTTTTCTTCCAAAATAACAAGAAGGTCAAAACCTCCTGAAATAAGATAAACTGCACGAACTTCAGGATAATTATATATACGTTCTGCCATAGAATCAAAACCTTGACCTCTTTGCGGCGTAACACGAACTTCTATTAAAGCAGTAACTTTTTCTATTGAAGTTTTTTCCCAGTCAATAAGAGTATGATAGCCACAAATTATACCTTCTTTTTCCAAGTCAGCTATTTCATTTGCAACATCTATTTCTGATTTTCCCAACATAACAGCTAAATCTTTTAAACCTATTCTGCTGTTTTTTTCTATTATTGAAAGTAATTCCTCACGCATATTAATCTCTCCGATAGTGTTTAATTTATTCTATCATAAAATTATTCCCGATAATATAAAAGAAAAATAAATAAAAAAAATATTAATGCTTGACTTAAAAAATTTATAATGTAATATAATAATTGCTAAGGGCGTTTAGCTCAGTTGGTAGAGCGCCTCCCTTACAAGGAGGATGTCAGGAGTTCAAGTCTCTTAACGCCCACCATTTACAAAAGAGCCGAAAAGGCTCTTTTTTGCTTTTATAATTCCAGTAAGGGAAATACCAAATTTAAAATTTACCATATTTATAATTTTCATAATATACGGTTTATTTAATTCATCTATAAAATCTTTTTCTAAGAGTTTAAAAAGTTCTAACTGCGTCGTTTTTAGTCCACACAAAAAGAATACAAAATAAAAAAGTTGGTGAAAAAAATAATTTCTAAAAAAACGATTTGAAATTCTATAAGAAATTGCAAAAAAAGAATTTACGGGTTTTATAAGAAATGTGTTCTCAATCAAAAGGAAAATATAATATGTTAATATCCAATAATAACTTATTACAATATAAATTAAATTTTGGTAAAAAAGATAATTTGAACAAACATAATATAGATAATTATGAAGGTTGTGTTATTGGCGGAGCAATAGGTGATGCTCTCGGCAATCCCGTAGAATTTGACAGATTGTCTACAATAAAAAGAATATATGGTAAAAATGGTATAACAGACTTGGAAACAGTAAACGGGAAAGCATTAATTACTGACGATACACAAATGACAATATATACAGCAGATGGATTAATAAAATCTGCAATTAAAGAATTTGATGAAAATAAAATACCAGATATGAAACAGGTATATTCTTCTTACCGTGATTGGTTAAATACTCAATACGGACATTTTTCCGGAAATGAAAAAGGTTGGATTAATAATATAAAAGAACTTTATGCTATGAGAGCACCCGGTACTACCTGTACAGGTTCATTAAGAGCTAATATTCCAGGAAGTATAGAAAATCATATTAATTCAAGTAAAGGTTGTGGCGGAGTTATGAGAGTTGCTCCCGCAGGTTTGATGTATTACAAAAATCTTAAATTAGCTTTTGAAACAGGTGCCAGATGTGCGGCTTTAACACACGGTTCACCAAGTGCATATTTGCCTGCAGGTGTTCATGCCTGTATTATTGCAAATCTTGTTAATGGAGAAAATATTGAAGATTCAGTAAATAACTCAATTGAAGTTTTAAAGACATACAAAGGACACGAAGATACTCTTGAATTGCTTGAAATGGCTAAGAAATACGCAAAATCAGATATTGATAGTGAAACAGCAATAAAAAACCTTGGTGAAGGCTGGCACGGTGATGAAGCAATTGCTATTTCCGTTTATTGTGCCTTAAAATCGCCGGAAGATTATAAAAACGCCGTCATTATGGCAGTTAATCACGACGGTGACAGTGACTCAACTGGTGCAATTACAGGAAATATTGTTGGCACCTATCTCGGCAAAAAATCAATTCCAAATAAGTGGTTAAATACCGTTGAAATTGCAAAAGAGCTTGGTATGTTATCTCAAGATTTATACTCTAAACCTGAAGATATCCCAAATGCAAACAAAAGATATTTTATGGCTTAAATAACATATTATGGAATTTGTTTAAAATAGGTGCTCTTTCTTCATCCCCAACAATACTAAGTGATGACCAATCAGGGATAATAATTTTCTTTGATTCCGGTGTAACAAACCAACTGGATGTGGAACGAAGCATTTTATTATTGACTATACCTACTTTTAATAATCTTTGTACGTCTTTATAGGCATCTTGTTTTGCTTCAGGGGCTAACATCTTTTCTCCCTGATAATACGGAACCAATTCTTGACCGTTCATTCCGGGAATTTCTGTAAACAAAATTGTAAAGTTTCCTTTATCTACGGAATCCACAAATTTTGGTGCTATGCTTATTCCTTTCTCAGTAAGTTTTTGTAAAACACCTGTATAATTATCTGCATATTTTTTTAGCACTTCAGATATTACATAATCGCCTGATTTATACGTTATAGGATCAACCTGATTTATTTTTTCATCTATAGATGCATTTTTTAATATTTTTGATGCTTCTTCATAATCACGTGCATCTTTAGTACATTGAATTAATGATTGAATTTCATTCTGCATTGTATCATCCTTTTTTTCAGAGATGGTTGATTTAAATGAATTATAGAATTTTATATTATTAATTTGGGGTATGTTCATATTTTTCTTTCCTTTTTTATTATATCATTATTTATCTAACATATCTAATTGTGAAACAATTCCCGCCGGTTTCGAACCATAATCCATTTTAGATTTTATGGCTCCGGCATTAGGCATTAAATCTCTAAATATCAAATCGTTTATAGCAGCATCATTATCAGGAGCCATATACGGGAAACAAATTGCATAAGCACAATCTGGTTCAATACCACAAGTACCGGCAGAACTTAATAACTGAAGCAATAAGCCTTGATCTTCAGGAGGTAAATTTTTATAAAAATTTGTTTCTTTAATAGGTTGTTTTACACTATCGGAATCTATAAGCAAAAAGTCCTTTTGTCCTTTTGCCACTGCAGAAGCAATTTCAGAATCTATCCAGCTTTTACCTGTTTCACCTGATACAATAGGCGACATAATAACATGACTGTCTTTACCCGGTCTGGCATAGCAGTAACAAGCACCGTCATCTTGGGTCATCATAGAAAGACCTGAACCCACAACATCATCAAGCACTACAAAAATTTTACCTTTTTGTTGATAAATCATACTTTTGAGAACTTTATCATTTGTTCTTTGCATATATACAAATTGAGATGGATCTACTCCATTTAGTTTTGCATATTGAAGAGCAATTGTATCATAGCTTTTTCCTCCCTGAGGGATAAGATATACAACATCATCTTTCATACTGTAACTGCTTCCGTCTGCTTTTTTCAAACCTGATATTATTCTTTCTATTTCTGCATGTTTTGTTTCTAAAGTATGCCCAAGTCTTTGTGGTGAATATATATCAAGACATTCACTATAATATCCGATTAAAAGATTTTTTGCACGAAGCATAGTACCAGGATCTCCGGGGAATAATTCTTCACATATCGTATCTATTATTCTTCCTATTTTTTCCTCAGATATTGTCATTGGTTCTATATTCTTAACTATGGTTTCTACAGATGAACCATTTTCTTTTAACTCAATCTTTTTAACAGCTTTTTCCAAACCCAATTTTTTTATTCTTTCAGATGCACCGTTATCCATAACTTGTTTAACAGCTTCTTCAAAAGATATTCCTTCACTTGCTTGCAATGCTTTAGCTTTAGAAATAATTGCTTCTGTTTTTTGTTTTAACCCTGATACATTTCCATCTTGATTAAACATTGTAAATCCTGCATCCCAACCATCAATAGTTGCAAATTTACATTTTTTCTTTATTTCTTCAAATTTAGTAGGATTTGTTTGCTGTAATGTTTCAAGATATTTTATTGCATATTCATCCAATATAATTATACCACCATTATCAGAACCTTTTGAGAGACCAAAATGTCCTTTTTTAGCACCAATGTAATTCAAAGCTGCATTTGCACTAACTCCCATTTCGTCACTTACATACAATTCCAACTGTCCGCACTCAGATTTTAAACGGGTTGCCAATTCTACCAATTGTGACATACTTGAATATTGTGTCATCATTTCTAAAGCGGTTATTGCTTCTTCTCTTGTAACACCATTTTGGGTAAGTTCTTTTATTATATTTTCTATATCTTCTTGTGTTGCTATCATTTGTTGTTGTACTATTTTTGCGTGCAATGCTTCAACTGCTGCTTTATCTACGGTATCTACTTTTGTACCGTCAGGCAATTCAAGTTGCGTTTTTACACTACCATCTGCATTATATGTTTTTATTATTTTTCTTATTGTTTTATTATTTTTATCTTGTATTGTTTCAGAAATAACTCTGCCTTTAGAATCATATTCATATATTTTTGTACCAGCAAAATTTCCCTTTGCATCATAGACATCTTTTTGTTTTACTTGTCCTTGAGCATCATATACAAGCTGATATGAACCTGTCACTTTACCTTTAGAAGTGTATTCAACCGCTCTTGTTAAACGCCCCTGACTATATTCTTCACTACTATAGCTGGAATCGGAATTATATACTTTTCTTGCTTTTATAGAAGTTCCATCATTTTCATATTCAACAACTACATCTAATATAGGTTTAGTTGTATCTGTTCTATATCTGCTTTCTTGTGTTATTTTACCTGAATTATCATACAATCTTTCTGCAAGAACTCGTCCATCCAAATCGGATAATGTTTCTTTAGTACGTCCATCACTCAGCGTTTCTACTGTTCTCTTTACTTTTGATGTATCAATAGGTTCTAATCCAATTGGTTTTACTGCTTTCTGTTCTGCAGTTTCTTCTTGTTTAACTTCTTCTGCTTCAGTTGGTTTCTGTTCTGCTGATTCTTGTTGCTTAACTTCTTCTGTTTCGGTTGATTTTTGTCCTTTTGTTTCTGTTTCTCCGTCTTCAGTTAAAATTCTGGTAACTGCATCAGTACCTAAAGCACCTATTGCCAAATTAGTTTCAATTAATGTAGCAACTTCTTCCATTGATAAGCCATCAGCAGAAAATCCATTCATTCCATATCTATCAAGTACCGCTTGATATCCTGCTGTTTCTCCAAGTTTTTTTGCAGCTCTGTATAATTCATTTTTAATTTGTATTTCCGGATGTGATTTTAAATATGCATTAGTTATTTTATTTTGGATTAAACCTATTATTTCTGATTTTAAGTTTTGAACAAATTCTTCATTAAATTCACCTTTACCGGTAATTAAATAATCAAAACCAATAGTTAACACTGTATCGGCTGTAACATCCGCAGCTTCTTTAACTAAAAATGTTGTTGCATTAGCCAATACTTTATTGGAAATAAGTTCTGATGCTATAGCACCAAATTTCTCACCTACAAGTTCACCCATATAGTTTCCGAATTGACCTGCAAGACAACCTGCATACATTAAAGCTGCAGTTCTACCGACTTCTTCGGGTGTCATATCATCATCAGTAGTTGCGTTTGTTTGGCGTTCTGATGCTTCTATTGCCATTTTGGTAACAAATGAAACAGTTGTTGCGGTTAGAGCTATACCCATTCGACCAAGAGTACTTAATGCGTATGCAACCGCAGGGCCTGCTGCCCCACCTGATGCTAATGTTACTGCAGCACCGGAAACTAATACTACCGCATATTCTCCAACCTGAAATACCGTATTCTGTGTTGATTGATATTGTTCTATTCTTTCTTTTATTGTACTGTCGAATTTATCATTACCTCTTACATTATCAAGTAATGTTTTTACATTCCCTTGATTAAACGCATTACCTGTTAATCTTTTATATTCAACTGCAAAATCTTCTTTTGTAAGTAAGCCTGAATTATATTTCTCTTTTAATTCTGCAACATCTTTTCTAAAAGTATTTATATATGCTTCAACTTCTTTTTGTGTTGTTCCTATATCATAGACATTGTTTATTTGTGAAATACCTGATTTTATAATCCCGTCTTGTTCTGTTGTTTTATAGTCTAAATCATTAGCAACTATATTCAACACATCTATAATCATATTGATATTTTCATCAGAAAGAGTTTGTGAAAATTGTATTGCTTCATTTGTTTCAGATAATTTTTGCGCATCTGCTTTTTCGCCAACAAGTAACTTATAAGCATTTAAGATACTGTTAAAATCGTCAGAAGCAACAGCTTTTTCATATATAGAGGTCTTAACTTCTATTTCTTTTTTATTGTCAGAAGTAAAATGACCATAGATTCCTTTGGTTTTATTTGTATCATTATTATTTTCTTTTAATGTTGTTAATGCACCTTCCATTTCTTTCAACATCATTGTTTTGATTTTTGAAATATTTTCGTTTGGATTTTGCATTACAAAATTAATAATTTCTTCTTTAGAAAGTTTATTACCGTTTTGAGCAATTAATGAAGAAATTTCATTACCGGCAAGTGAGTTTAATAATACAAATAACTCTTCATTTTCTTTTTCGTTCAATTCAGTTATTACAGTAGCAGCTTTATTGTTTTTTGCGGTTTCTGTATCATTATAAGAAGTAGTTTCACCAAAATTATTTATATACACATTGTCATCATCGATTGAATTTAGTCTGTTAATAATTGAATCAGTAACAGAAATATTATTATCTTTTTCCGTTGATTTTAATTTGTTTATTTCAGATGATTCTATTGCAATATCCCCGTTTATATCAGCTGTTTTAATTTGCGAATTATCTATTGCTGTTTCACCGTTACTTTTTACTGCTTTCACCGTTGAATTATTGATTACAATTTTATTTTCATCATCATTAGCAGTTATTTTTTTGGAAACTACGCTATTATTTACTTCTATAGCATCCGAACCTTTCCCTGCATTTACTTTTTTAACAGTTGTATTGGAAAGTGTAATTGTATCGTCAGCTTTTCCTGTCTTAATACTATTTATATTTCCACCTGAAATATTTATATTAGAAGAATTTTTTGTATTAATCTTCTTTGAAGTTGAATTTTCCAAATTTATATTTGAAGTACCATTTTTTGATGAATTTATTATAATTCCATAGCTTCCGCTTGTTGCACGTAAATTCAAATTACCGTTTGAAGCCTTAATTTTATTAACGTTTGCACCTTTAAAATCAGCATTAATAAAACCGTTTTTAGTTATTATTTTATTTATATCTATATTAGTTTTTTCACTTTTTGCTGATATATTTACCGAAACATTGTCTTTAGCATGTATTTTATCAAGACTTCCGCTATCCATTTGGACATTTATTGTATCATCACCTTTTGCGGTTACTTTACCAACATTTGCATTGTTCGTTATGTTTAAATTAACATTACCGCCGGTTGATTTAATTTCTTTTATATTACTTCTGTTTCCTGTAATAGTTACATTATCTTCATTATTTGTTTTTATATCTTTTACAATTGAGTTTCTATATTCTACCTCTCCTGCTAAATCATTTTGATTAAGAATATTACTGTTAATAGCAGTTATTTTAGCTGAAGAATTAGAATTTATTTTGGCATTATTAATTCCGTTTAAAACTATTGCACCTGTATCAGCATTTACATATATTTCACCGCCAGATTTATCTGTTTCTATTGTTGTTCCGTCAGGCAATGTATAAATAAGGCTATCATTGTTATCTGTTACTTCTGTAATTTTTTCAAATCCTTTAAATTCTCCGTCATTTGTGTCAATACTTGTAATATGTCTTGATACGTTTCCTTCTCCTTTTAGTTCACCTATTGCACTATCTGTACTTTCTACACGAGAATCAGTGTCTAATTTATTAATAATACTGTCTTTTACATTTACATCAGAAGTAGACGAAGATACTTTTACCTTTCCGTTTACTTGAGAATTATCAATATTTAATTTATCATCACCGTCTTCAACTTTTATTTTTCCCTTTGAAGAAACGGTAGTATCTTTTATTACAACAGTATCATCACCTGAACCTGTTTTAACTGTTGAATCTACTTTAGAAGCATTAATGTTAATATTGTCATTGCCTTCTCCGGCTTTTAATTTACCGGAAATAGTTGCACCTTCAACATTTACATTATCATCACCGGCACCTGATTTAATATTTCCGGCTACAGATGAATCCTTAATTTCAATATTATCAGCACCATCACCTGTTATAATTTTTTTATTTACGGAAGATTTCGTAATATTAATATTATCATCACCACTACCGGTTTTAATGTTATTTTTTACATTTGAATCAGTAACATTAATTGTGTCATTTCCGTCACCAGTATTAACTTTACCGACAACAGCACCTGTTTCTACATTTATAACATCATCTCCGCCTTTTGTCTTTATTTTTTCAACAAGTGCACCATCTTTAACATTAACGGTTTGATTTCCGTCACCGCCAACGATTTTCTTTACGTTTGAGTGAGCCCCTCTCACACTGATAATTGCATTTCCTGTTTTGTTTACTATTGTATTAACTGTAGACTCAACAACAGTTACTTTTGTATCACCCTCTATATTTACCTGTGCATTTCTGGCACCAATTATTGCAATTTCGCCTGTATTTTTATTTATTTTAACTCTTACATTATCATCTTTTTCAGTTTTTATTATTGTTCCGTCTTCGGTTTTAAACAGATACTGTTCTCCTAAGAACGCTACTTTGTGTTCTGTTTGAGGAGTTATTTCTTCCCATTCTTCGGTATTGTAATCACCAAGAAAAAAGTCTTTACCTATATCATTAAGAAGATGGCTGTTATCCTGATTATATTGCTTGAAACCGTCAATTGGGGGAATTGCTATATTCGCATTTACAGGTATTTGTTTTAAATAATGTTGATTAATATCGGAATTTTCCATCTCAGAACACCTATTTTTTTTATTATTAATTTACCCGAATTTAAAAAAGTTTATATACTACTCTTATAATAATAAAACCCAGTTTTATATATTTTTGATATATTTTATATATAGTATTTACAAAACTTTAAAGATTAATATAAAGCAACAAAAATGCAAGTTATATTTTACTAACTTGCATTTTATGAAAATATGCTTTTTTATCCAAATAATTCGGTACTACAGCTTATCATTGTTCAAACAGCACCGTTTTGTTTCAGCAATTATTCAATATTAAAATCAAAATAAGTATCAGGGTAAGGTTCATTTTTTAAAGTAAAATGCCACCATTCGGAATCTATTCCATTAAAACCTGCTTTTATCATTGCATCATGCAATATTTTTCTATTTTTCTTTTGTTCTTTCGTTAGTTTCTTGTAATCAGGATGAGATATTTCGCTGAACAAATCGAATGTTCCACCCATATCAACAAAAGAACCATCTTTTTTCATTAATGTCAAATCGATAGTTGAACCTCTTGTATGTCCAGATTTTGCCATTATATATTGACCTTCCAACAATTGAGATTTTTTCAAATCAGGATAAAACGTCTTATCTCCATCATCATTAGGATTATTTATCCATTCAACAAAATTATCAACAGCTTTCTGAGGTCTGTATGTATCCCATATCAACAATCTATAACCTTGTTGTCTTAAATCAGCTGCCGCGACTGACAATGCTTGCAATGCTTCTTTTGTCATATATGCTACCGGAGCTTTGTACCCGTTAATTTTATTTCCCGTAAAATTATTTGATGAATAATATCTTATATCGTAAGCTGCATCATCAATTACCGTTGATACGGGTGCGAAATCACTTTTATCATAAGAAATTTGAGATGCAAATGCACCGGAAACGAAACACAAAATACTAAAAACAGTTAATACTATTTTTTTCATTATAATTCCTTTTTTTACCAAACTAACATTATTAATATATAATATCATTGTGAAAGTTAAAAGTTTATTAATTATATTAATTATTATATTATCATTTTTCGGTTATAGAAACCTGACTATTAACGGTTTACAAGATTCAAGAAGAATTGACGGCATTGTTGAACCGGTGTACACCCAGGATTGTTTCCCAAGAACATTGCAACTAAACGGAGTAACAAAAATATGTTTTAAATATGCGAATTTGGGGCAAAACATATTTTGTACTTCTTCGCAAATAGAAATGATAAAAGAATATTATAAAAACGGGCAGGAAAATGACCCGCTGAATGACGGTTCAGGACAATTTTGTGCCGAATAAAAAGCATTTTATTACGGATGTAATTTTTTTACAACGCAGCAATACATTTGAACCTGTGTTTTTACACCATCTTTAATACAATCGTTCATAAGACTTTTTATATATTTTCTTTTATATTGAGGTTTATGATATTCAAAATAGAACCCTTCCATTGATATTTTTTTGATATCATCACCTGCAGGAGAACCAAAATCTCCTGCAAATTTATCTGCACTTTCAATTGTTTCAAATTTTATATTGCTAATATTTTCTTTTATTGAAGGTATTGTATATTTAATAATTTCCGGTTTTTTATCAGACATATAGAATTTTTTATTTGTATTTCCTTCTTTATAATAAAAATAATTTTTCGATAAAGATAAAGGCGTGTTGCTTTCTATTAGCTCAAGAGGATAAACAAAACCGTTTTTATCAAAATAATAAAACACTCCATAGTTAGAAGTTTTATCCTTTGATATTTTATCAGTAATTATCAAAATTCTCTCTTTCGATTTATTTATTTTTACTGTTGTATAGTAGTAATTTTTGGGATACGCACTTAATACAACAGAATAATCAAAATAATCCTTTTGGGGATTATATCTGTCTTGGAAAGGTGATTTTTTCTCAAATCCACTTAATGGTTTATAATTAAAACCTATATAAGAGTCAAAAATTTGTTTCCTTTCATCATATACTTTTTTAGATACATTTTCCCATTTTTCATCAGAATAAGAAATAAAATACGGATTTTTAGGATTTTCATATCCGTCATATTTAAAACTGACCTGAGGATATAATTCCGTTGAATTTTCAACTAAATTATACACTCTTACACCACTTTCCATAGCTCCTGCCGAATATTTATTACAAACAAAACTAATATCACAAACGGAATAACTGTTTCTGGTTCCGCCACTTACTACATGTTGTGGTTTTCTGTCTACCATTGTGTATATATCATAAATTACATCATTGTGAAGAGGACTTATTTCTCCGATAACAAGTTCATCTATACCATCGGCATTCATATCATAATATGCATACCCTATTTTATTTAAAGGGTTCTTGTTTGTTTTAGAAATAACATTATACATATAACTCATATTATTATTTTCGAGCTTTGTAGAATCCCATTTTTCTTTTATAGCAATTATATGTTTTTTCAATATATCCTTATATAAATATTCACCCTTTACCCCTTGATTTTTATAATACGTTGAACCGTTAATTCCTTTTATATTAACCACTTCCCCTATATCATAAAGAAGTTGAAAAGATTTAGGAGCTTTAGAACTTTTTGTATAATCATATTGAACATCAGTAGGATATTTAAGTACTATATCGTATAAATTTCCTTTTTTATCTGTCAATTCGCCTAATTTTTTACTACCCGGAAGAACAGCGTGGTCGGCAGGATTTCTATATGCTTTTATTCCAAATGCAAATCCTCCAAATCCTTTTGCTTTTGAGTCTTTATGATAAACGGATATTTTATCTTTTTCTGTTTCAACATCATAAAAGCCCTTTAATTCTTCAGGTAAAGTAATAGAAAAGAGTTTGCTTTTGACGGTTGTATCTTTCGTCAAATCATCATTTGCTCTTATAAATACAGTATCTTCAGAATTATCGTTGTATTCTTTCCATACAAGTTTATCTTTTTGTATTAAAAAGGCACCTTCTTTTTTAGCATAATCATTTTTATCTTCATCTTTATTATTCAAATCAAAAGAACGAATAATATGTTCACCGCCAAGATATTTCAATGTAGTGGGATTGCTAACATTTGCATTAAACCTGTAGATATCTTTTTGTGCAAGGTTATCCTCTCTCCAAGTGATAAAAACTTTATACATATTATCTTGTTTAGCAGGATATATATCCATAACTACACGTTCAGAAGTTTGTTCCGCCCATCTGCCGGTAATATCAATACTTGTGTTAATAACTTCCGAAGCAAACACCTTCATTGATAGAAATGAAAGCATAATTATTATAAAAAATTTTTTCATCTAAAACTCCATTTGCGTTGAATAATAACCATAACCCTAAAGTACTTGATATCATTATAACACAGAGTTGATTTTAAATTCTATTTTATATGCTAACTAAAGTTTACGTTCCCCAAATAGATTTAATAAGAAGTATAAAAATATGACCTTATTTGCCACAAATATATTGTATAATAAAAATATATTAAAATAAAAGGAACAAATTATGGGTTTATTAGATTTCTTTTTAAATGGTGGTAACGATAAGAAATACAAACAAGAGCTTGGCAATTTGGAAGAGTTTGGCGATGAGTTGGAAAATCTTCAAAATAAAGAAATCCGTAAAGAAAAGCTTATGGAATATGAATATCTTTCTGATGAAGAAATTAACGGAGAAAAATAGACTTTTGTTATTTTATTTTATGAATAAAGGATTACTATGAGAAAGTTTTTTATTTTAACCATATTAGTTATGTTTTTCGGCGGAGTTATTTGGGCCTCTGACATTAATTCCTATGATAAATACGGAAAGAAAACAGGAAGTTACAAGACTAATAACAATAAAACAACTAGCTATGACCGATACGGCAAAAAGACAGGCTATTATCGTACAAACTCTAATATAACTACAAGTTACGACAGATATGGTAAAAAAACAGGAAGTTATAAAACAAGCGGAAACACAACAACTCAATACGATAAATACGGTACCAAAACGGGGTCTTTTAAACACAATTCTAACGGAACAACAACAGCTTACGACAAATACGGAAGAAAAACAGGCTCTTTTAAAACGGATTCATCAGGCAAAACGGTTGAATATGACAGGTATGGCAGGAAAATCGGAACTTACAAATAAAAATTAATTAAAATCATACAATATAAATACTTGTCGTAATTTTATTTATTGACACTAAAATAATCTTTAGATACTATTGATATTGTACTTTATAAAATATAAAGAGTTTTTTAATTGAAAAAATTTATAAAAATATTATTATTAAACATTTTAGTTTTAGTTGTGCTATTCTTTATTTTAGAAGGCATATCGCTTGTTGCATACACATACAATGACTATATTTCAGACAAGGATGACCCTGACCATAGTTTAAAAAAATTTATTAAGGTTGCTCTGCCTGCACAATTTAAACTTAAATATACAAACAACAATAATGTGTATGGCAAATATAAATATTTCAATTTGTCCGATTTCCGTCCTGCATCTATAGTTGCTGATGCTACAAAAAAACCTATTGTTTTATTGGGCTGTTCTTATACTTGGGGTGACTACATAGAGTACGAAAATATATTTTCAAGCGTTCTTTCCCGCAAAACAAACAGAACCGTATATAATTTGGGTTTATCAGGCGGTTCTTTACTGGAAATGTTATATATTCTAAGAAACAATGATGCGCTAAAAAGACTTGCTCCCGATCGTAAAGATGTAGAATATGTCATCTATACATATATTGGAGACCACAGATACAGACTGTATTTTAATTTCCGTCCCAAAAGTCCGCATTTCAGAGTGTCTGACCATGGTCAACATTTAAAATATATTCACGATAATCCGTTTTTATATTCTTTATTACTCGATAAAATAAAAAGTCATTATGTATATAAATGCAATGTTTCATATAAATTACAAAGACTATTTATAAAAGAAACATATAGAGAAGTAAAAAAGAAATTTCCAAACGCAAAATTTGTTATACTCATATACTATGATTATGGTGATGAAGACTGGGAAGAATTAAAAAACGATGGAATAATCGTTTTAAATGTATACGACCTCGTTCAATTTAAAATAAATGAAGATAAAGATTATCAGGTACAAGACGGTCATCCAAACGGTAAAGCTTGGAACACCATTGTTCCGCCATTGGTAGAAGAGTTAGACTTATAATAAATGCGGTGCTTGGAATTTTAAATATTCTTTTGTGAGTATTCTTAGCTCTTCTTGTGCTGTATATGTACTGTCTTCAGAAAATTTATAATTATTCATAAAACTAAAAAAAGAATTACTTTTATTTATATCAGTATTAGTATTTTTAAAATTGTAATATAACGAAAAGTCTTCTTTATTTATGTTTTTAAGACCATACAATTGAGGATTTAGCGAAAATTCACTCCCGACTCTTTGCTGGAATGGTTGTATATAAAAATCATAAATATAGTTGACATTATCATACAAAAATTTTATTGTTTGGATTAAATCTTCGAGCTGCTCACCCGGCAGACTTTCTATTATATTAATACAATTTTTAATTCCTGCATTATGAGCATTTTTTATTATTTCTGCTCGTTTTTCAAAACAACCACTTTTATTTGCTATATCAAAAACTTTTTTTGAATTTGTTTCCAATCCCCAAGTTATTATATCTAAACCTGCTTCTGCACACTTATTTAACACTTCAGGATTAAATTCATTATCAAAAATAGCAAAAGAAGAAAATTTTATTTTTATATTTTGTTTTAATAATTCCTGTGATAGCCTGTAATAATAATTGGGATGAATTGCATCATCAACAAAATTAATATATTTTACATTGTATTTATCAACATAATATTTTATTTCATTTATTGCATTACTAATTGTTTTAAGTTGAAAATTGTTTTTATTCCTATAAGTGCAAAATTTACATTTACCCCAATAACAACCTCTTGATAATTGCATTGTAACGGTACTATGTTGACTATATTTAGAAAAATCAGTATCATCATAATTTGCATAATAAAGTTTATTAATATCTATATCAATTTTGTCTGAATTGATTATTACCTTGTTACTTGAACTATACATAAGATTTGAAACTTCTGAAATATCAATCTCTTTTTCAAGAAATTTCATAAGTTCCAGTATCGAAATTTCTCCTTCCCCTGCAATTAAATAATCACAAAACAAGTCAAAGAAATCAGGATGTTTTTGTATCTCTTCTTTGATATATACAAACCAATATCCGCCAAGAATAATTTTTGCATTTTTATATTGTTCTTTTAACATTCTTGCTAAAGTTAAAATCGGATATATTTCATATCCGGGATACATAGACAAAAATATTTTATTAACATTTTTCGGCAGTTTTTTTATTTTTTCATTAAAATAAGTTATAAAAAAATTGGCATTTTCGTCATAACATAAGTTTTTTAACGATTCATAATTTAAATTATATTTTCCATAGTTATAACTATATCTGACAAAATCATATAATTGTCTTTTAAAATTTATATTGATTTCTTTTTTATCAATAGAGTTAATAATATAATTATATTTTTGATAATTTAATTCCAATTTTATATTTTGATTTTTTTTTGTTCTTTTTATAAAATCAATATTCTTTTCTAAAATTTTATCTATAAACTTTTTATCATTAAAATCATGAAAAATTTCATTAGAAAAATCTCTGCAAATAACATCATATCCTGCCCCTTTTAACTGACCTGCCAATATTGGCATTGAAAGATAAGGTATATCAGTATTAAAATTATCTGACGGAGCGATAATAAATAAATTTCTTTTATAATTTTTTTTAAAAAAAAGCATATTTTATCTGTTTTCATCATATATCGGTTACGGAACATTATATCATACTGTATAGTTATCCAAAATATAGAATAAAACTTATTATATAAATTATGTTAAGCGAATATAAAAATTAGGCAATTTTGTTCTTTCATTTATTTTATAAATTCATCAATAACAAATTGAAAGGAATTAATAATGAACATTGCTACAAATTCAAACATTTCTTTTGGCGGAACAATAAATATGACAAAAGGAATGGTTTGTTATAAAAATAAATTAAGTGATAATGCAATAAAAGAACTTGGGACACTGGGCTTGGAAGAAGCAAGAGGCAATAAAGATAAACTTGACGGAAAACCTGTTTTGAATACAGACAATATTAAAAAAATTTCAACATACGGAATTTCTTATTATCTTCCAAAATGTAAAGAAGAAGTAGAATTAAGATTTAATGATATGCATTTAAAACAAGCTGACTTTGACAGTTTCTTAATCGCATATAATGCTGCTAAAGATAGTAATCTTCATATTGATGCAAATTCATAATTAAAATTATTTCAGAATTCTTTTTACATATTATATAATACCTAGCTATTATGCTAGTATATTACTAATAATATTTAAAAGAGTTTTTATTATGAATATAAAAAAGTGGTTTTTGGCATTAGCTTTTGTACTGCTATTGATTATTTTAAATATAAAAGTATCAGTGATAAATCAACTGACTATTTTAGTATTATTGGTTTTTGTTTATATAAATTACTTTTTAATGCCCTATGTTTTTATTTTACTTGTTATAATAAGTATTTTACAATTTATTTTTAGAAACCTCACAAAATATAAAATACTTTTTATAATACTTGTATATATTCTTATTTTTGGACATTTTGGTATGATATGTTTCAATTTATCCAGATTAGACGTAAATCTTATCGGAAGTCTAAAAAATGCTACCCCTTTATTTTGTATATTGATATTTTCTATAATAAATGAATATATATATAGAAAGTGCGATTCCCGGTACTATTTAATACTAATATTATTATTGTTCGCAATATATATCTTTGGAATTAATTTTGAATTTTTATATTAACAAATTGGAGAGAAAATTGAAAAAAATACTCATAGTACTTTTTATTATTTTTATAATACCTGTTAAATGTTTTGCAAAAGATATAAATATAGCATTCTGTATAGATAATAATTATCCGATTTTTGCACTAATTGCAATGTATTCAATATTAGAAAATAACACTTCAAACAGTACATATAATTTTTATATAGTTGAAAATAATTTATCAGAAAAAAACAAATATAAAATCGAAGATTTTATAAAAACAAAAGGACAAAATGTTTCTTTTATTCACATTAATACCGATAGCATAGATAATGGAGAAAATTTATACGGTCGGGTAAATTATCGAATTACAAGAATTGCAATGGCAAGAATTAAACTCCCAGAAATATTACCGGAAAATATTCATAGGATAATATATCTCGATGCAGACATAATAGTAACGGATGATCTTCTTCCCTTATTTGAAATTGATTTGGAAGGAAAGGCATTAGGAATGGTTGAAGATTCAGAGAATTTATTTCCTGGTTATATTGAAGAGTATTACAATACAGGCGTACTTGTAATGGATATCGATATTTGGAGAAAAGAGAATCTTCCAGACCAAATATTAACATATTTTAGAGATAATAGAGATTTTCCTTTTATAGTTCCTGACCAGGATTTAGTAAATATAGTATTAAAAGATAAAATTAAACCATTATCTTCTAAATGGAATAACCAAACTAAACCCTTTTTTAATAAAAATCCCGATGAATTAAAATGTATTCACCATTATTTTTGTGAAGATAAACCATGGAATTTTCCAAAAACAAATTTTATTACATATAAATTATATTATGAATACTGGGACAAATCTCCATTCAAAAATTATAAATATTATTATTATCTAAAATATTTTAATAAGATATATAACAGAAATATTGGAAATATAAAGGCTGATATCGCCAATACTATAAATAATCTTAAATAAAAATAGAATTTCACTATTTTTTCTGTATAATAGTCATAGTTATGTCGCAAATTTTTCAAAAAAGAATATATTGGTTAATATTTTTTCTATATATTATTTTACTTGTTATAATAGGTTTTCATCATGAACAATGGGCAGATGAAGCATTAGCTTGGATAATCGCTCGTGATTATTCTTTTTCACATATTTTTATTGAGAATACTAAATATGAAGGACATCCTTTTGTTTGGTATTTTATTTTAAAAATAATACTTTCAACACATATAGCACCTCCTGAAAAAATGTATAATTGGATTTTTATTATATCAATTGCTTTTTCGGGATTAGGTATATACTTATTTCTGTTCAAATCCAAATTTCCAATGATTATAAAATGCTTATTTCCTTTTACTTTTTATATTTTTTATCAGCATGGTATAATTCCAAGAAATCATACTTTAGTTTTTCCATTATTAGCAATTATTGCGTGTTTTTATCTTAAACGATTAAAACATCCTTATATATATTGTGTATTATTAGCACTATTATTTAATATAAGCGCATTTACTTTTCCAATAGCTGCCGTATTGATTATATTTTGGATTATTGATATTTACAAAAATAAAGAAACATATTCAATAAAAAAATATATTATTCCTATCTTCATTCTTTTAGTTGTAGGTATTTTAACTGCTATACATATGATACCTCCTACTGATTCTCCTTATTGTCTATCAATAGACTTTTCCGCTAATAAATTTATAGACCACTTGTGGCGTATTGCACATATTTATATACCAATATCTGAGAAAACAAAAAATATTCCTATAATTATAATTTGTTTAGTAATAACAACTATTATTTATACTGTTGTAATGAAGGTATATTGTAAAAATTTAACTCAACGTCTGTTATTCATTTCAATAAATTCTGTTTTATATTTTGTATTCTTAGCACTTGTCCTAAAATACTGGCATATGGGATATGCTCTATCAGTCCTGATTTTTACTTGCTGGATTTTATCCGAGGAAAATAACATTACAGAAATTCCAATCAAAAAATATCCGGTATTTTATTTATGTATATTATATATTTTAACCTATTATATTGTTGGTAATATACAATGTTGCATTTGGGATATAAAAAACAATTATAGTGCTTCAAAAGAGGTAGCACAATTTATAAGAAATTATAATTTAACACAATATGATATAAATGGATTAGGATTTAAGACTTTAGCCATCAATGCTTATTTTGAGAAAAATATTTTTTACAATTATCCTAATATTGCAAATTGGTGTAGTAAACCGAGTGATAAAGAAATATATTTACAACGAAGCCAAAAACATACACCTATAATAATTTTATCTACCTTTGATACAGAAGAATACAATGATATTATCGATAGTTTAAAAAGTGATTATAATATATATCTTTTTAAAGCAACAAATATTGGCTTAAATTACAAAAGCGGTTGTTATGAAGATGACAATTTATATCTTTATATAGATAAAAACTACATAGAAAATATACCTAATTTACCGGAGCTATATTCTCAATAAATTGATATACATCTTTTATTCTTTTATTTTATATGTTTTTAAAGTAATAAAGAATCCAACAAAAATGAGAATTATAAATAATATTAAATAATAATTTTCAAAACCTATTCTATCCATAAAAAATTTAGATGAAAATAACATCAAAAAAGTTAAACTTCTTGAAAATAAATTATTAACAGAAATCAATTTGCCTCTGTTAGAAGAATCAACAAATCTGTGTAATCGACTTATGTGCCTAATCGTAAACATTAATTGAAATCCGATTATTATACAAATTAACAATACAGACAGAAGAACTAACTTATTATTCTTTATATTTAGCATAGAAAAAATGCAAATAAATGCAATTATATAAGAAATGAACAAAGGAATAATCATAGATTTCATACTAAAGAATTGAGATACTTTCCTTGTTATAATGCTGGCAATAGCACGAATACCATGATTACAAAATGCAGCATATCCAAAAAATAATATTGGGACCATTGCTTTTTGCATTATTGGTTGAAAACTTAATGCAAAAACAATAGAAAAAGAAGTTAACATCCCGGAATAATATATATAATACATTATGGATTTATTTTTATATGTTGTTTTTATAAATTCAAATAAATTGATATAAGTTTCTATTATATTGATTTTTGAAAAATTCTTGTTTGTTACATTTTTATAAGATACTGGTTTTAAAGATAAAATTAATACAAGGCAGATTATAGCAATAAACACTTCAATTTCCAATGTAAAATGAGAACCTTTTTGTGAATATATATATGTTCCAATAATTGAAGCGACTGTTGTACCTGCTGCCAAGTAGAAATTTAGAGTCGCATATTCTTTTGTCATTATATTATTATTTTGCTTATACTTTAAATAATCATATAAGTATGAGGACTGTGCATTATCCAATATTACTTTTGATACTGCGAGAATTATTTCCCCGACTAATATAATCCAATAGCCGTGGAAGAAAAGCCATAAAAGCATTGCTGAAAGAAACAATATATATGATATAGACAATGCTGTTTTTTTATTTATGAAATCCGAAAAGTATCCAAGGGGAAGTTCTAAAAAAATAGATAATAAATAAAATACACTTTGAAAAAGAAACAACTCTTTTACTGTTAAATTATTTTCATTATAGAACAGTAAAATTACAGGATTCAGAAGTAATAACATTCTCAAAAAGGATGCTATATTTAGCTTATATATTTGAAAATCGCCTTTTCCAATTCTCATTTTTATCGCTTTCACAACATCTTAATTTTATCAAAAAATATATAAAATAGGCAGATAATTTAATATCTGCCTATATTCTATTTTAGTTTGTTATATTCATTATCAGTTACTTCTTCCAACCATTCATTAGATGTTTCAACGCCATCTATTTCAACTGCCAAATGCGAAAACCAAGAGTCAGGAGCTGCGCCGTGCCAATGTTTTACATTTGCAGGAATATTTATAACATCACCCGGTTTCATTTCAACAGGAGCCTTACCCCATTCCTGATAATATCCTCTGCCTCCAACGGCTATTAACATTTGTCCGCCGCCTGATTTTGCTTTGTGAATATGCCAATTATTTCTGCATTTTGGTTCAAATGTAACATTATAGATTTTAACTTGCTCTGTTGATACTGGTGCAAGATAACTTTGACCTTTGAAATATTTAGAATAGGCATTATTAGGTTCACCAATAGGAAACATAATTGTTTGAGCATATTTTTCTTTTTCTGTTATTGCTTGTGTGTTATCACTCCACACTTTTTTTGCAATATTAAATGTAGCCCAAGCCTTTGGCCAACCCGCATAGAAAGCAGTATGAGTTATGGCTGCAGCAATTTCTGCTTTTGTTACTCCGTTATTTTTTGCATTTTGAAGATGATACTTTATTGATGAATCTGTTATTCCTTGTGACATAAGAGAAACAACAGTGATAAGACATTTTGTTTTAATTGAAATATCTTTATTGTTCCAGTTTTCGCCAAATAAAACATCATCATTATAGTGAGCAAACTCGGGAGCAAAATTTCCTAAATTATCCCTACCTGCCGTTTGCACGATTTTATTTCCACCTGTCATATTTTTATTCTCCTTTTTATTTTCTTTGGCAAAAGCAAAACAAATGCCCTATGTTAAAAATGATATTACAGTTCTGCAATTTTATGTTGTTCTACATTTAAATATCCTTCAGGACAGTGTGTTGAACAATATATGGTTTTATTATTTTTTATAAACTCACGCACTCTTGTCAGAGTTTCTCTTGCTTTTTCTTTGTCCTCAAATACAACAGAAAGTTCATCAGCATAAAGTGCTGCATCACAATATGTTACATCACCTTGAAACATGTAAAAACAATCTTTTTCTTTATCTTCTAAAATAGATATGGAATTACCTTTTGTATGTCCTTCCGCCTTTATCATAACTAGAGTATCAGTTATTCTTTGCGATTCAGGAAAGTTTTTGTAGGCACCATCTGTGAATTTTACTCTTACAATATTTTCCCCTGTAAGTTTCATATCATCTGCTTCTTGTTCAGAAATATATATTTTAGCATTAGGAAACATTCTTAGCTCTCCGGTGTGGTCAGGGTGTTTATGAGTTACAACAATCTTAGTGACATCTTCAATCTTATAGCCAGTTGCTGCAAATGCTTCATTAAATGTTGCTATCTTATCCCCCATAGACAAAGGCATATTTGGATTTTTACCCATATCAGGAGAATCATTTGGCATACCCGTATCAGATAAAATAACTTCATTTCCGTCATCAATTAAAAAATTTTGAAGAGATGAACCATATTTTACATCTTCGCATTTTTCTTTATCACGAGTTCCACCAAAGGCAAAAGCCTGCGTCATAAATCCGCCATCATAATATTTTAATGGTATAACTTTAATCATACTTTTCTCCTTTTTTTATTTTGCTAATGCTGTTAATTTTCCTTGCAGTTCTTTAGACAAAGAGTTAAACCATTCATTTTCTTTACCCGATTCAGGTAATATTACGCCCCATTCAGAAATATCAGAGCCTTCTAAATTATTCAAAAATACCCAAACGTCAGTTGTAGGTATATTTGCAATTTCGCTCACGCCTTTAACAAACTTATTTATAAGCAAACATCTTTTTTCAACAGGTCTGCCTGAGCGAATATCGCCATAAATCCATATTTGAGAGTCAGATAATTTCCCTGCTACATATCTTCTTTTATTATTTTCGTGGAAAATTATTTGTACATAATAATTTGGCGCTCCTGTAATTTCACAATGAGTTTTTGTAATATAATCTGCAATTTTATCTTTTTGCTCATTTGATAATAAATTTTCTTTTACCGTAATTTGATATGTAGGCATAATTATTCCTCCTATTTTATTAACTTAACACTAAATTTATCAAGCTGAGGTGTTCTTGCATATTTAATATTTGGAATACCTAAAAGCATTGTATAGCTTAATGTATAATTTCTTGGAATATTTAAAAGTTCATAAACTTCAGGTATTTGGGTTGCAGCCCTGAATGCAAGTCCGCACCATGTAGTCCCTAGTCCTAAACTTTGAGCATATAAATCAATATATGATAATGCTATTGTTGAATCGATAATTTCAGCTCCAGGACTTGTATTATTTTTATCAACCGCAACTGCAATCATTGATGTTGCACCACGAAAAATTAAGTCATTACCGCTTTTATAGGCTTCTTTTACAATTTTGAAAAACTCGTTTGGAGATGAAGCAGACATTACTTTATCATAAGTAATATGTCTTATTTCATTCATCTTCTCTTTAGTTGCTATAATAGAAAAATGTAAATTGTCTCTATTTGTTGCAGTCGGTGAATATGAAAGTATTTCTATAATTTTATCTAACTTGTCTTTTGGAATATTCTCGTCTTTAAAAAATCTTATACTTCTTCTTGATTTAATAAGTTTCTTTAAATCTTCGCTATTTCCAAAACCAATGCTTTCAGAAACATCAGGGTTTTTATCTGCAAATGATAAAGCCCCCACAGGACATATTGAAAAACAATGCTGACAAGCAAAACAAATATCTTCACCACCTTGTATATATTGAGGAATTTTATCTTCACTAAATTCAATACATTTTGTCGGACAGTCTTTTATACACAATCCGCAATGAATACATTTTTCTTTATCAATCGTGATTTTTTTAAGCATAAAGTCTCCTATTAAACTATATAAGCATTAACTATTTCACCATAATAAACAGTATGATAATCATCATTCGTCTTTGTGCCATCTGATGATGGTGTATTTATATAAAATTTTTCATATAAATCTTTAGGAATATTATTATGCTCTTGTTCTTGCTTATAAATAACTTTGCACTCTAATGTTAAAGGTATTTCTTTAATAGCAGGAGAATTTACTTCAACACCTTCAACAAGCGTTAAATTACATTCTTTGAATTTATCAATATCTTTTCCATTTCTGTATCCGCAAAACGCAAGTGCCTTTGAAACTTGTGGTGTCCTTTCTATCGGTATTGATACGGTAAATTCTTTTGAGCCTTCAATCTGTTCATGGGTATATCTTGTATGCCTTATATAAGTTGTAAAAACAAACTTATTCCACTCAATACCGATTTGTCCCCATGCAATAGTCATTGTGTTTAATTTATCACAGTTTTTTGTGTTTACCAAAATTCCTTTTTCAAGTTCTGTCATAATTTTTGGCAAATATTCAATTACGTCAATTTTTTGCATTTAGCCTCCTGTTATGTTTTTTAAATACAATCCGGTCTTACTTTTTTTACAATTGCAAATATCCTTTACTGTTCCTTCAAAAACAACCTCGCCGCCGGCTTCCCCGCCCTCAGGTCCCATATCAATTATATAATCAGCATTTGAGATAACATCCAAATCGTGTTCAATGACAATTACTGTTGCATTGTTATCAATTAACCTTTGGAATACCTGTAATAATGTCTGAACATCAAGAGGGTGCAACCCTATTGTCGGCTCATCAAAAACAAAAACGGTATCTTCTTGTTTTCTTCCCATTTCAGATGCGAGTTTCAATCTTTGTGCTTCACCTCCTGAAAGGTTTGGAGTAGCCTCACCTAATGTCAAATAGCCAAGTCCTAAGTCTTTTAATGTTTGCAATTTGTTTTTCACAACAGACAAATCTTTACAAGCATTAAGTGCCTGATTAATATCCATTGCCATAATTTGAGGCAGTGTATATTCTTCTTTTGATTTTGTTATATATTTTATTTTTTCTGCGTTTTTAGAATATCTTGAACCGTGACATTCTGAACATGGGATTTCAACATCCGGTAAAAACTGAACATCTAAACTTATTATACCGGTTCCGTCACAAATCGGGCATCTTAAACTACCTGTATTATAGGAGAAATCACCTGCTTCATAACCTAAATCTTTAGAGTTTTTTGTTTTTGCGAAAACTTTTCTGAGCTCATCATGGACATTTGCGTATGTTGCAACGGTTGAACGGACATTTATCCCGATTGGAGTTGCATCAATTAGTTTGATTTGTTTTATCCCATCTGCCTTAATATTTTTAATATGTTCAGGCAATTTACTTCCGCTAAGTTTATTTTGTAGAGCAGGAACAAGGCTTTCTAAGATAAGTGTTGTTTTACCTGAACCTGAAACTCCGGTAACAACAGACAACCTGCCTTTTGGAAATTTAACATTTAAAGGTTTTACCGTATGAATTGAATTTGTTTCAAATGTTATTTCGCCTTTTTCAAAAATATTATCTTTTATTTCGGGGCGGATTCTTGTTTTAATTTCTCCTGATAAAAATTTTCCGATTTTTGATACTGGATTTTTTATTGTATTTTCTATCGTACCTTCATTTATTATTTCTCCGCCATTTATTCCGGACTCAGGGCCTAATTCAATTATCCAATCGGATTCGGATAAAATTTGAGTATCATGGTCAACTAAAATAACGGAATTACCGTCTTTGACCAAATCGTGCATAACGTCATTCAGCCCTTTAATATTAGCAGGGTGCAAGCCGATTGAAGGTTCATCAAGCACATACATTACTCCTGTTGTTCTGTTTCTTACGGCACGTGCTAATTGCATTCTCTGTCTTTCGCCTGTAGAAAGGGTATAAGATGCCCTATCTAACGATAAATACCCTAAGCCTAAATCCATAAGTCTTTTTGCTGTTACAAGAAAAGCTTCGCCAATATTTTCTGCCATAGGTTTCATTTCTTCTGGAAGTGAATCAGGAACATTTTTTACCCATTCAATCAAGTCTGATAACGGCATTTTACAAACTTCATCCAAATGCATTCCGCATAACTTTGGTGCTCTTGCTCTTTCTGATAATCTTGTGCCATGGCATTCGGGGCAAATATCTTCTTTCAAAAACTTTTCAACTCTTTTCATACCTTTTTCGTCTTTGACTTTAGATAGGGCATTTTCTACCGTATAAATCGCATTAAAATATGTAAAATCCATTTCTCCGGATTCACCTGTTTTCATTTGGTAAACCATGTGATGTTTTTTAGGCTCACCGTAAAAAACAATATCCCGTTCCTTTTTTGTTAATTGATTAAAAGGAACATCGGTTCTTACACCCATATCTCTTGCAATGTCTTTCATCAAAGACCACATAAGAGTTTGCCAAGGTAAAACAGCACCTTCATCAATCGATAAAGTTTCATCAGGAACAAGCGTTGCTATATCAACAGCTCTTACTGTTCCTACTCCGTCACACTTTGAGCAAGCACCTTGAGAATTAAACGCAAGTTCTTCTGCTGACGGAGGGATAACAATTTCACCACAAACAGGACAACTTATTTCCTTTTCCGCTGCGACATTCAGAGTCGGTTCAACATAATGACCGTTCGGACATTTATGCTGTGCAAGTCTTGAAAACATAAGTCTTAAACTGTTTAATAATTCCGTTCCTGTTCCAAAAGTAGAGCGAATCCCGGGAACTGCCGGTCGTTGATGAAGTGCAAGAGAAGCAGGAACATACAAGATTTCATCTACATCTGCTTTACTTGCCCCCGTCATTCTTCTTCTTGTATAAGTAGAAAGGGATTCCAGATATCTTCTTGAACCTTCTGCATAAAGAACACCAAGCGCAAGAGAAGATTTGCCCGACCCCGAAACTCCGGCAATTCCTACAATTTTATTCAGAGGAATTTCAACATCTATATTTTTTAGATTATGAACCTTTGCCCCTCTTACTATTATCTTATTAGGTTTTGATTTATCAATATCTGACATTTGCTTCTCATATTTTTGCAGAATAGTTATAAATTTATTTTAACAATTTTATACTAAACCTTTCAGGTTGAGTCGTTCTTTTGTATTTGATATTCGGAACTCCTAACATCAGGATATAATCTAATGTATAGTTTTCAGGTATTTCCAGCATTGAATACACTTCAGGAATTTGTCTTGCAATTGTTAGAGCAAAATCACACCAAACAGTACCTAAACCTAAACTTTGAGCATACAAATCTAAATAAGACAGCCCGATAATCGGGTCAGCGGTTTCACACCCTGCAATAGTTTTGCTTTTATCTATTGCAACCGCAACCATTGAAGTTGCACCTCTATAAATTATATCATTACCGTTTAAATATGCCTGTTTTGCAGTTTCAAAATGAGGATTTGGATTTTGGGCAGATAAAATTTTATCATAAGTTAACTTTCTGATTTCATCCATTTTTTCCTTAGTTTTAACAATGGAATAATGCAAATTATCTCTGTTTCCTCCTGTTGGCGGATAAACTAGCATTTTTACAATTTTTTCTAGTTTGTCTTTGGGTACATCTTCATTCTTATAGTGTCTTATACTTCTTCTTGATTTGATTAATTGTAAAAGTTCTTCATCGTCTGAATAACCAACATCTATTGAATCGTCAGGATTTTTATCTCCGAATGATAATGCACCTGTCGGGCAAATTGCCATACAATGCTGACAAGCAACACAATTATCTTCTCCTTTTGGACAATATTGAGGATTTTTATTTGCATCAAATTCTAAAACACCCACTATACAATCTTTTATACAAATTCCGCAATGAATACATTTTTCTTTATCGATAGTAATACTTTTAATCATAAAACCTCATATATTTATATAACTTCTTTAATTTTTGCTTCCATTTCATCTAAATCAGCCATAGGCTCTAATCTTGAAACAACATTTCCGTTTCTGTCCACAATAAATTTGGTAAAATTCCATTTTATATCCGGTTTACTTGCCCATTCTTTATCGATTACAAAAAGCATGTTTTCTATTGCCTGACGATATTTATGTTCGCCAAAACCTTCAAATCCCTTTTGTGATTTAAGGTATGTATAAAGAGGAAGTTCATTTTTACCGTTTACATCTGATTTTTTCATTTGCGCAAATTTTGTATTGAAATGAAGTTTACAAAATTCATGTATATCTTTATCTGAACCTGGTGTTTGGTGCCCAAACTGATTGCAAGGTATATCCAACACTTCTAACCCTTTATCATTGTACTTTTCATATAGTGTTTCCAGCGCTTCATATTGAGGAGTAAAACCGCAACCCGTTGCCGTATTTACAATCAGAATCACTTTACCTTTAAAATCGGAAAGTTTTAATTCTTCGCCGTTTGGTTTCGGCAGAGTATAATCATATATATTCATATTATTCTCCCTCTTTCAATTCAAATGCTGTTTTGGGCATACCGCAAATAGGACATTTGTAGTCGGAACCTTCATTTTCTATATCACCTGAATATTCAAATCCACAAATTTTACATACATAAACCGGTTTATTTTCTGTTTTTTCATCTTCTTTAGGTGCATATTTATCAATAATTGCTTTTGTAACTTCACCATGATGTTTTTCTTGAATAGCAAATTCTCTTACTTGTTCAACTGCTTTTTTATCAACACCAAGTTCGGCAAGTTTATCGGCTAATTTATTTACATTTTCTTCGCCTTTGTATTCGGCTTTTGAAAGGCCTCTGACCATTTGCCAGAATGTTTTTTCGTCAGTAGGATATCTACCGTTTAACATTGCATAAAATGCACCATGGTTAGTTTCTTGATTTCCGAGCTCAATAAATTCTTTTGCAACATCATCCAAACCAAGTTTTTCTTGTGCTACTTTTGCTAAAGCATAATACATAGCACCTCCTATTGCTTCGCCTTGTGCCAACTGTGCAATTTGTTTTTCTATTTCAGTTCCTTTTGTTTGTCCGAATATGCTCATATTTACCTCTCTTTACAAGTTTCTTCTTATTGTATTATTATCTTGAATAGATAAGTATAATTCAAGTAATTAGGCAAAACTAATATAGTAAGTTTTAATTAACTGTTGAACTATATAAGGGTTTTAATATGAAAAAATCGAAAAAAGAAGAAAAAGAAAACTTATTATGCCCTATAAAATACTTAACAAAAGTATTGGGCGGCAGGTGGAAATTACCGATCCTTTGTATATTAGAAGCAGGCGAAACTGTTAGATTTGGGCATATAAAAAAGAAATTGGGTAATGTTTCAAATGTTATGCTATCACAATCGTTAAGAGAACTTGAGCGTGATGGAATTGTAATAAGACATCAATATAACGAAGTGCCACCACATGTGGATTATACAATGACAGAAAAAGGTAAAAAAGTAATCCCTGCCTTAACAATGCTTGGCTATTGGGCAAAAGAATGTATGAAAGAGGAAAATGTTTATCCGGAATGTGGACAGTGCCAGCCAAAAGCAGATATAAAATAGTTTTTGGGTAAATATTGACCCAAATTACTCCTTATATTTGTAATATCTGGTACTTTCATCTATATCATCTTTATTATGAATATAGAGAAACATATTTTCATAATGTTCAATAACTTCTGATTTTCTTTCATCCGGTAAATATTCTTCTTCTTCAACAACATTATGAGAACTGTTGCCTTTTTTTATCTTTAAAATTTTTACGTTTTTATCAGAATATGTTTTAAAGTCATCTTTTACTGAGTCCGGATATTCTTCTTCGCACTCCAAGAATTTTGACAAATCTTCATCGGTGCTAATCCCGTTACAAGAAAGGAAACTGTCTGTCGTAGTTGTATTATCACAGATTAATACACCGGAATTATTATCATATTTGCAATCAGATACGGATTCACTATGAGAATATGCCGAATTTGCACCACCATATACAACTTTGATTTTGTTATTTTCTTTTTTAATTTTTATATATATTCTTCCTGCCCATATTTCATTCCAATTACCTATAAAATCTTCTTCTTGGACAATTTCTTTTTTATTTTTATCACATTTTTCATAAAAAAGGATTAATAGAAATGTTCTAAATTTCTTTATATTATGTATAGTTGTTGGATATATTAATCCGACAATAGAACCAAATCCTTGTTCATTAATAGTTTTTTCATATTCAGACATATCTTGCAGCCATCGTTTTTGTTGTTCCTTCAATTCATTAAATTCATTTTCATTAATATTGTTCTTTATTTCTTTATACACTTCGTTTAATATTTTGTCTGTTGCTTCCAGTTGTGTTTGCGCTATAAAGTTCATTTCTGCCTGAGTTTCACTTCGTTGAATATTTTTATTATATTGATTTTCAATTTCCTCCAACTTTAGGACATATTTATTTCCTTTTCCTATTTCATTTTTAATCTTATTTTCCAAGTCAGATAAACTTTTTCTGTCATTATTATTATCGTTTAATGTCTTAGAGTCATGTTCCTCACTTATTTGTAAGAGTACATTATTTCTTTTTATTATCTCCCAATATTCTTTTTGGTAATTTTCCAGTTGTTTTATATAGTCATCATTTGATAATTTAGTAACTTGACTATTAATTTCATTATTATTTTGAATAATATCTTTTGGAAGTCTATCTTTAATTAAAATAATACCAATAAGTATCAGCACACAAACTATAGTGATTATAATTTTAAAATTTTTCATTATAAATCCTTTTTTAACAATTGCTATTTTCATTATATGTTTAAAATATTGCAATATCAGTAATTTTAAAGTATGATAAATACTCGCAGTATAGCAATAATTCAATATAAATAATAGCATAGCAAAGGAATAAAAATTAAAAATGAAAAAGATAATATTAGCAGTTTTTTGTATGATTTTTGCAGCTCAAGTTTGGGCAGGTGAACCGTTTATGGATAAAGCACTTTCATCATGGAAAGGATATCCGCTTGAGGCTGTTATAAAATCTTGGGGTTATCCCGATAGCCAGCAAAACATAGCAGGTAAAAATATTTATATTTGGGAAGAAAAAACAGTATCACACGATTCAACCTATGAAAGAAGCTATGTTAAACAAGACAAAAAAGGAAGAACATACGTTGACAGTTATACATCAGGCGGTGGAATAACAGAATATTATTGCAGAAAAATTTTAGAAGTTGATTCTGAAAATGTTATATCAGGATATCAATACAAAGGTAATGCATGCCCGGGAGCATATTATTTTGTCGGTAAAAAATTGGTAAACCCTGATAATGATGAGTGGAAACAAAAAAAATTAGAAAAACAAATGAAAAAAGCAGCAAAATAATAAGATGCGAATAAGTACAAATAACATAAAAGAATGCAAGTTTGCTGTTTTAATTGCAGCTATAGTTTGTTTTAGTTTTTTTAATTGTTCTTTTGGTATAGCGAAAGAAGTTTATAAAGTTGATAAAAAAATAAAATATAATCTTTGTTTTTTACCATTCTACCCTTTTGTTCCGTATTGTATTGCGTTTTTATAAGTCCATAACGTTAATGTTGAGCTACTATACGAAAAAACAAATTTTAATTTATATTACAATCTTAGTTTTTTGGCTAAATTTGGTATGCTTTTGTGTGTATAATAACTGATATTAGATGTTACTCAAACTTAATCTTGAAGAATTTAAGTGGAGAAAGTTTAAGTTCGTATGAACTATTTAAAAGAGAAAAACTTAAATAAAGTTTCCTCTAATTCGCCTAAAACGATTAGCAGTTCTTTGATGTCTGAAAATATAAAAGGAATAAAAAGAGAATTTGAACAAAACCCAAGGGACGAATATACAATTATAAAATCTGCTGATAGATTGAATAAATTAAATAAACCTGAACTTGCCCTTGATATTTTAAAACGCACTTACAATCTAAAAAAACATTCATTAGATTTTTACAGGCTATGTGGTGATACATTGTTTAACCTGAATGATTTAGATTCTGCTATTGAAGAATATGAAATATATTTAAATAAAAATGATAAAAATCCGCTTTTGTTAAATCGGATGGGTAACATTTATGAGATGAAATATGACGATACCTTTGATAAAACGTATTTACAAATTGCTATTCAATATTTCGCA
>JAFUEV010000033.1 GCA_017470245.1 bacterium | reverse complement strand
CGCATGATGTTCCTGAAAATACCGTTGTTCCAGGAGTACCGGCTAAAATAATAAGAACAGTAGAGCTGTAATATGATAAAAAATATTTTGTCAGGTTGTTTGGCTATCTTATTAATTATCGGATGTTCAACAATGGCACAAGCAAAAACTTGGGATAAAACATTCCCTAAATCAGACAAAGTAGAAGTGAAAAAAGTTGAATTTACAAACAGATTCGGAATTACTCTTGTTGGTGATTTATATACTCCAAAAGGCATCAACAAAAATGAAAAATATTCAGCTATTGCAATTTCAGGCCCATTCGGTGCAGTAAAGGAACAATCAAGCGGTTTATATGCTCAAAATTTAGCAGAAAGAGGTTTTGTAACTCTTGCATTTGACCCGAGTTTTACTGGTGAAAGTAAAGGAACACCAAGACACGTTGCAAGCCCTGATATAAATACGGAAGATTTTTCAGCTGCTGTTGATTATCTTTCAAATTTGGATATTGTAAACCCTGATAAAATAGGTATTCTTGGGATATGTGGCTTTGGCGGTTTTGCAATAAATGCAGCCGCTATGGATACAAGAATTAAAGCAACCGTTGCTTCTACAATGTATGATATAACAAGAGTTTCAGCCAAAGGCTACAATGATTCTGTTGATGAACAACAAAGATATGAAAACAAGATCGCACTAAATAAACAAAGAACGCAAGATTATAAGAATGGTAATTTTAAAGGTGCTGATGGACTACCGGAAAAACTAACAGGAAAAGAACCACAATTTATTAAAGATTATTGGGATTATTATAAGACTAAAAGAGGGTTTCATTCTCGTTCAATCAATTCAAACGGCAAATGGAATATGACATCATCACTTTCTTTAATTAATATGCCTATTTTACAATACGCACCTGAAATCAGAAGTGCAGTTTTAATAATACATGGTGAAAATGCTCACAGCAGGTATATGGGCGAAGATGCTTTTAAGAAGTTAAAGGGCAATAACAAGGAATTATTTATAGTAAAAGGTGCAAACCACGTTGATTTATATGATGGTGGAGATAAAAACGCAATTCCATTTGATAAAATTGAAAGTTTTTATAAAGAATATTTGAAATAAAATATATTCTTAATTCTAAAATAAAACATAGATTAACACATAACTTATCAAAAACATATAAGTAGCGTTGAGAGGGAATTATCTGAGAGTTTTGGAGTTTTTATACGTTAGTTTTGAAATATTTCCTTCAAAATGTAAAAAGTTTGAGAATTCTCTCAAACTTCCGGGGGTACTTTTCTCAATCCCTCTGATAATTTACAACAAATATACAGAGAGGTATTCATGGTTACTATATATACACAAGTTGCATTACCTTTAAAAATAGTGAAACAATATTCTTTGTAATAATAACAGTTAAAGAAAGAACTGACTTTAAAGATATGTCTATTGATGAGTTTACTGTATATGATTTATATTCAGAAAACAAAAAACCACTTGGCAGTTCCTCTACGGTTTCCAATAGAACCTTCCGTAGCCAATACCAAATGGCTATTTATAGTTTAACTGATTTGGTTGAATTTGTCAAGTGCAGTATGACTAAAATTCAGTAATATCAGGGCTTATATTTAAATATTGAATTTTAACATACATTTATTTTTGCATAAATTTCATCCATT
>JAFUEV010000008.1 GCA_017470245.1 bacterium | reverse complement strand
TATAATGTATACTTCAAATTTTTGACCACCTTTTGAGTTTTGATTTTCTCTTAATTTAAAATATGTTATAATGAAAACAGACTTAAAGAATATAAAGTAGCAGTTTTGATTTTCTCTTAATTTAAAATATGTTATAATCATGTTGGTGAGTATGGAGAGAAAACCAGTTTTGATTTTCTCTTAATTTAAAATATGTTATAATTTAGAAGTGAGTACATCTGTTAATATATCCGTTTTGATTTTCTCTTAATTTAAAATATGTTATAATCAAATGCCAGCTTTAGTGAGAAAAATATATGTTTTGATTTTCTCTTAATTTAAAATATGTTATAATAGGATATACAAAATACACAAAATTATATATAATAAATACATAATATATTTAAAATTAAGAGACCAATCATAATTGAATAGAGAATAGTTACATCCTCTGCTTGCTACGTTGAAACTCATTCTCTAAACCTTTCAAAAACTAAATGACATGCTGATTTTAACATAAAATCACCAAAATGTCATTTGTTTTTCTATGTTTTCGCCCATTTTCTTTTTGTATTTTGACGGATTATATTCTGCTTTTTCAATGCAAATGGAATTGCTCCATTGTTTATCTGTTAAATAAAAAATGTTGATTTGTCCTGTACAAGGTGCAAGTTGTTTTATTAGTTTTGTATATTGTTCTGTTCTGTCGTAGCTTACGCAAGAACGTACATAAATTGAGTTTTGGAGCATGAAATATCCTAATTTTAATAAATCTTTTCTAAATGTATTAGCTAATTTCATATCTTCTTTATCTGCTACAGGCAAATCAAAACAAACAAAAAGCCAACCCATTCTGTATTTACTCTTCATATTCTCTATTCTTTTGTGTATCTTTATATAAATATTGTTGTTTAATATCAGGTAAAAATATATTTGTTGAATCAAAAGAAGAAAAGGCATTTGCAATTTCTTCTATATAAATATCAATAATATCGATTATTTTGTAACTATGTTCTTTATATTTTATTCTGTAATCTTTTAAACAATTGGGTATAAATTTAATCCATTCCTGTATTTCTTCTTCTTCAAATTCATAAGGATAGTTTTTTGAGAAATTATACAGATATAAATCAATAAAGGCTCTAAACGGTTCTGTTAAATCATAAACCAGCGGAACTGTTTTATAGTTGCTTGTATGATGTATCCCTAGATTTGGTAATAGTCCATGTATTAGTATCGAACGATAAATTATTGTTTTTAGTATTGCATATCCATAATTTAAACATGCATTTTCAAATTTTTGAGCATTACGGTGTTCTCTTTTTATTGGTTCTGAAAGCATAAAGAAATAATCGTGCCAGTATTGTTTTGCAATATTAGCTTCATTCATCAATGGCTTATTAATCAAGTTATAAAGATTGTGATTATCAAAACCTATTATATCAAGTACTGCTGCTTGATTTATTGCTTTTTGTTTAACTATTTTTTTCCATAATTGAATTGAAAATTCTTCATTTTGTTCTATTTGATGTTTAAAAACTTTTGTTTTAACTATTCTTGCTAATGGTACACTCCAACCAACAGGTTGAAACATTCTATCACAATGCTGAATAACAACATTATGTTTAAGCAATGAGGCTATTGCATTGTTAGAAAAAGATACTGCAGGAGTGCACACAATAACTGCCTTTATATCATCTATGGCAAGTTTATAAGTTTCGTTTGTAGATTTTATATTGCAGAACAGTAATCCTTTATCTATAGATATATAACTGCCTGCTTTCGTAATATGGAGTATATGATAGCTCATATACTCCATGTAATTATTTATTTTTAATTGTCAATTTTTATGCAATTTTTTTAATTTTATCTATATTTTCTTTTTCCTAAATTCTGCCTCAGTAAGATTTTTGGCACTTGTTGATATTTCTTTTCCAACATTATTTTCTATTATTACTGTACCACTTTGTTTTATAGTATGTAATTTATAAATACCTTTCGGGTAAGTTGTATTACTTGCTTTAAAGTTTTTTATTATTTCAACAAGACAGCCTGAATAAAACATTTCACCACCTTGGTATAATTTACAACCCATATTTTGTAATTGTTCTTTAACTTCTTTTGTTGATTTATTAGCAAATACAGGCATAACTTTTATACTGCCTTTAGAGTCATAATATAAAATTTGTCCTTTGTGTTGTTTTGATACTTTATATTGTCCTTTTATATTTTTGTTTTTAAAATCAGCAAAATCAGCATATTCACCAATCCTGTCGTGACCGTTGTTGTCTGTTTCTAATTTTCCTATAGAATATATCAAACGAACGTTTTTTACTTTGGTTTTCTTTTGAGGATGAATGTATTGTTTTAAAAGATTTACCCAATTATCTTGAGAAATATTTTGTTCCAGTTTTTGAAGTAAATCTTCTTTTATTATAGTATCCATGATACTATTAATTGAATTTTTATTTTGTTTTATAGATGTTAGTTCAACTTTTCTTGTTATCAAACATGTTTCATTGTCAATTGCTCTTTTTCCGTATATAAATACATCTGGTCTAATTTTATTTTTTAGCGGTTTTTTATGAGTATATGGAAATGGCATAAGTTCATTTATTTTTTCTTCTACATAATCATGTTTTAGTCCTTCAACGTTATATTTTTTCTTTTCTTTATCATAATGATAATCCATAGCATAACTTATACATATAGCGTCTAATGCATGATGTTTTGGGTTATCTCTGTTTTTCTTTTCATCGTTACCAAGTATTGCATTTAATTTATAAATTTTTCGTATTTTTGAGGTTGTTGAACCATTTTCAACAAATACGTGACGCTCTTGCCCTGATGTTTGCATTCCCCAACCACATATAAAATGGGTAATAGCACTGGCAACTCTTGCAACTTGTGCTGTTTCTGCCAAACCGTTATAACTTTCTATAAGCTTTGTACATTTATCAGCTGGTAAAGTCAGAAGCTCTGCTTTTTTCTTTCCTAATTTTGTTTTTAAATTTATGACTCTTGTTGTATATTCAGCCCATTTCTGTTTATCACTGTTTAACCATTCATAAGGTGTTTTATCTTTTTTATCATCTTGATTTTCTTTTTTGTGGCATATTACTTTATTATATAAAGAGTCATTTCCTCCTCTACTACGTGGGAAAATATGGTCAATATCGCAAGAGTCAAAATCAGATATACCAATTTTTTCACCGCAATATATACATTTGAAATCTTGCGCTTTTGCTAATTTGTATTTTAAAAAGTTTGTTTCACTATATGCATTTTTATCTTCTAAATCTTTTTTAATTTGTTCATTTTCTTTTTCCTGCTCTTTCATATATTTTGAAGTATTATTAGCTTTTATACTCCCAAATAACGAATTATCAGCACCATCTCTTACAAATTCAAATATTACTTCATCCGGTTTCCCGTTTCTTGCAATTAATTCATTTAAAAGATTTTTGAATATTTGAAGTCTGTTCCTAACAATAGGATTTGTAATGTTACCAATTAGTAAATCACTTTCCTTATCTGCAGTTTGTGAAATTTCTGCAAGTTCATATCTGTTGTCAGGTATATGAAGTTCGTTCCATTTCCCTATTTTAGATAACATTTCGTGTATTTCTTCTTTTGTTATCGGATTTGGAGTACCTTCTTTATCAATGTATTTATTGTAATCAAGCTCTTCAATCGGATTTAAATATCCGTTAATAAGAATGTCAATCATAATTTGACAAGCACGTCTGCAAAATGATGAACGACCTGATATATTTGCGGTAAATTTCTCTACTTTTTCTTTTATTACTTTTTTGCCAATTACTTTTTCTATATCATTTTTTGTAATAGTAAAACTTGGATTTTTTAATTCCTTATTTTTATATCTTTCTAAACTTTCGTCCCATTCGATTTTCTTGTTATCATAAATTTGTTTTATTTCGAATGGTGCAAGTTTTAAATCATTTTCAAATGTAAATGCATTTGTATAACGAAAGTTTTTTAACTGCATTAGGAGTGTTAATGTAATGCTTTCAATTGTATCTGCTTTACAAACATTCCTTTTGGGAAGTAATTTGCATTTAGCTATAATTCTATTATCAAATCTAGGGATTTTTTGACCTAAAACCCCCTGCCAATCTTTTTTTGTTCCTCTATATTGCATCCAATCCGGGTTTTTAAATGAGGCATAAGCCTCTCTATAATCTCCGTACAAAAATTCTTCAACAGAAATTTTTTCTAGTGTTGCCAATTGTTTCTTTGCTTCTTCCCATAATTTGGTTAATTCTTTAATTACAAGTTTTCTGGGGGCAACTCTGCCATTTCTTCTCACTTTTTCAGGCATTAAACCTATACTTCTTTTTAGTTCGTTAGGCTTATTTTCATTCCATAACCCAAGTAATAAAGCATCATAATAACATGGATATTTATATTCTTCTGATTTTATTAATTCAATTCCATTTTTTTGTGTGTATATTTTTATTGCTTCTTCATTTTCTTTCCCATCAGCAGAATTAGCCCACGCTATTTTACTATCATAACCACGTCTTTGAATTGCATTATGTAAGGCTTTATATATCTGCCATTCTTCAAGCTTTCTGCCTTGTATTAATGCGATACGTAATAATGTGGAATTATATATGGTTTCGTCACCTTCTGCTGCAAACTCTCTTTTCAATTGTTCGTCATTAGCAAATTTAAGTTCGGCTTTTTCCCATAAATTATTAAACCAATCTTCTCTTGCTTTATGTGCTTCAAGTGTTCTGTATGCTCTTCTTCTTGTTCTATTGTCTGCTACAGATGAGTGGTCTTTTTCTATAATTAAAGAGCCCAAATCTTTTATATCATTGTTCTCTCGGACACAATATCCTATACTTGCTTTTCCCATATCAAATGCAAATATTTTTTTCATCTTTTATTCTTTCTCCTTATTTCCTACATCATACCCCATACATAGGACAGAATCGGTCACAGAAGATTATTTCGATTTAATTAATTCGTTGTTGACTTCTGCTATATATTTTTCAGTACTATTATAAGGTTTTGTTAATCTATGCACGCATACAATCTTTGTTATCCTTAATATGTTATGGTGCTTAACTTTTTTACTTTTTAAAGTCAATATTCCAATTTTAATATTTAGTATACAAATTTTTGAGTAAGGATACAACTTGTAAATTAAAGATTATTTGGAATTGTGTATAATATATATTACAATTTATTGTTTGCTAATACTTTCCAATCTAAAAGACTAATTGCCAAAAATTCTGATATATTTTAAAATTAGCGTATGAATTTATTTGGATATGTGATAAAAAGAATTTTGCAGACGATACCTTTATTATTTATGGTATCAATTTTGAGTTTCTTTTTAATAAGGCTTGCTCCCGTTGACCCGTTAGCAGAGTTAAAACTTAACCCTTCCATTACTCAGGAAACTTTGGATTATGAGGTGCAGCGTTTAGGTTTGGATAAACCAATAATTGTTCAATACGGTTTATGGCTTAAAAGTTTTGTAAAAGGCGATTTGGGCTATTGTACAACAGGTGAAAAAGTTGCTGATAAACTTATGGAACGTATTCCAAATACATTGTTATTAACAGGATTTGTTATTTTTTTTACTTGGGTTGTTGGTATACCGCTTGGTATTGTCGCTGCTTTGCATTGGCGAAAGCCTATTGACCGAATTTTAACTATATTTTCCAGTATCGGTATGGCAATTCCATCGTTCTTTTTCGCTTTGTTATTACTTATTTTTGCCGTAAAAACAGGTTGGTTTCCAACAGGCGGGCTTACAAGTTATAACCATTCCGAAATGTCGGCTTTGGGTAAAATATTGGATATTCTTCACCACCTTGTATTACCTGTTACTGTTTTGTTTACTATATCTCTGTCAGGCTTGCAAAGGCAAATGAGAGGTAATCTGTTAGATGTTCTACAGGCTGATTATGTTAAATTCGCACGTGCAAAGGGGCTTAGCGAAAATAAAGTTATTTATAAACATGCTTTGAGAAATGCTATCAATCCAATGGTTACTCTTTTAGGATTTGAATTTGCTTCGCTTCTAAGCGGTGCTGCACTTACCGAATATGTTTTTCAATATCCGGGTTTAGGCAGGCTTATTCTTGAAGCGGTTATGAAATCGGATATTAATCTTGTTATGGCTTCATTAATGATTGGTACAATAATGCTTGTACTTGGTAATTTGCTTGCTGATATCCTATTAAAGATGGTTGACCCCAGAGTGGAGGCGGTATAATGAAACAACTGCCTGATATAACTACTTTTAACAGAGAAAATATCTTTCAAAATGTCTTGAAGGATAAGTTTGCAAAATGCGCTTTCATTATTCTTTTAATATTGTATACCGCTGTTTTTATGGCTTCTTTTATAAGTCCGTACTCAAAAGACTATTCAAACAGGAACAAATCATACTGTCCGCCTTCTAAAATATATATAATAAATGAAAAAGGACATTTGAGCCTTCCTTATACATATAATTATGTTCGTTATTTTGACAAAGAAACTTTTGAAACAAAATACGTCGAAGACCGTTCCAAAAAGTATAAAGTTAAATATTTTTCAGGTGATGAAAAATATAAATTGTGGAGCTTAATACCATTGAAACGCCACTTCTATAATGTTGAAAAAGGCGGAGAACTCTATTTGCTCGGTACGGATATGAACGGACGTGACAATTTCTCAAGGCTTTTATACGGCGGTCAAATATCATTAACAATTGGTTTCCTTGCACTGTTGGTATCATTCCCTTTAGGAATGTTATATGGTGGTATTTCTGGATATTTAGGCGGTAAAACCGATTTCTTAATGATGAGAATTGCGGAAGCTATTATGTCTATCCCTGGATTTTATCTGTTGATTATTTTGGCATCAATACTGCCTGCTAATATGTCAAGTGTACAACGATTTGCTTTGATTGTTATTATTCTCGCTATGATTGGATGGGCAGGTTTTTCAAGAGTAGTTAGAGGTATGGTGCTCTCTATTAAGAAAAAAGAATTTGTTATAGCTTCTGAAGTTCTTGGTGCTTCCGGCATGAGAACAGTTATTCATCATATATTGCCTCAAACTCTCAGTTATGTTATCGTTGCTATGACTTTGAGTGTTCCTTCATATATATTGTCGGAATCGGGGCTTAGCTTTTTGGGTTTAGGCATTCAACAACCGGATGCAAGCTGGGGTAATATGTTAAAAGAAGCTCAGGAATTTATTAATATAGTTTCAAGACCTTGGTTATTGACTCCTGGATTTTTAATTTTTGTTGCGGTTTTATCTTTTAACGTGATTGGTGATACAATTAGAGATGTGGTTGACCCTAACAGTAAAGAAAGATAGCTATGCACAACTTTTTAGATTATTTTATTATCGCTGACGCTGATATATTGGTTAGAATTGTTTCTGCAATTATTTTGGGCTCAATAATAGGTTTTGAGCGTGAAATCACAAATAAATCCGCAGGTTTAAGAACCCAAATTATGGTATGCTTGGGCTCTTGTATTTTTACAATCCTGTCTATATACGGTTTTTCAACGGCGGTAACACTTTATCCGCTTGGTGATCCTTCCAGAGTTGCTGCTCAAATAATTACCGGTATAGGTTTTATTGGTGCAGGCACAGTGTTAAGACAAGGCTTAACCGTTACCGGCTTAACCACTGCTTCAACTTTATGGATTGTTGCTGCAATCGGTATGGCTTGCGGTTGCGGAAAAATTAATATTGCTGTAGTTTCTACTATTCTTGCTTTCTGTATATTAGTTTTAATCAGAACTTTAGAACTTAAAATAATGCCGCATAATGCAAAACATCAAAGAAAAATTAAAATATCTTTCCTGTGTAAATATGATAATTATAATGATGTTTATAAAAAAATAATGGAATTATTTCCTGAAATTATTGACTTTAATCATAAAACAATTGATGAGGACGGAGATAAATTAAAAATTAATATAAAAATTATATCCAATGAAAAAAGTCCTGTTATGCAAATATATAAAAGACTTGAAGATATGAATAATTTAGAAGCCGTAAGTGTTAAAGAAATATTTGATTAAAAATAAAAAAAAGTGATATAATTTATATACTTTGGGGATTAAGTATGCAAAAAGCAGAGAAATTATATTCGGATATTCCTCCTACAAAACTAAGGAACAGAAAAGAAAAAATGAGAAGGGCGCAAAATCGTCCTTTTTGGACATGGCTTGCAGATAGAATAATGTTTAGATATGTTCGTCACAGGTTTTATGCTCTTCGTATAAAAAATCTTGAAGTGTTTCAAAAACACAGAGATGAAAGATTTCCGTCTATTCTTTATGCACCACATAATAACTGGTGGGACGGAATGATAGGTTACTATCTAATGCGTAAAGCATTTAAAGTAAAAACAAGAATGATGATAGAAGAATTGAACAGATTTCCTCTATTTTCATTAATTGGTGCGTTTCCTGTTAATAAAGCATCTGCTCAAGAAGCAATGAAAGCCTTAGTTTATATAGCAAATGATTTAATAAAAGACCCAACTCTTGGTTTTTGGATATTTCCTCAGGGTATAGTAAGACCGCCAAATTATAGACCTATTGAGTTTCAAACAGGGCTTGTATATGTTGCTCAAAAGGTTGCAAAAGAACTTGGCGGCGTTAATCTTGTTCCTGTTGCGGTTAACTATACTTTTTTGAGAGAGGATAGACCGGAATGTTTGGCTGAAGTTGGTGAGCCTATTATTATTACGGCAGATAATTGTAACTTTGACAGGCATGAATTAACTAAAAAATTACAACAAGATTTTGAAAAACTTTGTGATGAACAACTTTCTACATTTTCTAAAGGTGAAGTTACCGGCTATGAATATGTATTCAGGCAGGATTTGCCTTGGAACAGAAAACTAGAAAAGAAACTAAAAAATATAGATATACAAACTCCTGAACAATAAATTGTAAACTTTGTAACAGTTTTTTCATTTTTTGAAATTCCGTGCTCCAAAAATTTTTATTTATATTATATGGAGTGTTATGCTGGGATGGATTTAAAATGAATATGGAATTAGAAAGTGATATTGAGTATATTCGTAATGCAATTAATGAATATAGCAGATTACACAGAAAAGATTATGAGCAAGAAAACAATACGGATGTAAATTTTCCGGCAAGAATGAATTTTGTCGTAATCCAGTTTAAAAATATTTTTCATAAATAGATTATTGAGGGAAATATCCTATATAAGGCAGATTTCTGTAATATCCTTTATAATCTAAGCCATAGCCTACAACAAACTTGTCATCAATTTCAAATCCGTAAAAATCGGGTTCTATTTCGATTTGTCTTGCGCATTTTTTGTTTAGCAGTGAAGTAAAAACAAGTTTTTTAGGTAAATGTTTAATTTTAAATAAATCAGTTAAAAATCTTGCCGTCAAACCTGTATCGATTATGTCTTCAACAATTAAAACATTCTTCTCGTTTAAGTTGGGCAATGTTAAATCTATTGCTTGAAGATTGTTTGTTGATTTTGTTTCGTGCCCGTAGCTTGAAATTCTAATAAATTCAAGTTGAATAGGGTTTTTGAAATGTTTTATTAAATCTATGCAAAACATTGAAGAACCCTTTAAAACGCAAATTACATATATATCTTCACCTTTAGGAAAGACTTTTTCAATATCTTCTGCAAGAAGTTTTACTTTCTTTTGTATTTCTTCTTCTGATATTAATACTTTTAAGTCTTTTATATTTTTATCACAAGTCAGCATTTGTTATTTTCTCCATGTGTAATTTGTGTGAAGGCAAATCAGTTGTTCGTAATTTTTCACTAAGTCCGACTCCGACAGCCCATAGAACTTCATTATCTTTGCACAACAAGACTATTTTATCTCTGTCGTGTTCCGGTATATTTTTATTTATGAAATATTTTTTTAATTTCATTTTTCCCTGCATACCAAACGGCTGTATAATATCCCCGTTTCTTCTTGTTCTTAAGGTAAGCGGAAAATCTATATTCTTGAAGTCAACATAAGCCATATTTTCTATAGCTTTAGGAAAATTAGATATTTTGTATCTTGAATTTTCGATTGTTATATTATAAATTCCGCCAAATTTATATGTACCTATGTCATTGACTTCAATAATATCTTCAATCTTTTTGTAGTGTTCAGCTTCAACAAAATAGATATATTTACTTGAAACAAATAACCATTTATCCTGTGATACAGAGAGTGTTTTACCTGTTTTTGACTTTTGATTTTCTGTTATAAAACTAAGTATTTCCTGTATCTTTATAAAACTTGGTTCAAAGTCATTTTTTACGAGCAAATTGTACACAAAGTGTTGCTTAATAGCAGAATTTAAAATCAAAAAATTCTGTGTTAACCATTTATTCCCGACTGTAATTTGATTTTCAATGCTTTGCATTAATTCATTGATAACTTTGTTATTCCCTGCAGCAATATCTGCCAATGTTATAAGAGAGTTTTCTATATTTGGATTAATTAATTTTATTGCAGGCATAATATTGTGTCTTATATTATTTCTTGCATATTTTGTATTTGCATTGCTTGAATCATTGTTAGGATATAATTCATTTTTTATGCAATATTCTTCAATATCTTTTCTTGAAAAATTCAAAATCGGACGAATAACTTTAAATCCGCCAAGCTCTCTTAGTTCTCTTATGCCTTCAAGTCCGTTTAATCCGGTACCTTTAATAATACGATATAAAATAGTTTCAGCATTATCACTCTTTGTATGGGCGGTTAATATTGCATCTGCTTCAAACTCTTCTGCGCATCTTTTGAAAAAATCATATCTTAATTCTCTTGCAATGAGTTCTGATGCTTTTGTTCCTTCTGCTAAGGTATCTGAAATGAAAGTGATGTCATTTTCTTCACAAAAGGCCAAACAGCGTTCTTTTTCCGTTTCTGATTCTTTGCCTCTCCAATTGTGGTTTAAATGTGCTGCTACAAGTAAAAAACCATATTCTTTTGACAGTTTATTCATTATATCAAGCAGACACATTGAGTCCCAACCGCCTGAAAACCCGACAATAAATGTTGTTTCGCAGGAAATATTTACATATTTTTTTAATATATTTCTTACTGTTTCAATCATCATTTATATTATAACAGATTTGTTCAAATTTTACCCGTCTGTTTTTATATTATGTTCTTTATTATATTTATCTAAGGCTTCTGCACAGTCTGTTAAATCCCAGTATTGATTTTTTATATCAACAACAACCCCAAAAGGAATTGAAATTTTTTGTTCTTCCGGAATTACGAATAATCTGTGTCTATATGGAGCATTGCTATCTTCATATTGGGTATCGTAATTAACAAGTAATGTTTTTTGTTTATATGTCTCCGACAATAAAATACTCATTAATGCGTATGTTCCATGCCAAATATGTCTTCTTAAATTTTCATTATGAAAATCGGATATAACGTTTTCGTGTGCAGATGCTATATAAAGTAAATCATCAGTGTTTGCAAGTTCATCTTTTATATATTGTACATTTATATTCCAATAGTATGATTCAACAAGCTGCCAAGAAGTCTGAGCTATTGCACAAATAAGAGCAATACAAATATAGTTTGAGAATTTAACTTTATCTATTGTTCCGAATAAGTCTTTTATGTACATTCCTATGAATACAACAGGTAGTGTCCAACAGGGAACAGAACGTAAATGTTGTTCCCACATCGGATATATTGATAAATCAGGATGAGTATAAAGATATCTGAATATAATTACCTGTATTAAACTAATTAGTACGACAGAGATAATACCAATTCTTGTTTTTTTGAATATAAAAGTAAATAGAATTATTGTTATAATTATTGAAAATAGAGAGTTTAAGTGTAATACGTATGGAAGAAAATCAACAAATTCTTTTAAAAACCGCATAACTTCTCCGTCTTCTCCGGGAACGTGAAACATATATACAAAATCAAATATAGAAGCTGCTAAACTGCCCCATCCGATAATAATTTTTAAAAGTTGACTTTTTAGTGATTGATTTTTATTGGTGAATAAATAGTGGAAATGAGCAATGAAAAATACGACTCCAAGATATGTTACGTATTCATACGTTCCAAACATCATTATCAAAAGGAAAAATACAAAAACGAAATCTCTTTTTTTGTATTCAATATCCGATACTAAATAATTCCATAATATGAAGTGAAAAATAATTCCATATAGGCTTTCTACGACAGAATATATTGTATAAGGAAGCATTACAGCTCCGTAAAAGAATAAACTCCAAAAGAAAATATCTATTTTACCGGTTCGTTTTGATAAAAAGTAACTCCAAATTAATGATAAAAAAGGTATTGCAAACTGAACAAAGGAAAAAAGGCTCATCAAAGTGGATTTACTTGTTGTTGGAAAAAATTTATGCACTATCATCAAGGGTAATTCCACTAATGCTAGAGAACAAAATCTTGGATGTTCGGTATCAAAAGCAAAGTGGTGGATTCCGTTAGCAAAATTTCCTAACATTGAGAAAAAATAAAATCCGCCGTCGCAATATAATCCTCTATGTGTATATGTTGCGTATGCTATGTGAATAATAGAAATTACTATAAACAACCAAACCAAAAATATAAAAATTTTATTATTTTTTAATTCTTCCATAAATATCCCTACTAAAAGTTTATATCATTCTAATAAAAAGGCTACCAAATAATATTCCATAAGGCAATATAAAAAATTATTGAGAATGCTAACTTATTTGTAGAAAGGGGAAATTATGTTATATAAAGCAATAGAAATTGATGAAATGTTCGGAATGAAAGATGCAAACCACGAAATTGTGGATATAATGAAAAATAACGGCGCATATTTAAAATTAGTTTCGTTAAAGAAAAATGAGGGATTTGATTCTCATATGTCAAACACAAATATCTGTATATATTTGATAGACGGTGAATTAGAAATTGAGTTTGAAGAAAGTTCTTTATGCGGATGTGATATTTGTTCAACAATATCTTCCGAAAAACAAAAAGACTATGATAAAAAGCATAAAATAAAAAAAGGGCAGATGTTTCTTTTTGAAAAAGATGTAATTCATACATTAAAGGCAGTAAAAGACAGTACTTTTTTATTGGTAAAAATATAGAGCTTGAATTTATAAAAACTTATTAAACATATTATAAGGTAAAATAAATCTCTGTTTATTTTACCTTATTTGTTAAAAAAGTATATGAAAGCATATAATTAAAATTTGTTCGGACAGCTATTATTATGTTATAATATATATCATTGTTTATTAAACTATAAAGGGAATTAAAAATGATAAGTTTAATTGCGTTGGTTATTATTGTTTTAATTGGAAGTTTCCTTGTTGTTGGCTATAACAAGGGTATAAAGCTTAAAAACTATACACAGGAAGCATTTTCTACAATGGATGTATATTTGAAAAAACGCTGGGATTTAATTCCTAATTTGATAGAAACAACGAAAGGATATGCTCAACACGAAAGAGAAATACTTGAAGAAGTAACGAAACTAAGGAATAGAAATTATACAAATTTATCGGATGATGAAAAAATAGATTTAAACTATCAAATTGGTTTTGATTTAGCAAGACTTATTGCAGTAGCGGAAAATTATCCTGATTTAAAAGCTAATGAAAATTTCCAAAAATTAGCAGATGAATTATCAGGAATTGAAGCTGAAATTGCAACATCAAGAAAATACTATAACGGTTGTGCAAGAGAATTTAAAAACTTTTTGGAATATTTCCCTACAAATTTAATTGGGGCATTTTTTAATTTTGAAAAGCCTAAATTCTTTGAAATAGATGAAAAACAAAGAGAAAATGTAAAAGTACAATTTTAATTAGAGTAAATTAATAAAAAGGGGGACAGATAAAGGTCTGTCTCTCTTTGTTTATAGGTATATTAATCTTATTTAAATAAGTCATTATTTCTAATAAAAATTAACACCAATATAACATTATATTGAAAAAACAAATTCACGAAATTAAAATAGTTTAACAAGAAGAATGGAGAGAAATCATGAAAAAAATATTAATTCTTTTTATTGTTTTAGTTTTGTCAACAACAGCATCTTTTGCATCATCATTTGGCAGGGATCTTAAAAGAGCTGTAAAACAAGATGTTAAGAATGTTAAAACAGAAGTAAAAACAACAAATCGTAGTATTAAAAAAGCTGTAAAAAATGATATTAAGGCTACAAAAAAAGAAGTTAAAAAGAATATTAAAGATACTAAAAAAGAGATAAAAGGTATAAGAAAGGATATTAAAAATAAAGTTCAAACAGATATAGAAAATTCTAAAAAAGCTAGAGCAGAAGCAGAAGCTGCAAGAAAAAAAGAAGCATTAAATCAAATTAATTCTAAATTAGATGAATTAAATAAAGAAAAAAGAGAAGTTAGAAATGCAAAAAATATAACTGAAACAGAAAGAACAATAAGAACAAGAGCATTGCAAAGACAAATTGATTATTATAATAAACAAAAAGCAGCTTTAAAATAAAAACCGTTATTAATAAAAACAGGGTTAGAACAATAAGTTTAACCCTGTTTTTAATTATCCTAACAATAATTTATAACTAATACATCTTTTTATAATTATCATACCGGTGTTCATATTCGTAACTTATTTGGGCAGCTTCATCTTTGGAATATTTATATTTTGAAAGACTTATCATAATTCTTCCCTGAGATACTTCCATCAATTTTTCTTTTATTTTATACGGATAAGTTTCATTTCCCTTTAGTCCGCCAGAATGGATAACATCTATAATATCGTCTATATATTTTTGGCAATATTGGGGAATTTTGGGAAAACGTTTTATATAATTTACAAGGCTCATATTTTCCCTATATCTGTTTCCTGATGCACAGGTTAAAAGGAAATTGCCTATACTGTTAAGACCGCCTTCGCTATGAGGAACAATATGTTCAATTGAACCTGTAGAAGCGATAAATAATCTTCTGGTTATTTCTATTTGCTTTCTTTTTGAATATTTGACAACAAATGCATTTTTGCTGGATTCTGATGTAGGAAGAAATAGCGCTTTGTTTTTAATTTCTGCCAAAATTTCCTTTTCATTTTCATTAGGGATAATTTCTTCTAAAGAACTTAAAAAAACTTTTCTTTTAAATGTATCTCTTGACGAGTCAGATAATATTATTTGTCTGCATTTTGTAGTCTTTGCTCTAAGCCTGAGAGCAGTTTGAGTTGATAATTTATGTGATAGTGTATCAACCTCATCTAATACTTCAAACTCTTCAAGTTTTAATTTTGAAAGACAATTAGTTTTTATCATTTGAAGGCAGTTTTGCAAATCATCATCCGGATTTAGCAAAGCAAAATTTTGGAAAATAGAAAAAAGTTCTCGTTCTGTTTTTAAAAAATGTTTTTTATATTTTAATAACAACTGAACGGCTTCGGATGCCGTTTTTACTTTTTTTAGTTCTTTTTCAAAATCTTTTGTAGATTCTTGCGGAATAATTTTAATTCCCCGATAAGGACATGTTATATTTTTCAACTTCTTTAAAGGTTTTCCTTGTGAAGTTGTACCTTCATAAGGAATATCATAATAATATTTTAAGTAATTATCAGACGTAATTCTTTTAGGTTCTTTTCTTTGAGGCATATTTCTTCCAGAACTGTAATAATATAAATATTATACCACTTTTAATGTTTGAACAAAAATTAAAAAAGGTAAGGTCTTTTTAATTTATGCTATGATTAATAAAATATCACAGAAGGAGAATAGTATGCCGTTTATAGAAACAAAATTGAGTATGAAATTAGATGAAAATCAAAAAAATGATTTGCAGAGAAAATTGGCAGACGTGGTTTCATCAGCTTTATCAAAACCAAAACAATATATAATGACTGAAATTGAAGATGAGAAAACACTTTATATGAATGAAAAGAAGCTTGAAAAAGGTGCTTATATTTCTGTTAAATTGTTTGGTGCAACGACAAAACAGGCATGCCAAACATTAACTCACAGCATTTGTAATATATTATCGGCAGATTTTGGAATTGAAAAATCCAATATATATGTAACATATCATCCCGTAGATTTATGGGGTTGGAATGACATAATGTTTTAATATGATGCCGGATTAAATAAAAATATAATAACTTTTTTGGATAGGAATATATATGAAAAAAATATTTTTAGTCGGATTAATATTATTTAGTTTTATACAAACATCAATTGCATCACAAATATCTTATGATAAAAGCGATTTTCAACCTGTATATACAGTAATTGATGATGCTGTTTATGATATGAGATATTATTCTTCGTATAATTTTACGGGTAAAAAAATAAAAGGATATAAAGCACCTGTTGCTTATATGACAAAAGAGGCACTAAAGGCATTATCCGTAGCAGCAGCCGATTTGAGAAAACAAGGATACAGATTACTGATATGGGATACATATAGACCTCAAAAAGCAGTTAACAACTTTGTTGAATGGATTCATAATCCGAATGATGAGGGAAATAAAACATTTTATCCTAATTTAAAAAAATCATATTTACTCCAGGGTGGTTACATAGCAAGTAAATCAGGTCATTCAAGAGGTTCAACAATTGATTTAACTATAATTAAACAGGATGGTTCTTTTGTAGATATGGGCGGAACTTTTGATTTGTTTAGCGAGATATCTCACCCAAATTATGCAAAATTGACAGCAGAACAGAAAAAGAACAGACAAATATTGCGTAGTGCAATGTTAAATGCCGGATTTAAGGGGATAAGCACGGAGTGGTGGCATTACACATTAAAAAATGAACCATTCCCTGATACATATTTCGATTTTGATGTTGAATAATTATTTGGATAATGGTTGTCCGAAAATATTTTCGATAATCTGAAGCAGATAGTGAATTTGCACAACATATTTTGGCAATTGGATGCTAGTTGAGCTGATGACAGGTTGCAATATTGGATTAATCAGTATTACTTTAAAATAAAGAAGAAAAATTATGGCAAAAACTAAAGTTATAACTAAACCAATTACAGCAGATGAACTAATAATTGAACCCGAATCTAAAGATACGATTTGGACAATAGATAATATTAAAACTATAAAGTTAAAAGCAACGCCGACAGGTGATTATTTTGGACTTGGAAGTATGAATGAAAGCTATACTATTTCTGTTCAAGAAGGTAATAATTTAGTTTTAATTACAAAATTTATATCTCTAAAAAATAATTCAATTAAAACAGTTAAAAATACAATTAAAGATTATTTTAAAACGGATGAAGCCCAAATTAAATTATATGATATTGATAATGAAAACTATGCGGATTTAACCGAAGCTCGAATTTTTTCATCCGTTAACGGTATAACATATTCTGATGCGCCTTCAATAGCTACTTTAGAAAAAGATACTAAAACTCGTTTTTACGGAAGTAAAAAAGCTGATACATATAATTTAAGAAATTATAGCGGTGCAACAAGCAGTAATAAAGGCTATGTATATGATGAAGCCGGAAACGATAAATATATCGCAATCAGTGCTAATTATGATATATATGATTTTAAAGGAAATGATTATTATAATACATATAGCGCAACTTTAGAAATAAAGGATTTTGTAGGAAAAGATAAATACATTATTGATAACGCAAAAGCGGATATATTGGATTACGCAGGGAACGATATTTATACTCTAAATACAACTTCAGGGGGTTCTATTATCAGAGATTACAAAGGTAATGACAAATATTCAGTTTTAAATACATCTGCATCAGCTACTTTATATGATAATGCCGGTAATGATAAATACGATATAACGGGTTCAAGTGTTTCAATCAATGAATATGATTTTACTAAAATGAATAAATCAGGAAATGATGTCTATAATATCTATAATTCCTATTTTAATATAAACGAAGAAAGTAAAAATTCGGGGAATGATACATATAATATTAATATAACTGATGGCTCATCTATTCATGATAAGGCAGGAAATGATAAATATAATATATCAAAAGGAATAAACCTCACTTTTGAGGATAATTCAGGAAACGATAAATATAATTTTAATTTTACGGCAAATTCCGAAGTTTATGATTCAAAAGGAAATGATAATTATATTTTAAAAAATTCACAAATTGAAATTTTTGATAGCGAAGGTAAGGATAATTACTTAGTTGACGAAAATTCATCCTATGTTAGTATCTATGATAATTTAGGCAATGATACATATAAAATTAAAGATTCAACAAGAGTTCTTATTGAAGACAATGGTAAATCAAATGATAAGTATGTAATAGATAATGTTAATAATTTTTATAATACTAATACATATCATATAGATGATGTTGGAGGAAACGATACGTATAGCGTTTCTGATTCACGAAATATAAAAATTTTAGATAGAGCTATAACTGTATTAGCAGAAAAAAAACATGAAAAAAATACATTTAATATTAAAAATTCTGACTTTGAAATAACGGTAAATAATGAATATACTTCCTCTGACCCAATTAAAACATATTCTTCATCTGATACATATAACATTGTTTCAAGCTCAGGAAGTATTGTAGATAAAGACTTTGATAGTGATACATATAATATTTCAAAACTTGTTTCACAAGAAAGCATAACAGTTACCGACAAAGGTGGAACAAAAGATAAATTAACACTAAAAGATGTAAGTAAAAGTAATCTTGTCTTTATGGCAAATGTCGGGGAAAGCGGATATGAAGATAATTCATTGATTTTGTATAATAAGTCAAACGGTAGTTATATAACGATAAATGATTTCTTTACAAGTGCAACACCTACAAATATTGATGGTTTTGGTGAAGGTAAAATAGAAACTATTGTAGCAGGAAAGAAAACTGTATCCGTTGATTATAATTATATTAATCAAGTAAGAGCAGAGGCTGCAACTTTCTTGTCAACCGGAGATACTGTTGCAGAAATATTGCAAAACCAAAACAATAATGCAGAAACAATATCACAATTGATTGCTTGCTTTACAAAAAATAGTTAATAATCGCTGAAAAAGAAATAAACAAAACGGTAGGAATTAAAACCTGCCGTTTTGTTTTGAATAATCTAATTTGGTGCATACGCTTACGCTTTATGCACCCTACATACTTTTAAAATTAGAATAGACTCAATATATTTATTATTGCGTATTTTATTGAAGATTTAATTAAATCAATATATCTAAAAGAATTTGTTTTCGATTACATGTTACAATTGTTATAAAGACCATAGATTTTTGTATAAATAACATTTATAATTTATTATAACATTATACAACAATATGTTGTTAGGTTAAAATCCGACCTATTTGCTTATGAAAAGTATGTTTAAAAGCACCGTTATCACCCGATACCGAAAAATTAAAAGAAAGAATTGCAAAATTTGCAACAAACACAAGCGTTTCTGAGGAGTCAGAATCATAAGGCTTTATAGATAAAATAATGAAGTTATTAGGTAAATAATAAGGATTTTTTATGAAGATTGCGGAATTTTCGGTTCCAATGCCATATGATTCCGAGTCTATTGATAAATTGACGGCAATTAATGAATCAGTTGAAAAGAGTAAAATCACTAATGTTTACCTTACTCTTCCTCCTTCTTGCGATTTGTTTACTGGTTTTGAACAGGATCGTAACGTATATATTGAAAAAAAAGAATTTGAATATTGGGAAAATTTAATGTCATATTCATTGAAAAAAGGATTTGATGTTATATACCTCTTAAATACCTATAATATTGTCCAGCTTAGTAATAATAATGAACAGGATAAAAGATTTGAAAAATTAAATAAATTACTTCCTAAATTAAAAGAAATCGGAGTTAATAAAATCAGGATTACTAATCCTTTGTTAATAATGTATTTAAAAAAGCTTTATCCCAATTTTCAAATATATGCTTCAACTTCATTGGAATTTAAAACAATAAGGGAATATCAGCAATTTCTTACAATGTATCCTGATACAAAGCAAATTGTACCGTCTGCTGATGTTAATAAAAATTTTAAATTATTAAAAAATCTGAGAAAAAATTACCCGAATTTAGATATAGAAATAATGGTAAGTCAAGCTTGTATCAAAGGCTGCCCTCATCGTAATTTTCATCAGGGCATTGAAGGCTACGGTATAAAATTTTGTACATATTTATATAATAAAAATATTGCATCAAACCTTTGTAACGCAAACAACATATACCCTTGGGAAATTCAGGAATATTTGAATATTGGAATTAATAAATTCAAATTGGTTGGACGGGACAGTTTTCCTGCACATACTTCCTTGTTATTAAATAAATATAATATATATCTTAAAGCCTTTGATAACATAAAATCAGTTGAAAATGAACCGTTTTCAGTATTATTACACTACATCCCTGGAAATTTTCTTATAACTGATGATATAAAAATTAAAGACATTAAATCATATTTAACCCAAATTGATTATTTTAAAAAAAACGGGCATTTATGCTCATCAGAGTGTAATTCGGAAGGTTTTTATTGCTTTAACTGTGCAAAAAAAATTAATGAACAACTAAAATTAGAATTTACTAAAGAATAAATTTTATACACCTATTTTATAATTATTAATAAAGTCAGTAGATCAGGCAATGCCTGACAAAAATATGGGCGTGAAGATTATGTGCTTATTTGCTAGCAACACGAGCAAATACAAGCACAAATGCATTGTTTTCATTAATTTATATGTTATTTTTCAATTTATAAATAAAACAATGCTGACTCGGTAAATTTGTTTTCGGCAAAAACAAATTTACGTCGGGTATCTTTTGCACATATAAAAACAGGGTTAGACATTTTGTCTTAACCCTATTTTTAGTATGGGAGATAGTTTACGAAACTCTAACTTATTATAAGCATGAAATTATTGAACTAAAGCCATATATAAAAGAAATTATCAGTGATGAGAAGTCTTAAACATTATCAACGTCATTGTACAAAAAATTGAATTTTTAAATGCTTTTAATATAAGAATAGTCTTTTTCTTTATATTAATTTTCCTTGAAGAGCCTAATTGTTAAATTTGTTAAATATGTTATATATGGAAAAAAACCAATAAAATCAGTATTTTTTGAAAATTTTACCATAAACTATACTTTGGATATATTTACATGTCTAAAAAAATTCTATAATCAAAGTATAAATAGCAACTATTTTTTATACGGAAACAAAAGGAAAGAAAATGAGTAAATCAGAATTTGCGAGTTATTGTGGAGTAGCACCTGTTGAATGTTCAAGCGGACAAACTACAAAATTTAGAAATAACAAAAGAGGAAATAGAATATTAAATTCATTACTTTATTCAATATAAATATTACAATCAAGATTTGATAAAGAGAGTTCAAAATATTTTCAGAAAAAATTATCAGAAGGTAAATCCAAAAGACTTGCTCGAAAATGTCTTGCAAGACAAGTCTCTAACCAAATTTGGAAAATCCTTTTTTCTGATTAATTTGTAAATTTCTCGTAATAATCAAGAGAAATATCTACATACTTTTGCTTTATGTCCTGCGTTTACAATTTAAATGTAAAAAAATTTAATATTTATTCGCAATAATAACAAAAAAAAATTTTAATGTTTTTCGTATATTAAAAGTGTATAAAAGTGTAAGAAAGATTTAGTATTATATGAAAGTAAGTTTTAAAAGTAACGTAATTGAAAATTTATCTAAACCGCAGCAAAATAACGGTTTATTTCCCGAAATTAATAACACAATGGTTAATAAACCAATAGATAAAACACCAGAAAAAGATACACTTGAAATAACAAAAAAACATTTATCACAGAAAGCAAAAATTGCAATCGGATTGGGAATAGCAGCTGCAGCAATAGCTGTAGGTGCAGGTATAATATACGGGATAAAAACAGGTAAATTTTTAGGAGCGAGAAAAGCTCAAAAATATGCAGAAAAAGTACAGACACAAGCAAATAAAATAAAAGAAGAAGTAACTTCTTTATATAATAACGGCGGAAAAATCGACGGAAAAATAGTTGCAAATATAGACAGGGAAGATGGTATAGATTTTATGAGAGAAATGGCATCTGACGGTACAATATTGAGAGAAAGTATGTTCATTGATAAAATTTTATCAAATGTCAGTATTTCAACTAAAAAGGGTAAAGATGTATTTTCTTTTTTAGCAAACGGCAAATTAAGTACATACAAGAAAGGTTGGGAGTGGCTCGCCGATGGAAGTGAGAAAGCTGCAAAAAAGCTTTTCTTTGAAGACGGCAAGTTATTCGAATACACTAAAGGATTAGAGAAACTCGCCGATGGAAGTGAGAAAGCTGCAAAAAAGCTTTTCTTTGAAGACGGCAAGTTATTCGAATACACTAAAGGATTTGAGAAGCTCACCGATGGAAGTGTGAAAGTTGCAAAAGTTCTTCTCTTTAAAGACGGCAAGTTATCCGAATACGGTAAAGGATTAGAGAAGCTCGCCGATGGAAGTGTGAAAGTTGCAAAAGGTCTTCTCTTTAAAGATGGCAAGTTATCCGAATACGGCAAAGGATTAGAGAAGCTCGCCGATGGAAGTGAGAAAGCTGAAAAAGATATTACAAGAAATGGCAGTTTAATCGGGTTTATAAAAGAAATATTATTTACAAAAAAATAGACTTGATGAACTCTTAGAAAAAGTTGAATACGACTTGTGTAACGTGGCACGAAGTTTTGGAAAAAATGCACGGAGTTGTGTAGGTCAGGCAATGCCTGACAAAAACTTTTACATACAAAATGGGCGTAAAGATGCTTGAGTTGTTGTTGAGGATATGAAATTTTTTACTTGCGAGTCAATTGTCCACTTTTTGGGGGTCAGTTCAAGTTCTCGTCATTCACGACAAAAAATATATGGGGATAACATAAAAGCTATCCTCATATATTTGGGCGTGAAGAGACCGTCTTGGATTTTTTGCGTTAAACGGCATTACGCATTTTGTTTTCAGAAACTTTGTTTCTTCCAAACAAAACTGCTTCAGCCTCTGCAAAAAATCCGCTCGAACTTGACAATGCTTTGCATTGTGAGTTCTCGTCTTTATAAACACAAAATAAAAAGAGGATTAGGAATAAATCCTATCCTCTTTTTATTTGGGCGTGAAGAGACTCGAACTCCCATGCCGAAGGCGCCAGATCCTAAGTCTGGTGCGTCTACCAATTTCGCCACACGCCCTTAGATTTTTTATTCTATATTTAGTTTAATGTTCAATTTTTAGGTTGGACAGTGCGTCTACCCCTCTCACAAAATGATATTTAATCATTTTGTTCGGCAGAGTGCCACACGCCCTTAGATTTTTATTTGAAATTTAATGTACTATCCATGACAAAATTTGTCAGATTATTGATAATTTAACATAAGTCATATTAAATATCAATTAAAAATGAACTTGGGGGGATTCGAACCCCCGACCAATTGATTAAGAGTCAACTGCTCTACCAGCTGAGCTACAAGTCCAATCATAAGACTATTATATAACAAACAAATTTTTTGTATACAAAATAAATAATATTTGCATTATAAAATTTATTATTATATAATCTAGGTGTTTAGTTTAGGTTTACTACAAAAATGGAGAAAAAAAATGAAAAAGATTTTAGCTATGTTTGCTGTATTTTTCATGATGCTCGCTTTCAATGCAGCTAATGCTGCTTCATATAGCGATGTTCCGGAAGATCATTGGGCAAACAAAGAAATCACAGCTGTTGTTAATGACAACGTTCTTCCTTTAGTTGCAAAAAATACTTTTGCTCCTACAAAGGATGTTACAAGATCTGATTTTAACTCAGCTCTATTAAGAACTTTAGGACACGGTAAAGCTACTATTTCTGAAGCTAATCCGTTCTCAGACGTAGTTTCTTCAAGAGCTGACTATGGAGATATCTTATTATCTTCTAAATTAGGTTTAATATATGGCTACAACGACGGTACATTTAAACCGGATAGAGTTATGACAAAAGCTGAAGCTGCTTCTGTTATTAGCCATATCACAAAAGATTTTAAAGGTAATACAAAGTCATTAGCTCCTTTCAAAGATAGAGCTGATATTCCTGCTTGGGCTACTGCTCAATACGCTAAAACTATTGACCTTGGCGTATATGTAAATTATCCTGATTCAGATAAATTATTACCTAACAAAAATTTGAACAGAGCTGAAGCTGCTGTTTTATTGTACAAATTAAAACAACAATTAAGTGCAGTTAAAACTCAATACATCAATCAAGAAACACTTCTTACTACAGAACACTTAAATGAAACTAAAAAAGCTGAAGTTAACGAAGTTCAAATTACAAACTTGAGAAAAATCGTTTTAGCTGAAAACATCATCAAAGGTTATTTCTATACATACTTTACATCTAAAGATGCACAAGTTGGCGATGAAGTTACATTCACAGCTAAACATGATATCTACACAGAAGAAGGTACTCTTGTTATCCCTGCAGACACAACAATGAAAGCTCACATCACTTCTATCGAAGAAAAGAAATGGTGGAACAAAAATGATAAAGTTACTGTAGAATTTGATTCTATGACTTTACCATGCGGAACAGTTGTTCCTTTCAGCGCTGAAGTTATCAACCATGACGGTGTGTTAACAGAAAACAGATGGGCTAAACCTCTTGGCTATACAGTAGGCGGTGCAGTAGTTGGTGGTGGTGCCGGTATCGGTATTGCAGCTGCTGACGGTGCTGATGGTAGCGGTCACTTATGCAGAGGCGTTGCTATCGGTTCTCCTGTTGGTGCAGGTGTTGGTTTATTAACAGGTTTAACAACTCCTGGTAGAACATACAAAGCTAACGATGGCGACTATGTATGGTTAAAATTAACTCAAGATTTATCTATTCCTAACAAATAAGAAGTAGATATTGAAAGTTTAAAAAGGGTTTTGGAATTTTCCAAAACCCTTTTTTTATATTAATTTTAAAAATATTGATATTTTATACTAATTACTTTAAAATGGTTTTATACTTTAATTAATATTACTTTACTATGCAGCAAGAACGTATAAAAATATATAAATTAGTAATATTTATATTGAATCTATTGTATATTGCATGTTTGGAATATGTAGTACTAGATTATCAATTTTTTAATATTTCTCCCATTCTAAAAATATGTTCTATGATTTTAATAATATTGGTGCTTATTAAAAATGAGTTATTTCAAGTATACCCTGCAGAGCTACAAATAAATGATGATGAGATAAGCGTAATATATAAAACTAATAATATATTTAATAATAATATAGCTGATATTATTATAATCAAGAAAAGTGAAATTGCTGCTTTTAATGTTTCTATTGAAGAAAGTAAAAATGTAAATGTGTATTTAGAAACAAAAAATGGAAAAACTATTAATTTTATATCAGATTGTATGCCATTCGGTTTGCCATATTATTTTATAATTAATGTATTAGATTGCAAAAATGAAATTCCCAATTTTAATTATAAAGAAGAAGATATCTCAATATTTCTAGAAGAACACAAAAAAAATAAACGGGAAATCCTTTTATTGAATTTGCTTTTTGTAACATTATTTGCCGTAAATGTTTTTTATATTACAAATGACTCTGATATAGCTTTATATTTATTGATTTTACTTTTAGTAATAATGTTATCAAAAAAACATATTGATAATTTTGTAAATAATCCTAATATTTGAGAAACAAGTTTTTAGTAAAACTATTAAAAATGCATAAATAGGTGTAATCTGTAAAATACGTTTCTTACATCTTGAAATTAAAATATGTTCCTGTTAATATCTGACTATAAGATACAATACAAACAATGAAGGTGGTGAAAATAATGCCTGAAGTTAGAGTTGGCGATAACGAACCAATCGAAAGTGCTTTAAAAAGATTTAAGAAAAAAATCCAAAAAGCAGGTATACTTTCTGAAATTAAACGTCGTGAACGTTACGAAAAGCCAAGTATAAAGAAAAAACGCAAATCTGAAGCTGCTCGTAAAAGACGTGTTTAAGATATAAAAAAAGAGAAACCCAAAGGTTTCTCTGTTTATTTCTTTATTTATTATTTATTATTTATACAACACCATTATATGCGTCAATGTATATTTGTTTTATTTCTTCCATTAACGGATATGCAGGGTTTGCGCCTGTGCATTGATCATCAAATGCCAGTTCAACTAATTCATCCAAGTTCTTCATAAAGACTTTTTCATCTACACCAAATTCTTTAATTGACATTGGAAGTTTTATTGCTTTCATTAATTTATCAACGGCATTCATTAACAATTGAACTTTTTCATCATCATCTTTTCCGCCGAGTCCTAATTCATCAGCAATTTGACCGTATTTTGCTTTTGCATTCGGATATTTATATTGAGGGAATATAGCTTGTTTTCTCGGTGAATCCGATGAATTATATTTTATAATTTGTCTGAATAACAATGCATTTGCAACACCGTGCGGAATATGGTACATAGCACCTAATTTATGTGCCATTGAGTGACATAATCCTAAGAATGAGTTAGCAAATGCCATACCTGCAATAGTTGCCGCATAGTGCATTTTTTCTCTTGCTATAGGGTCATTAGCTCCTTCTTTATACGAGCGTTCCAAATATCTGAATATAAGTTTTGTTGCTTCCAATGCATTTGAATTTGTAAAATTAGTAGCCATTGATGAAACATAGGCTTCAAATGAATGAACAAGAGCATCTATACCGGATGCGGATGTTAAACCTTTTGGCATGCCATCAACAAAGTTTGGGTCAATGATTGCCATATTAGGCGTTAATGCATAATCTGCAATTGCATATTTAACGTTTGTTTTATCATCCGTAATTATTGCAAAAGGTGTTACTTCCGAACCTGTACCTGATGTTGTCGGTATACAAACCATAGTTGCTTTTTTACCTAAATCAGGAATTTGGCAAATTCTTTTTCTTATATCCATAAATCTCATAGATATATTTTCAAAATTTACTTCGGGTTGTTCATACATTAACCACATAATTTTAGCTGCATCCATAGGTGAACCGCCGCCAAGTGCAATAATTAAATCCGGCTCAAACGGTCTTAATACTGCCATTGCTTGATTAATTGTTGAAATAGTAGGGTCCGGTTTTACATCAAAGAATATTTGATATTCTATATTAATTTCGTGTAAAACTCTTGTTATTTTATCAACAGCACCGGAATTAAAGAGAAAACTGTCTGTTACTATAAATGCACGTTTTTTACCTTTAAGAACTTTAAGTGCAAGGTCTGTAGCTCCTCTTTTAAAATAAACTTTTGGTGGAACTTTAAACCATAACATATTTTCTCTCCTTTCAGCAACGGTTTTATAGTTTAATAAATTTTCAACACCGATATTACCGGAAACGGCATTACCTCCCCAAGAACCGCAACCAAGAGATAAAGACGGTTCAAGTTTGAAGTTGTATAAGTCACCTATACCGCCTTGTGATGATGGTTGGTTTATTAATACACGGCAAGTTGGCATTTTTTCTGCATATTCGTTAATTCTGTCTTGATTTCTAGCATCTGTATATAGAACTGAAGTATGACCTGCACCGCCTTTTGAAACAAGTTCAAAAGCCATTTCTGCAGCTTCTTCATAATTTTTAGCTTTATACATAGTTAAAATCGGTGATAACTTTTCTCTTGAAAATGGATCTTCCCAATCTACCGCAGGACGTTCACAAAGAAGAATTTTTGCGTGTTCAGGGGTTTTAAATCCTGCAAGTTCAGCAATTCTATGTGCTGTTTGTCCTACAATTTTCGGATGAGCAGTACCTCTTTTGGGGTCTATAAACGGCAAATCAACAAGTTTCTTTTGCTCTGATTTGTTAAGTAAGTATGCTCCTCTGTATACAAATTCCTTTTTTACTTCTTCGTATATATCTTTAACTACAATAACGGATTGTTCTGAAGCACAAATCATACCGTTATCAAATGTTTTTGACATTAATATAGAAGATACAGCCATTTTAATATCTGCAGTTTCATCTATTACAGCAGAAACATTACCCGGTCCAACACCTAATGCAGGATTGCCCGATGAATATGCTGCCTTAACCATTCCGGGTCCGCCTGTTGCTAATATACAATCAATATCCGGGTGTTTCATTAATGCATTTGAAAGTTCTATAGACGGAACATCAATCCAACCTATAATATTTTCAGGTGCGCCTGCTGCTACTGCTGCATCTAAAACAATTTTTGCAGCTGCAATTGTACTTTTTGTAGCTCTAGGGTGTGGTGAAAATATAATTCCGTTTCTTGTTTTTAATGCTATTAATGACTTGAATATAGCGGTTGAAGTCGGATTTGTTGTTGGAATAATACCTGCAATGATACCTAAGGGTTCTGCAACAATTTTTATTCCGTTTTCTTTATCTTCTTTTATAATACCGCAGGTTTTTGCATCTTTATGTTTGTTAAATATATATTCTGAAGCAAAATGGTTTTTTATTATTTTATCTTCAAGTACGCCCATTCCTGTTTCTTCTATAGCCATTCTTGCTAAAGGAATACGAGCTTTGTTTGCTGCAGCTGCTGCAGCTTGAAATATTTTATCTACTTGTTCTTGCGAATAAGTTTCAAATATTTTTTGTGCTTTTTTTACTTTTGAAATAAGCACTTCAAATTGCTCGATTGTTTCAACCGAGTCAGATTTATTAAGTGCTTTTTCTAAAGCCTCAATATTTTTGTTATTTTTTTTTGATGCCATTTGCTTGTAATCCTTTCGTGATTAGATTCTCTATTCTATAATAAACATGAATTGTAGTTCTTGTCAATGTCAAAACTATTATAATAAGCCTATGACAGGTAATTTGAACAAAATTTTAATTCATTTATGCTCAGTTACAGAATACTTTTTATTTCTCTATATTTATAGCTGCCCGAATAAAGTTATAAAGACAATTTGAAGTGTGTTACAAAGTGAAGTATTGTAATGCAAAACCGAACCAGTATGACTAAGTAGCTTGGCTAAACTTTATAATGAATCTGAGGAATATGTTAATAATGAGGCATAGACTAAATAAAAAGACAGGATTATCCTGTCTTTTTTGTAATAATTCGTTTGTCCTTTAAAAATACCCTATTTTTGAAAAAGTATTTTATATTTCCCAGAGTAGTTTGCAGATTATAATATGTTAAATTATATTTAATATATTTTGAAATCCTGTTATTTCAAATACATTTTTAACTTCATCATTTACATTTTTTATGTACATTGCCGCATTTTTAGCTGTAATTGTTTTTTGTAATTCTAAAAGAACTCTTAGTCCTACACTTGCAACATAAGAAACTTCGGAAAAATCCAAAAGCAATTCTTTTACGTTATCAAGATTACTTTTTATTGTTTTTTCAATATCAGCAGCATTTTCCATATTGATTTTACCTGATAATTTTACAATTAATCTTGCTTTTTCTATATTGTTTAATGTTTGAAAATTTAATTCCATTGTTTTATATACCTTTATTACCTATATAATATAATAATACTCCACAATCTATTTATATAAAAATTGTAAATATATTTTTACCATCTTTATATTCATATTCTGATTTTTTTGCTATTTGTTTAACCATATATATTCCTAAACCTCCGGGTTTTCTTTCTTCAAGAGAAAGTGTTATATCAGGATCAGGTTTTTCTAACGGGTTATATTGTTTTCCCTCATCGACAAATTGAATTTTGATTGTATCTTCCATTTTATTTATATTAACTTCAATTTCTCCTTTTTCATCAGAATATGCATAAAAACATATATTTGCAAAAATTTCTTCCGCACAAATTTCAATCTTATTTCTTAATTTTTCATCCAATTGCCATTCGTTACAAATTGAATTTAACCATGAATAAAAGTCATTATAGTTTTCAATTGCAGCTTTATGTCTATAAGTTTTTACGTTTCCGTTATATTCAAATAAAAGCATTGTAATATCATCACTTTGTTCTGCGTCTGATGAAAAATCATCTACATTCGCTTTAACATTTTTTGTAATTGTTGTTATATCTTTATTTTTTAATTCATTTAGATAATTTAAAAGCCTTTCTTCTCCGTACATCTCTTCATCAGCGTTAATTGCTTCTGTTATTCCGTCTGTATAAAGAAATATTCTGTCTCCGGCATTTAATTTCGTTTCATAAATTTTGTAATCAGCATTAGGCTGTACACCCATAGCAATATTCTGTCCTATTTTTAAATATTCATAATTATTGCCACTTCTGTATATTAAAGGTGGATTATGTCCGCAATTTATGCAGGACATATCACCTGTATCCAAATTTACTATACATGCAAACATTGTTATAAAAAAGAATTCTTTATTATTTGTACATATTTTTTTGTTTGTTAATTCTATCATCTCTTTAGGAGTTATTTTGAATTGAGCCATATTTGATATTAAAGTTTTGGCATTCATCATAAATAATGCAGCAGGAACACCTTTCCCTGAAACATCTGCAATAAGAAACATAAATTTATTATTATCAATAAAATAAAAGTCGTAAAAATCCCCGCCAACTTCTTTTGCTGGGGTCATAGTTGCATATATATCAAAGTCTCTCCTGTCAGGAAACGGTGGAAAAATATTCGGCAGACTGGATGCCTGAATTGATTTTGCTATTGATAAATCGAATTCCATTCTTGTCTGTTTATATGTAATATCTTTAATATCTTTAGCCATTTTAGTAAATGTTGAAGCTAAATGGGCAAATTCGGTGGGCTTTGCTATTACAATATTGGTGTCAATTTTGCCATTACTAATTGCAGTTGCTGCTTTTTCAAGTTTATCAATAGGTCTAAGTATATCATTATGCATTAATTTGTATAAAATACCAAAAATAATAAAACAAAATACCACTAAAATTAATAAAATACCAAGAGCTGTCATTGCAATGAGTCTAAAAAGTTCCCACTTCGGAATGTTAATAATAAGTATCATTCCGTTATCTAAATGTTTTACATAAGGAATATATTTTGTGTTGTGATATGTAAAATAGGTTAAATTTATTAGATTATCATTGTACCAGGGAATATTGGAAACAGATTTCCCTATTAACTCATTGTTATTAAGATATTTATCTGTTGAAACAAGAATATAATCGTTGTTTCTGTCTGCAAAAAGTACAAAAGAGTTATTTGTTGGTTTTATTGCTAAAACGGATTTTAAAATAGAACCAATTTCCCAGTCAACAGTGGACATACCTATTAACTTATTATTTTTATAAATGCCTGCACCTGCCGTTACCATTAGAGAATTACTGCCTACTTTTTCAAAATAAGGTGAAGACCAAGCAGTTTTCTTGCCTGCTTTTAGCTGTGACATTATTTCTTTATACCATTTTTGATTGTGATAATTGTATTCTTTTGTCTCAAATTGTTTATCTATAACTATTTTATCCTGATGATTTCTATATGCATAAATATTATGAAAACACTCATTTGGATTTATAGAATATGGCTCAAACCAGATGCCGCCGCCAAGTGATTCGGAATAGTTTTCAAATACTTTAATAACAAATTTTTCAAGAAATTCCCTTTTTTGTTTTATTTCATAATAAACACGACCGAAAATAGCCAAATCAAGAGCGTTATCTTCGATAGCCATTATTTTTTTATTTATATTCTCTGCTTCTATTGATGTATATCGGTTAAAACTGTCTAGAATTATTTTCTTTGATTTTTGATACAAAATAAAATTAAAGCAAAATATTACTACAATAAGCAGCAATAACGTTAGAAATACATTAAAAAATACTTTAAATTTAATTGATTTAAGCATGATTATTTTATATCTATAAATTTATCAAATCCGACAAGTAAAAAAGCATGTTTGACAGTGTCTGATGCATTTATGATTTTTATAACAGCCGGTTCTTGCATTACTTGATATGTTTCTAAAATAACTTTAAGTCCGAAACTTGAAATAAATGTCACTTCGGCAAAATCTAAAGTAAGAGAAGATACATTATTATCTTCGACTTCATCTTTAATTTTAATACCAAACGGCATTGCGTTATCAATATCAAGTCTCCCGAATGCTTTAACATAAAGGCTTGTTGGGGTAATATATTTTAATTCTATATCCAAAATAAAAACTCCTCGATAAAAACCTAACAAGTAATTATACCATATTTTAATATTGTAGCAATTATTATAATATTTCCTTCAAGATAAATACTTGGAAAATAAGAATTGTATGAATTTTGTAGTAAATAATTGTAATAAATTGAATAATTTCTTTGCAATATAAAAATTTGTTAAAGTCCCTAACAATAGACTAACATTTTTTTGGTATGTTAATAATGTCGAAACATAATTTAAATTAGACTATAAAAATATATTTATACGAATAAGTTTTAGATTAGGAAAATATTAATGATAAATATTGTACATAAGCCACCATTTGAACAATTTAATTTTACATCCAACAATATATATACTACAGAAAATAAAACTGATAGAAGTTCAAAAATAAAAGCCGGAATAGGTGCTCTGGTCGGAATGGCTATTCCGTTAGCAATAACTATGAAACAAAAGAAAATAAAAAATCCTTTAAAAATGGAATATGGTTTGCAAGATATGTTGATTCTTTCCGCATCTTCCGTTGCCGGAGGTGTTATGGGCGGAATGCTCGGAACAAAAAGTAAAGAGCAAAGAAAACATAAATTAAAAGAGGGTGTATTTCAATTCTTAAATGCGGCAATTCCTACTTGGATAATAGGCGGAGTTCTTAAACTTCCTGAAACAAGTACAAAATATAATAATGTACCAATGAAAGTATTTTCTGTTGTGGGGGGACTTGTAGTTGGTATGTTTGGTGCTGCTGAAGTTTCAAATTTAATATTCGATCCAACGGATAAAGAGCCGGATAGGAAACTAACATTTAAGGACTGTCTTGTCAATGCTGATGATGCTTTAGGTGCATTAACTTTAGCAAAACTACCTATAATTCAAAATCTGCATATGGATACTATTCTTCCTGCAATATATGCTTATTGTGGATATAGAGCAGGGAAATCAAATTAAATAAAAATTTTGTAGTGTGTTCTTTATGCACGAAGGTTGTTTGAAGTAACTCAATATTATTATATCGTGCATTCAAATGCACGATATAATATAAATTAAATATAATGAGTTTAGGTCTATTTTATGCATTTAAGTATAATTTATCTGCATCTTTTGTTGTCATAGGACCGGGTTGTCTTAAAATTTCAGCAAAAGTATCGAGTTTTCTTGTTAAAACGCTATCTCTTCCGTTTTGTTTTGCCTTTATAGCTTTACTTAGAGCATCAGCACTATTTAAACCTTTTCCGTTTGCCAAGTTCTTGTGGTATTCTTCCTCATAATTTTGAGGTGCTCTGTAAGTCCAGTTGCCGTTTTGTGTATTAGGCGTATTTATTCTTTTTCTTTGCCCTAATATGTCAGGTAATGTTGCAAATTGGTTTTTCGTTGTATGTAATTCTGCAAAAATGGCTTTAGAACGAGCTTCCTCGGAGTGTTCCAGTTCACTCTTATTAAGTTTTAAGTCATAAGCAAGATATCCTGCTCTATCCTTAGCGTTTTCTGCTTGTTCTAACAAACTGTAATCATCATGAGTCCCAGGGCCTATTGTATATTGTCCGGGTTTCATATTTTGGTATTTACTTCCGCCTTGAGATTCATAATATTTAACTCTGCCCCAGTTATCACTTCCGTATCTTGTTATGTGTATTAGAGTTGTGCCTAATCCTTTTACTGCATCTAAAGAATCATAGGAATTTCCTCCAAGAAGTTCTAAGAATATTTTATCGTGTGAAACTTTGTTTACATCTGCGGCTTTTAAAATAATATCTCTCATAATATGTTTGCCGTTATCTCTAACTTGTGGCTGATGATTTAATTTATTTCCGAGTTTGTTTCCGTTGTTATCAAATACGTTATTACCCTGATTGTGCCATGGTTCGCAAATCATAGGATTAATCAGTTGCCAAGCAGCATCTATTCTTACACCATCATATCTTTTAAAGAATAAATTGAATTTGTTATATAATAATTCGCCTGCTTCTCCGTCTATTTTGTCAAAATTAATTGCCGGAGACCAACAGGAATATTTACCGTCACCTATATCACATCCAAATTCATAATCAGGATAAAATGCAGATTTATGTGCCCAAAAATCTTTATCTGAAAATCCGATTTGGCAATCACCAAAGATACTAATGCCTTGTTTGTTAAAGTTAGACTTTGATTCTTGTTGTTGTTTATCTGCAATGAATTGTACAAATTCTTCAAAATCTACAACATTGTATCCTTGATCATTTGTAACTTTTTTTAATTGGGCAATTCTTGTTTTATCGCCTTCTTTTGTTGCAAATACGTTTTTATCTCGTTCTGACCATTGTTTTACGTCTTTACTTCCATTTGCTACCGCTGCAGCTTCAAAAAGTGCATCTTTTTCAAGCCAGTATACATTTGCTTTTTTGAATTTTGCAAAATCTTTTTTCAATGGTGATGTCTCATCCAATTTTGTAAAGCGAGCATAAGCTTTTTCTAATTGCAATTTTTGTCCGTCTCTTGCAAAAACATTATCATAATCTACTGTTGTATGATTTTTGTTTCCCGATAAATAAGGAGATTTCAAATCTCTTTCAGTCAATAAAGAACCGTATTCTTCATCTTTTAATTTTGTTAAATCAATAAGATGCATACCAATTGAAAAACTTGTTCCTGAATATGGTGAACGTACATAATTCGATATTTCACCCTGTGGTTGTAGTTGTATTGAATTTACACCGCACATTGTTTTTAACATTCCTGCGAGTTTTTGAGCATCGTCAGAAAAACTTGTCCCGATACCTGTATCAACTTTACTGTTGGTTGTCGGTATACTAAAATCAAATATTGTTGCAGTTGTTTTATCTAAACCAAGTTGTTTTCTTGCTTCTTCTTGAGTTTTTTGAAAATCGTGTTTTTCAACAGATGTTAATGCTCGACCAAAAGATGTTGAAGCATGGATGCTTGAAACGTTCATGTTATACTCCTAATTTACACATAAGACCTATATATATAATAACCGTAAAAAAAAAAATTGCTATTTAAAATTTAATATTAAGACAATTTTTATAAAAAAATTGTTTGTATATCTTTAATATAAAAAGATTGGGGTTTTTATGAAAATTGAATTATCTTCTATTCCACAACCATCTTATGTGGGTGCCGGTTGTGCTCAAAAAGAAGTATCACAAGCAGCAAAAGTTATTAATACTTCTCCGCAAAATGATTCAAATACAAACAGTAGGTTCTGAAAATATGGTAAAAGAAAGAGATTTAACCGGTAATGTTTCAAATTGTTATTATGGAAAAATAAATGAAAAACCCGCTGATTTTAAAGAGTATAATATTATATTTCCGTCATCACAAGTACCGGAAGATACATTAGATATTCTTCTGTATTAATGAAAGACGGAGTTTGTCACGGAATAAAAAATGGTGAATTTACAAGGTTATCTAATTCACAATGGCAACAAAAAATAAATGATGAACAACTTGCAATGGCTGCTATGGCTCAAGCAATGTAATAATATTAAAAATATTAATAAAAAAGAGAAGTAGAATATAAGCTACTTCTCTTTTTTTTAAATATAAGATTAAGCCATTGCTTTTTCAACTGCAACTGCAACTGCAACTGTTGCACCAACCATTGGGTTGTTGCCCATTCCGATAACACCCATCATTTCAACGTGTGCAGGAACTGATGAAGAACCTGCAAATTGAGCATCACCGTGCATTCTGCCCATTGTATCAGTCATGCCGTATGAAGCAGGACCTGCAGCAACGTTATCAGGGTGAAGTGTTCTTCCTGTACCGCCGCCTGATGCTACTGAAAAATATTTTCTTCCGTTTTCCCAGCACCATTTTTTATAAGTACCTGCAACAGGGTGTTGAAATCTTGTTGGGTTTGTTGAATTACCTGTGATAGATACGTCAACGCCTTCTTTTATCATAATTGCAACACCTTCTGATACATCATCAGCGCCGTAGCATTTAACTTTTGCTCTTTCACCTTCTGAATATGGTGTTTCTTTTACTACTTTTAATTCGCCTGTTTTATAGTCATATTCTGTTTCAACGTGAGTAAAACCGTTAATTCTTGAAATAATTAATGCGGCATCTTTACCTAAACCGTTTAATATAACTCTTAAAGGTTCTTTTCTTACTTTGTTTGCGTTTCTTGCAATACCAATAGCACCTTCAGCTGCTGCAAAAGATTCATGACCTGCTAAGAAACAGAAACATTTTGTTTCTTCTCTTAATAACATAGCACCTAAATTGCCGTGACCAAGACCTACTTTTCTTGTATCACCAACTGAACCGGGAACAGCAAAAGCTTGTAAGCCTTCACCAATAGCTTCTGCTGCATCAGCTGCATTTTTAATACCTTTTTTAATTGCAATAGCACAACCTAATGTATATGCCCAAGAAGCATTATCAAAAGCAATAGGTTGAATGCCTTTAACGATTTCATCTACGTTAATACCTTTTGATAAACATAATTCATTAGCTTCATCCAATGTTTTAAAACCGTATTTTTCAAGAACAGGAGTTAAATTACGTCTATCTTGTCCTTCAAATTTTGCCATTTTTATTTTTCCTTCTATTATTTTTTATTTTAAAATCCTGAATTTTCTTTGTTTTTATGCCTTATTATTAAAAGGCTTTGAACAATTAACTATTCTTTTCTTGGATCAATGTATTTAGCGGCATCTGCATATCTGCCGTATGTACCTATATTCTTTTCGTATGCTTCTTTCGGATCGGTACCTTTTTTAACCGCATCCATAAATTTGCCGAGATTTAAGAATTGATATCCGATTACTTCGTCATTTTTATCAAGAGCTAGTTTTAAAATATAGCCTTCTGTTAATGATAAGTATCTTACACCTTTTTGTTTTGTTGAGTGTATAGTACCAACCATTGAACATAAACCTTTACCTAAGTCTTCTAAACCTGCACCGATTGGAAGTCCGCCTTCTGAAAATGCTATTTGAGTTCTTCCATATACGATTTGCAAGAATAATTCTCTCATGGCAACATTAATAGCATCACAAACCAAGTCTGTATTTAATGCTTCAAGTATTGTTTTACCCGGAAGAATTTCTGCTGCCATTGCTGCAGAGTGTGTCATACCTGAACATCCTATTGTCTCAACCAATGCTTCTTGTATAACACCTTCTTTTACGTTAAGAGTTAATTTACAAGTACCTTGTTGCGGAGCACAACATCCGCATCCGTGAGTTAACCCTGAAATATCTTTAATTTCTTTGCATTTTGTCCAAGCACCTTCTTGTGGGATTGGAGCAGGCACGCCTTTTACGCCTCGTCTTACACAACACTGATTTTCGATTTCATGTGTAATTTGCATATTGTCCATCAGACCTCCTGTTTTGTATTACCTAATCTTTATAACTTCTATAATCTAACCCGTAACGGTTCTATATGAAAATTATATTGTAAACAAAATTATTTGTATATAAACAAGAACTGAAATAACTGTTTAATTGTTTATGTAACAATTATTTAATTTTTGTTTACAAAATGAACAAAAATTTGAAAAAAGTGGTTTAATATTCCATGAATAAGTGAGGATATGTGATATGATTATTAACCCTGTAAACAATAATTTAGGAGTAAAAGGAGCTTTTACTCCTAATAATATGCATAAATTTAGTTGTAATGAAGTACCTGCAAAAATAAATATAACTTACCCTAGAGCTGATGAAATATTTATAGTTAACAGAAAAATTCATAAATAATATTTTATTTATGAATTTCCAAGACTAAATATGTTATAGATTTCTTCATCAGAAAGTTCCGTAATAACTTTTTCGCCTTCAAATACGGCAAGATTTACGAGTTCTTTCTTTTGTTTAATCATTTCATCTATTTTTTCTTCAAAAGTACCTAGCGTAACAAGTCTGTGAACCATTACGTTTTTATCCTGACCGATACGATAGCTTCTGTCTGTTGCCTGTTCTTCAACTGCAGGGTTCCACCATAAGTCATAATGGATTACATTTGTTGCAGATGTCAGGTTTAACCCAGTTCCGCCGGCTTTTAAAGAAAGTAACATAATCTTTTGGTCGGGATTAGTTTCAAATTCTTGTAACATATTTTGTCTTTGTGACGTATTTAATGAACCGTGGAAAAACAAAGGGGTTACATTTAATTCATTTTGAATAATTGTTGTAAGAATATTTCCCATTTCTTTATACTGGGTAAATGCAATTACTTTTTCTCCGTTATCCAATATTTGTGATAACAGTGAAATAAATTTTTCTGTTTTTCCTGATACATCTTTTGTCATTTCTCCGTATTTTAAATATTGGAACGGATGGTTGCATATTTGTTTTAATGCGGTAATTAATTTAAATATAATTCCGCGTCTGTTTATACCTTTTTGACTTGAGATATCAGTCATTAAACTGTTTAATGTCTTTTCATACAAAGCAGCTTGTGTCTTTGTCAGGTAACAATATTCATCAAGCACCATTTTTTCAGGTAAATCATCTATAATTGTTTTATCTGTTTTTAAACGTCTTAAAACAAATGGTGAAATTGACAATTTTAATTTATCTGCTTGTTCATATTGTTTAAATCTTTCAATAGGAATAGCATAGCATTTTTGGAAATCTCTTATGGAGCCTAAATATCCTTTATTTATAAAGTCGAAAATACTCCATAATTCGGTTAATTTATTTTCTACAGGAGTACCTGTCATTGCTATTTTTATATCTGATTTTAATGATTTTACGGCTGCAGTTTGAGAAGTATCCGGGTTTTTAATGTTTTGTGCTTCATCTACAACAACCATTCCCCAGTTTGTTTTCTTAACTTCTTCAATATCTATACGTAAAATTGCAAATGTTGTTATTAATACATCTGCTTTTAAATCCAGTTGTCTTTCCGGACCGTGGTAAGAACTTGCCTTTAAACTCGGAGCAAACATGTTTAATTCTTTTATCCAGTTTCCCATTAAAGTTGTTGGACAAATAACAAGTACAGGTGCTTTTAATTTGCCTTCTTCTTTTAATTTTAATATAAGACTTATAACTTGAATTGTTTTTCCTAAGCCCATATCGTCTGCTATACAAGAACCAAATCCTTTTGTTGTATTTGTATACAACCATTTTAAACCGCCCATTTGATATGGTCTTAGTTCTCCGTTTAATTCTGCTGGCGGTGTTACTTCTACTGTTTTACCTATGTCTTTTACAATATTTGCAAAGGCTTCGTCATAATCAAATTCATAATCATTCAAATGTCCTGAAAATGCTGCATGCAACATTTCCATTCTTGTTATTTTGTCTATTTTCGGATTTTTTAATTTATTTATAATTGCCTGTGCTTCATTTTGGTCAATTAATATATATTTGTTTTTAAATTCTATTATGCCGTTAGCATCTTTTATCAATTTTTCAAATTCTTCTACGGAAATTTTTTCATCACCGATTGATACTTGGAAAGAAAAATCAAATATACTGGAAAGACTTATACTTCCGCCTTTACCATTAAGAATATCAGCAACATCTTGTTCTCTTGATGTTTTTATTTTTGCATTTATAGAAGCTCTTGGAACAACAATATTACCAAAATTAGGCGGGAAGTTAATATTTATTCCTGCTTTATTCAGATAATATGCGGTATGAATCATTAATTTATAGACGTCATTTAATGATAAATATAATTTAAGGTTATCCTCATCTTCAAACAGAGTTTCCAATTCTTTGTAGTAACGAAGTGCATAATTAAGCTGTTTTTCTACAATAGTTATAAGATATGTATTTTGATAGCCCCAGCTTGTACCTTCTTCATATATAGCAAGAAGCTCTTTAGCAGGCTCTTTTTCATTTAATTTAGCATCATTTGCTTTGACTGATATTGTAAGTAAAAATTTATCTTCTTCTATTTTTTCAATATCCAATTGCGGGCTTACAGGATATTTGCCTATATATATTTCATCTATCCATTCGCTTATTGCTTCAGCTAAATCCAATGAACGAATATATCTTTTATTGTTTGCAGGTTTTATAAAATATACGGAAGATATTATATCTTTAAAACGATATGCTTTAAATTTTAAAAATTGGAATATTACATAATTTAAATAGTTTTCAATTAAAATATCCGCAATATTTTTTATATCTGAGATTTGTGTAAAATCAAGACTGTATACTTCATCAACAGAGTCTTGCAAATTTTCGTTAATCGCAAACATTTCGTATGTTATATTGAAAAATTTATCGGTTTTATTTACTTTGGGTAAAAAATACATCTTTTCTGTTACTTTTTTTACAAATTGGGTAACAATGTTTAAAACTTTAAAAGATTCAGTAATATTAGGTGTATCAACAATATAGTCAAATCCTGAAAAATATTCCCAAATTAAATCTAACGGAACTATATATCCTATTTTATCAGTTTTTTTACCATTTTCTTCAACTTCATAAGCCGTTGAGGAAAATCTGTACATTGAACCTTTTGATTTTAAATAAAAATCAAAATTATTTGTAGGTGTGACAAATACTTTAAGGTCATTACCTTCTTTTATAATCTTAAATTGTGTATTTTTGAGTACATGGCTTGAATTTTGAAAAGTTGATGCAAATTCATCTTCAACTAATTGATAAATTGTACTTATCATTAATCTAAAATCTTTTTTATCACATCCAACGGGATTCTCCGTTAAATTATGAAACATCTCATCAATATTGTTTTTTTTGAAAGAGAATGCAAATTTATTATCTTTAACTGTTTCAGCTGCCATTTATAACCTCAAATATCTCCTTTTATAATATTATACATAAAAAAATATTTTAATGTGATATACTATTTTCAAGCGGAGATAGGAAGTTATGAAATATAAGAGTTGTCATTTAATAGAACACGGAATTTCAATTAATGTTGATTGTATTCAGGCATGTTGTCTTTCCAGAGATTTTAATAAGGGACAGCTTCTTATTATGCCCAAATTTGAAAATAATAAAATTGATTGGGAACATTTATTTTTTGTAAAAAGAAATCATCGAACTCATCAAAAAAACGGAAGAGATTTGCCTGCATGTGAAGGCTGCTATAATTTGAGAGAAGAAGATTGGGATAATGATGATTATATTTCATATATAAATTTTGACCATTGGAGCCAATGTAACTCAAATTGCATATATTGTGACGTTCAAAGAAATAAGCCAAAAGCAAAAAATAATGTTTTAAATGCTGTTAAAGAACTTATAAAACAAAAAAAATTTAGAAATTCGGGAGAAATTACTTTTCAAGGCGGAGAACCTACAGTATTAAAAGAATTTGATGAACTTTTAAAACTTTTTATAAAACAAGGTTCAAGAATTAGAGTTCATTCTTCAGGTATTCTATTCTCAAGAGCTATAAGAGAAGGACTTAAACAAGGTGCTGTTACGGTTGTTATTTCTCCGGATTCTGCCGATAAACAAACATATAAAACAGTAAAAAGAGTGGATAAATCCGATAAGGTCTGGGAAAATATTAAACATTACAGGAAAAATCTTCCTGTCGGATTAGCTTCAAATGTTAAAGTTAAATATATTATAATACCGGGGATTAATGATACATTTGAAGAAATTACACTGTTTCTTAACAGGTTAAAAGAATATGATATAAAAAGTGCAATTGTAGATGTTGAATATACCTATGCAAATAAAAATACAGGAAACGTTTCGCCTCATGTCTATATTTTAATGGATTATATAGAACATTTTTGTCTTGAAAACAATATGTCTTATGATTTGTATGATTCTGCTTTATATGCGGACAGAAACAGAAATTACGAAAAAACAACTGATTTTAGTACAGAGAATTTAAAAAATGAAATCTCAAAGTATAAAAATCAAAATCTTTCTTTAAATATACAATATTCTTTATAAATTATTACCAGTTAGGATAATAATATATAATTATTTCATCATTTGGATTAATTGTTGCATTACCGCCAACAATAAAGTTTGTTAATGTTCCAACTCCGGGAAACGGAGTAAGCATCCATTTTATTGGTAGTACTAATGGAGTCAAATTAAGTCCTTTTTTGATATAGATACCTTTTAATTTTTTTGAATCAATATTGTGGGATTTAAAATTTTCTATTACCAAAGTTGCAGGAATACCATTCATTCCTCTACTCATATAAGTAGAAACATTCGCCGTAAATTTTGTACCTCTTTGCAGAATTGTTTTCCCTTTGAATTTTACATTATCTGAAACATAAAAAACTAATGGTCTGTTATCATACATTTCTGTATCTTTTGTACTTATTTTTTCGGAAATTCTTAATGGAATTGCTACTTTTTCAAATGATTGATAATTGTATTTTGTATTAGTTGAAGGCTTATCAATTTTGATATTTTTTAATGAATCAGATAATGAATCATTTAACAATTCTTTTGCAAATAAAGGATTAATAAATAAATTTAAAGCTAATAATAAAAATATTGCAATATTTCTATTCATAAGATATAGCCTTCTTTGAACCGCTTTTTATTTTTTCTTCAAGTTTTTTTCTGTTTGTTTGTGAGGTTAACAGAAAATTTTGATAAGCATCGGTGTTAATGTATTCATTATTTTTTATAAAATACGGGTATTTGAAATAAATATATTCATAAATATTAGCTAATCTTTTAGAAGTTAAATTACTGCGTGATATTTTATCTGAACGCTTTTGAGGAAATGCTTTATTCATTACTGTTATTAAACCAATTGGGTTATAACCTGCTTGTACCATAAAATCAACTGCTCTTTTATCAAAAAAGATTTCATATTTTTTAGGAGCAAGTTTTACTTGCATTGATGATACTCTGCCTTTTGCCATACCGGAATATGATTCTGCGGTTCTGCAGATACCTCTTGCCAATATCGCCGCTATTTCATCATCATTTTTTGCAAAGTTTATCAGGTTATCATATACTACAACCTGTCTTTTTAAAAGTTCCGGTTCTATATCCAGTTTTTTATGATTAGCACTATATAGAAAAACCACACGTGAATCTATTTTATTTGCATTTAGTATTTTTAAACCTATATCACTTATATGGTTTTGAATATTCATATTTTTAGTAATAGATTCCGATAAATTTTCGGATGCATTTGCCAAACTAAAAGAAGAACAAGCACACATTAGTGCTAAAATCAAAAAACTTCTAACTATCTTTTTCATAAAAATTCCCTATTGTACAAACTAATTATAAATAAATATTTATAAATAATCAATTATTGTTGTAGCTTATGATAATCGACTTTGATATAATTAAGCCATGAATATTTTTATTACCGGTATAGAAAATAATTGCGGAAAAACGATGATATCTGCAGGGCTTGCAGCAGTTATGCAGTCATTAGGCTATAAAACTGCTGTATATAAACCTATTCAGACGGGAGCAATTGATAAGGGAAAGTATTTATTATCGCCTGATTTGACGTTTGTTAAAATGTTTGACCGCTATATAAAAACTCATTCGACATATATGTTGAAATCTAAGGCTCTACCTGTTGTTGGGGCAGAATTGGAACGTATAAATATTGATATTGAAGATATTGTAAATGATTATAATATCCTAAAAGAAAAATATGATACTTTAATAACAGAGTCAGTAGGCGGATTGATGACTCCGATAAAAGAAAATATTTTTACCGCTCATATCGCAAAAGGATTAAATATTCCGGTTGTATTTATCGTAACTCCCGGAAGTAATAATCTTAATAATTGCCTAAACGAAATAAATACGGCGAAAACTTTCGGGCTTGATATTGTAGGTGTAATAATAAATAAGTTTCCTTTATATTCTGAAAATCCTGATATAAAAGTATTTCCTACATTGATTGAAACATATACCGATTCAAAAGTATTGGGACTTATTAAAAATTTTAAGGGAAAGAGTGTTCAAACAAATATTTTGTTTAATGAAATTCTTAACGGTATTGATGTAGAAGATGTATTTAGAGTAAAAATCCCTAAGTTGCACGGAATGTAATTCAATTTTTTTTAAAATTGTAATAAAAAAGACATAATCATTTGATTATGTCTTTTAATTATTTGGAACGAATATATATTATTTCTTTAAAAATTCAGGAATATCAATGATTGGCGGGAAACCGTCATTTGTTCTTGTCGGTTTCGGTTGTTGCTCATTGTTTGTTGTTGTATTTGTATTTTGAGTCATATTTGAACCTTTTAGAAAATCGTTCAAAGTGAAAGGATCAGTTTGTTCTGTAGTATTGAATTGATCAACTTGATTTTTCTTTAACTCAAAACCTGTAGCAATAACTGTAATTTGGATTTCTCCTTGAATTCTTTCATCAATTACAGCACCGAAGTGAACTGTTGCGTCTTCTGAAACAGCATCATAAATAACTTGAGCAGCATCTGATACTTCCATTAATGTCATATCAGGACCACCTGTAACGTTCATTATAATACCTGTTGCACCGTTTATTGAAGTTTCCAATAATGGTGAATTTATTGCAACTTTTGCAGCTTCTAATGCTCTGCCTTCGCCTGTTCCTCTGCCTATACCCATTAATGCCGAACCTGATGATTCCATTACGCTTCTTACATCGGCAAAGTCTACGTTTATTAAACCAGGAACGGTAATAATATCAGATATACCTTGAACACCTCTTAATAAGATTTCATCAACAACTTTGAATGCATCTCTCATTGATGTTCTGCGGTCAATTACTTCTATTAATTTATCGTTAGGTATAACGATTAAAGCATCTACAGTTTCTTTTAATTTTTCGATACCTTGTAATGCTTGATTCATTCTCTTTTTGCCTTCAAAACCGAAAGGCTTTGTAACGACACCGATTGTTAATGCACCTAATTCTTTTGCAATTCTTGCAACAACAGGAGCAGCACCTGTACCAGTACCACCGCCCATACCTGCGGTTACAAATACCATATCTGCATCACCTATAGCATTAACAATTTCATCTCTTGTCTCTTCTGCAGATTTTTCACCTTTTTCCGGATTTCCACCTGCACCAAGACCGCCTGTTACTTTATTTCCAATTTTTATTTTATTTGTTGCTAATGACATATCTAATACTTGAACATCAGTATTTAATGCCCAAAATTCAACGCCACTTAGCCCTGATTGTATCATTCTGTTTACTGCGTTTCCGCCGCCGCCACCTACACCGATTACTTTTATATCTGCAGGTGTTCCGCCTGTATATTGCGGAGTTGAATTACCATTACTTGTTTCTTTCTTGCCAAAAATGTCCGGAACAAAATTTTCCACTTATTCGCCCTCTTTTTCTTATTTCTTCTTACTTATAGTTTATGCGAATCCAATCTCTTACATGGTTTTCATCGTATATTAACTATTAACATAGTATTGTAAATTATATAAATAGTAAAGAAAAAAACATGGAAATATTATAGAAACTTAATATCATGTTTAAAATTGTAATTTATCTTTACTTATATTCATTTTTGTTAATCTATAAGTCTTTTTTTGCTTGTCCGAGCATATTTGCTGCGTTTGTGAGGTTTTTTGCTATATCTCCGTATACATTTGAAGCCTCTCCGTATGGAATGGCGGTATTCATTAAATCATCAACATTTTGGTTTATGTCACTTAATTTTTCAACGGTTTTTTCTATTTTTTGTTTTTTCTTTTTCATAAAAAAGTAGTTGACAAGCGGAGTTGATGTATAAAAATTTTCCATTGATTTTTTAAAATTTTTTATAAATTTATTTTCTTCCTGAGGCATAAATATATTATCTTTAGGAATTTCTTGAGGCTCTTGTTCAATCGCCTCATCAGGTAAATATTCCGTATCAAGAGTATTTAATCTTTTTGTTTTTCTTTTTCTTGTTGGTTTTGTACTATCTTTTATATTCTTTTTTGTTGCAAATTCCGGCGCAAAAATATTTTCGGAGTATAGTTTATTTTCTCCGTTTACTGCCATATTTATTGTATTACCCGTATTTTTAGTATAAAAGTTGACGGGTTGATTTATACTGTTTGCCGCAAATTCCATATATTATTCCCTATTTTAATTATATTCGGGAACTAAAATTTTTTACCGTTTATTTATATGATTTTTTTGTATACAGGGGGGTACATAATATGATAAAATACTTAAATATTATATACAAGGATTGTTTTTGTATGCAAATACTGTCATTATGAAGAGCTACAGATGATGAAACAATCCGGAAGGGTAAACAAAATAATGCTGGATTGCCGCGAGGCTAAATCCTCTTGCAATGACAGAAAAAATTAAACATAACTAATTATAAGGAGAAAAAATGACAGATTATTCAAATGAAGTTATTAAAACAAAAAAAGGTTATAGTTTCTCAACAGAAGAGAGTGAAAATCAAAATATTAGTTTAGCAAATTTTTTACCCGAAAAGAAAAAACAACTGACTGTTAATTTGAAAAATTTTGGTGATAGCAATACATATACCTCATCGAATCTGTCTGAAATAATAAATGTATATAACGGTGCATATAATATGACCTTATACGGAACAAACGCTAATAAAACGGTTAAGTTAGGTAATACATCCGGTAACTCTATTAATATTTCCAATATCGGAAAAAATAAAATAACATCAGGTGATAATGGAAATACTTTTCAAACATCAAACCCGTATTCTAATAATACAATAACAGCTGGAACAGGTGTTGATACATATTATCTAAAGGAAGGTAATACAAAAATAACTGATAAAGGCGGAGTTAATTATTATTCTATTGATGGCGGATTAAATAATATTGTTGAAAAAGGTAATGATGGAAGTAAGTTTAATATTTATTATACCGCTTCTTCTCAAGGTGCAACAACTATAAAAGCGGGAAACGGAATGGATAATTTAAAAATATATAATGACTACAATCCTAAAAATGAATTAATTGTAACTGCTGATTTAGGTAAAGGAGATGATAATGTACTTGTTGATTATAAAACAGGTTCAGAGGATAAAAAAGATGCTTCAGTTGTAAATATTAAAACAGGAATAGGAAGTGATATCGTTAATATTAAAGCAGGTCTTAAAAATGTTATTGATACAGGAAAAGATAGTGATGAAGTTCATATCTATGGTGGAAAAAATAATTATATTTCGACAGGCGATGGCAAAGATGAAATAACAATACATGCAACAAATACTTATTATCCCCATTCAACAATAAAAGCAGGTAACGGAGATGATACAATATATGTTTACGCCGGAGAAACTATTATATATGGCGAAGGCGGAAAGGATACAATTGAAATAAATAATAATGGTTCAACCACCGTTTATGGAGGAAACGACACTATAACCGTTGAATCTTTTGGTTCGGGTTCAACCGATATATATGCAAGCGCCGATACAATTAATCTTGTAAACGGATTTAATTCTATCTATACCAAAAAAGGCGGAAATACAATTAATGTTAAAAGCTATACCGCAGGAAATGCGGCAATTAATACAATTTATCTTCAAAAAGGAAATAATACGGTTAATTTTGATGGAGACAATAATACAAAAAAAGCAAATGCAATAATTCATATAACATCAGGTAAAAATACAATAAATGCTAAAGGATATTCATTTGTTGATGTTAATACAAACGATAAAAACGATAATACAGTAAATTTAAAAACTGCGCAGACTTTGAATATATCGGGTAATAGTGTTGTAAATTCAATAGAACTGGGAAAAGGTAATGATATTATAACTAATTCTTCAAATGCTGATGAAGGTTTTAGCGGTTGTTACTCAGGTCATGGAACTTATGCGGGAAAAGGTAACGATAAATTTTATATTTCAAACGGAAAAAATAAGTTCTTCCATGGTCAAGAGGGTAATGACTATTTTGAAATTACAAGCGGAAATGCTCATAAAATCCGTGGAGGTTACGGAGACGATACAATTATTATAAATGGCGGAGATGACCTTGATATTGAAGCTAACGGAGGAAACGATAAAATAACGATTAATGGCGGAAGTAATAATAAAATTTCCGGTGCAAGCGGTAATGATATCTATAATATTTTAAAAAGTAATCGTACGGAAATATCTGATGACGAAGGAAAAAATACATATAACATCAAAAAAGGTTATTCGGGGCTTATAACAATAAAGGATTCACTAAATTCATCTAAAGTTGTTTTTGAAGATAAAAGTTTAAAATTATCCGGTGAAAATAATGTAAATAACGATAATTCAATTACAACAGATGAAAAAACTTTATCTATCTATTGTAACTATATATTTTATCAAGATAAAGGATTTGGCGACAGCAAACAAATTTCTCTGGTATATGACCTTCAAAGCGACGTATCGGACGGATATGTAAACGGAAACAAAATTACTCTAAATCATGGAGATGATATGGGAAGTTATACTATAGGAGGGAAGAAATATACGCTAAATATTGAACAATTAAAATCAGACTTAACGGCTTGGAACACTTCTCATGGCGGGGATAATTGGGATGTCGAATCAATATTAAGCGGAAATGATGCAGAAGCAAAATCATCTCTTGTTGCAATATTTGTAAAGGATACACAAAGTTGCTTTGTATAAGAAATGATTAATTTCATTCTTTAAGACTTTTATTTATAAAGGTTTGTCTTATTAATAAGTTGGAAAACAAAGACGGTGGAAATATAAAAGAAACCACCGTTTTTGTATTATATATAAATAAAACTGCAATACAATAACAATTGCAAATAGTTTCAAATTAAAAATGTTGATATTGCATTATTTTATATTTATTTTCTTTAATTCGGGATATTTTACGCACAACATTTCATATTCACTGTCTGTTAAATTGGTTTCTTTTATTGATTTAACCATATTGTTATAGTATTCTTCTTTAAATTCATCTTTTATCATACTGTAATAGTATAAAATATTGTGTATTTTATAAGTTAAAAAGTCTTCTCTCAAAGGATTGTAGGTATTTGTTTCTTTCATAAGATTTTCAACGATATCAAAAATTTTGATATGGTCAATTAAACGTCTGTTATTATCAGTTAAAACGGAACCTTCTCTGTTATATCTGTATACATAAAGTTTTTCTCTTATAAAATACATTCTTTCCGCTGTCAACAATGTTCCGAATATAACTTTATGATCTTCAAAGTCAAGTCCTTCTGCAAAATCTATATGATTTTTATCAAAAAGTTCTTTTGTATATAATTTATTCCAAACACACATCGGATACTGAAACGGAGATAAATCTCGCCAGTTGAATACTCTGTCATCTATTATATGCTCAAAATTTGCATCAACAAAATATGGGAAAGGTGCATTTTTTGCATTTTTTTCATCATAACCGTCAGGCATACACATAATAATATCGAGATTTTTTTCTTTTATCTCTGAATATAGTCTTTCAAACATATTTGGTTTAACCCAATCATCAGGGTCAACAAAACCGATACATTCACCGGTTGCAAGTCTTAATCCGTCATTTCTTGCCGCTCCTGTACCTTTGTTTGATTTGTGTATAACTTTTATTCTTGAATCTTTTTCTTTATATTCTTCTAAAATATCGTAGCTGTCATCGGTAGAACCGTCATCAACACATATAATTTCGATATCCTTTAATGTTTGATTAATTAAACTGTCCAGCGATTGTCTTAAATATTTTCCGACATTATATACAGGAAGAATAATTGATACTTTTGGCTTTCCGCTTGGATTATAATCGTTTGTAACTTCGTGTTTTACTTCCGTATTATTTTCTATATGCTCTACTTGTTTCTTTCTTTTAATATGAAGTTTACGTTCTATTTTTGCTTGTAAATCTTGAAGTTTACGATAAGGCTTTAGTTGTTCTTCATAATAATTTTTTTGCTCAATTATATGATTACTTAATGCTTCTTCCTGTGCTTTAAATTTATCTTCTTGCGCTTTTAATTTGTCTTCCAAAGCATGAATAACTTCTTCATAACCTTTAATTAATGCTTGTTTTTCTTTTTCTAAATTTGCTATATGCCAGTCTTCAGTTTCCTTTTGGCGTCTTATAATTTCTTCTTCAAACCATTTTTTTTGAGTTGCTATTTCACCTATATAATAATTTTTTATTGCATCTGCATCTTGTACATTTTTTACATTGTAAAAGTCTTCTAATCCTTTTTTTTGAACAGCTACTCTGCTTTCAAATTCTATTCTTAGTTTTTCTTTTTCGTATTCAAATTTTGATTTTAAAAGTCCTATTTCACTTTCATAAAATCTTTTTTGGGCTTCAATATCCTGCTGATATTGTTTTTCCATATTTATTAACTGTTCTTCGTTTCCCATTGTAAAAAGCCTAATTTTTCTTTATTATTTTTTTAATTTTGTTTTTTATTTTATCTGCTTTTTTGCAAACCTTTAATAATATTTTAACCAATAAAAAATTATTTTCATAATAATATTTTTGATTTTGTAAAGACTCTTCGTAATGTTTCTTTTGGTCTTGCAATTTCCATTCATAATCGGCAATAAGCTTTTCTCTAATTTGTCTCTCTGATTCCGCTTGCCAAGCTTTCAGCTCATATTCTTGCCTTGTCATTTCCATATTATGCATTTCGTTGCATCTGTTTATTTCTTCTTTATATTTGTTTTCCCACCAGGAGTTTATCTCGTTTTTTTCGGTTTCTTTTTCGTTTTTATATTCTTCAAGATATTCTTTTATTTCCTTAATTGCTTCATTGCAATCGTGTTTTGTATCCTTTATTAATTTGTTTGATGTTCTGTATTTTTCTATTAAAAAATTCCAAAAGCCGTAATATGAACGCTCTTTTATATTGCAAAATTCATCATAACAATAACTTTTGGATAAGTTTTTTTTATCTTCATCAGTTATTTCTATTTGTTTAAAAAATTCCTGCATTTTGGGGTAATAGTCTTCATAATATTTATCTTCCAAAAGTGTATATCTGTGGAAAATATCATCAATAATCCAGCTTATTATGTCTATTTTCTTTTCATTGTATAAGTCACTGTTTTTTAAAATATTATATGTCTTTTCAACCATTGGTATTCTGTCATATACTTTTTTATCGGAATTTTGCATTGTTGAAAATTGTCTGTTTTGTCTGTAATAGTATAGTTTTTCCCATACTATATTTACTTTTTCCGCTTTTAAATATGATTGAAAAAAGAACGGTAAATCTTCATATATATAACCTTCGGAAAATTTTGCCGCTATTGTTTGCAAAAATGTTCTTCTGTAAATTTTATTCCATAAAACTACATTTATATCCAGTATTTCTGCTTTTGTTTCTTGAAAAGAGAATGTTTTATCCCCCATTTGTTCAAGAGGTTTTAAACTATAATAATCAGTGGAATATGTTGTACCTTCTTTATCATCATATAATAGAGCTTGGCACATTGTTATATCAGTATAATCAGAAATGGCTTTATTATACATTTTTTCATACATTTCAAGTTCAACCCAGTCATCTGAGTCAACAAAACCGACATATTCTCCTTTTGCAATTTCAAGTCCTTTATTTCTTGATGAAGATTGACCCAACATATTTTCATTTGTAAGTAATATTATTCTTGAATCATTTTTCATATAGCTTTCTGCTATTTCTCTCGATTTATCGGTAGAAGCATCATCAATTAAAATTATTTCTATATCTTGTAACGTTTGATAAATTAAGGAAGTAAGACATTTTGAAATATATTGTTCTACATTATGAAAAGGTACTATTATTGATACTTTAGTCATCTTCGTTAAATTTCTCCAATTCTGAAAACTTAAACGGAATTTCAAATTTTATTTTCTTAAATATTCTGACGTAAATTTTGTCATCCGTATAGTACATATCCAAAATATTGGGACGTTTTTTTATCTTTAAAATATGTGTTTTATATTTTAATGTATAAAATGGAGGGTCATTATATAAAAATTCCATTGTTTTATACATTGTCTTTAGTTTATATTTTTGGAATTGATAATAAAAAAGATTGCCTGTTTTTAAATTGCAGAATAAGAAATAATTATATCTGAATCTTCCATGTACCATTGATGGCGGAAAAAGTTCATCATTAACAAGCGAACTTTCATTTTTTAATTTGGTCATAAATGCTTGACGATATTTGGGGTGTAAATTTTGAAAACGGTATAATATATCCTCTACCTTTTTTCTGAAAAATGTATATTTGACATCTTCAAAATCAGGAATTTCCTTGATTTTATCATACATCATTTCAACAACATCAATTACATTTAAAAACTTTTTACCTGCTTTTTGAATAATGGAATTTTTTCTGTTAATCCTGTAATAATATAAAAATTCACGTACAATAGAAACTCTTTGTGTCTTAAAAAATATAGAAAAGAAGAAAGGCCCGTCTTCAAATATATATCCGTCAGGATATTTAGCATTACATTCATCAATAAGACTGCGGCGATACAGTTTATTCCACGCCATAACGCAAACATCCATTATAAATGGTTTCACGGCTTTATATGAAAAAGCTCTGTTATCAAAACTTTTATCAAAAAATCCCAATGTATAATAAGGGTTTGAGTCATCAAACTTCTGATTAGTTTCGTCAAACTGGTGAACGGCACAAATAACAATATCCGAATTTAATGTTGTTGCATTGTCATATAATTTTTCAAGCATAGTAGGTTCAACCCAGTCATCAGAATCGATAAAACTGTAAAATTCGCCGGTTGCAATAGCCATCCCGGCATTTCTTGCTGAAGATAAGCCGCCGTTTTTCTTATCTACTATTTTTATTCTTGAATCACGATTTTTATATTGCTCAAGTATTTTTCTGGAATTATCCGTTGAACCGTCGTTCACGCATATTATTTCTATATTTGAAAATGTTTGTACAAGTATGCTGTCTAAGCATTTTGACAAGTACTTTTCAACATTATAAACGGGTACTATTACTGATATAATCGGATTTTTCATACTTTAATTGTTCCAGTTTTGAATATTCAAAATTAAAATGAAATTTAATATTATTAAAAAGAATACAATATATTATGTCATTTTCATACCAAACATTACATATATTAGGACGTTTTTTTAGTCTTAATTTGATAAAATAGCATTTGAAATAATATATATTATCTTCCGTATATAAAATCTGCATGATTTTATACATTAATTCTACTATGAATTTGTAATAATAAAAATCTATAATATTAACAATTCCGCCAACATTACATAAACGTTTATATTTAATCTTCATTTTGTCACTTATATAGACAAAATCGAAATATTTTTTATTTAACAAACAAGATGTTTGTCTAAACTTTTGTCTGTATCTGTTCTTGAATTTTTTCGGGATAAGTGAATACCTGTATATTATATCTTCTGCTTTATGGAAAAAAAAGTCATATTTTACTTCATCAAAAATATCAGACTCTTTTAATGAATTAAACATTAAATTAACTACATCTATTATATTTTCAAATTGTTCTCCGCATTTTTGCAATATTGAACTGGGACGGTTAATTCTGTAAAAATATAGTAATTCTCTTACTAAAGAAACTCGCTTTGTTTTAAAAAATATAGAGAAGAAAAAAGGCCCGTCTTCAAATATTAATCCTTCCGGAAATCTTGCGTTGCATTCATCAATTAATTTTCGGCGATATAGTTTATTCCAAGCCATAACACCTACATTCATTAAAAACGGTTTTACATCTTTATATGAAAAAACTTTTCCGTCAAAACTTTTATCAAAATATTCCAAATTAAAATATTTTTCATCATCTATTTGTTTGTCTTTTGTTTCATAAACTAAATTTACTCCGCATATAGAAATATCCGTATTTAATGCAGTTATGTTTTTATACAGTTTTTCAAGCATTGTAGGTTCAACCCAGTCATCAGAGTCGATAAAACTGTAAAATTCACCGGTTGCAATAGCCATCCCCGCATTTCTTGCTGAAGATAAGCCGCCGTTTTTCTTATCTACTATTTTTATTCTTGAATCACGATTTTTATATTGCTCAAGTATTTTTCTTGAATTATCCGTTGAACCGTCATTTACGCATATTATTTCTATATCACTAAAAGTTTGAGCTATTATGCTGTTCAAACATTTGGATAAATATTTCTCTACATTATAAACCGGAACAATAACAGAAATTGTAGGCATAATTTACTCCGCTTTTTGTAAATTATTTGCCGCATCTTCATTTTCATTGTTTATTGCTTGAATATCGTTTTGAATAGCAGTATTGGGTGTTTTTACTAGTTGCTTATTTCTGTTGTATTTCTCTATAAATTTAGTTAACGGAGATTTCATTTCTTCTCTTAAATTTGCTTCTAATTGTTTTATTTCTTCTTTTAATAATTGAATTTCTTCGTTATGCTGAAATTCTTGATTTTTTATTTTAGAATTAAATTCTGTTTGCATATTTGAAATAATATTTTCATAATGAAGTTTTTGGTTTTCTATAATGTCCTTTAGTTCATCTATTGATGTTTTTAACTCGGTTTTTATATTCGTTTCGTTTTCATTAATCCTATTTTCAATAGTTGACTGTACTGAATTTAGTGATTGATTATAACTACAAGAAAATTCATTTATTTTAGCGGAAATATTATTGTTTATATTTTCTATTGCTTTATTTGTATTTTCTAGTTGATTATATTGTTCTTTATTTAGTTCAACATAATTGTTTTGTATAACGAATGATAAGTCTTTAACGTCATTATATAAAAGTTTTATGCGCTCTTTTAATTCATCATTTAATTTTTCGGTATACTTATATGCTTTGTTAAGGTCCCCGTATACCAGATTAAAACGTCTGTCTAGTTCATAATGATCAGCTAATTCAGAGTGTAAACGGTTTTCTATTTTATGTATATCAAGATATTCGTTAAATACTTTTTGGTTAAATTCTTCAAATGTATTATTTATTACAAGCAAATACCCTTGAAAATGATATACCTTTTTCCAATATTCATCTTCTATATTTTCAATTTCTAAATTTTGAAAAGTTTTTTTCATTAGGAAGAAAAATTCTCTGTGAAAGTTCTCTTTTAATAGAGTATATCTGTGGAATAAATCATTTATTATCCAAGCTTGAACTTCTTTTTTTATTTCTTCAAAATAGGGTAGTTTTTTTAATTTTTCATAAGTTAATGCAACCATAGGAGAACGGTCTAAAATCTTGTTATTAAACTGCTGCATTGTTGAATTTTTACGATTTGTTCTGTAACTGTATAATGATTTCCATACGATGTTTATTCTTTTAGCCGGAAGATATGTTCCGAAAAAGAACGGCAAATCTTCATAAATATATCCTTCGGGGAATTTTTCTCCGGTATTTAAAAGGTATTCACGTTTGTATATTTTATTCCAAAGAGCAACATTTATATCAAGTAATTGTTCTTTTGTATCATCAGCACTGAAAATATTGTCTTGGAACTTTTCTAATATTGTTAAAGCGTAATAGTCAGAGGTTGAATATTTAGCGTTCATATCATCATATTCTTTTACCTGACACATTGTTATATCGGAATCAGTTTCTTTTGCTTTATTGTATAATGTTTCAAACATATTTTTTTCAACAAAGTCATCAGAGTCTACGAAACCAATATATTCTCCTGTAGCAATTTCAATACCTCTGTTTCTTGCATATCCTTGACCGTGTCTTGTATCAACTTCCAATATTTTTATTCTGTTATCATTTTTTGCATAAGAGTCTACAATGGATTTTGTTTTGTCTGTTGAAGCATCATTAATTAATATAATCTCTATATCTTTTAAAGTTTGAGACAATACGCTTCTTAAACATTCTTCTATGTAGTCTTCAACATTATAAAACGGTATTATTATTGATACTTTTGGCATTTATTCTTTTCCTGTTTCTGAATTAAATTCGTTTCTTAACTCTGATATTTTTTTATCAAGATTATTGTTATATTCTGCTTTTGCTTGAATAAATTTTTCGTTGGTTTCTTTATACATTTTTGTAAGTTCTTCATAAAAAGAAGATGATAATTTATTTATTTGAACGTACATATTATCTATATTATCTGATAAAGTTTTGTTTAAAGAGTTATTATCTTCTGTTCCTTTTGGAGATATAGAATTGATTTTCAGCAACATATCATCCAGTTGTATATCCATTAATCTTTTTAAATTTACATAACGCAGAGTAAGTTCTTTTTCAATTTCAGTAACTTTTTCCGCAAGATTGTCATTTCTGTTATTTGAAATATCTAATAATTCTTTTTTCTTCTCTTCTATTAAGTTTTCTGTATAATGATAATTTTTAGTTATTTCGTCGTAAACTTTGTTTATATCTGTTCCTTTTTTATTAACTTCACTTACAACAAAATCATATACTTTGGAAATATCAGCATAAATTTTTCCTGTGTTTTCTTTGTTTTGCTCGTTATATTCTTTTAATGAATTTTGAATTTTTTCATTATATTGATAATCTTTTTCATAAAAATTCTTTTCAAGTTGGGTAAAACGACAGGTTATATCATAAGCACTGTTTTTTATATTTTCTGCATTAATTTGATAGAATTTATCAAATTCTTTTTTGATTGATTCTTTTTCTTCTTTTAGCAGTTGTGCATATTTCTTTGCTTCCAATTCGATTTTTTCTTTAATAAATCCTGTTATTTCTTCGTCATTTTCAAGGAAATTTCTTCTGTATAAATGGTTATTTTCTATTTTTATATTTTCTTTGACAGAGGTATTAATGTATTCATTCATTAAGAAATTGGAATTAAGTTCCTTTTCTGGACTGATAAAATAAATAAAATCACCTTCTGCTACACCGAGACCTGCTCTTTTCGCAAACATTGCATCATTTTCATAAGGCAATTCGATTAGTTTAATGCATTCATTTTTGTTTGCATATTGTTTTACTATATCTTGAGCATTATCCTTTGATGCATTATTTACACAAATTACTTCTATATTTGAAAATGTTTGTGCCAATACGCTTTTTAAACAATTTTCCAAATTTGATTTGTTGTTATATACAATGATAACTGATATTTTGGGCTTATTCATTATTTTCTCTTTTCGGGTTTATTTTTAATTTTGTTAAATAATTTTTCTATAGGATTTTTTTGCATATATTCAATTGTTGAATTTAATTGTTTTATTCTTTCTTCCATCGACATTAATTTATTTTCATATTTTATGCGTTGTTGATTAATTTTGTCTTCAAAATTAGACTTTAATCCCTCTATATAGCGTAAATGTTCAGAATCGTTTTTGTTAATATTTTCTTTTATATCTTGCTTTAATTTTTTAAGTGAATCGTGGTCGGGCTTTTCATTTATATTGGTTCTTAATGCTTGAAGTTCATAATTAACGGCTTCATTATTCTTGTATATATCGTAAATCTTATCGTTAAATGTATTTTCAAGATTATTTGCCGTATTTTTTACTTCTATATATAATTTTGCCGTTTCTTCATTTGCAAATGTATATAAATTATTGAGCTTTGATTCATGTTCTTTTCTTATTAAATTATTTGCATTATTAATTTTTTCATCTGTTAATATTTCTGACTGTTGAAATTTTGTATCAGTATAAGAGTAAATATCATTTATCTTGTTATTTAAAAGATTTTCGGTTTCGCTTTTTGTTGTATTAATTATTGATTTTACATTTTCAACTGCATCAGACAGTGCAAATTTCTGTTTCTCTTCTGAAACTTCAACAAGTGATTCCGTATATTTTAGGTCTTTTTCAATTTCCGCAAAAATTTCTTCAGTTTTATTTTCTAATTGTTTTTGAGTATCGTTATTTTTATCGGTTATTAACTGAATTAATGAGTTGTTTTGTTCCTCCAAATGTTTATTTGTGAATGTTCTTAAATCATCTATTTTACTATTTAAGAGGTTTTGTTTTTCTTTATTTTGATTAATAAGTGCTTCTTTTGTCTGGTTAATTGTTTCTTGTGTTTGTTTTATCTGTTCTTTTGATAATTTACTTTCTTCTTGTATTACATTCTTTATTTCCGAAATTTGGTTATTAACAAATTCGGAATTTTCTTTAATTTCATTTTCTATATTATTAACTTTTTCATTTGTATCTGATTTATTTTGAGATATTTCGTTAAGGATTTTTTCTATATCTGAATTAATATCGTTATATAATTTTTCTGATTGATTTTTTAAATCTTCTTTTATTTCATTATTTTTTAGGATAATATCAGATTTTATATTCTCAACTTCCTTATTTTGGGAAGCAATTTCATTATTTAATTTAGTGAGATGTTTTTCATTTTCAGTTTTATTTTTTATAATTTCATCAAGAATATTTGTAATTTTGCTGTTTGTGTCAGATACTTTAGCTTCAATATTCTCATTAAAATTCTTTTTGATTTCTGTAATGTTATTTTCAAATTTTGCTTCTAATTCTGTATTTTTTTCATTTGTGTAGTCATAATTTTTGGAAATTTCATCATATACTTCCGAAATTCTTCCATTGGTTTGATTTAAAAGAAAATCAATTTTGTCGTTTATTGTTTTATCAATTTCAATTTTACCCGAGTTGACGTAATCAAGTGCATTTTTGTGTTGTTGATTGGTATATTCATAATTTTTAGAGATTTCATCATAGACTTTAGAAATTTTTTCATCAGTTTGAGCATTAATTAGTTCCGCATTTTCGGAAATTAAAGTATTAATATCTTTATCAAGCCCTAAAGAGTTTTTAAGTTCTTCATTTTGTTGATTTGTATATTCATAGTTTTTAGAGATTTCATCATAGACTTTAG
>JAFUEV010000032.1 GCA_017470245.1 bacterium | reverse complement strand
TGTTGTATTATCTAAAATTGGCGATACATAAGAAAGGGTGCCCTCTATTTTATCAAATAAAGTATTTTTATTTTCCCCTTCTTCTAATTTACCCGTTACTTTTTCACCTTTGGTTAATTTTGACGCATCTTTTTCAAAAGCATAGCCGACAAGCCAAATTGTTGATAAATCTGCAATATTAAATAATTCTTTATCTTTTTCAATAAATTCGTTTTCGTTTATATTTCTTTCTAAAACTATACCGCCTTTTGATGCTTTAAGTGATACATAAGGATAGATTTTTCTTGTTTTTAAAACCGTATCAATAGAGCCGCCGCCATATACGGCAAGCCTTTGTCTATATACATTTACCAGTGCGGATTTTTTATTTTGAAGTGAAGTAAGTGCCGCTTTATCTTTTTCCATTTGTGCACGAGCTTTTTGGTAATCGGCTAATGATGAAATTTTTTCATTATATAATGTATGCTCTCTTTCGTACTCTTGTTTTGAAAGATTATATTGAGCTGTCATTTCTTTTATAGAGCCTTCTATATCAAGTATTTTTTCTAAAAATTCAAGTTGAATCGCACCTATTTCATCCGTCTTAATTAAGGCAATTTCTTGTCCTTTTTTTACAACAATACCAGGCTCAACAAAAATTTTCTCTATTTTGCCGTTAAGTGGAGCATAAATTTTATCTACTAAAGTGTTTTGTGCCCTAAATTGAGCAGGAATAGTTATTGTCATATCTAATTCCATATTCTTTGCGAAATCAGTTGTAATTTTTGCATTTTTTTCCTGTTCTAAAGACAATGTGATTATTTTGTTTTTTATATTTATATCATCTTCTTTTTTATTACATCCGCATAAAAATAAAGGTAATATTGTAATTGTTAATAAAAATATTATAGTTGATTTTATTCTTTGCATATTTGCTCCTTTTCCTCTTTTGCAACACTTACTCCTGTTAATTTATATAAAAGAGGGATTAAAAATACCGTAAATATTGTACTTATAGTCAAACCGCCAATAATTGCTATTGCAAAAGGTTTTTGACTTTGTGCACCTATTCCGTTTGAAAGTGCAGCAGGTAAAAGACCTAAAATAGCAACAGTTGAAGCGGATAATACAGGTCTTAATTTTTGAATAGCAAAATACTTGATAGTTTCATCATCTGTAATATTATTCTTAACAAATGATGATAAAATAATTACACTATTTTGAATTGAAACACCTATTGCAGCAATCAAACCAACTCCTGCTGATATAGAAAAATAAGTTCTTGTTATAAATAAAGCAAATATACAGCCTGAAAAAGTTAAAAGTATTGATGATAAAGTAACACCAACAAACCGTTTTTTTCTATAATATAAATATAAAATCAAACTTATAATCAAAAGTGTAACAGGAAGAATAACCATAAGCCTTATATTTGCATTTCTTTGACTTTCCGATTGTCCTGCCCATTTTAATCTGTAACCGTCTTTTAATTCCAATTTTTTATCAAGTGTTTTTTGTGCTTCTGCTACTGTTGAACCTAAATCACGACCTCTTATATTAAATCTTACTATTGCTACTCTTGAATTTTCACTTCTTGTAATAATCATAGCACCATTATCGGTTGTAATTTCAGTAACATTCGATAAAGGAACGGATATGCCCTCTGGAGTTTTAACAATAATATTTTCAAGTTTTCTTAAACTATCTCTATCTTGTTTTTCTAATCTTAAAAATACATTGAATCTTTTTTCATCTTCAATTAATTGCGTTGCATTTTTCCCACCGATTGCAATTTCTACCACTTTCTGAATATCGTCACTTCTTAAACCGTATCTTGCAGCTTTAGCTCTATCTATTTTTATCTGATATTGCGGCTGCCCGATTATTTGGTCATAAGATAAATCAACAACACCTTTAACCTTGCTTAAAAATTCAACGGCTTTATCTTGTAAATTTTGAAGCTCATATAAATCTGACCCGTATATTTTTAATACAACTTGCCCTTTTGAACCTGATATTGCTTCTTCAACATTATCTTGAATATACTGCGTGAAATATGTTGTAATTCCCGGTATTTCGGATAATTTTTTATCCATATCATTAATTAAATTCTGTTTATTTCTTAAAAATTTTGCTCTCCAATTCTTTGCAAGTTTTAAATCAACCATAATTTCAATATTGGATAATAAGTTAGGGTCTGTTCCGTCGTCGGCCGAACCTATATGAGATACAACATTCGTAACTTCGGGATATTCTTTTAGTATAGTTCTGATTTTTCTTGCTACATCAACACTTTGGTCTATTGTTGTACTTCTTGGTAAAACTGTTACCCTAAGCCAGATATTACCTTCGTCAAGGTTTGGTAAAAATTCAGACCCTATAAAAAATAGAAGTATAATCGCACCTATAAACATTATGCCTACACTTGCAAGGAATTTGCGTGAATTAGAAAATACCCAATCGAGTTTTTTCTCGTAGAAATTTGTAATTTTATTAAGAATTTTATTTTCCCTGCGTTCAAGGTTTTTATTTTTCAATAAAATAACTGAAATTGCAGGTAAAATAATAATTGCAGATAATACCGCCCCAATTAAAGAAAAACCCATTGTAAAAGCAAGAGGGCGGAATAATTTTCCTGCAACACCGTCAAAAGCTAAAATTGGCATAAAACAACAAAGAATAATAAATGTTGAAAAAATAATCGGATTATATACTTCTTTGACAGCTTTATATATTAAAGCAGATTTCTTTTTTCCTGTTATTTCTTCTTTATAATCAGAAATTAACCTGAAAATGTTTTCCATTAAAATTACAGCACCGTCAATTAATATACCAAAATCGACAGCCCCCATGCTTAAAAGATTTGCAGGGATATTGAATATTTTAAAACATAAAAAGGCAAAACTTAATGCCAAAGGAATAACTAAAGATGTGATTAATGTTATTCTGAAATTTTTTATAAAAGCAAATAAAACAATTAAAACAAAGAAAATACCCAAATATACATTGTGTGCAATGGTGTGCATTGTATTATTTATAAGGTCGATTCTTTGGTAAAAAGGAATTAAATTAACCCCTTTTGGAAGCTGTGATTTAACTTCTGCCATTGATTTTTGAAGATTTCTAATAGTTTGAGAAGGATTTTCGCCTTTTCTCATTAAAACGATACCTTCAACTACATCATCATTTTCATTTTTACCCACTTGCCCTATACGAATGGCAGGCTCTATTGTAACTTTAGCAACATCTTTTACTCTGATTGGAATACCTTTTTGTGATGTTATAACAGTATCTTCAAGACTTTTTATATCTTCAAAAAGTCCCATGCCTCTAATAATGTATGCTTGAGAATTATTAGAAATATAATTACCGCCTGCGGTTGAATTTGATTCTTTTATTGCATCATATATTTCACCAACATCAAGATTATAAAATCTTAATTTTTCGTGGTTAAGAATTATATTATATGTTTTTACACTTCCGCCAAAACTGTTTACATCTATTATTCCTTTAACTTGTTTAAAGGCTTTTTCCATTACCCAATCTTCAAGAGCTTTTAATGTCATTGAATTATAATAATCAGATTCAAGTGTATATCTGTATATTTCACCAATAGGCGAAGCATCCGGCCCTAATTGGGGCTTAACTTCATCAGGTAAATCTGCTTGATAAATTCTCTCTAAAACTTGTGCTCTTATCAAAGATGAAGGTAAATCTTTATCGAAAACAACTTTTATTACAGATAAACCAAATAATGAAGATGAATAAAGCATTTTTTCGTGGTTTATACCGTTTAACTCTTTTTCAAGAGGGATTGTTGCAAGCCGTTCAATATCTTCAGCACTTTTACCGGGCATTTGTGTTATCACTTGAACAATAGGCGGAGTAAAATCGGGATATGCTTCAATATCAAGATTTTTAAGACAAATAATACCTAATGATAAAAGAATTACAGCAATAGTTAGAATAAAATATCTGCCTTTGATTGAAAATTTAATCAGTTCATTAAAGAGTTTTCTCATCAATATCAAAATCCTCTTTGTTTATTTCTCTTAAAAATTCAACCCAATCAATATAGTAATCTGATAGGGCATTAACATAACCTGACACAATTTCGCGATATTGCTGTTCCATTACTATTAATGCTGTTAAGTTTGATTTTCCTGCCTCATAACTTCTTTTTGAAAGTTTTATAAGTTCATTAGAATCTTTTATGAGTTTGTTATTGTAATAATTTAAGTTCATTTGTGAAGTTACAAATTTTTCATAAGCATTTTCTAAACTTTTTCTTGCTTTATTTACTGTTGATTCATAATTTGTTTCGGCTTGTTCAACTTGAAATTTTGCATTTTGAATTTCAGGTCTGTATGTGTAAAAAACAGGCAAATTAACTAAATTTACTCCTGCGTAACCGCCTGATTTATATGTTCCATTATCCGACATTCCTTTTGTTTGAAAACCGTATCCCCCTTCGAGCTCCAAATCGGGTATTCTTTGATGAACAACAACTGCTAAATTCTTCTTTGCGGATTCGATTTTGTTTTTTGCTACCTTTATATCAAATCTGTTTTTTAGCGAGTTTTCTTCTATATATTCATAAGTTGGAAGTTTTGCAGTTATTTTAGGAATGTTTAAATCAACAAAATCACCCTTTGTTGGTAATTCTTCGTCTTTACTGTCATATGTGCCGTCAATAGTATTTATTACTTGATTAAAGTCTATTCTTGCGGTTTTTACATTCACTCTTGCTTTATTAACTTCCGTTATCATTTGGTTAAGTGCGATTTGTGCTTGAATAACATCCATTTCAGCAATAGCACCGGCTGCAGCTTTTTTCTTTGAGATTTCAAGTAAATTTTCTAATAATTTTTGCTGTTCCTCGTAAGTTTTTAAAATTGATTTAGCTCCTACAAGTTTAACATATGCTTCTCTTACGTCCATTCTTAAATTAAATTCTTGAAAATTAACATCTTCTTTAACAAGTTCAAGATTAGCTTTTGCAAGTTTTTTACGTACACCCCTCTTGCCCAATTCAATAGTTTGTGTCATGCCTATTTGCTGAGGGTTACCTTGCCCCGATTTACCAAAGTTCCAAAAGGTATTTATTTCCGGATTTTGAAGCCTATTTGCCTGTTTAATTTCGTTTTTTGCTATTTTGGTATTAAGTCTTATTGCCTTAATGTCTAAATTTTTCTTTTGTGCAATATCTATTGCATCATTCAAATCAACTTTTTTGTATTCTGTAATAGCAAAACAGTTTGATGAAAGACAAGATAGTATTATTAATGCTGTAATAAAAATGTTTTTAATCATATTTCTTTCTCAATGCTGATTTTATCATAAACATAAAATAGATATTTGCTAAGATTTACTGCTTGCAAAAATTAACAAGGTACACAAAATAATCGAGACGCCGTAAAATAAGTTCATAAAAACAGCTTGTTATAAACGTATAAACGTGAAAGGTGTAATTTTTATGTGCGAAAATAACGAAACAAACCGGCTCAAAAATAGTATCATAAATGCAAGAATGATTTTATACGACTTGCAGGTGTTTATTAAGTACGGCGCCCTCGCAAGTGATTCTAATATTATTGATGATGATTTGCAGCTAAACAAAAGCCATGACGATTATTACATATATTTTAGAACATTAAACAAAAAACTAAATAAAGCAATTAAAGTTCTTCAAATAGATTAGAAGGTTTAACATTTAAAGCACGTGCAATTTTAAACACATTTTCAACTGTTGTATTTCTTTCACCGCGCTCAATCATACCAATAAAATTAGGGGACATATCAAGAATTTCTGCAAGTTCAAGTTGTGTTAGATTATGGTCTAACCTCAAAACCTTCAAACGCTTACCAAACTTTTGTAAATCCTTTTTACTCATTCTTATATTTTCGTGTTAATATACACATATATAAATAAACTGACCGTGCGTTTAATTCTCAAAATGGTTAGTATGTAAGGATAAACAAACTAAAACTAGGAGATGTCTACAAATGAAAAAATTATTTATTTTGTTACTAATGATTACAAGTTGTAGCGTGGTCTTTGCGGAAGATTTTACAGACAGAATGTTGAGAGAACAAAGAGAAGAATTCAACAGGACTATGGAATATAACCAGAGAGCAAGTCAAATTGAAAAGCTGCATAATATTCAAACTCAATTAGAGCAGCAAAATTCTTACCAACCAACAAGAAGATATGATAGCTATGAAGATAGTTATTCAAGACCAACGTATGTAAATGAAACACCATTGTATAAGTTTGGAAATTCTTCTGAATTATAGTAACTTATTGTTGTGCAGGAGGACTAATGACAATAATTATAATACTTTTAATAGTTTTAATTCTTTTTATAGCAATGATTGTCAACGGTGCAGATTCAAGATATACAAATAATTATATAGTTGATAATGCGTTGAAAGATTTAATAAATGTACAAAAAATTGAAGAATGTGCTAAAGATATAAGACAAAAAGAAGGTGTAACAAAAAATGAATCAATTTATTTTGCAATATGTTCTTTGATGATGTTAATAGGGAATCAACCCGGTATAAATAAAATTGCAGCTTTACGTGTATTACACGATATTATAAAAAATGAATATCAGAATATATTCCCAATTATAGAGAACTATAAAGAAGATGATTTTGACTTTATAGAACATATTGCATTAAATGCAAAACATATAGTTGAAGAAGAAGGAAAAGATAGGAATGAAGCTCTTTATCTTACAATTTGCATGTTTTATGATGATTTAACCCAGAAGGGAAGTCAAAACGGAATCAAAGAACTTATGAAAATTGTTAATATTATCTATACTGATTTATTAAATGATGTTATGACTTATGTAGCGTGGAAATATCAACCGCAATTGGTATTTAAACCTGAGTTTGACGAATATATGAGAAAAAGGCACTCAAAATAAGGAGTTATTTTTTATGATTAAATTTTTAATACTTTTAATAATATTTGCGGCAATGTTTATTTTTAAAATATTTGCTTCTATAGTAGGTACTGCAAGTGTTGCAATAAATAAACGCGGGACTTTTATAAATTTTGGTAATCAATATTTAAAACATGCAAGGGTATGTTATAACCTTATTACACCATATATGGGACAGCTTGTAGATGATATTTTTGCTTTTGCAAAAGAAAGAAATTATACACTTGCCGATGAGACAGAATTTATAGAAAGCGTTTTGAATAGATGTGTTTGGACATTATGTCCGGATGAAGCCCCAATGGTACGTAAACCACAAGTTATGCCTAATATAGACCATGAAGCTACATTTTTTACTTTTGAATTTCTATCAAAATATAATATAAAAAATTAAGAGGTTTTATGAAAAAATTTATTTTAGTATCAACAATTATATGTGTTATTGTCGCAACTTATGCAGGCTTTTCATTGTGTGCCAAAGCTGAAAATTTAAAATCCATTGAACATAATGGAAAATACGGATTTATAAATGATAAAGGTAAAATTGTTATTGATACTCAATTTGATGATATAAAAGATTTTCATGAGGGATTAGCGGCTGTATTTTTGTATGGAAAGTGGGGATTTATAAATAAAAGAGGAAAATTTATTGTGCAGCCACAATTTAGCAAAGTTGGTGATTTTAATGAAGGGCGTGCGTACGTAGTACATGAAACAGAAGAAGAAAAAGAAGATTATATACAGGTGTATGATTATGTTGGATATATAAATAAGCGCGGAAAATTTGTTATACCAATTTATGACGGGGGCTCGTATTTTTATGACTATTCAAGTGGATTAGTTGCAATACAAAACGGGGACGCAATATATTGTTCATACAAAGACAGAAATGGAAAAACAGTATTAGATAGTGATTATTTTGAAAAAACAGGTTGGAAAAATACAACAGACGCCGTTTGTCATAGCTTTAGTGAAGGATTGGTTGAAGTATATAAATATACAGATGATACATATAAAACAAGAATTTCAGCTTACATGAATAAAAAAGGTGAAATAGTATATAGTAGAAAATTTGTTGTACCGGAAGAAGTTGAACCCCTATGTGATTTTGATTCTTTTCATGAAGGAATGGCAAGTTTCAGGGTAAATTGGAAATATGGTTTTATAAATAAGAATTTTGAAGAAGTAATTCCGCCGATATATGATTTTGCTTATGGTTTTAAAGACGGATTAGCACGAGTAGAAAAAGACGGAAAATGGTTTTATATTGATAAGCAAGGAAATTTCGTCAAAGAATATAAGCCAAGCTACTAGATATACTATTAAAACCTTTCCCCCTTTTAGTATCGGCGCCCTTCATTTTTGAAAATATACAAGGGTGTAAACAAAAAGACCGATTTATTTGTAGCATATTTTAAAAAGTTTTTGCTTGTGGTTGGTGTATTGCAGGCATGATAATAAATTTTATATAAATAACTTTTTAATTTTAAATTAACCATACTAACCAAAATCACCGGTTAGTATGGTTAATTAGGTTAATTTGTTTCGTAAAAGTTTATTTTATAATAATTCGCTATAATGCAGAGCTTTCATAAATTGTCTTGATTCAGGATAGCCCGGCATTTCAGCCCAATATTGAATAGTATATTCAATGTTTAAATTTTCTTCATATTGCTTATCACAAAAATCTAAAAATGTTCTAATTAGTTTATTATCAACATTTACATCATGCCATTTATCACCATTATAAAATTTTGAATTTCTTATAATAGTTTGGTTTAAATTTTTCTTTTTTTGTTTCCATATTTTATAGTGGCAATTTATATCGTGGTCGCCCAGATTTGTTTGTACCATATCGCAATTATCATGGTGACATAAGTGCACTTTTTCTGTAAAAGCAATTTGTTTGTTTTTTCTGATGTAAAAATCAGGTTTACCGCAATATAAACATTGTTTAATAGGTTTTTTATAATAAACCTTAACATTGTCCGGCAATTCAAATAACTTTAAATCCACAATTTGCGGCAATAACCATTGAAGTGCATTTAATTGACGCCCGATTCTTGGCTGTTTACATACTGCATAAGAATAATCCTGCGTTGTTGTATCTCTAAGATTTACACAAAGAGCCTTTAATGCCATTTCTAAAGATTTTTCATCCAATTCTGCAAACGGTTGAATGTACTTTTTGTAAAAATCCTTTTGCTTTAATCCTTGAGCATTTAAGAGTTCTTTTGGTGTGTCATCTTGCTTTAATTCATTCAACGCATTTGTGTACTTTCCTAAATACCATTCTTCAAATGGTGCCTTCAGTACATTAAGATTCTTGTTACTCTGTTTTGTTTCCATAATTTTACCTCATTTCTTTTAATAATACTAACATTTCACAAACTCTCCTTTCTTTATTTTATCTGACCTCATATTATAAGCCTTTTTTGTAAATTCTTTATATACGATACTGTAAATATCAAATATAAAACAAGTCTATCTGGCTTCATTTTAATTTGATAACAGTGTAATAGAAAAAATAGGAGATGTCAACATGGAAAAATTTAAAGATGTTATGACAACAGAAAATTTGGTTGATTTTTTAGACCAAAAACCAAGAGTAGATACGCACAACGGAAAGGTATTTTTAAATTGTACGTATTGCAGACAAGAGGCATTAGAAAAGTTAAGAAAAGTCCTTTGCAAAAAGGATTTTGAGATTGTTAAGAATTTAGATTTGGAATTTGGAACATTAATTTTTAATCCTGAAACCCATGAAATTTCTTGCTGCTCCAGAGTAAACAGCAATTATGTGGATAGCCATGCCATTGAACTTGAAGAAGCTATGGTGAAATATTACTTGCCAGGAATTAGTTATACCAGTTATTTAGACGCAAAATTTCAAGATACATTAAACAAATCAGAAGGAGGAAACAACAATGTTTAAGAACTTAGGAGATGCAGCAAAAGCCAAGTATGGCAAAGGACTTGAAGAAAGAAAAGGTGCTCAAGAATGTGTAGGGTGTGGAAAGAAACACATGCACAGATATGGAGACAATTTAGAAAAGGCAAAATGCTTTAGTTGTGGTTTACATCTTAATCTTAATGTAATAAATCATGGTGTAGATTATACCTCAATTGTAGCGGATAGATTTTTTGAAGCAACCCACAAATCATTATTTGAAAACAAACAGGACGGAAAACCATGTCAAGCATTTGTTTATGCAAACGAAACAAGAAAAATACCGGAGAATATTTTAAGGCGTTCTGATGTCGGTGTTATTCCTGCAAATTATGATGTTAATAAAGTAAATGAAGATTTAATTGCAGACCTTAACAAAAAAATTGAAGAAGAAACAGATGTCGGGAAAAAAGAAAAATTGCAAACAAAATTAGAAAATCTTGAAGATTTTATTGAAAAATTGCAGAAATTCCTTCGTGATAATTGGGATAGACTTATATTCTTCTACCGTGATGAAAATGGACTAATTACTCAAATTAAAACAAGGAAACCATACATAGATACAAAGACCTTTCAAATACTAAAGGTACAAAATAAATCCGGTGTTTTTAATCAAGGTGTATTTTCAGATGATGAATTGTCAAAAGTTAAAAGCTATAAAAAAATGCGCAAAGGCCTTATTGTTGTTGAGGGAGAGTTTGACCAACTCTCTCTGGTGGCTCAACTGCACAGAATGAACAAACCTATTGATGTTTGCGCTTTAGGTGGTGCTAATGGTGATTTAGAAACTGCTATGAAAATACCTGCAGAAAGAGTTTGCATACTTCACGATAATGACGAAGCAGGCAAAACTGTTTTAGATAAAGCAAAAGAGATTCGCACAGTCTTTGGCTTAACAACACCGGAAGGCATAAAAGATATTGACGAATTTATAAATACTTTTAAAGATGAAAAACAGTGCAATGAGGCTGTTTGGGACTTACTAAAGAGTATGAAACACTACCATAGAGAATTTCGCGGTATTGAAGCAGAAATCAGAAATATTATGAATAATACTAAAATGACACAGCTTGATAGGCAGCAGCTTGTTTCATTACAGATAGAAAAAGAAATTCTGCAGCGCGGGAAATTCTTTAAGGACGTCAATTATCAATACATCTTCCTTGATGATGATAAAAAAATAATACCTATAATCGCAACTGATGAATGGCTCAAAAGGTTATTAAATCGAATGGGTGTAAATCCTTCAAGAGAGTATTATAACTATACTGTCAATGATTTATCAACTTTTGCATTTGACCATGGCGCCCCGATAGAAACGCACAATTTCTGCTACTATGCCAAAGATAAAAACGCAGTCTATATTTCTAACAACGATACTAAAGTTTATAAAATTACAACTGAAGATATTGAAGAATTAGAAAATGGCGACGAAGGCATTATGTTTAATTATAGACCTGATTATGAGCCGTTTAAATTGGTTAAGCCTGATGATTCAGTGGATTATTTTGAAAAATATGTTATGGATTCAATGAATATTGACACAGATTCAGGAAATTTAACAGAAGCAGAATACAAAACGCTTACAAGGATTTGGACTCTTAGTACTTTCTTTGATATGCCTACAAAGGGTTTACTTGTTGCAACAGGTGAAAAAGGAAGCGGCAAAACTTCAACATTAAGACGCATAGGAATAATCTTATATGGGTCAAAATATAATGTCACACCTTTACCGAGTAAGCCTGAGGACTTTGATACACTTGTTACAAACAACCACTTTATTGTTTTTGATAATGTTGATACGGGCAAATCTTGGCTCAATGATAAACTTGCGTCTTGTGCAACAGGACAAAACATAGGTAAACGTAAGCTATTCACAGATAATGAAGAAATTAAGCTGCCTACAAAGACTTATCTTGCATTAACTTCAAGAACACCTCAATTTACGCGTGATGATGTGGCAGACAGGCTCATAGGCATTCCCTTTAAGAGAATATCAGAGTTTTTGCCCGAAGAAGAATTGATAAAGGGTATTTTAGACCATAGAGATGAAATAATGTCCTATATCATGTATGAACTTCAAAAGGTTTTGAAAGCCCTTGAAACAACCAAGGAACGTACTTATAAGACCATTCTTAGAAGTGCTGATTTTGCAACCTTTGGTTTGCGTATATTTGATTCAATGGGCAAAAAAGAAGAATTTGAAACCATATTAGAAAAAGTATGCGAAGCTCAAAAGGCTTTTGCGGTTGAAGAAGATAGTCTTGTTTATGCACTTAAAATATTTGCTAAAAAACAAATCAAGCCACAAAAAATGTCCGGATTTGAGTTACACAAAAACCTTCTTCAAATTTCAAATGAAGATAACTTTGATATACCTGAATTTAGAGCAAAATATAAAAGTGTAAAATCGCTTACACGCAGAATTGCCAATATTAAAGGTAATATTTCAAATGATGTCAAGATAACGATTTATAAGGAACGTGCAAACCAGAAGTCTTATAAAATCGAGCTTATGGACAAAGATTTTGAGCTGCCGCCAACTAATGACAGTATTTTTGATAATGGTATGGAAAAAGCTAAAAATATGACAAAAACTTCTCTTGATGATAAAGGGGGTAAAAATGAATAATGCTCTCTTAAATGTTCAAGAAGCGGCTAGTTACTTGCATATTTCTACAAGCACGCTTTACAGGTGGGTACATCAAAAGAAGATTAAACACGTCAAAATAGGCTCAAGAGTGTTATTTTCTCAAGATGACTTAAATGAATTTGTAAAAAATAATACTTGTTCTGAAATTAAACTGCCCATTTAATTCAATACTGTCGGTGCTATTTAACCGTAGTGCCGACAGTTTTCTTTTAAAAATTCACGTTTGCAAAAGTTTGCAAAAGGGCTCGCGAAACACAAAAAACACGTTAAATTAAAATTAGGAGCAAACAAAAATGGCATTTAGAAAAAATAAAACAACAAACAAATGGGAATTTGATTACAAAGACATCAAAGGCAAAAGACAAATAAAAAAAGGTTTTAAGACCAAAGCAGAAGCAGAACAGGCTTACACTAAATTGACAGAAGAATTAAGGCAAGGTGTTGCAGTCAATAATAAAATCACATTCAGAGAAGCTGCTGAAACTTTTATGCGCCTTCATGTTGAAGTTAATTGCAAACCCTCAACAAAAGAAGGGTACGAAAGCTATTTAAAAAATCACCTTAACCCATTCTTTGGTGATATGAAACTTAATGAAATTACCCCTATATTGATTAAAGAATTTATTAAACAAAAACTTGAAACAGGCAGGATTAACTCTACCGTAAACAAGTACACTAAACTCATAAGCGAGATTTACAGCTTTATGATAGATAATGACGTTGTAAATAAAAATCCGCTTGCCCGTATTAAAGCGCTCAAAGAAACTAAGAACGATAAAATTAGGGCATTATCAACAGAAGAAGTACAAGCATTATTATCAAAGACAAAGCAAGTATATCCTGATTTTTACCCGTTATTATTTACCGCTTTATTTACAGGAATGAGACAGGGCGAACTTTTAGGCTTAACTTGGAGTTCAATAAATTGGGTAAAGGGTAAAATCAAAATTGATAAAAATTATACTCATGGTCGCGTGGGGACACCAAAGACAAATAAAATACGCTATGTTGATATGTCAAACGAATTAGCAAAAGTCCTTAAAGAATGGCGTTTAGCTTGTCCTCATAGTGAATTAGATTTAGTTTTCCCTAACAATGAAGGCTTACATCAAGACGCGCATAATATGATAAAAAGAAGATTTAAACCTGCTTTAAATCGTGCAGGTATTGAAGAAATAAGATTCCATGACCTGAGACACACATACGCAAGCCTGCTTCTTGCAAACGGTGCCCCGATGAAATATGTTCAAAGTCAATTAGGACACGCCTCTATAACAATGACAATGGATTTATACACACATTTATTGCCCGAAGTTAATGACAAGTGTGTTAATCTATTGAACAGCATAGTAAATACAACAGTTGAAACACAAGAAAAAATCGTGAGATTTGGGACTTAATAATTAAACTAAATGACCATTTATTTTAAATGTCTGCTGATTCAAGCAGACTTTTTTATTTTAAACTTTCCACATCATTTTCTGCTGCTCTCGTTATGTTTAGTAAATTGATAAGGGCTAAGACGGGATATTAAAAGCAAAACTACAAAAAATATAAATTCATAAAAACTAATGACTTGAAATGAAGCTGCTCGGACGTCCATAATCGCACAATTTTACATCAACGAATATAAATACATATAAAAAAGATTTCATAAGCCTTAAAACTCGCCACACAAAAGGGATTGCAATTTAATTGTGATTCAAAATAAAAATGTAACTTTTTTGCAACTTTTGCAATTTTAGGCACAAAAAATACGCCCGGCGCGATTCGAACGCGCGACCCATTGCTTAGAAGGCAATTGCTCTATCCAGCTGAGCTACGGACGCATAAGGTTGTTTATTTAATTGTCAAATTTTTGTTATTTTCGGTGCCCCTGACCCACTGATTAGAAGGCGGTTGCTCTATCCAGCTGAGCTACCAGGGCTTAACCTCACTTAATCATACTATCACGAAAATTTTTTCTTGCAAGTACATCTTTTTTATAAATATTTTAATGGAGATATTTTTAATCATAAAAACATTTATACATTTTATAATATTAATAGAGAATAGTTTACGAAAGGAAATATTATGCTGACAAACAGAGAAAAAGAAGTTCTGAAATATCTTTGTATGGGACTTAATAATAAAGAAATAGCAGAAAAATTATATATTAGTTCACACACATCTAAAGCACACGTCACCGCTATTTTAAGAAAATTAAATCTCAAAAACAGAATAGTAACAGCATATTTTGCAGGCAAAAATAATCTGGTGGAAATTGATTAGTTATAAATCAGCGGTTTCTCTGATAATTTTGTGGATAAATGATAATTTTTTAGGATTAGTTTTTAATACCGCAAGATGCTTTTCAATATCTTCCATTATGTTATCGCAAGTATAATTTTGCCCGTTCATAAATAATTCATACAAATTTATACCTAATACATTTGGAATTTTTTCTAATGTCTCAGATGTAAGAAAATTCTTACCGCATTCAATACGACTTAATGTTTGTTGAGAGATATCAATTAATTCTGAAAATTCTTCTTGCGAATAACCCTTAAGCTGTCTGTAATGTTTTATATTATTGCCTAAAACCTGTTTCAAATCCATATTATACTCCTAATTATAGCCACTTGGCTAAAGGAATAAACAACACTAAATAATTAAAATTTGATTTTTACACGTTTAAGGTGTAGAATATTTTCATAGGTGTGATATGGAATTAAATAACAAAACTCAAAAACTAATCGGCATTCTTTGTATTATAGCACTAATACTCAGCTTGATAATAAACTATAACAAACCGGAAAAAATTCGAAAAACACAAAAAATTTTCACAGTGGAGAACTGTGAAGAATTAATATCAGGGTATTTTCAACAACCAATTAGAATCTCGGAAAATAGCCATAGTATAATAAATACAGAATCAATCTGCGTAAATTTCACAGATGAGAATGATTTTATACTAGGATACGAACTAAAAAACGGAATATTTTTAACAAATAAAACTAAATATTGGCAAAAATATCTAATAGACACTAATGGTTCCGAGGTTAAACCAAATACGTTTGGAAAAGACATATTTATGTGCTATTCTGAATCAGACTCAATTCTTCATAATTACAAAACAGTAGAAAAAGCATTTGAGACCTGCAATACAAAAAATACAGAAACAACGAAATGTTTTGGAGAATTGCTCAATGCAAATTGCTACAGTAAATTTCAAAAAGAAAAAATAATAAATTTTTAAACACTAAACTTCAACAAAAAGACGTCTGCCGACAATATTTTGTTTACCATTATAGTAACCTGCAAAGTATCCGCCTTTAACAGGTTTATTTTGGGCATAATACTGGTTATATCTGTTGCCGTTGTAGTTAACAAACGGATTATTACCATACGGATTGTTATGGGTTGGATTTGTAACTACAGGTGCCGATACGTTCACCCTTTGCGGAGCATTAAATACGTCTGATAAAAAATTTACTAAACCTGCCATATTACCTTCATACCTTTCTACTTGGTATTTTTTTAATAAAATTTATACTTTTGTCATAATTATAACACAATTTTATAAAAAATCTTAAAATAACTTAATAAAATCATCTGTTTTGTGTAGTATAATCAATTTATGGGAAAAGATAAGAAAAATATATTGATAATCGGAAACAGTGCTTCAGCACAATCACTTGCAAAAAAATTGTCAAAAAGTCCTATAGCCGGAGAAATTTTTATTGCTCCGGGAAATAATACAACTTCCGAATTATATAAAAATATTGATATTAGAGAAGATGATTTAACCGGACTTTTGAAATTTGTATTGGAAAATAATATTTCAATTACGATTCCCATTTCTGAAAATGCATTAAAAGCAGATATTACATCATTTTTCCAAACAAACGGACAAAATATTTTCGGACCGGCAAAACAAGCTTGTAATATTGCATTAAATAAGGCCAACGGTAAAAAATTTCTATATAGAATTCATGCACAAACCTCAAAATTCGGAATTTTTGACAAAATGCAAATGGCACAGGAATGGTTAAACACTGCGAGTTTTCCTGTTACAATTAAATGCAGTGAATATAATAATCTTGATGATAGACTTGTCTGTCCGACAATGACTTTAGCACTTGAATTTTTGGATAATCTTTTTTCTAAAGGGGAGACAGGAGTTTTAATTGAAGAATTTTCATTAGGAGAAAGTTTTACAATTTACTACATTACAGATGGTTATAGCGCAATCCCGATTACTTCCGTAAGAAATTATAAATTTACTCAAGATGGAGATGGGGGAATTTATACAAACGGTTTAGGGTGCTATGTACCTAATTACAGAATTTCCGAAACCGTATATACAAGAATTGGGAACATTGTTCAAAACACTATTTCTGCTTTAGAAAAACGCTCAACACCATATATAGGAATACTTGGGGTTGATTGTACAATAACAGGGGAAGATAAATTCTTTGTTAACGAATTTAAACCGTTTTTTCAAGATTTTGACAGTTCTGCCGTGCTGAATTTGATAGAAGATGATTTAATTGAAATATTTATGGCTTGTATTGAAGGATTTTTCGCAGACGAATGTGAAAAAATATCTACAAATGATAAAAATTCCATATCAGCAGTCGTTTGGTCACGTGCATACGGGAAAATAATCGAAGGACTTGAAAATATTGAAGATTTCTCAAACTTGGATTTTTATAGAATTAAAAACACAAATGACAATAAAATTTTAACCCGAAAGGGTGAAAATTTTGTTCTGACAAGAACTGCGTCTACTTTAACCCGTGCTAAAACAAACTTGTATGATGATTTGTCAGAAATTAAATTTGATACAATAAAATACAGAACCGACATTGCAAGGGAATTGTTAACAAAGTATTGATTGCCCCTCACCCCAACCCTCTCCCATTGGGAGACACTAGCCGAACCAAAATTTTTGTCATTCTGAACTTGATTCAGAATCTTCAAAAATTTTGAGTGAGACTGCGTGCAGGGAGCGTTAGCGAGTCGCAGGGAGTTCGGTGTTAACGAGCTTTGCGAGGTTTACACCGACGGGAGAGGGTAAAGACTTATCAATAAAAAGTTAACAATCTCCATTGCAAAGGGGTAAGTTTACCAAGGGTAATCTTTTTCGATTCTCCAACCCGCACGGCGAATTTTTTCTGCACAGTATTGTCCCTTTCCTGTCTTTGAACAATCTTCATTGATTTCAGTATCAGTTAAAGCATAACCATATGGACGGACTCCGCCGCCATCTTCTATTCGTTCCAGCATAAACACATCATTTCCGAATTTATTTGGAAGCTCCCCTCCATTGATATCAATAATTATTCGATTATCCAAAAGGATTTCTCCAGAATCATTACGTTTTACATAAACGAATACGATATACAACAAACCATCAAATGTATAGAATACAGTTCTTGAATTCTCTAAAAGAAATTTTAAAGTAGCTTCCGTATTATTAGCATAATTGAAAGGGGCAATACTGTTGTAGCCACATTTTTCATAGGTATCACAGTATTGAAGCATCTTAATATATAGCTGCCAATATTGTTTGAAATATTCCTCCGCACCCATAGCTAATGTACTTACAGGTTCACCCTGTTCGTCAAACGATAATTTATAAGCCTGATTTATTACAGAAATTCCTTTCTGTAATTTAGTAACAGTTGCTCGTTTTTGGTTTTCTTGGATTAAGCTTGGAATAGTCAATGCCGCGACAACTCCAATTATGCCGATAGTTATGAGAGTTTCTGCCAGAGTAAATCCTGCCTTCTTTTCCCCTCGCCCTGTTGGAGAGGGGGCAGGGGAGAGGGGGCAATGCTTGAGTTGTGAATAATGAATATCTTTACGGTT
>JAFUEV010000031.1 GCA_017470245.1 bacterium | reverse complement strand
GGTGCTATTACAAATGGTTTAAGTACAGCAGGCAATGCAGCCGGTATGGTTGGAGGCATAACAAGCTTGTCAGGTTTAAGTGATAAGACATCACTACAAAACGAAAAATATCAAGAAGACGTAACAGATGGAAAAGGTAATATTATTCATAAAAAAGGTGATGATATAGTAACTGAAATTAAATACCAAGGTAAAGATGGCGAATTACATAATGTTAAAAATGCTGATGGTTCAAATATGACAGCAACTAAAAAGACGGGTACAGCCTTTGCTTGGGGATTAAATTATCTAAACGCAGCCGGTTCTGCAGTAACAGGTTACCAAAACATTACAGGTGCTGTTGACCAGGTTAAGAACATGTCCATCATGGGCGGCGGCGGAGAAGTTACTTACTCTGAAGAAGCAGAAGCAGCAACAACAGGTAAAGAAGTTGATACTCAAGGTACAAACGGCAAAGAAAAGAAATATTCTCAAGCTGAAATTGATTTACAACTTAAATTACAAAGAATGCACCAAAACTACTCAAGTTCAAAATAGCAATAACAAAAATATAAGAAAAGCGGTCGTTATGACCGCTTTTTATTTGTAAACTTGTTGCTTTAATAAAATAATAATAATATAATCAGGATATATGTTTAGGTATTATAAGAAATATGCACCTTATTTATTTTTGCTTCCTGCAACAATTGTATTGTTGGTGTTCTTTTTTATACCTTTTTTTCAAACAATTTATTTTAGCTTTTTAGATTATGGTAAAGATATATATTCTCCGGTTCATATCGGCTTAAATAATTATATTGAGCTTTTTCACTCCTCTGTATTTTATAAGGTTATGTTTAATACATTTTTGTACTTATTTATTGCAGTACCTATTCTTGCTGTGGTACCGCTTTTTATTGCTATATTGATTAATCAAAAGCTTAGATTTTTAACATTGTATAAAATTTTAATATATTTGCCGGTAATAGTTTCTATTGTTGTTGCTGCAATTGCTTTTAAGTGGCTATATGCTCAAAACGGAATAATGAATTATGGCATGGAACTTTTGGGATTAAATTCTGTTGGTTGGCTTACTGATACCCGTTTTGCACTTATTTCCGTAATCCTTGTTACAATTTGGAAAGGTATAGGATATTACATGATGATTTATTTAGCCGCATTAATGAGCGTACCAAATGAACTTTATGAAGCATGTGATATTGATGGTGCAGGATTTTTGAGAAAACATTTAACTGTAACTGTTCCGCACATAATGCCTACGATAGCTCTTGTTACGACAATAAGTGCAATTTCTGCGATGAAAGTTTTTGCGGAAATTTATGTAATGACAAAGGGCGGCCCGCTTAATTCAAGCAAAACAATTGTATATTATATTTACGAAAGAGCTTTTGAAAATCTTGACCTTGGCTATGCTTCCGCTCTTGCGGTTGTATTATTAATTGTTGTTATGGTGTTTTCACTTGTTAATATTCTTGTATTTGAGAAAAATAAATATCAAATATAATGATGACATTGTTTTTATTTAACACTAATC
>JAFUEV010000030.1 GCA_017470245.1 bacterium | reverse complement strand
CCTTGAATATATGGTAGCATATTTTTCCTTGCTTATGTAAAAATTTGCGTAATTTGCAGTGTCATTTGCATGTTTGGTCGAAATTTCCATAATATGTAAGTCGCTTAACAATTTATTCACACCTTTTAGCCATAAAAAAGCCGCCTGAAAAACGGCGGCTTGATTCTTGTATTATCAAATTTGTATCATTATAGAGGCCTCAGCCTGATCATCTTCAAAGGTCAGACTGAATGTTCCGTCATATTCTTCGACAGTTGTTTTTACGCTCTTTAGTCCTATTCCATGTTTATCTTTATCAGATTTTGATGTCTTATCTATAGGATTTGAATTAGTACAATTATTAATTACACTAATAAGCAGGAAGCTTTTTTCTGTTATAATCTTAATATCAATATAGGGATCATTTTCCTTTTCACTTGCTTCCAACGCATTATCAATCAAATTTCCCAATATAGTTGCAAGGTGAATATCTGACACTCTACAGCTTTCCGGCATAACAGCATTGACAGTGTAGCTTATCCCTTTATCCTTGGCAACAGCATATTTGGTGTTTATAACGGTATCAACCGTATTATTTCCTGTATGTATATATTCAGCTTTGTGTGTGAAAACATCTTTTTGTTCCGCAACATACATCGCAAGCTCATCATATTGATGTTTTTCTATCATTGAATCAAGAGCAAGAATCGTATTTTTATAATCATGAATATTTTTTCTCCATAAAGTAAAAGTGTGCTCCTGCTCTTTAAGAGAACGTGAAAGAAGGTTTTTTTGCTGATCTGCAAGTTCATATTCTCTTTTGTTTTCCTGCGCAGTGAAAAAATATATAACGCAAGCATACAAAGTTATTACCAAAATCAGTATTACAATAAAAAAAATTGTAATCATCAAGTTTATATCATCCGATTGCGACTTTGATTGCTCAAAATATAATGCTGTACACGTTAGAAGAATGATTATTGATACTGCTGAAATAATAGCAGTTGATTTTTTATTATTGCTTCTGTCTTTATATGATAACTTGTTAAAAACGATACATATAACAACAAGAATAAGTTTTGAGCTTAATGATCCTAAAACTCTTCCATTGGAAAACTCATTAAAAAGATTTGATATTGTCGAGTGTGTAATAACCGCAACAAGCGCAGATGTGATAAGATCACAAACAAATAAAACTGCATAATATGATAGTTCTACTCCAAAAGCTTTTAAAAGCTTAACATGAAAAAAATGCTTGTGAGTAACTACCAAAATAAAAAAAACAAAAACTGTATTAAATGCTGAGAAAAGTTTAATATTGCCTAATCCAAGAGATAGTATTGCGATTACAGCTGATAACAACAACGCAAAATGCTTACCATAAATGTCTTTACTTTTAAAAAATGCATTACAAAATACAAAACTCATTAGAATTTCAATAAATGTAACGATATATTCAGCACTCCAGTAAAAGTATATCATATTCTCCGCCTCCAATAATCTGCAAGAGTAATTCTCAGATTATCTGCGCGACCGCGGCTTACTATAAGGTGTTTACCGTTTTCAAGATGTACATCATAGTTAGAAATATGTTTTACATACTTCACATTAACAACTGCTCCGCTGTGAATCATAACAAAATCGGAACTGTCTATTTTAGAAAGCAACTCTTTAATAGTGATTCTGACATTTAATGAGTTTTCGTTATTCAGGTATATGTTACAACGCCGCTTTTCGGTTTCAAAATACATTATATCATTTATATCTATGGCGTAGGTATCATTATTGATATTTAAAACAACACTCTTTTCAATCTTTTTAGATAAAACCTTCATTGATGCATTCAATGCTAATTCAAGCTCTCTCTGTGCATTAACCTTGCGAATATATCTGAAAGGCTGAAATTG
>JAFUEV010000007.1 GCA_017470245.1 bacterium | reverse complement strand
GTTAAGGAATTAATAGACAATTCCCGGCTTGCTAATGAAAATTCAATTCAAGAATTAAAAGAAGCAAATGAGAAAACAAAGAATGTTCAATCTGAAATAATTGAAATTGAAGATAAAGCGCAAGAAAATATCTCTAATCTTGAAGAAAAAATAGCTCAAGACAGTGAAAAACAAATAGAAGCGATTAAAAGAAGTGCGGATAGAACAATTACCGCTAAAGAAAGAGAAATTGTTTCAACTCTTTCTAAGAAGACAGTTCTGGCTTCAATTGAAGTTGCACGTCGTCATGTAATTAATTTATTGAATAATCATCCGGATTATCATCAAAAATTTATTAAAGAAAGTATCGAAGAAATAAACAGGCTGAACAATGAACAATAAAAACAGTTTATCTATAGCAAAAAGATATGCAAAATCATTGATTGAAATTATGCTTGAAAGTGACAATACGCAAGCAGAAATCAGGGAAGATTTGAATAATGTCAAAGAAATTTTAAAAAATTCTCCTGACCTAAATTCCGCAATGACTAACCCTGTTGTGTCTGCTTATGATAAAGAACAGATTATTTCATCTGTTTTTGAACGTGATACAAAAGAAACTACAAGAAATTTTTTGAAACTTCTTGTTGAAAAAAATCGTTTCAATTTAATTTTTCAAATAATTGATACTTTTAATGAAATGCTCAATAAAATAAATAATATTGTTAAAGTGCAGGTTACAGGCGCAATTGAGCTTGAAGATAATACAAAAGAAGAAATACAAAATAAATTAAAAGAAAAATTAAACAAAGAAATTGATATTAGTTATAAAGTTGACAATTCAATTATTGCAGGGCTTATATATAAAATTGAAGATGATGTATTGGATACTTCATTTTTGCACAAACTTGAAGAACTAAAAAAAGAATTAATTAAATAAGAGGATAAAATAATGGTAGCAATCAGACCTGACGAAATCAGTTCAATTATTAGAGAAAAAATAGAAAACTATGACGTTAAAACCCAAATTAATAATACGGGAACCGTTGTTGAAATATCTGACGGTATTTGCCGTATATACGGGCTTAGAAATGTTATGTCATCTGAATTAATCGAGTTTGATGACGGCAGCGGAACTTTGGGTATAGCTCTTAACTTAGAAGAAGATAACGTCGGGGCCGTTATTTTAGGTGAATATACAAAAATTAAAGAAGGTATGAATGTAAAAGCTACGGGTAAAATCGCTTCAATTCCTGTGGGAGATAGCTTAATAGGCAGGATTATTGACCCGACAGGTGTTGCAATAGACGGTAAAGGTGAAATTCATACCGATAAAACCCGCCCAATTGAACGTATTGCACCGGGGATTATTGAGAGAAAATCTGTCCATGAGCCTCTGCAAACAGGACTAACCGCAATTGATGCCTTAACGCCAATCGGCAGAGGGCAGAGGGAATTAATTATCGGTGACAGACAGACCGGTAAAACTGCTATTGCAATTGATACAATAATTAACCAAAAAGGTAAAGATGTTATTTGTATTTATGTTGCTATCGGTCAGAAAACTTCAACCGTTGCGCAACTTGCAAAAACTCTTGAAAATTATGGTGCTATGGAATATACAATTATTGTTTCCGCTCCTGCAAATGAGTCTGCTCCAATGCAATATATTGCACCTTTCTCCGGTTGTGCTATTGCTGAAGAATTTATGGAACAAGGCAAACATTGTTTGATAATATATGATGATTTATCAAAACATGCTCAGGCATACAGGGCTATGAGCTTGTTGTTAAAACGTCCTTCAGGTCGTGAAGCATATCCTGGTGATGTATTCTATTTACATTCAAGACTTCTCGAAAGAGCTTGTAAATTAAATGATGAACTTGGAGGTGGAAGTATAACGGCATTACCTATTATAGAAACACAGGCAGGTGATGTATCTGCATATATCCCTACAAATGTAATTTCAATTACGGACGGTCAGATTTTCTTGGAATCAAATTTGTTTAATTCGGGTGTTAGACCTGCCATCAATGCAGGTATATCTGTATCTCGTGTTGGTGGTGCTGCACAAACAAAAGGTATTAAACAGGTTGCAGGTAAATTAAGACTTGATTTGGCTCAATTTAGAGAATTAGAAGCATTTGCTCAATTCGCAAGTGATTTGGATAAAGCAACAAAAGACCAGTTAACAAGAGGTCAAAAATTAACAGAAGTATTAAAACAACCTCAATATGCTCCTTTAAGTGTTGCAGAGCAAATTTCTATTCTTTTTGCAGCTAACGAAGGATTATTAGATGATATTGATAATTCAAAAATAAAAGATTTTAAACAAGGTTGGTTTGATTTCTTTGATGCTAATATGAAAGAATTGGCAGAACGTTTAAATAATGGTGAAAAATTATCTGATGATGATAAGACAGCTTTATCAGAAAGATTAAATGCATATAAATTAAATTTCTTTAAATAAGATTGGTTATTTCAAATGGCAAATTTAAAAAAGATAAAAACAAGAATAAATTCAATTATAAGCACGCAGAAAATAACCAGAGCAATGAAAATGGTTGCTTCTGCGAAGGTAAAGAAATACGAGAATAAAGTAAAAGCATCAAGACCATTTACTTATGAACTTGAGAAAGTTTTCTATAGGTTATTACATTCAGTAAGTGAAATTGAAGCTAAAACGGCTAATTTTAAAGAACCTTTAAATAATTATCCGGTATTATTAAAAGAACGTCCGATAAAAAATGTAGGAATGCTTATTATTACTTCAAATAAAGGGCTTTCAGGTGCTTTTAACGCAAATCTTGTCAGATATACTTTAAAGACAATTCAAGATTATAAAGAAAAGGGTATTGGCTGTGAATTGTTTATAATAGGACAAAAGGGATATAATTCTTTAAAAAGAATAGCTGATGCGAATGGTTTTAAAATAACGCAGCAATATTTGAATTTTTCTGAAAATCCGACATCTTCACAAGCAAGACTTGTTGCTGCTGATATGGCACGTTCTTTTGTTAACGGGGATATAGATTCTATGGAAATCATAACTACTCGTTTTAAAAATATGATGTCTTATTCAGTTGAAAGATGGGATATATTACCTCTTGATGAAATAGATTTTGAATATACAAAAGAAGAATTTACAGATATGGAAGTTGAACCGAGTATATCAAATGTTTTATCGGAATTAGTTCCTCTTTTTATATCAAGCATAATTTTTCAAGCTATGTTAGAATCAATAGCAAGTGAGTTAGCATCAAGAATGACTGCTATGTCTGCTGCTTGTAATAATGCAGAAGAAATGATTCAAAAATTAACATTGGATTATAATAAAGCAAGACAGGCAATGATAACTCAGGAACTAACCGAAATAGTCGGTGGCAGTGCTGCTATAAACAAGTAAAAAATAATGGATATATATAAAAAAATACTTCTTTGTACTACTTTAAGTGCCGTTTCATTAACTGCATTATATTTTGGTGCATTAACGTTATTACCTGAGTTTGTGGATTTGAATAAATATAAAGAGAATGTTTTTGAAGCAATAAAAAATGAAACAGGTTATAAAGTTTCAAGTGAAAATATTTATTTTGAAAAAAATATAAATCCGTTTTTAAATATACATTTGTACCATACGGCAATATTGTATCCTAATGATGAAGTTTTTATTCAAATAAAAGATGCCGAGTTAAAAGTTAAATTATTACCTCTTTTGTTTAAACAAATTATTATAAAGGATGCTAAATTTTCTCGTCCGATTATTAATATTACATTATACAAAGATTTTTCAACTTCGCTTGAAAAATATTCTGTTCAAAATAAAGTAATAAATACAAAAGGATTTAATTTTAACAGTATTGCAAATGATACTTCATTCAAGAACTATAAAATAAAGTTTAAAGATGAAACTATAAGTAAAACCTTTTATCTTGAAGGTGATGAATTGCTTTTAAAAGATATCCAACTAAATGATAAAGCACATATAATAGTAAAAGGTTCTATATATGAAAATAAAACAGAATATATTAAATATGATATGGAATTATTCCCGTCTTTAATCGCACAAGAACATCAATTTACGTTTTCGCCGTTTAAAACTATAATGGATTCTAACGTAAAAGGCGAAATAAAAGGAAGTCTTAGAATAGATAAAGACAATAATATAAACGGAAATTTAAAAGTTGATAATTTATCTTTAAAACTCAGTAATGTTGTAAGCTCCGAAAATAGTGCCGATATATTGTTTAAAGGAAACGAAGCCTTTGTAAATGCCGTTCTTCACACCTCCAAAACAGATATTGCTAAAGTTAAAGGCATGTTTGGATTTGGTAAAAAACGATATATAGAATTAAATACAAATGCTAAAAATATAAATTTAGAAAATTTATATAAGATAGTTTCTTCCGTATCAAAAATATTAAATATTCAAAATCCATTAAATGACATTAATTTAACCGGTATTTTAAATGCTGATTTTAGTTTAACATCTGATTTTAAAAAATTGAAATCGTCAGGAACCGCATTATTGAAAGATGCAATGATTAATCATAAGGAATTGCCCTATCCAATAAAGGATATAAATGCAACTGTTAATTTTAATAACAATATGATTAAAATAGAACAAGCAAAAGCATCTGTTAATAATACGCCTGTTTGTATTGAAGGTGAAGTTAATCAAGAGCTAAATGCTGATATTAAAGCATATTCAGATAATTTAGATTTGCGTACAATAGTTGTTGCTTTCTTTAATCCCTCAAAAATTCCTTTTGATATAAAGAACGGAAAGGTAAAATTTAATTCCGAGATAAAAGGAAATTTGGGTAAAACTATAGAAACTGTTTCTGACATTAATATAAATGATGCCTTTTTTGAGGATAAAAATACCAAAACTCCGTTAACAGCAAAGGTACTAAATATTAATTTAAAAACAAACGATAAAAAATATTCAGGTGATATAATATTTGAAAAATTAAAGACCGAAATTGGTAAGTATAGTGTGTCTTCAGATAAATTTTCATTTTCATTTGATGACAAATTTATTAATATTCCGGAAAATGTATTAAATATTCTTTCTTCTTCTCTTTCAATAAAAGGGAATATAAAGGATTATTCGACAAATCCTATCTATAATATTGATTTTAATTCTGATTTTAAGGCTTCTGATATTGCATCTGTTTTAAAACAATATATTAGTTTACCTTATAAAGCAGTTGGAAAAGTTAAAATTACAGGGAAATTAGTTTCATCAAAAAACAGTCATAATATAAAATCTCAAATAAAAGCTGATAAAAATAATTATCTCTCTTATGCAGTAATTAAAGAAATTCTTGATAAACCTTCTGTTATAAATATTGATTGTGACGTAAATAAAGATATTGTTACAGTAAAGGATATAACATTATATGACAGTTCTACAGACACTTTAAAAAATAAAATTATATTTGCTAATGGTGAAGTTAAATTGGCAAAAGAACCTGAATTTAAAAATTTAAAAATACAAATTCCCAATCCAATTAGCGCAAAAATGAATTTATTGGGAGGTGAGGATATTTCTTTAACGTCAGATATAATAATCAACAAATCATTAAATAAACCGAAAATAACCGGCAGTATGCTGGTAAAACAATATAATATAAAAAAATATCTAACCGCTGTTAAAAATGCCGATATAAGCTTTAATGAAGATAATATAAGGGTACTTGCTCCGAATGTTCAGGTAAATGATTCATTTTTTAATATTATAGCTGATGTTCAACCCGAACTATCACCAAATAATATTACTGTAAATAATATGCAGATAAATTCAATTAAATTGGATTTAAATTCGTTATTTTCCTTTTTATATAATAATAGGGAATTATTTGCCAAGTCAGTTTTAAATATAAAACATGGGGTTGCAACAATCAACGACTTTAATATTTTAGATATGAAAGCACGTGATATAAGCAGTGATTTTAAAGTCGAAAAAAATGTAATAAAACTTTCTAATATAACAGCCGGTTCTTATGGAGGATTTATTGAAGGTAAAGCTGATTATGATTTACATTCAGGTTTTTTAAATCTTGATATGTCAGGAAAAGGTGTTGATATAAAAAATTCTTTGTATGATTTGTGTAAATTTGATGACAATTTAATTGGTAAAGCTGATTTTAATGTGAGAGTATCAATGTTGACTGGTAATTATAATTCCGTTATCAAATCATTAAACGGTACTATGAAGTTTAATGCTCAAAATGGCGGAATGGGAACACTCGGTAAATTTGAATATTATTTATCTGCAAAGAATCTAATGTATCATGGTTTGTTAAATGCCACAATAAACAGAATAGCAGAGGCACTTACACATGATAAAACAGAACAATATAAAACAGCAAAAGGGAATATATTGTTTCAAAACGGTTATATAATAACGGATGGTATACAAACAACAGGTACAAAAACAAGTTTATACATAATCGGACGACATAATATTTTAACTAATCAATCCAATATTGATATATATGGACGTGTATCTGACGATATTACTAAAAAAGTCGGTACAGCAGGCAATATTTCTCTTGCAGAATTATTTAGCGGTCAGTCTGCCAAAAAAGATGTTATGTTAACGGATGTTCCCAAAAACATAACGGACAAAATTCCTGAGTTATATAATGCTAATACACCTTCCAATACATTTAAAGTTAATATTTTAGGCGATATAAAAGCTATAAATTCAATTAATTATTTTGAATGGATTTCTCCTTATGATGACGGTTCTATCCAAAATAATGAAGAAATACAAGAGCTTATTGAAGATTCTGAAGAAGAGACAGAAAATGTACAAGAAAATTTGCCTGAATTTTCTGACATGATTCAAGATATTTAGTCTATACAAGATGTTGAATAATAGTTTTTAGTTCTGATATTTTTTTATCCGAGTCTGTTTCAAAATAGATTCTTAATAAAGGTTCTGTTCCGCTCTTTCTTATTAAAATAGTGCTTCCTTCATCAAGATACATTTTATATCCGTCTATAGAATTTGTTTTTACTATATTATAGTTGCCAATTTTATTATAAGTCTTGAATTTATCAATTATTTTGTCTTGTTCTTCTTTTGAATCCAGCTTTATGTCAACTCTTTCATTTATAAATTTTCTGTTTAATTCTTTAAGAAATTCCTCGTGTATTTCAAATAATTTTTTCCCCGTATATGCAATCATTTCCATTATTAACAGGTTCGCAATAATACCGTCTTTTTCGGGAATATGTCCTTTTATACTTAGTCCGCCAGATTCTTCACCGGCTATAATAACATTTTCTTTCCTCATTGCAGCACCCAGCCATTTGAATCCAACAGGTGTTTCTATAACTTCTATATTATATTTTTTAGCATATAAATCCAACATGGCACTTGCTCCTACTGTCTTTGCTATTTCCCCTGTTAGCTTTTTGTTTATTAGCAGGTGCTTTAATAACATTGAAATAATATCATTTGCACTTATGAAGATGCCGTTTTCATCAAAAACTCCAAACCTGTCACCATCACCATCATTACTTAATCCAATGTTTCCGTTTTCAGTGCATAATTTTTTTAATTCAGGCAAATATTTTTCTTTAGGATCAGGCATAGAACCGCCAAAATTAATATCTCTTTTCATATTTTGGCAGATATTTTTTATTTTATTTTCATCAAGAATTCTTTTAAATAATTTTGCTGCTGCACCGTGGTGTCCATCGTAGTTTATTTCTATACCAGATGAGTGTATTCTTTTTATATCAATTAATTTATATATGTGTTTAATATAGTTCTCTTCAAAAGATGTTTCTTCTATTGTTCCATTTGTTCTTACGGGGCTAAAATCTTTATCTAAATTATTTACAATTTTTTCAACCATATAATCTTCGGCAGGCCCTCCGTAATATGGTATAAATTTAATTCCCAGATATTCAGGCGGGTTATGTGATGCTGTTAGCATTATTGCATAAGCTTTTTCATTTAATGCAGAATAGGCAAGAACCGGTGTTGCAACAATATTTTTGCTAATTTCAATATTAAAACCGTATCCGGCTAATTTTTTTGCAATATATGATGCAAATTCATCCGCTTTATTTCTTGGATCATATCCTATAAGAATTTTTCTTTCATATTTAGAATCATTAAATATATATGTTGCAATTCCTGATATTACTTTATCGACATTTTCATAAGTGAAATCTTTATCTAAAATTGCTCTCCAACCGTCAGTTCCAAATTTAATACCTGTCATATTCTGCCCTTTTTTAATGTTTTATGTAAAATATTTTATATAAGAATTAAAGGTTTAGCAAATGTCCGAATTATTATTTGAAAACATATATTATCTTGGACCAGATGGTTCTAATACATATAATGCAATGATAAAGTTTCTTGAAAAAGAATCAATCAGTGTTAAAAATAAAATACCTAAAAGAAGTATAAAAGAAGCACTTATTTCTTTAGAAAAGGATTATTCATCAATATGTGTTTTGCCAATGGAAAACTCTATTGAAGGTATTGTAAGAGAAACTATAGATAATTTTTTGAGATTTAATGATAATACTATTCAAGTTCAAGGCGAAATTACTCTCCCTATAAAACACATGCTTTTATCAAATTGTAAAAAGTCCGAAATCAAAAAAATATATTCTCATCCTCAGGCTTTGGCTCAATGTAGTAAATTCTTATATGAAAATTTTCCAGATGCAGAGTTAAAAGAAGTATCATCTACAAGTTATGCTGCACAAAAGGTTTCAATGGAAGAAACTAATGCTGCAGCAATTGCAAATGAATCATGTTCTGTTCTATTCGGTTTAAATATAGTTGCACATGACATAAATGATGAACAAGGAAATGAAACACGTTTCTATATATTAAGCAGAACTAAATTTACAGAGTTGAAAGATGGTAAAACTGCAATTATGGTTTCAACAAAGAACTATTCAGGTGCATTATGTGATGTTTTAAAAGTATTATCAAATCATAATATTAATATAACATGTATTGATTCTCGTCCTTCGAGAAAAAAACTCGGTGAATATATTTTTTTCATGGAGCTTGACGGTGTCATGGATGATTATAATTTTCGACTTGCTTTTGAAGAATTGACTGTTATTGCTGATTTTATAAAAGTTCTGGGTTCTTTTAAAAAGTATTAAATATTTTTATAAAAACAAAAAAATAGGAACTACGTTTAGTTCCTATTTTTTTATTGTATTTTTTTATTAGAATTTTGTTGCAGCATCGCCCATTTCATCTGCTAATTTTTGAAGTTCATCTGCTGAAACCTTTGAAGGACTGAATTTTTCAGGATGTTGTATTTTTTCTGTAACAGCAGCAAATCCATCTTGAACTTTTGCAATAACGCCTTTACCTGCTTTTTTTGCATTATCTGCAACTTCTGCTGCTTTTTTATCAACGCCTAATTCTGTTGCTTTTGCTTTTACTGTTGAAGCTAAGCCTGTTGCTTTATCTAAAATAATTTTTCCTGCTTCATCAAGTTTGTTTAATACAGGTTTTACAGCTTCACTTTTATCACCTAATTTTCCAGCTACTTTAGTAAAAGAATCTGTTTTATGAGCAGCAGCCAATGCAATAGCAGCTGCACCAGCACCTATAATAGCTTTTGTAATCGTTTTTACCGGATTAACATTTGTTGAATTAACTGAATTAACTTTCATTTTTATACTCCTAAGTATTTATATCTGTTTAATTTAAAAATTCTAAATAAAAAATTTGTTATTATTTATTGTTATGTAAACTAATCTTTACATATATTCTAATATAAATATTGTAAAAATGCTATTATTTCTATATTTTGTTACAAAAACGGAACCTGTTGTGGTTCCGATTGAGGTAATTATATAAATTTATAATATATTTATTGAATAGAATCAGGAAGTCTTTCTATCATCTCTCCTGCATCATCTGCTATATTTGAGGCTGTATCTGTTGCTTTTTTGCCAAGATTTGCAATGAAATCTTTACCTTTTTGAATGTGTGGTCCTGCAAATTCACTGACTTTTTCGCCTGCGGTTTGCAGATATCCTAAACCTTTTTTCAATGTTTCATTTTTAATTTTATCTGATGTAAATATGCCATGCTTAGCACCTAATGCTAATGCGCCTGCAATAGCTGCTGCAGCTACACCAAACTTTAATACTGTTTTGATGAATGAAGGTTTTTTCTTAGGTGTACTTTGTAAACTAGATGCTGCCACTGGTGTATCTTTTCTTTGATATGCTTGTGGTTTATTTACTATTTGACTAAATGTTGCTGATGATCCAAAACTTACCGGACTTATATTCATAATTACCTCCTTATACTTGCAAATTTTAAAACCCTGTAAACCTATAAAATTGTTCTTTTTAAAACGAATTTTAATAAAAGTTTACATATTTATCCTTTTACACAAAATCGACAATTTGATTATATCATATTTTTCAATTAAAAATTTTTTTAATTTTTGGAATATTTTTTTTATGTTTGTAGTCTATATAAATAGGGAGAGTTTTGGAGATAAAGAAATGACAAATAATGTAGTAATTAAATTAAATATAGATGAACAAGCATATAATTATGCAAAAATATATTCTTCTTTAATCGTTGATGAATATCAAAGGAAAAGAGCTTATGCAAGTATTACTGCATTATATGCTTTTTTAAATTTAGTTGAAAAAACTCCTTTTAATATTCAAAAGTCCATGACATTGTTTAGAAATCCAAAGGTTAATGAACAGTATGAAATTACTGATTTTTATATTAACAACTGGCATTTGGATGTAAGGGTTGTTACAGGCGGAAATGCTGTTCTTATACCAAAAGTACATGCTGAATTTGAAATTGTTCCTGACTTTTATGTTGTTGTGAAAGTTGATGCCGAACTTAAATCTGCTGAATTACTTGGTATTGCAGACGTTAAAAATTGTCAGACAGAGCCTTTTGACTATAATTATCAAGCAATTAGATTAAGTAATCTTATAAGTTATGAAGAATTTTTAGATAAAGTTAAATCAGCAAAAGTTCAAAACCATAGTGAAGCTGACCATGCATTATTTAGAGAAAATTATCTTCGTTTCATGGATGGTGATATCGGTCAGCAAACCAAAATAATGTTTTTAAAACATCTTTTTGAATGTAGTGAGTGTAGAACGGAATTTTGTTGCTTTACAGGTTTTGAAATGGTTTGTTGTAATGCATCATCATATCCTGAATTGCTAAATGATGAAACATTAAATATAATAGGTGCCCAAAAAGTCGATGATAAACAGTATGAAGGTAAAGAAGAAACTGTATATATAGGTAATACTGAAGAAAATGATAATAATAGTGATAATGTAAGTCAGGCTGCATCTGATAATTTAGATGATTTATTTGATGATTTGTCTGATGAATTATCTTCAACAGAACCAATTAAAGAACAATCTTCTGAAATTGTTGAAGATATTGAAACGGTTAATTCTATTTCGCAAATTTCTGATTTATCGTCTAAGATTGTTGAAAACATTGATAGTAGTGAACATATTAATCCAATTGACAAGATAGAAAACAATGTTGCTTCTTCTGAACCTATTTTGGACACGTCTTCAGAAAAAGTTCAAGATATAGAAAATAATGAATCGGATAATATAATTGAAGAAATTAAAGAAGAAATACCTTCAACCGAGCATATTGATGATAATGTAAATAAAATTGTTGAACAAGATGATGAAAGTGAAACTATTCCATATCCGGAAGAGTCTCAGGAAGAAACAGTTTCTGACATTTTAGATGAATTGTTTGGTGATGACGATATATTGGTTGAAGATACAAAATCAGATGATAAGCCTGTAGTAACGCCTTTACCTCAACAGTCATTTGTAAGTAGTGATATTTTGGATGATACAAATATTCTTGATAGTCAGTCGGATGACCTTGAAATAATTACTTCTGATGATTTAGTAACTTCAGAAGTTGATGATATTATTACCGAAAGTGAAGAGGGGGATTTAGTTACTTTGGAAGAAAATTCCGAATTGGAATTTATAGATTCTGACGAAGACGATACCATTACTGATTATTCTGCTATTCCTAATGAACCGGAAGCTACTCCTACAAGTATTGATACAACGGTTCAAAAAGTCATTGTAGATTATGATGAAACTGGAGAACCGATATATTCATATATAACATCTATAGAACCTGAAGAAGAATATTCTGTTGATGCTGATAATTATGATGTAATAGACTCTACAGGCGAAGAAATTGAAATTGATGACATTCCGTCACCTTCATTTACTGCAGATAACAGTAATATAGATGATACAAAGAAAGATAATGTTGGCGATATCTCCGAAATTGGTGATATCGTTGAGGATACGATTTCTGGTATAGAACAATCAAATGAAGAAATTGAATCCGATGTACCGGAACAAGAAGAACATGTCCAAGCAGATGAAATTCCCCAGAAAGAATTTCTTGATGGGGATATTTTGCAAGATGATGAAACTACCGTTAATAATTTGGTTGCAGATGATACAGAAGAACATCAACCATCTGATAATGCGGAAGTTAGTTATGATGAAGATAGTGAGTTTGAAGATTATCAACCAAATGAGGAAGATGGAGAATTTGAAAACTCTGATGATGAATCAGAAGAATATACAGATGATGATGATGAATATTTAACAAGTGAAGAAAACGATGGAAGTACAAAATCATCATCAAAGATTGTAGTAATACTAATTTCATTATTGTTATTATTGGGTATTGCCGGTGGAATTGGCGGTTTCATGTGGTTTAAAAATAACCATGCCAATGAACAAAATGACAATGTTCAGCAAGAAAGTCCTGAAAATCAGTCACAAGATATGTTTGAAGAACCTCAGGAAGAAAATCCCGAAGAGCAAAATAATGAAGAACAACACCAAGAAGAAAATAATGGTGATGTAAACGAATTTTTTGAAGAAAATCCTGAAAATAACGAACGACCTGAAGAAGAACAAAATCATGAAGGTGAACTTACTGAAGAAGATTTAATTCAACCTGAAGAAAAACAACAAAGTGATGGTAATATAAACCGTGCTATCGTTAATAGTTTTGCTCAAAATAGGAGCGGTGTTTCTTTAAGAGAATTGAATTGGTTTTGTACTCCGGAGTTGTTTACAGATAGAGCTTTCAAAAATTATTTACAAAATTTAGACAATACATTAAAGCAAAATTTAAGAAATAACTTAATGAATGCTACTGATACACCTCAAAATGACTCTGTTGGTGCTAAATTTGCGGTTGATAATAACGGTAATTTACAAAAAGTTATTATCTCAAATTCAAGTGGTTCAGAGGAAATTGATAACATTGTGTTACAAAGTATTAATGAAAGCTTTGAAGGCGAAAAAAGCCAAATACTCAATGATAGCGCTTTGAAATCAGATATGTATTACCTAAAAGTGGTAATAAAAATCTAATTTATGTTATTATATTTCATGTGTATAATAGGTAGAGAAGATAATAAGTGCTTTTACTTGAAGAACAAAGAACATTAATAGAAAAGTTTGTTAAATCAAATAAAAACTACAAAGGCAATGAAGATTTATTTGAAGATTTTTGTAGTGAAGCATTTCAAAAATCTTATATGATTTTTAATTCAACATCTAATGTTCAAAAAATCGAAAGTTATGTTGCTAAAGTTGTGCATACTTCTATTCTGAGTGTATTAAAAAATTCAGGAAGAATAAGAAGAACTAATGAAGGCTTTGTTCCGACAAAAGAAATTCCAGTACCGGAATTTAGCCCTTCTGTTGAATTAAAAGCTGAACCTTTGGGACCGTCTTTTGTATTAGATTTTCCTGATCCAAAATCTAATGCTGAAGATGTTTTGATTACGAAAGATGTCATTCAACGAATAGCAGATGCAGTTTGTATAATACATAAAGAAGTGCCTTCACAGTTATTTCTTGATATCTTTAATTTAAGATATGTAAAAGGGTATAAACAGACAGATATTGCTTCATCTTTGAATTTATCACAATCTGAAGTCAGTAAGAGATTGATGCAGCTTTCTAAATTAATAAGTAATTTTTTGGATAGCGGTAAGAGTTAGGTTCAATTATGATATGTCCCAAGTGTGGTGCAGAATTATCTGATAATGCAAACAGATGCAGTATCTGCGGTATTAAGGTTAATATACGTTGTCCTGAATGTAATACCGTAAATCCATTTGGTACAAAGTTTTGTAAAAATTGCGGATTTGATTTTCTGATTCAATGTCCTGTTTGCGGAAGTACGAATATTTATCTTTCTAAAGAATGCAGAAAATGTCATTCTTTATTAGACTCTGCAAATAAATCACCTAAAGATACAAAATCAAAAATTAAAATTAATAATGAAGTTGAAGTTGTTAATGCTTTTAGTGCAGAACAATCTTCTTACTCTTCAAAAAATATAATAGAACATGAGCCTGTTCAAAAGAAACAGCCTGAAATACAAATTAAACCTGATGATGAAGGTATGCCTTTTGTTGAAGATGCAGTATCTAATGATAATGCTCTGGAAGAACAAATATTTAATATACCTGATTCAGCTTCTGCAAAATCAAATAATATTGTAGAAAAAACAGAAGAAAATTCTATTTTATCAGAAACTAATACTATTGAGGCAATAGACAATTCTGCTGATAACATCGTTGATGAAAACTCTAATCCTTATATAGGAATAGAACAAGTTGAACCTCAAAATAATATTTTAATGCCTCAAATAACTGATGATGAGCCGTCTATTGATGATATATTTGAATCTCAAGAAGACATATCAATTACGGAAATAGATGAACCTGTAAATATACAAACTGACGATATAGTTGAAAAAGAAAATATTCAAGAACAAGAACTTGACGTAGTTGAAGATTTGCAAAATGAAGAAGAATATGAAGAATATGCTGCTCCAATTCAACAGGAGGCTGTCGAAAAAGCTGTAAATCTTATAAATAATTCTTTAAAAAAGCACATTATTGCTATAAACGGACCGGAAGGCAGCGGCAAGTCAGCTATATTAAATCAGGTAAGTAAAGAATTATTTGATAAAGGTTTCGTTCCTTTGTTTGGAAGTTGCACTCCACTGGTACAAATAACAAGTTTTGGGTTCTTTCAAGATGCATTTTTGCGTATGATGAAGTTTCCTCCTTATACAAATAATGTTGACTCTTTCTATAAAGAATTTAAAAAAAGTGAGTTTTCAAGACAGTTTTCATTTCTAAACCAAACAGAATTGGGATTGTTTTTGAACATGTTTTATCCTTCGCAACGAGATGAGTTTGCGAATATATTAGAAAATAAAAATAAAATGTTCGCTGTTCTTGAAAAAGCAATAAAATCCTTTTTAACTAATAATAATTTGGTTATTATTATTGATAATTTTGAGTTATTAGATGGTGCTTCTTATGACTTTTTAATGCACATTTTAAATAAAGGATTTTTTAATAACAGGCTTAAATTATTAGTTGCTTATCAGGAAAATAAGTCTATACAAAGTTATTTTGATATAACAGGACAAAATGAAGAAATCTTTGAAACAATTCTGATAAAAAAATTAACAAAAGATGAAATGATATCAACTATTAATCACAGTTTGAAGTTGAATATTGAAGATGTTCTGGATAGTGATTATTTGGACAGACTTATTCTTAAATCAGAAGGTAATGCCCTAAGATTAGAACAAGAAATAGCTATGTTGATAGATATTGGATATATAGCAGTTGAGAATAACAAAATTCTAATTAATCCTGATTGTGAGCCTGAAATATCTCCAACATCGTTAGAAGACTTGATTAAATTGAGATTAAATACTATTACGCCGGCAGTTAAGAACATATTATTTATGTCGGCTATTATGGGATATCGTTTTGCACCAAAGGTATTATACCGTTCCATGGGGGTTGATTTATCTGCAGCTATAGAATATTTAATTCAGGAAATGTATATCGTTCGAGTTGATGAGCATACATGCGAATTTAAAAATTTAACATTGTGGAAACTTGTATATCAAGAAGCAAAGAATGATTTATTGTACAAAGAAAATTCCGAAAAAATATATCAAACATTAAAACAACTTATTCTTTCAAGTAATTTGCAAAAGTTAATTTCTTGCACAGAAGCTTTATCATCAGGAGAGTCTTTCTTAATTTGGCAAAATACTGCAAGTCTTTCTGCTAAACTTGGAGATACAAATTTGTATGTAATTGCTCAGAAACAGTGTTTAAAAATACTTGAAGAACAAGAAAATGAAGATGCAGATGAAATAAAAGCTGAAATATATGAAGAAATTGGTAAGTTGTTATGTGAAAAATCACCAAAAGAATCAGTAACGTATCTAGCAAATGTTTTAGATGCCGAAATAAAAGATTCTAATATAAGAAAAATAATTGATATTTCCGGATATTTTGTAAAAAGTTGCTATTTAAGCGGCAATTATTATGGTGTTACAGAGGCTGTTGATGCCATTTTAAAACAAATTGAAGATTCCTCAAATATTACTCCTACTGATATAGCCTTAATCAAAACAAGAAAATTAAGAGCTTTATTGTATATTGGTAATAGTGAACAAATTATAGAGCTTGCAAATGAAGAAATTATTCCAGTTTTAGAAAGAAATATTGAAAATCAAAAAAATGATTTGCAATATAAAAATTTAATTATTAATGCCTGGTTATTAACAAAAATAGTTCTGGCAAAGGCTTATGGTATACAAGGTAACAGAAAAATAAGTGAAGTAGTTGCAGAAATAAGAAGTTTTCTTGATAAATATAAAAATAATGCCGATTATTATCATGTTCAGACAGGAATAATTGATGCATTTTCTAAAACTATAACCGGTGATATAAATAATTCTAATGATATTTTGAATCATATTTCTTTGGAATATAAAGAAAGGAAAATGGAAACAAATCTTCTTGCCGAGTGGAATTTAATAAATATTATAAACAGAGTTTTATTAGGGCAGAGTAATAATTTAAAAATCGATTTGTTTGAGCTTGCTGCCTTTACAAATAATATAAACGAACACTTTATAAAAAACATTGTAAAACTCATATTGGGTAATGTTCTTGATGATGAAGGCAATACAACAAAAGCTCTTGAAATATTTAACGAAGAAATAACTTATTTCGCAAAAGAAAAAATTGCAATAGGGGCACTTCTTTCTTGGGCTATGATTGTAAAAGTATCAATGAAATCTGAAGAAGAAGATAAGGCATTTAAAATAGCAACTCAAGCATTAGGAATCGCCAAAAAGCATGAAATAAATAATTATTTCTTTATCATTTATTTTAAACGTGTTCTTGCTCAAATATATATGCATAATGGAGATTTAGAAGCTGCAAAGATGTATTTGGAAGAGTCGGTTGTTATAGCTAAGCAGTATGGATTAAAATATCAACTGGTTGAATTATATATTGAATATGCAACATACACAGAAGAATTAATGAAGGCAAAAAGAATATATTCATCAGAGAATATAAAAACCGCTTTTGATTTGTATAATAAAGCTGTTGTTGCTGCAAAAGAATTAAAAATACCGAGATTATCCGACAGAGCATACAAAGCAAGAGCAGGATTTAAAACATTCTGCCAACTTAATTCAATTGAATTATAAATTTTATCTTTCTATATATGTTTTGTAAAGAGCTTTATAAAATCTTGGGCGTAAAAATATAAGAGGTCTACGTTTTAGATATGCAATTATAGAATCTCTTTGATTATCTACAGTCCAATGTTTATAGTCTTGTTCGTTTAACGCCCAAGGTGTCATTTGTAAATACTTGAAATATTCCGGTTTGTAGTAGTTTGCACTTGCGTATTTCCAAGGCTTGTCCAGTAAATGAATAGCTTTTGGGTGTTTTGTATATACTGAACGATTTGTAAAGTTGCTAGATTGTACATTCCACTCAGGTTGTAACAATTTTATTCTGCCTTTTAATACATCGTTTATTATGTCTTGATCGCCAAGTTGAATATTTTCTATATTACTTTTTGTCCAAGAAAGAAATTTATCCTCTATATTTTCTTTTCTGATTTTTTCTAAATCAAATACAATCATACCTGAATTGATATATGTAGGGTTCTTTTTTAGTTTTCTTCTGTCATTATCAAGAACTCCGGCAATTATATTATCTTCTAACTCCAACGTATTAAGTTCGTTTAAATCCTTACAAATTATAAAATCACAGTCAAAATATATTATTCTTTTAACGTCAGGTATTAAACTAGAAAGTTTTAATCTGTAAAAAGATGCAATTGTTAGGTGTTTGTGAGTCGGAACTTTTTGATAATCGGAAAAAAGTGATTTCTCTATCTGTACAAAATTTATTTCACATTCTTTTATAGATTTTAGTGAGCTGATTTCTGTTTTATGTTGTTCAGTAATTCCGCCGTCCAAAATATAAAACGCAAGTTTATCTTCCGGTCTTGCATTCTTTAAAATTGATGTAATAGTGACACCTGCATAAGTTGCGTAATTATCATCGCATGTTAAACAAACATTTATCTTTTCCATAATCCAACTTCTCTAATTCTTTTAATACGTCCTGTGCTTTTATATTTTTTTCACAAACAATCTGCTTATTATTTATATATTTTTTGCCTTCAAGGATTGTTATATCTGTTGATTTAGGAACCCACTCTCTTTCCATTCTTTTGTTGAAAAATAAACCTATTGTTTTAACATTTTGAGCGTAAGATAAATGAAATGTTCCTGTATCTACTGATATACAAGTATCAGACATTTTTATTATAGCACCTAAATCCGTAATTGTTGTTTTATTAGTTAAGTCTATAAATTTAGTTCCTTCTTTTTGTAATATTTTAGCAATTTTATTTGCTTTTTCAGTACCGATTAAAACAGTATTATATTTATTATTAATAATGAATTCTTTTATATTATTGTAATCCCAGTCTTTGATAATCTCTTTAGAAGTGGGAGAAAGTACTGTATAGTGTAAAGGAAGATTATATTTTTTTCTTATTTCTTCATAATTTATGTCTTTTCTAATGTATGATACAGGTAAATTTTCGTAATAGCAAAGTTCGCTTAGATATTTTGAATTAAAATCACCTTTAAATGTATTTTTTATTTCATTTCGATTGTAATTCCTTTTTTTATTTATTAATAAATTTAACGGACTATTTTTAATCGGCAATGAAATTATATTTTTAGCCCTTATAGCTTTTGCCGTAAAAATACTTCTTTCGTGAGGGTGTGTTATTATAGCATAATCAATTTTATTCTTATAAGGAAATTCTTTTGTGAATTTTAAAAAACCTAAAATACCTTTGTGTTTTTTTCTCTTATCATATCCGCATACCATATCAACGCTTTCAAATCCCAAAGCTATTTCTTCAAATAATTTGTTTGTAATAAAAATTATTTTACTTTTGGGAAATTGCTGTTTTATATTTTTGCATAATGGTTCAACCAGTATTGTATCTCCCAAATGCCCAAGTGCTATTATTGTAAATATTACTTTATCGTTCTCTGTCATTTTAACATTTTATATAATGACAAAGGCTTTTAATATTAGCTACTCGGGTATATTTAATTGAAATAAAATAATTTTTTATATTATAATTATTGCTATGTTGAGACAGTTTTTACCGATAATATTATTAACAATATCAAATGTGTTCATGACATTTGCATGGTACGGTCATTTAAAATATAAAAGTACCGCATTATGGATTGTTATTTTAGTTAGTTGGTCAATTGCACTTCTCGAATATTGTTTTCAAGTACCTGCAAATAGGATTGGACATGAATATTTTTCTGCTGCTCAATTAAAAACAATGCAGGAAGTTATAACTTTAATCGTTTTTAGTGTATTTTCTATTTTGTATTTAAAAGAGGAATTTCGTTGGAATTATCTTGTCGGATTCTTTTTTATAATACTTGCTGTCTTCTTTATATTTAAAAAATGGTAAAAGAATATAAAAAAAAGAGGGGTTTTAAACCCTCTTTTTTAAACTTCTATATATTCTTTTAGTCGTTTGCTTCTGTTTGGATGTCTTAGTTTTCTGAGTGCTTTTGCTTCAATTTGTCTGATACGTTCTCTTGTAACGCCAAACAATTGTCCTACTTCTTCAAGAGTTCTCTGACGTCCGTCATCCATACCGAATCTTAAACGAAGAACATCTCTTTCTCTTGGTGATAAACCGCTTAAAACTTCAGCAAGGTCTTCTCTTAAAAGTTCTTGCGCAACTGTTTTAACAGGTGCATCAGCATCTCTGTCTTCAATAAAGTCACCTAATCTTGAATCTTCTTCCTTTCCGATAGGTGTTTCAAGAGATAAAGGTTCTTGTGCAACTTTTATTATTTCTCTTAATTTCGGAACAGAAATGTTCATTTCAACAGCTAATTCTTCTTCGGTTGGCTTTCTTGAAAGTTCTTGAGCTAACTTTCTTGTAACTTTCTTTAATTTGTTGATTGTTTCAACCATGTGAACAGGTATTCTTATAGTTCTTGCTTGATCAGCAATTGCTCTTGTGATTGCTTGTCTAATCCACCAAGTTGCATAAGTAGAGAATTTATATCCTCTTTCATGGTCGAATTTTTCTGCTGCTCTAATTAAGCCGAGATTTCCTTCTTGAATTAAATCCAAGAATAACATGCCTCTGCCTACATATTTTTTAGCAATACTTACAACAAGTCTTAAATTTGCTTGAACAAGCTTCCTTTTAGCTATAACACCGGCATTTCCGCCTTGAATAATTTTCTTTGCCAAATCAATTTCTTGTTCTGCTGTTAATAATTTAATGCGACCTATTTCTCTTAGGTACATTCTTACAGGGTCATCAAAAGAAACACCTTTAGTAAGAAGTGCATCAGTTAATGATACATCTTCTTCTTCATCTTCTTCTGTCATGTCGGCAGAAAATAAGTCTTCATTTTCCATTGTATCAATAATCTTGTTACGTTCGGAATTAATGATAACATCCATACCGTCACGGCTAATTGATTCAGGTTCTGTCATAAGAATGATACCTGAAGATTCTGATGTTTCATTTTCCATTTCTTCATCCTCGTCCATAATTCCGACTACTGATAAATCTGATAGTTTCTTTTTGCTCATTAAAGTTAATCTCCGATTTTTTGTTTGTTTTTTATCTTTTCTCTTAACTGCATTTGAACTTCAATCGCTTCAGAATCCTCATCATCCAGCTTTTTATACTTAGATGATAGTTCTTTCTTCTCACAGTCAGCTTGATATCTTTGAAGCCTTGATATGTTCTCTTGCACTATAGCTTTAAAATCCTTTTCTGAAAGTCCTTTAAAACTATCGGCTATATATATTAAATCTGTTATTATTTCCTTTAATTGATTATCCTCAGCGAATTGTACATACAGGGACTGTATTAATTGGTCCACATTATTATTTATCTGACATGACAATTTGTCAATTGCTTCCAAGATAATAATTAAGTTTTTATCTATAAATTTAACATTTTTTATATTTTCTGATAAATATTCTATGTCTGTTTTCGTTCCACAAGCTAAAAACAAGGATAATAAATTTTTTTGTGCTTTTTCACTAATATTTGAAGATTTTGTTACAATTCCCGTATAATCTTTATTTATAGTGTTTTGCAATTTATTGCTCCGGTTTATTTCCCTAACTAAAGCTTTTTCGTCAATATCTATTCTTTCAGCAACAAGCTTTATATATTCATTTTGAACTATATTGTTTGGAATTTCCTCGATTAAAGGCATGATTTTTTTTACCATCGCTAACTTATCTGTTGGAGAAAAGTCACTTTTAAAGTCTTTTAATATTTGTTCTAACTCAAAATCTAAGAGTAGGGGGGCTTTTTTTATGTATTTTTTATATTGTTCAATTCCGTATTCTCTAATGTATTCGTCAGGATCTTTGCTGTCAAAAGGCGCAACTACTCTAATCTCACACGTATATTGGTCATCATTCAAAGAAGAATAGGCTTTATCGTATATTTTTAAATTTCCGAGTCCTGCAAATGCTTCTTTAATTACGTTTGTGCTTCTTTTTGTTGCGTTTAAACCTGCTGTATCAGTATCAAATGATAAATATATTTTCCTTGATTTTGAATATTTCGCTATTAATCGCACATGGTCAACAGTTAATGCCGTTCCGCATGAGGCTACTGCATTTTTTAAACCTGCGGCTTGAGCTGATATTACATCAAAATAACCTTCCATTATTACAACAAAGTCATCTTGAATAATCTGCTGCTTTGCTATATTTATACCGTATAATATTCTGCTTTTGTTATAGAGGATTGTATCAGGGGAATTGAGATACTTAGGGTTTTGATTTGCGTCAATAGCTCTTGCACCAAATGCTATAACGTTACCTGATTCATCGCTTATCGGAATCATTATTCTGTGTCTAAAACGGTCAATTACTTCGTTCTTTTCCGTTTTAACTACCAAACCGGCTTTCTCAAATATTGTTGGAGTGTATTCTGACTTGAATTTGTTTTGGAGCTCATTATATCCTTTGGGAGAATATCCAAGCTTATATTCGTCTATTATTTGCTTTGTTATACCCCTTTTATTAAGATATTCTAACGCTATTTTTGCTTCAGGCATTGTATAAAGATTGTTGTGAAAATAATCACATGCTTTGTCCAATAATGATTTTATTTGTTCTTTTTCTTCCGTGTATTTCTTAGAGTCCTTGTGTGTATGTGGCAGTTCGATATTAAATTGTTGTGCCAAATCTTTTATGACATCACCAAATGTTTGGTTATTTATTTTCATTAAAAAGCTAATGGCATCTCCGCCTTCTCCGCAACCGAAACATTTAAAAATACCCTTTTGCGGATTTACACAAAATGATGGAGTCTTTTCATTATGAAATGGGCAGCACCCCCAATAGTTTGCCCCCTTCTTTTTTAAAACAACTCTTGATTGCACAACATCAAGTATATCCAATCTGCTGCGTATTTCATCTATTACTTCGCTGTATGTTTTTTGTGTTTCGGCCATTTATTTTTGAAGTCCGTTCATTAATGCTAATTTATATAAAAATTCATCATTGTTTTGTTGTTTTAATGGTGACGGTAAGAAATTCTGCTCAAATTTTATAAGAACATATCTGTCTGTCATTCCAGATACATAATCACATGCTGTTTGCATAATTATGTTATTGTCTGAATTAGGATAGGTTTTACTTAGTTCTTCACAGTAAAATTCAAACAGACGTCTTATTACGTTTTGAGCTTTATCTTCAGCCAATTTAGCCGGTGAGTTATTATAGACATGCTCGAACATCCATTTTCTTAGCTTTATGAATTGTTCAAAACATTCTTCGGACATTGATATTTTATTCTGTTGATAGCTTGTTTCAACTATATCATTTACAAGTTTTGTTATTCTTATTCTGTTAGTTGTTGAAAAATAATTAATACTTTCTTGGGGGATATCTTCTGTTTTTATTATTCCTGCACGAATTGCATCTTGAATATCGTGATTAATATATGCAATTTTATCTGCAATTCTTACAACTTGACCTTCTAATGTATTTGGCAAGCATTGATATGAATGGTTTAAAATTCCATCAAGCGTTTCTTCCGTTAAATTCAAGTCTTCTATAAATTGTACTACCCTGACACTTTGCTCATTATGCCTGTATCCGTCAGGCATAAGTTCGTTTAATACTCTTTCGCCACTGTGACCAAAAGGGGTGTGACCTAAGTCATGACCTAAAGAAATTGCTTCAGCCAAGTCTTCATTTAATTCTAATGCTCTTGCAAGCGTTCTTGCTATTTGTGAAACTTCCAGAGTGTGTGTCATTCGTGTTCTGAAATGATCATCATAAGGAGAAAAAAATACTTGAGTTTTGTGTTTTAATCTTCGGAATGCTTTAGAGTGGAGTATTCGGTCTCTGTCTCTTTGAAATTCCGTACGCAATTTACAAGGTTCTTCATATCTTTTGCGTCCTTTTGTTTCAGAACTTTTTGTTGCAAGCGGAGATAAATAAGCTTTTTCTCTCTCCTCTATCCTTTCTCTAACTGTTTTTCCGTCTATTTTCATTATTAATCCCTATCCTATAATATTTTATTATAAAATATTGCCTATTTACAGTTTGATTATAATCTTTGTTTAGATTACGTAATATATTATTCAGAAAATGCTTGATTATATGTTTTTTTTTGTATATCATCAAGTATATTAAAGAATTATTAAATATTTGAAAGGAAAATAAAATGTCAGTAGAATGCGCAGTTTGCGGAAAAAAACCATTGAAAGCAGCAAAACTTTCATTTTCTCATAAACATCATGTTTACAGACAATCTCCAAATTTGCAGTCTGTAAAAATTAATGATAACGGTACTATAAAAAGAGTAAATGTTTGTACTTCCTGTTTAAGAGCAGGTAAGGTTCAACGAGCTATATAGTATTTTTATCAAACATAATCCTTGAAAGAACCCACTAAGGGTTCTTTCTTTTATGCCACTTTAGCAGATGTTAATGCCTTTTTTAATGCATTCACTACTTCTGTACTTACTTCACCTTCCCTTGCTTTTTGGTCTAAGAGATTTAATGCTTCTTGCTCTGACATACTGTTTTTGTAACTTCTGTCCTCCCTTAGCGCCGAATATATATCGGCGACAGACAATATTTGTCCCAGAACATCTGCATTTTCAGACATTGGATTATGATGATTTTTAATTAGATTTAAAACTCTGTTATTCATTCCTGTTGTTGATAATAATTCGTATCCTAATTGAGAGTGTAAATCAACAACTGATTTTTCTTCCTCTGTTAAATGCCCCGGTTTATCCAAAATTTCAGAAGGAATTAAAACTTTTCCGAAATCATGGAATACACAAGCTTGTTCAAGAAGTTTTTTGTCTTGCGGCTTAATGTTCATTTGATTTGCAATTTGCAAGGCAAATGATGTAGTAGTTGTTATATGTGAATTTAAAATGTTACTTATATTGGTCTGACAGATATTGGTATCAATTCCTTTTTCTTGTAAAATATCATTTATTTTCGGATTTGCATCTATCATTTTTTGTATACATTTAGGATTTGAATATGCTGATAAAAGTTGTTTTGGATTGTATAAATCCCCTACTTTTGTAGGTCTTATTTCGTTTATAGTTTTTTTTGCAGCTTTTTCGTGTGTAAATAAATCATCACTTAGCAAAGCATCTTTATAATAATGTTTTATCGGATGAATATTATTATTTATAAAATTACCACACGGTATATTTATTTGTTTTTGAACACTCGGTAAACTCAAAATTATATAACCTAATTAAATACAACTTATATGTATATATAAAAACATTTTGCTTTTAAAAATTGCCTTAAAAATAAAATAATTCTTGACAATAAATATATAAATAAGAAAATAAAATTATTCCTAATGAAATTCTAAATTACATGTTATAAACATGCATAATTGTGGAATAGGATTATGGTTAGTATTATGTATGTCAGACAAAGGAGATAGTTGATGTATTCAAAAGAAGAACTTGTAGAATTGATAATTAAAAATCCTGATGAATATAATTCGTATAAAAAGAACCTTGAAGAATTGGATTTAACCGAGCTTGATTTTTCTAATATTACATTGGAAAATATTGATTTTACCAATACGGAATTGGCTGGTACTTCCTTTAATGATACACATATCTCAAATTGTAATTTTACAGGCAGTGATTTGAATGCTGCAGACTTTACAAGGGCTAATGTAATTGAATGTGATTTTTCTGAAAGTATATTAAATGGTACTGATTTCAGTTATGCAACAGTTAGTTATTGCAATTTTACCGATGCTGATATGGCAGGATGTATAGTAAAAGAAGCAGATTTGAGTGATTCTGATTTCTCTGCTTGTGATAATCTTTCTGCTACTCGTGCTGATGAAACTACAATTTGGCCTGATAATGAACTTCTTCCTGATGATTTTGATACAAATTATACGAAAGAAGATGAGGAAGAAGAAGAAAGCCAAGTTTCCGATTATTAATATTAAGGTTTGTTTTGAAAAAATGGAAGTATTTTATACTTCCATTTTTTTATTCGTGATATCCTACAAAATATCTGAATTTTTTATTGTTCGTGTCTCTTTAATTTGAATACATTGGCTTCCTGAATAAAAAAATGCCATTTTTATCAAATTTGTTAGTTATATAGTTTTTTGATTTATCGTCTTTGTTGAAAGTTATTTTATTAGGTCTGTTTTTGGCAGATTTTTGAGCGGATAGAATTTCGGATTGACTGTCATATTGAGTAATCTTCTTTTTGAATTGAATCATTTTCATAAGTTCAGAAAAATTGTTAGAAAATTTATCTTTAATTCCGAATTATGCTTTATTTTGTTTAAAAAATTCAGCAAATTTATTACCGCACAATAAATGCTTTTTTGAATATCGGTTGGCTCAGCATTTATGCTACTGTCTTCATTCTTGTTTTTTCTTCAAAAAAGTTAAAAAACTTTAAATGGTCTGTTTCCTGTTCCTATGACATATTGAAAGCTGACGATAAAGGCGGCAGCGAAAACAATATTAAATACGGAATGGAAATATTAGACGGCATTTTTACCCACTTGGCCCTCGTTAAAAATCCACGCTATGAAAGGGCAAATATTGTTTTTAATAGCAAAACAGTATTTGTAAATCAGATACCATTTGAACAGGAATTTTTAAAAACTTTCTGTGAAGCATTGACGGAGGTACTCGAAGAGCAACGCTTGGGGGAGTAAATAACTCTTGTATTGATGCCACAGGTCGTTATCACGATGACAAGGGAAGATTTACAAATAAAATTGGATGGTTCATAGATGGTGTTTTAAGTGATAATTTAAAGCCAATAACAAATGCTATTAAAGTGGGTGATATTAGCGAAAATGTAATTAAATATTTAAACACTAAAGGCATAAAATTAGGGCATTCTGATATTGAACTAACTTATGGTGATGTTGCCCATTCACAAAGAAAAAACAAAAATCCTCTTCAAAAAGTATCAAAAGAACAAGCAAAAAGAGTACAAGACATCATTAAAGAAAATAATGTTTTTTATGATGTTAATAATAAAAACATTATATATATTTCAAATCTTCCACCAGACGAGATAAATGGGGGAAGGGATTGGATTAAAATACCAATATATTTTGATACAGAAAAAAACAGGAATAGAGTTATAACAATGAGTATAATTCCATCCGATACAATTCTAAAAAGTCCTAAAGAATATGAAAAGATTGACTAAAGGTAGGTCGCCAAACTCCTACATGTGATAAGGATTTTATCAAAAATGATAATTTGCCCGTCGATACAGTAGCGATTTTCTGTACTTCATTAGTCAATCTAATATACATTATACCCAGATTTATAAAAATTTAAACCCTTATATTAAAAACTCTAAACAATGCTTTAATTCTGTTGTTTCAGAGGTATTATCTTAAACACAAAATAAAGGAAACATAAATGGACGAACTAAAAGAACAATTAAAAACTTTACTTAGAAAAGCAATAAACAACGAAAAAGACGGCGACGAAAAAGGCGAGTGGATAACCATAAACGGCACGCACGTTTTTATTCCCGAAGGTAAAACCGCCGAAGATGTTATAAAAGAAAAAGGGTGGAAAGAAAAAGGACCGGATACTTCGGACAACCCCAAGGAAGACAAACCAAAAGCTAATGAAGGTTTAGTTCTTGGCGATTTAAATAAATTAGGCGAAGAAGAAGTTTATAAAAGAATTGGAAAAGAAAATCATGAAGCATTAGATTTCTTATATGAAACGTTCGAACAATTCCCCGGCGAGTTCACAGGCAAATATAAATTATTACTTCAAGAATGGGAAAAAACAGGGAAGTTAACGGTATTAAAAACATTAATAAATCATTTAAATGCAAAAACCGGCGACAACATAAAAGTTAACATTAATCCTCATAAAGAAGGCAAATCCTCGGGAGGAAAGAAGGAAAGGAAAATAAAAAACGGCCTTTCAGAAATAATCAAAAACTGCAAACCCGAAACAAAAGAAGATTTAAAGATACTTAAAGGTTTAAAAGATATTTTAGAAGAACAATTTTAGTTGCTCTAAATTCATCCTAAAAAAATCTCTCATGTTATAAGCTTATAATATTATAAAGTTGATTTAAAAATTAAAGTTTCGGGTTTAAAAAAAATGGTAACAAATTTTAATATAAAAAATAGAGGGCAGATAAATTCTGCCCTCTTAAAATTATTTGTCTGTAGGTATTCTCATTCCATAGAAAGAACGGATTACAAATATAACTGCTATTACAAACAATATAACACCTGCAATTGGTGCAGTTTCTTTGAATGCGGGTGCAATAGCAATTTCCATTGCCAATAAACCAAATAATGTTGTGAATTTAATTATCGGATTCATTGCTACTGATGATGTATCTTTAAATGGATCTCCTACCGTATCACCTACAACAGTTGCATCGTGAAGTGGTGTTCCTTTTTCATTTAGGTCTACTTCTACAATTTTCTTCGCATTATCCCAGCATCCGCCGGCATTTGCCATAAAGACGGCTTGGAAAAGTCCGAAAATTGCTATACCTATTAAGTAACTTACAAAGAATGACACAGGTCTGTTCGCAAATTCAGGATTATCTGCAATAACAGGAGCAGATAAGCAAGCAAATGAAAGCGCAAATGCAAATAAAGCTATAAATATATTTATCATACCTTTTTGTGCGTATTCAGTACAAATTTTTACTACTTCTTTTGAATTGTCTATGTTAGCTTTCTTGTCATCACTTTCGCCGAGTTTAATGTGTTCGGATATATATTTAACTGCTCTGTATGCACCTGTTGTAACAGCTTGCATTGATGAACCTGAAAACCAGTATATAACTGCTCCGCCCATTAATAAACCAAGTATAGTGTATGGATTTAATAAGTTTAATATCGCTTCAGGTTCTATGCCCAATGTTTCCTTTATAACAAGTATTAATGAGAATATCATTGTTGTAGCTCCAACAACTGCTGTCCCTATTAATACAGGTTTTGAAGTTGCCTTAAAGGTGTTTCCTGCCCCATCATTTTGTTCCAAAAATTTCTTTGCAGTTTCAAAATTAGGTTCAAACCCAAATTCATTTTTAATTTCTTCAGAAATATTGGGGATTTCTTCAATTAATGATAATTCATATACAGATTGTGCATTATCTGTAACAGGTCCGTAACTGTCAACAGCTATAGTAACAGGTCCCATACCTAAAAATCCGAAGGCTACTAAACCAAATGCAAATACTGATGAATAAATCATAATCGTATCAGGTATATTAAGACTTGCCAAATATGCCATTGTCATTAATGCTACAATTACAAGTCCAATCCAAAAACCTGAAAAATTACCTGAAACAATGCCTGAAAGAATTGTGAGTGAAGCACCGCCTTCTTTTGATGCTGTTACAACTTCCGATGTATGTTTTGCTTTCGGGCTTGTAAATACTTTTGTAAATTCAGGTATTAATGCAGCACCTAATGTACCGCAACTTATTATTATTGATAGTGTTAACCATAATTTATTCGGCATACTAGCGAGCAGATAATGGCTTACACTGAATGTCATACAAATTGACAAAATTGAAGTCAACCATACCAAGTTTGTCAATGGTGCTTCAAAGTCAAAGTTATCTTTCTTCCCGAATAATATATTGTTCAAAATACCGTTAACACCGTATGCAATTACTGACGTAATAATCATAAGGTATCTCATAACAAAAATCCAAGTTAATAACTGTATTTGATGTTCAGGAAAAACGCCTAAAATAATAAAACTTACTAGGGCTACGCCTGTTACTCCGTAGGTTTCAAATCCATCTGCAGTAGGACCGATTGAATCTCCCGCATTGTCTCCTGTGCAATCTGCAATAACACCCGGATTTCTTGGGTCATCTTCTTTTATCCCGAATTGGATTTTCATTAAGTCTGAACCTATATCAGCTATTTTTGTGAAAATTCCGCCTGCAACACGAAGTGCTGATGCGCCAAGTGACTCACCTATAGCAAAACCAATGAAACAAGCACCTGCAAGATGTCCCGGAATAAATAATAAGATTGTTAACATAACTATTAGTTCAACGCTTACAAGTAAAACTCCTATACTCATACCTGCTTTAAGCGGAATATTTAAGATATCTAACGGCTTGTTTCTGAGCGCGGTAAATGAAGTTCTTGCATTTGCAAGAGTATTCATTCTTATTCCGAACCAAGCAACACCATAAGAACCTAATATACCTACAACCGATGCTGTTAAAATGACAAGTACGTTTTTAACGCTCATTTCTTGTAAGTAGCCGAAATAAAAAGCTATACATATAGCAATTAATATTTCGAGTGCTATTAAAAATTTACCCTGTTGGATAAGGTAGGTTTTGCAAGTTTCAAAAATAGTATTTCCTATTTCTATCATTGATTTATGTGCTTTTACGGATTTTATTTGTCCGTATGCAATAAGTCCCCATAGTAATCCTAAAACAGAAACAACAATACCTATAATTAATAAGTTAAATTGTTGCCCTTCAAATTTAGGTACTATGAGATTTTCTTCCCCCGCAAATGCCGGAATTGCAAACAACATCATTGCCATTGCACTACCGATTTTAATTAGGGAATTACGACATTTTTCAATAAATGACATTTTATTCTCCTTTACTACCAAATACTAACTGTAATTATATATTACTATCGTATTTTTAACTACTTTGTAAGATTAGTATACAATTACTTCTGTCTTTTTTGAAAAATATCTGTTCCAATTGCTTTTGTTAGTGTACTTTTTACTGCTTCTGACCAATTTATTCCGTTAATAATTTTCCCCTCTTGTTCATTAACGGATTGTATTATGTTCTCTTGAACTTGCGGATGTTTCTTTATGAACTCGCTTAAAGGTATTGAACTGCGTTTCTCATTCCAGCTGCGTTTTACGATTAAATAGTTTGAATAATCATTCATTCCGCCTTCTGACAATGGAATTATATGTTCTATTGTTTTTGTATTATGCTGCTCAAATTTTTCACCGGAATAACAGCATTTTTTAAACATTCGTTTAAATTGCTTCTTTGTTCCAAATGCTAATTCATTATAATTTATTGTTGTAATTCTCATTTTCTCTCCGATTATATAAAAGAGAAAAATTGAAAAATTTGCCTTCTTCTATTTCTTTGCTATAAGATAGTAATTTGCACCTATCGGACATTTCTTTAAGTATTTTTCTATCCATAAAAGCTTTTTTAAGGAACTTGGAACAAAAAATCTGTATTTTGTTTTTATATCTTTAAAGTTTGCAGATTTAAATAATTTTCTTGAATATCCTGCAGACATTATTCTTACATTTTCAGGGTCATATTGTCTGTCTTCCTTGTAATAAAAATATAATGAAACAGGATTTAGCGGATTAAATTCATACATCATTATTCTTCCGTTTTCAGCTAATGAATTGTATAAATTATCAAATATTATTTTTTGGTTTGGACGAGGAATATGTCTTACAACATTTGCTATAAATATTATGTCAAATTTTTCGGCAAAAGGAATATCAGACCCATTTGTAGGCATTATATGTAAATTTTGTATATTTTTATTTCTTTCCATACATTTTTCTATACTTTTTTTAGAATAATCACAAGCATATAGTGTAGAATTAGGAAAATGTTTTCTTAAATATTGAGTAACAAGTCCAATGCCACAACCAAAATCTAATATTTTTAGCTCGTTTTCAGGATTTGTATATTTCTTTACTTCTTCTTTTAAATCAAGAACTTTATATTCTTGAATATAGTCGAAGCTAAATCCTGTATTTTTTATTCCGTTTTCAAGCATTTCTGTGTATACTTCGGATTCTTTATCAAAATTTTGTTTTTGTTCAACAACCATGTTCTATTCCTTTTCCTTTTATTACTATTTAAAATCTTATTTTTGTTGATAAATTTACTTGTGATTTAGCAGGCTGGTTATCTTGTGAAAATGTTTGACCGGCACCTAAATCTAAGTCCATTCTATCATCTTTAAACGGTTTTACAGACATTACTACTTCACTTTTAGTTTGATTAGTTGTTAAATTATTAGAATTTACATTCTTTAATGATAAATGTTTATTAATTTCAACTTCTGGTGATAATGAAACGGTGCCGCCTGTTGCACCGTTATCTTTATATCCTTCTCGTGATTGACCGTATGCGGATGTAAATGAAAATTTATCCTTTTTATATTTAGAAAATATAGAAACAGAATCATTCATTTCACCTGCTTTTTCTGTTGTATTGTATGTTGTTCCAATCGTTGTATTTTCTGTAATGTTTTTATCTATAGTTTTGGATAGTGATTTATTCTCAGGTTGCAGTCTATGAACATCTTTATACAACAATGTATCGTGAGATTCTTTTCTTAAATCTTTTGTATACTTTAAATTTAGTGAATCATTATCTATCTTTTCTTCTTTTTGTTCTTTGTTTTTATCAAAAATTGACGGTTCATCAGTTAAATCCAATAGAACCTGATTTTTAGAAGCGGGCATTTCTTTCTTCTCCGCAAAGCAAAAAGATTGTACTGTTAATATTACTATTAAAATCAAAAATATTTTCTTCATAATAATATTATATATTATTTTGCTTTTTCAACAATACCTTCCGGTACAAGTCTGTATCCGCCGCCATATATTGTTTCTATATACTTTTTGCCGTCTGAAATTTTATCCAGCTTTGCTCTTAGGTGACGCATGTGTACTCTTATTGTTTCAACTGCATCATCAGCCGAATATCCCCAAACATCATTCAGTATTTTTGCACTTGATACCATATTCCCGTAATTTTGCATTAACAGGTTCACTATATCAAATTCAATAGGTGTAATTTTTGCTTGCTTCCCTTTTATTTCAATTGAATATGTTTCAGGAATTAATGTTATATCACCTTTTGTAAGAACTTCTTTAATCGCAACAGATTTTGGTATATTATTTGTTCTCTTTAAAAGTGCCTTTACTCTTACAAGTAATTCTTCCATCTCAAAAGGCTTTACTAAATAGTCATCAACACCTATATTAAATCCTTGTACTTTGTTTTGCAACATTCCTAAAGCTGTTAGCATTAAAATGGGTATGTCCTTTGTTGTTTCATTTTCTCTTACCCACTTTGCTACAGTATATCCATCTACTTCCGGCATCATTACATCGAGAATAATCAAATTTGGAAGTTCTTGTTTTGCCAATGCAAACCCTTTATTCCCGTCAAGTGCCGTTATAACTTTATAATATGCAAGCTCTAAATTTACTTTGATAAGTTCGTTTATTGCAGCATCATCATCTACTACTAAAATCTTTGCCATATATTACCTTTAACATTGATTTTAGTCTATCACAAAAAGAAAAATTACTTGCAACATTTTTTCTGCCTTTTGTTGATATCTGTTGTGCGATATTAAGGTTTTTTAGATAGAAATTTATTTTATCAGCTAAGTCATCAGTTGATATAAATATTTCTAATTCTTTTCCTTCATCAAAATATTTTATAAGGTCTTTTGTATTATCCGTTATTAAAAATCCGCCTGATGCAAGTATCTCTAAACATCTGTAATTTATTGATTTGTATTGTTCATTTTCAATATCAAGGTTGATTTTAGATGAACAATAAATATCGGCAAGTTCTTTTTGTGATTCTACATATCCTTTGTATGATTGCTTGTATAATTCCATATAGTATTCATTTAATAAGTTTTCTTTATATATTTCATCAACACTTTTATAGAAGTCAAATGAACGGCAAAATATATTTATTGTGCCAAAATTGTATATTAGTTTTGATAATATTTCTTCTCTCTTCTTTATTGCAGGATTACCGCAAAAAGTAATATTATATTTATAACCTTGAAATTTAGTTTTATAGTTTTGATATGATAAAGCCGGTAATATTTTGCTCTTTTTACTTTTTACGTCAGTTGAAAATATAAAATGATTATCTTTTCCTTTATATTCCTCAGGAATCTCTTTTATATATTCACTATAATGTATGAATATAGTATCTTTTATGAAGTAGTTATTTATTAATTCATGTATTTTATTTTGTTCAATGAGTCCGCTCCAAAAAATAAATATAATATTAGGTGATATTTTGTTTATTTCATTTGAATTTATGTCTATTAATTTCTTTTCTATAACAAAATAAGATAATTCTTTAAATGCTTGTGAGTATCCTTTTGTTATATATTTCCCTTTATTATTATCAGGTATTATTATTAGTGCTTTTTCCATTTTTATATTCCAAATTTGTAAAAAGTATTACTTATTCAGTATATAGTTCAATGCTAACATTTTGCAACATGCTCTTGAAAAAAATATTTTAATGCTATAATTAGATTGTTACTTTTAAAGTAAGTTAAATAAAAAGGAGAAAATAATGAAAGTTACAGTTAATGACAGTTGTATAGCTTGCGGAGCTTGCGAATCAGTTTGTGATGCAGTATTTTCAGTTGAAGATAAAGCAGTTGTAAATGAAGGTAATGTTGCTTCTAACGAAGATTGCGTTAAAGAAGCTGCTGATTGCTGCCCTGTTAATGCTATCGAATTAGCTTAATTTTAAGTTATAAATAATAAAAGAGAGATATTTTTGATATCTCTCTTTTATTTATTTTACATTAAGCATTTTATCTATACTTATTCTTGCTTTCTTTGATATTTCTTTATCAATTGTTATTTCATTTGTTTCATTAAGCAATGTATTATATATATCCTCCAATGTATTATGTTTCATATTCGGACATATTATATTTTCATTAATTAATATAAATTCTTTACCCCAGTTATATAATTTACTGTCTCTGTTTAGTCTGTCTGCAACACCTTTTTCTGTTGCTATAATAAATTGTTTCTTATCGGATTGTTTTGCATAATCCATAATTTCTTTTGTAGAACCTACAAAATCAGATAACTTAGCTACTTCATTATGGCACTCCGGATGAGTTAAAATTTCTGCATTCGGGTATAATTTTCTTGCTCTTTCTATATCTTCTACTCGTATTCTTAGATGGGTAGGACAAAATCCGTTAAAAGTTATTATTTCAACATTTCCTAATTGTTTTTCAACCCATTTCCCTAAATAAGTGTCCGGTACGAAAAGAACTTTAGGGACATTTAAACTTTTGACTATTTCAATTGCGTTTGAGCTTGTGCAGCAAATATCGCATTCTGCTTTAACTTCTGCGGTTGAATTGATGTAACATACAACAGGAATATTCGGATTCTGTTTTTTAAAAATTCTTAAATTATTTACATCTATCATATCCGCCATAAGACAGCCTGAGTTCATATTCGGTAAAAAAACTTTTTTATTTGGAGATAATATTTTTGCACTTTGTGCCATAAAATATACACCTGCAAATACAATTATATCTGCATTTGTTTTTGCAGCTGCTCTTGATAAATACAAGGAATCTCCGACAAAATCTGATATTTCATCAATTTCAATGTTTTGATAACAGTGTGTAAGTATAATTGCATTTTTTTCTTTTTTTAATTTTTTTATTTCTTCAATGATGTTCATTTACCGTAATATCCTTAATTTTGTTAAATTTATTTAATTATAAGAACACTCCTAAGTCAAGTTTATGGCTTTTATTTTATTTTCAATTATGGTTGCAATTTTTTTGTGTTCAGCTTCATCATAGTGCAGTCCGTCTGTTTTTGATACTGTTACACATTTAGCTAAGTCAATAAATTCACAGTTAAATTTAATAGCAGCAGCTTTGTATATTTCTGCCATTTTAAATGATTTTTCTATAGATTGTTTATCGTGTTGAAATGCAAAATATCCTTTTAATACGTCATTTGATAAAGTAGACGGTGATACAAGTATAATTTTAATATTTTTATTTATTTCTTTAGCAAGTAGAATTATTTTTTCTACACCATCTTTTATCTCTGAAAGAGTTGGATTATAAAATTTTTGTATGTCATTTATTCCAAGTGCAATAATTAAAATGTCTACTGATTTAGTTAAATATTTACTTAGAATTTTATAGCCTGTTTGTTCTATTCCGTCAGGATTATCTATAAAACAAGTTCGGTTATTGCATCCGGCTTCTATTACGTTATATTCTTCTTTTAAATTTTGTTTTAATATTCCGCTCCACCTTATTGATTCAGGATATCTAGTCCCATCAACGGGATTGTAGCCAAATGTATTACTATCTCCAAAACATAAAACCGTTTTCATATTACTTCCTTTTTATTATTGTTTTATGTTATATTATGGCATGGACATATTTTATTCGGTATACCTAAAAAGGATTTTATTATGCAAAATGAGCTTACTGAAAGTCTTGAAAAATATTTACTTGCAATATATGAAATAGTAAAAGTTAATAAAGCGGCAAGGGTAAAGGACGTTTCCAGTTATTTAAATATCGGTGGTCCTGCTACGTCTGATGCTGTTAAAACGCTTGCCGAAAGGAAATTTATTAACTATGTTCCCTATGGAATTATTACTATTACTCTAAAAGGTAAAAAGAAAGCAGAAACCAAAATTAAGCGACATAAAACAATTTCAAATTTTTTAGAAAAAGTTTTAATGGTAGAACAAAGTTCAATTGAAGAAAATGCTAAAAAAATTGAATATTCTATGACAGAAGATGTCTTGGATAAATTTGTAACTTTTCTTTCTTTTATGGAAAAATGTTCCTGTAAAGAGCCAAAGTGGGTAAATAGCTATAAATATTTTTCTGCTAACGGAAAAATGAAAGATAAATGTAATACTTGTATTAAAAACAAAACAAAGTTTGACAATTCTAAATGTTGTTCCGGTTCTTGTAATTAGCCGGCTGTATTCGCTTTTGTATTCTTTATTTCTTCTTCAAAATTATCAAAAGTGTATTTTGCTAAAAATGAGTTATTTAAAATTAATTCATTTTTTGTATCTTCTTTTTTTCCTTTACGTTTTGTCATAGCTATATTAAGTTTTGGAAGTAAAATACCAAGCATTACTGCACTGTATGCAATACCGGAAAGTTGTGCCAAATTAAGTTTAGCAAGATTCTTTTTAATATTTCCGCCTTGAGCAATAATTTCTTTTTGTGATTTTAATGAAACATCTGTTAGCCAATGCTTTATACCTTTACCTGCTTTTTTAATGTTAAATAACTCTTGTTGTTTGGGGTCTAAAGCTTGACCTACTCCTTTTGCTACAAATCCTCCAAGTACAAGCCAGCTTAAAAATCCCAAATAATCTCTTATTGTCGTTTCTCTTAATTCAGTTGTATCTTTAGATGCAAAGATTCTGCCGAGAATTAATGTTCCATATACAGTTTTAATCGCATTACCACTTGTTGCAGGTCCGTCAAATTCTAATTTATTAACAAAGTCCGAAGGCTTTTTTACGCCCATTACTTTTGTAAGCATTGTTAGAAAAACACCTGCAGATAAAGCTTTTTTCGCTAATAATCCTTTTTGACTTTTCTTCTCATTCTTATTTTTTACATTTTGTTCATAGTTGTTTTCGCCTACAAAATTATCTATACCTGTTCTTTTTTTTGTTAGTTGACGGTTTATATATTGATTTGTAATTGCAAGTGCCATAGAAGCCGGAATTGCAAACATTATTCGTGATTTGTTTAGTGTCTTTAGTTTAGATATAACTTCTTCGCTGTTTTGCTTTGTTGCAGAAAAAAATACATTTTTTCCAAGGTCAGTTATGTCTCTTAATGTATGAGAAAGATTTGCCGTAACCTCTTTATTTCCTGATGCAACTGTTATGTTATTATCAGCCCCAAGAACTTCAATTATTTTATCTTTTACACCTTCCGTAATACTCTTTACTGCCTTTTTATCTTTTACGGTTGTAATTACTTCCGTTAATTCATCAATTATTGGTTCGAGTTTTTCTTTTGGCGCAGATGCTAATGTCTGCGTTTTTTTCCCTTTTAATCCTCTTATTGATTCTATTGAACGTTTTACAAAATCTTTTGGCGTTTTATCCGATTTTTGAAAAATATCATTAAAAGTGTCCAGTGCGTTATTAGTTGCCCAAGAATCCGAATTGACTTTTATATTTGGTTTATAAAATTTTGAAACTATTTTAGATGTTAAAAGTGCAAAAACTGCGGCTGAAAATTCGGCGATAAAAGTTCCTGTATATTCTCTAAATGCCATTTCTATACCTGCATTTTTACCTCTGTTTTTAAATTCTACAATAGTTCTTGGCGTATCCATGGCAAAAACATCTATTGCTGATGCATTTAACATATCATTGTTACCAAGTGTGTATAAAGCGCTGCTTAGCGTAGACATACCGTTGTTTTTAAAATTGATTTTGTTTGTTTCGTTAGTGATTTTCATTTCCTTTTCTCCATAAAAAAAGTTCTTGTTTCAATAAAAAACAAGAACTTGAATCATTGTATTATAGCTTTTAAAATATCAGAGAAGCTGCAAGTCCTTGTTTAAGTACTTGCAACAACAAAAGATTGAATTTTGGTAAGCTAATTTGTTCATAACAAAATAAAAACAGAAACAAATTAAATTGTCAATGGGTATCTGTATAAAAACTTAATAATAAAAATATGTTTAGGTATACCGAATAAAATATGTTATATATTAAACCAATCTAAAATTCTGTCAGATATATAACTGAATGTATTTATTTCAGGTAACATTCCGCCTTTTATATTTTTTGAATAAATTATTAACGGAACTTGTTCTCTTGTGTGATCAGTACCCGGAACAGTTGGGTCACAACCATGGTCAGCTGTTATGATTAATAAATCATCTTCTGTCATAGCTGCTATGATTTTGGGTAAATATGTATCTATTTCTTCTATTGCTTTTGCATATCCTCTAAAATCATTTCTGTGGCCGTATAACATATCTGTATCTACCAGATTTGTAAATATAAATTGTTTGTCATATTTATCAATATTATATTTTGTTGTTTTTAAGTTGTTTAACGGAAGCTCATTTTTGATTGCTTTAAGAGTAATTTCAAGTCCTTCTGTATTTCCGCCAGTGTGTATAGCATGAGAAATGCCTTTACCGACAAAAATATCTTCGATTTTCCCTATTCCTAAAACGGAACCGTTGTTTTTTATTATTATATCGCAAGTAGAATCCGTAAACGGTTCAACTGAATAGTCACGTCTTTTTGCACCTATTCTAACAGGTTTGCCGTCTACCAGATGATAGGGTCTTGCTATAACTCTTGATACATTGTATTCATCAGTTAATATGCTTCGAGCAATTTCACAATATTTGTATAAAGTGTCAAGCGGAATCACATCAACATCAGCAGCTATTTGGAATACACTATCTGCACTGGTATATATAATCGGAAATTTAGTTTTGGCGTGTTCTTCGTGAAAATCTTCAATGACTTTAGTCCCTGATGCAGGGTAGTTTGCTAATATACCTCCACAATTTGTTTCTTTTACAAATTTTTCTATTAACTCTGCAGGAAATCCTTTCGGGTATACTTTAAAAGGTTTATCAAGAATTAATCCCATCATTTCCCAGTGACCTGTTGTTGTATCTTTACCTTTTGATTTTTCTTTCATTATTCCATATTGAGCAATTGGTGTTGGATTTTTGGCTATTCCTTGAACATCAGCCAAATTACCGAGACCTAATTTATAAAAATTAGGTGCATGTAACCCATTTACGGATTTTGCGACGTTACATAATGTATTACATTCCGGAATATCTCCGTATTCTTTACAATCAGGCATAGCTCCTATACCCATTGAATCTATAACAATTACAATTGCTCTTTTCATATAAAAACTCCTATTCTACTCAATTAGTATAATACATTTCCGTTTTTTTGCATAAAAAAAGTTCTGTTAACAGAACTTTTAATAAATCCCCAATCTCGCTCGATTAAATTCTTTTTTTAATAGTTTCTAACCTTAAAAATCCCCTTTGATTTTCTCACTCTTTCCCAAAAGAAAGCTCTGCCATCACTCCTTCCAATAGCTGCTTTTTGCTTTGTGTTTAAATAGTAAAACTTCAACACACTACTTACAAGGAAATATTTTTTAATGATTTTTTACAAATGTCTTTTGCCTTGAAAAATGTGTTTAAATTAAATTTTACAATCGTTAATATTGAAATATTTGTCAAAATTACACTTTTTTTACTTGACAATGTCATGTGCAATCAGATTCTTAAATAGAGCTCAATTGCTATATCTATAGCAGATTTCAATATGTTACAGGCATGTGCTCATGCTTAAATTTTTTGTTTACATTCTATTTTTTATAAAATGAATTTTATATATTTTGTTTAGAAAATTTTGTTATAATAATTACATAGAAAAGGTAATTTATGATATTCAGATTTTTAACATCAGGTGAATCCCACGGTAAGTGCTTGAATGCGATAATAGAAGGCGTCCCTTCAGGTATAAATATAGATATTGATTATATCAATAATGAATTGACACGCAGACAGGTCGGTTATGGAAGAGGCGGAAGAATGCTTATTGAAAAAGATAAAGCAGTTATTCTGTCAGGTGTTAGACACGGTGTATCGACAGGTGCTCCAATATGTTTGCAAATTGAAAATAAAGATTGGGAAAATTGGGTTATCCCAATGAATACTGAAAAAGTTGAACAAACATCTGAAAATATTAATTTAATAAATTCTAAATTTATAAAAAACGTACGTCCCGGGCATGCAGATTTTGCAGGAGCATTAAAATATAATCATTTTGATATAAGAAATGTTCTTGAACGTTCCAGTGCACGGGAAACAACAACTCGTGTCGCTGTTGGTGCAATTGCAAAATCTATATTGAAACAGTTTGGAATTGAAGGAATTTCTGTAGTTTCTCAAATTGGTAATGTAAAAGCAAGTTTACCTTCAAATCTGTTTGAATTTAAGGATAATATTGAAAATTCTGATTTGAGAACTTGTGATAATGAAACCTATAATGCTATGAAAAAAGCAATTGATGATGCTAAATCAGAAGGTGATACTTTGGGCGGTAGTTTTAAAGTTATATTTAAAAATGTGCCTGTTGGTTTAGGTTCATTTGTTCATTGGGATAGAAAAATAGATGGACAAATAGCACAAGCTATTATGAGTATACAGGCTGTCAAATCAGTTGAAATAGGTTCCGGTTCATTGTGCGCAGAATTAAAAGGTTCTGAATTTCATGATGAACTTTTCTGTGAGAATGGAAAATATACAAGGAAAACTAACAACGCAGGCGGTATTGAAGGCGGTATGACAAACGGTGAAGATATTGTTGTTTCTGCTTCAATGAAAGCTATTCCTACAATGCTAAAACCGTTAAATTCTGTTGCTATTGATTCAAAAGAAGCCGTTCAAGCTCATTTTGAACGTTCTGATACTTGTGCTGTTGCAGCATGTGCTGTTATTGCAGAATCTATGGTTGCTATCGTACTTGCTGATGCAATGCTCGAAAAATTCTCTCATGACAGTTATTCTGAAATGAAAACTAATTATGATAATTACATCAAAAGAATTTCCGAAAGGTAATCTATGAATATTTCATTAATTGGAATGATGGGTGCCGGAAAAACAACCGTAGGCAAGTTATTGTCTGAAAGTTTTGGTATTTATGCATTTGTTGATACGGATAAAATGATTGTTCAACAAGAAGGCATAACAATAAATGAAATTTTTGAAAAGTATGGAGAATCATATTTTAGAAAGATTGAAACAGATATTTTAAAAAATACTTTAAATAATGACAATCAAATAATATCTACAGGCGGCGGAATTATAAAATCAGATATTAATTTGTCTTTACTTAAAGAAAAATCAAAAGTTGTATATTTAAAAGCAAGTGCTGATATTTTATATGAGAGAGTTAAAAATAATAAAGAGCGACCGCTATTAAATTGTGATGAAGTTCGTGAAAAAATTATCAATCTTTTAAATGAAAGAAGTTGCCGTTATGAACTTGCACACTATATAATTGAAACAGATAACAAAACTCCGCAAATGGTTGTAAAAGAGATAACGGAGAAAATAAATGACTATTGTTAACGTAAAAATTAATTCTCAAAAAGAAAGTTCATATCCTATTGTTATTGAAAAAGGTATACTTGATAAAGCTTATGACTATATAACAAAATATACAAAAGCAAATAAATTTTTGGTTGTTACTAATAGCACGGTATTTCCTTTGTATGGAAAAAAATTAGAAAAAGACAATGTTGATTTTATTGTTCTTCCTGATGGTGAAGAATATAAAAATGTTGAGATTTTAAATAAAATTCTGGATAAAGCATTAGAAATCAAAATGGAACGCAAAGATGCAATTATTGCATTAGGTGGCGGAGTTATAGGCGATATGGCCGGTTTTGCTGCTGCTATTTATCAAAGAGGTATTGATTTTATACAAATACCCACAACCCTTTTAGCTCAGGTCGATTCTTCCGTTGGAGGTAAAGTAGCGGTTAATCATAAATTAGGTAAAAATATGATAGGTGCTTTTTATCAGCCTAAACTTGTCCTTGCTGATGTTGATACTCTTGAAACTCTCGATGAAAGGCAGTTTAAAACAGGATTAAGTGAAGTTATAAAATATTCGTTTATTGAAAATTCTTGTAATGCTCAAGAAAAGTTTGAATTTTATAATTTTTTGAAAAGAAATAGAGAATTAGTTTTTAAAAAAGATAAAAGTACTATAAAAGAGTTAATCAAAATTTGTTGTTCATTAAAAAGTGCGGTTGTTAATCAGGATGAGAAAGAAAAAGGTTTAAGAGCTATATTAAACTTTGGACATACTTATGCTCATGCTATTGAAAGTATAACCGAGTATAAAAAATATACTCATGGGGAAGCCGTTTCTATAGGAATGAAATATATTTTCTGCATTGCAAAAGAACTAAATAAAATATCTATAGATTACTATAATTCTGCAATAGAGCTGATTAATCAATATGGGCTAATTACAGATGTTGATTTTTCAGTTGATAAAGAAAAATTTTATTCATTAATGAAATCTGATAAAAAAGTTTCAGACAGTAATATAAATTTTGTAATGCCTAACGATAATTTTAAAGTGAGTATTGAACATAATATTGATAAAAATCTTATACTAAAGGGTATTAAATAAATAAGAGCATGTAAATGCAATAAAGTGTCAGAGCGAGCAGCAAAGGGGTTTATATGAAAATATTGTTATCTAATGATGATGGAGTTATGGCTGAAGGTATAAAAGCCTTAACATTGGAATTGAGTAAAGAACATGAAGTATATGTTGTTGCACCTGATAGAGAAAGAAGTGCTGCAGGGCATTCTTTAACATTACATACGCCAATAAGAGTTGAAGAATTGGAATCCAAATTTGGTGCTAAAAGAATATGGATAACAAGTGGTACTCCGGGTGACTGCGTTAAGATAGGTATAAATGCAATATTAAGTGAAGATGAAAAACCTGATTTGATTATATCAGGTATTAACCATGGGCCTAATTTAGGGTCTGATATTTTGTATTCGGGAACGGTAAGTTGTGCAATGGAAGGTGCCATGATGGGGTATCCTGCGATTGCTGTTTCTCTTGCAAGTATGACTTCTGAACCTGAATTATTTAAAAATGTTGCTGTTTTTATGTCTAAATTTTTGCATAAAGTTAAAGATTTTAATTTCCCGCCTAAATCTATATTAAATATTAATGTTCCGGGATTAATGCTTGAAGAACTTGCAGGAATTGCCATTACAAGACTTGGCGGAAAAATGTTTACGGATGAATATGATAAACGTGTTGACCCCAGAGGTAAAGTATATTACTGGATGGCAGGCGAGCTTATTAAACAATGTGAAAATGATGATTCCGATTTGAATGCTTTAAGATGGAATAAAGTATCGGTTACTCCAATAACTTTTGAAATGACACTCTCTTCCGTTATGCCTGAATTAGAAAAAGCACTTTGTAAAGAAGATATATCAAATTGGCTTTAGTCTAAAATTGACCGATATCTTTTAAATATTCAATTTTCGGATTTTGTAATCCTATTATTGCTATTCCGTCGAAACGGTAATTTTTGTATGTCTTATCGCATTGCTTTAAGTATGCAAGAATTGCCGTATTTATTTTATTTATTTTTTCCTGAGTTATTGCTTCAAAAGGATGCCCGAAATTTAGTGATAGTCTGGTTTTTACTTCAATAAAAACCAGTGTATCTTTTTCTTCTGCTATAATATCTATTTCAGCATTTTTAGAATAATGCCAATTGCATTCAATTATCTTCATACCGCACTTTTTTATGTATTCTTGTGCGATAAGTTCACCTTGTTTGCCTTTATCTGTATTCGCTTTTAAATTCATGATTTGATTATATCAAAATTTTGTGATAATTATTAGGTATTATGGAAAAAAGAAATTTAACTATATTTATAACCGGAGCTTCCTCCGGAATTGGCAGAGAAACTGCTATAAGACTCGCAAAAGAAGGTCATAAAGTTTTTGCGGGTATAAGACGTAAAATTGACAAAGAAGAAATAGAAAATCTTAATGAAAATATTCAGGGTGTATATATTGATGTAACAAATGCAGCAAGTATAGAAAAGGCCTTTTGGTTTGTTATGAAAAATGCTAAATCATTAGATGTTTTAATAAACAATGCCGGTATTGCCGTTGGCGGGCCTGTTGAATTGATAGATGTAAAAAAATTAAAAGAACAATTTGATGTTAATACTTTTGGTGCAGTTGCAGTTGTTCAAAAGTTTATGCCGTTGTTACATAATTCAAGAATTATTAATATAAGTTCTATGGCAGCATCAGGTGTATTTCCTTTTGTTGCTCCTTACTGTGCTTCTAAAAGAGCATTGGATATCTTATTTAATTCTTTTGCTTTAGAAAATAAAGATAATATAAAAGTTATTTCAATAAAACCATCTTCTGTTAAAACACCTATTTGGAATAAGTCTGTTAAAAAGGCAAGAGAATATTTTACAAATATAAGTGAAGAAGCAAAGAATAAATATGAAAAACAATTGCTTTCCATCGAAAAAAAAGCTTTAGAAAACAATGAAAATGCTATAGAAACTTACTTTGTTGTTGATAAAATTATAAAAGTTATCAATTGTAAAAATCCAAAACCTTCATATAATGTAGGTAATCAGGCGGTTGTTGCAGAATGGCTTTCAAGGCTTCCTTTAAGTATTTCAAATAGACTTATAATTAAATTTTTAAATAGTTCTAAATAATATACAATAGTCTAATTGTTGTTTTGTATTGTATATAGTTTATTAGAAATATGAAGAAACTGTATATAATAATTTTAGTTGTAGTTTTAGGGCTTGTATGTTGGTTCTTGTATGAAAAACTTGCATACTTAAACATTGTTGTTAAATTTGATGATATAGAACCATTAGAAAAACAAATGGGCGTTTATTACAAAGGATTTAAAATCGGTAAAACAACAAAAATCTATCCGGATAAAGACTATACAAATACTTATTTGAAGTTAAAAATAAAACCGAGAAATATAAATTTGCCTTCAAATATTACTGCAAATATTAAACGAATGCCGACAAAAGAGTATGTAAGTATTAAATATCCTGATTCGCCGACATTAAAAAGAATAAAAAACAATATGAAAATCAAAGGAACTGTCTCAAAGGATATAAAAAACGTCATATCGGATTCTATAGAAGCTGAAGATATAGATACTATCGTAAATGAAGCAACAACTCTTATGGATTCCGCTACTGCAACTGTTCAAAATATAGGACAGACTTTTTCTCAAATTAATCAAATGTTAAATGAAATAAATGCTGATGTAAAAAGAACGGCATCTAATCTTGCAAAAACGACAGGAAGTATTGCAAATATATCCGATAATTTGGACAATGCTTTGGACAGAAATACAACAAAAAATTCATTTGATAATTTGAATGAAACTACTGAAAATATAAAGAATATTACAAATAATTTAAATGAAATAACATATCAAATTGAAGAAGATACAATTCCTATGGTTAATTCTGTTTTATGTGGAACAAATGCAACAATGGAAAATGCTGAAGAAATAACATCAGGAATAAAACATACATTAAAAAAACGCATGGGATTGTGGCGCTTGATGTTTGGAAAACCGATAAATAATTGTAAATCATAATAATAAATAGTACATAAAATTCATTAAAAACAAACTGCCACTTGACTTTTCTCTGTTTTTAAATATAATTGTAATGTTTATTAGCGGAGGTTTCTTATGGTTATAAAGGCAAAAGATGTGTTAACGATTGACTTGAATTCGTTAACAACAGAGTTTAATGCGAATAAAAAAACTGCTCTTAATTTGTCAGAAGTAGAAGGATATAAATTCACAACTGACGGAAAAATTATTACGATAGCTAAAGGTATTGAGACTAAAATAATTAAAAATATCTCTAAGTTGAAATATGTTAAAACAATTGATGATACAATTTATTCTGATATTTTTGCTTCAGGTTTAATTGATTATATAGGTTCTTATAAAACAACAAAAGGTATAACAAACGGTACTAATTATAATGATACGTTTGAAAACAATGTAGTAGAACAAAATGATAATTATAAAGGTGGTAAGGGTACCAATATTGTAAAAGTATATACCGAAAAATTTTTTGGGAATGATACGGTTACTTTGACTAAAGGTGAAAACTTGAAAATTATGATTGATGATTTTGAGTATTCAGAAGACGATAGCGAATATGTTTCCGACTATATAAAACCCGAATTTTTAGGAAATGATTTGAAAATAAGTGTATATAGTGAACCTTATACTTATGATGATAAAGGATATCCTGTTTTTGATGAAGATAAATTAACCGGTTCAATAACAGTAAAAAACTATACTAAAAAAGATGTTTTAACTTCATCCGGTTCATTTGTTGTAACTGATAAAAATGGTGACTGTGAATATGATATTCGAGAAGAATATAAAAATGTATATATAACAGATCCTAAAAAATTAACATATACTGCTTCTTGGGTTAAAGAACAGGTTTTTGCCGAAGATTTAGTGATTAAAGACAAATCCGGTAATACTATTACTCAAGAAACATCAGGATTTGAAAAGGTAAAAGGTGCAAAGGTCAATCTCGGCTCTTGTCCGACAGATAATAATTACTTTGTTGGTTCTATATATGCTGATACCTTAAAAGGTGGAAATAATAATGACTGGGTAGATTCTTCACTCGGAAATGATACTTATACATTAGGTAAAGGTGAAAATCAAATATACTACAGAGATAAGTTTTCAAATGATACTATAAATCTTACTAAAGGAGAGAATTTAAAACTTTTCTTTGCTAATGGAAAACAGGGAATTAGTTATGAAAGAGGTACCGGCAAAGGAATTAATGATTTAATTGTAACAACTGTCGACGGTAAAGTTACTCTAAAAAACTATTATTCTAAAGAAACCGGAGCAGAAGTGACTATTTCCTATTTTGATGGTAGTGAATATAAAATAATTAACTTAAAAGAAGATGCTTTAATAAACTTTGATGAAGATAAATTGACTAAAGGCTCCGTTACAACTTCTGCTCTTGCTGATTATATTGATATTCGTGAGCTAACAACTCCAACAAAAGTTCAAAAGGGTGTAGAATATGGTGCTGTCATAAAATCTCTTGGCGGTAATGATATTATATACGGTTCTCAATTTAATGATACGATTACAGGAGGAATAGGTACAAATATCATTAATTATGATATTGATGAAACATTCGGGCATGATGTTATTAATTTAACTAAAAATGAAACTTTAAATCTTAGTTTTACTTCCGGTGATTCTGAAGTTGATATATCTGCATTAAGATTTAGTCAAGGTACAGGTAAAAACGGAAAAAATGACCTGATAATTAAAACAGACGATGACGAAAATAAGTCTGTTACATTAAAAAATTATTACGGAAACGTGACCGGTGCTACTGTTTTTATTAACGGTGTTGACCTTGTCGAAAGTCGTATTTTAAATCAAATTAATATTACCGATAATAAAATAAAAAGTTATAAGGGTTCTGCACTTGCTGATAAAATTGATGTAAGCGGTTTAACTAATCCAACAAAAGTAAAAAAAGGCGTTCAATATGGTGTTACAATTAATTCTGGAGCTGGTAATGATAGTGTAACAGGTTCTGATTATAATGATACTTTAAATGGCGGGGCAGGACATGATTATTTGTTGGGGGGTATTGGCTGTGATTTGATAAAAGGTGGTGCAGGTAATGATGTAATCACCGGTGGCCAAGGTAATGACAAACTTTATGGAGAAGCAGGAGAAAATACTTTTATTTTTGCAGAAGGCGATGGAAATGATATTATATATCAGGGTAAAGGAGCTGATACTATTCAGTTTAATGATATAAATTTATCTGCTTTAAAATTTGAACAGGGGACAAAGAAAAATAATAAAGACTTAATTATAAAATATGGTGAAAACGATTCTGTTACCGTAAAAAATTACTATACCGTAAATAAAAAAGGTCAAATAACAGGTTTAAATAAGAATAACTCTGTAAAAGAAATAACCTCAAATGGTTCTAATATTATTGTTGGTACATCTCAAAATGAAACTTTTTATGGCACTGAAGGTAGGGATATTATCTTTGCAAACGGCGGAGATGATGTCATAAATGCAAGTGCAGGAAATGACGATATCCATTTAGGTTCAGGTGATTCAGTTGTTAAGTTTGATATGTCTATGTTAAACTTGGAAATTTATAATGAAGGCACAGATTATGAATGGCGAGATTGCACGGAAACCTGTGTAAAAACAATTTATTTAAGTGATGATAAAAACTCAACTGTTACACTTGACTTTGATAAAGAAATCTTTGAAAACGGATGTGGTATATTTTGCAGAGGCACAGGACAGGATAATGATTTATATATAAGTTTAACAAACGCTGATAATCCTGCGTATTCAATTGTTATTAAAGATTATTTTGACGAAAATGGTAACCCACGAACAAATCAAGTAAAATTAAATATTTGGGAATATCCTGAAATGTATGCAGAAGATAGAGTTCAAGTGCCCTATACCGTTCCTGAATATGCAACCGCTATCGAAATACCCTGGGTGAGAGTCTTTGATGTTCAACCGTTCGATTCTTATACCGGAGAAATTCATGGTACAAATATGCCGAATGAATGCTTGCTGTATTCTGCAGGATTTGGTAATGATACGATATATGGTGGTAACGGTAACAGAGAACTTATATGTCTGCACGGCGGCAACGATACTGTTTATTCAAATGAAGGGACTAAGAATGTCAGTATCTGGGGAAATCAAACCGATGTTGAACTTTATTTAGGAAGTGAAGAAACTACAAAAACTAATATCAATTTAGGTTTAGTCGAAGGTAATGTGACTTCAAGTAAAAATGATTCAGGAGATTTACTGGTTTCTTGGAATTGTTATGCAAACGCTACAGATGGAACTTATACATCAACTTTAAGAGTTGATAAATGGAATGACAGAACATCTCAGACAACAATAAGTATAGGAGGTAACAATCGAGATAATATTTTAAAGGCAATTGATGATGTTGCTAATACTCTAGACGGCAGAGATGGCGATGATATCCTTTTGGGGGGGACTGGTGTTGATACATTTAATTTTACTTATAATAGCGGGTACGGCATTGATACTGTAAAGAATTATACCTCAGATGATATTTTGCAATTTGAATCCGCATCTACTTCCGATGTTGATTTTAGTACGTTTAAATATTATACAAATAATAGCGGAAACGGTCTTGTTATAAATACTAAAGGTTTATCGAATGAAGATAGTTACGTGATTATTGATAATTATTTTAATTCTGATAATAAAATTGATAAAGTTGTTGCTTATAATTGGAACTCCCAAAATGAAGAAAGAAGACTTTCTACAATGTATGGCAACAAATCCGATTTGGGAAGTTTCGATATCGCAACAGGCGGAGAGTATATAGGAACAGATAATGAAGATATCCTTATCGCTAAGAGCGGTCAAAACATTCTAACAGGCGGCAAGGGGATTGATGCTTTATATTCTAAAGGCGGAAATAATACTTTTGTATTTAATTCAGGTGACGGCTCTGATATCTTGTATCAAGAAGGCGGAGAAAATACCATATTAGAATTTAAAAATGCAACAATTGCTCAATTAACAAGTCTATCTAATTATGACAGAGATGTAAACGGCTATTGGAATGATTTACTAATCCATTATGATGATGAAAATACATTAAGAGTAAAAGAATTTTATTATAATGCTCACAATAAAGTAACTCAAATAAAAGATTCTACAGGCACAGTATATAATGCTGCTGATTTATTTAAGAGAGTTGAATATATAAATTCATATTCTGATTACTTAATGCGTAACAACAAAAAAATAGGAGAGGAATTAAGGATTAATACGGATGAATTAGCGTTATATAGTGTTGATATAGAAGGCTTTGGCGGCAGTGACAGAATCTATGGTACAGACAATGATGAATGGATCTTTACGGGAACCTATGGTAGTGATGAAACAATGTTTAATTATGATTCTACTGAAGGAGTAGTGGATGAAGTCCACGCAGGAGGTGGAGATGATGTTATCATTGCAACTTCTGAAACTAATATTTTGTATGGCGATGCAGGAGATGATGCAATATATGTTCTTGCAGGTGCCAAAAACATAATCTCTGATTCATCAGGTAATGACTATGTAAGTATAAATTCTTATAACGGTTCTGCTAATGCTTCTTATCAAAATCTTCATTTCGTATTTAATGTTGATAGTGAGGGAAATGTTGATGATGCAGGATTAAGAATACTTACTGCTGAAGAATTTGATTTATGGAAAACAGATACAAACCACGCAGATATCAAAGGCATAAACATTGTTAAAGATTCATCAGGAAATGGCGGATGGGATTGTATTGAAACATTTGTTGATGCAGATGATTATGAAATATCAATGAGTAACATAAATGCTGTAAAAAATAGTATAGCATCATGGCTTACTGAAAAAGAAGGTGCTCACTATGATAGTGTTGCAAATGTATTTAAAGGCGGTAATGAAACGGATATATCCGCACTTATTGCACAATTTGATGTAACAGATAAATGGATAGCTACTTAGATAATATATTTAATAAAAACAGACTGCTTATGCAGTCTGTTTCCTTTTATTTGACTTTCTTAAATATTAAAGTGCATTCTCCGTCAAGTTTTATAGGAATGTTACTTTGTCCGTCGCTTTTTATTGCTCTGGTATTCATATATTCTCCGGAACCGCCGTATTTTTTGTCATCAGTATTTAAAATTTCAACCCATTCTCCTTGTGGAAATTTAATGTAGTAGTCTGCTGCATTATATCTCGGATAACTTGATGATGAAAAATTAGTGATTGCGTATAGTTCATTTCCACTTTCATTGTCTGCAGCGTGTGTTGCGAAGACCTGTGAAGCTTGATGTTTTACTGTGTCACCCGGAATAAGATGACCTTTTACAAGAGCAGGGTTTTCTTCATTTATTTTGTTTAGGTCTTTCATTAAAGCTTTAAACTTACTCATATTTGCTCTGCCTTCTTTAGAATAAGGAATACTACCTATTGTTGATTCTCTTAGAGCAGAAATACCCGGTTCATATCCTTTTTCAAAGTATAAGTTATCTTCTCTTTTTACTGATTCAAATTGTCTGAAAAATCTAAATGGTGTCAAATCGGCTCTTTCATCACCTTGGAATACCATTTTAGGCCCCGGTGTAGCAAATGTCCTTGCCATAGCCATTTTATTTTTATTGTATGCTCTTTCATACATCGATTTTAATATATTGTATGTAATAGATGCAGAGTTCTTTAGTCCTAAAGGAATCAGAATATCTTTCTTAAATGCTTTATTTATTTCGTGAGCCCATTTTCGGGATGTTGTTCTTGACGTATCATATTTATCAAGTTCGCCGGTTTGAAGCATTGTGACTAATTTTTCACCTACAAATTGAGCTTTCTGAAGTGAAACTGTTCTGTATGCGTCATCTTCGCTCATCCCTTTTGATTCTTTTAATGCTTCTGCTCTTTTTTTATCTACAGAGTCCAAAACGATATTTTCATTTAAATGTAAAATTGGTACCATTAGTTTTGATATTAATCTTGAACCTTCAAAATTACCTATTTCATCGTGACTCATTATATATTTAACTCTGTCTTGAGAACAGTAGCTTGCTTTTTCAATCGCATCCATATCAACAACACCATATAATGCATCTTTTAATGAATGGAAATAATTAAAATCCCATTCGCTGTCATATCCAAGACGTCCTAATGAAGTGTTATTTCTTGCGATTTCTTTAATAGCACCTACATGGTAGCCTTCATTTTCTCCTTCGCCCGATTCATAAGGCTTTAATGGCGTTAATACTCTTTTATCGTGTGGTTCATCATAATTATCCCAGTAATTGCCGTTATCATCTACGCTTATTCCGGAACGACTGTCTTCCGCAATTAAAAATGCATCCGGATGATGATAATTAATTTCTGCGGCTATTTGTTTCATTGTCGTATCAGATTCCATAAACTTTGTCATATCAAGTCTTAGCCCGTCGCAATGATAATTTTCAATCCAGTTTAATGCCGAATTTACAATATAATCTCTTACATATTTGGAATCTTTGCCCTCAAAATTAAATGCTTCCCCAAAACAGTTATTTCCTTTAATGAATGGACCTGTTTTTAATAGTGATGCGCCATCCGGACCTAAATGATTTGGAACCATATCCATAATGACATTTAGTCCTTGTTTATGTGCATAATCAATCATTGATTTTAATTCGTCAGGGCCGCCTAAATGTTCTGATGGTGCCATTTTATCAACACCATCATAGCCCCAGTTAAATGAGTATGTATTTTCAACCGGCATTATTTCAATTGAATTAAATCCCATTTCAGGCAAGTATTTAATAACCGATTTTGCAGCATCAAATGTTCCTCTTTTTGTTAATGAGGCGGTATTAAATTCATATATTCTTGCTGCATTTAACGGAGTTAAATTATTATTTGAATCGGCTTTCCTTGATATTCTGTTCGGATTATTTTTAAACCAATCATCATCATTCCATTTGTATAATGAATGGTCGTATACTGTTGATACGCCGAGTAATTGTTCTTGTCTGAATGAATATGGGTCTTTAACTTTATCTATATCTCCGTTACCTTTATAAATAGTGTAGTAATATTTATCACCGTTTTCTACTTCACCTGCTGGCAACTTTTGAGCTGTTGCGAAGATACCTTCTCCCATATTCTTTAGTGTATATGTTTTTCTCTTCGTAGGATTGTTTCTTTTTTCAACTGTTACTTCAACTTTCTTTGAGTCAGGGTATGTTAAAATCTTAAATGTTGCTTCTTTCGTTTTAGGGTCAATTTGTGCACCCCAGCTATGGTGTTCTGCTTTTGATCTGCCAAATGATATCGGTTGATAATATATGTTAGATAACTCTTTTATTTGTTCATTAGAATTGCTTAAGTTCTTGTTTGTTACTTCTTTTGGCGAAACGTTTGTTTTGATGCTGCTAATGCTATTGATTTTGTTGATTTTCACGAAAGACACCCCTACGAATAATAAACACACTTTATATAAGTATATTCATACCTAACATGTGCCATTTATATCAACAATGTTATAAAAAATTTACATATTATATAAGCGATTATATATCAGTATTGCCGACTCTGTTTCGTCCTGTTTCTTTTGCTTTATAAAGACATTTGTCAGCATATTCAATTAGTTCTGCAGCTGTTTTCCCGTCTTCAGGGAATGTTGAAACTCCTAAACTAATTGTAATATTTACTGATAATTCAGGCGAAAGCTCAAATTCTTGAGATGAAATTGCTTTACATAATTTATTTGCACTTTTTATGGCGTTACCTTTATCGGCATTTAAAATAATAGTCATTTCTTCTCCGCCGTATCTGCAAACATAGTCATCAGCTCTTACATTTGTTTTTAATGTTCTTGCTACGTGCTTTAATACGGCATCACCTGCCTGATGTCCGTATTTATCATTGAATTTTTTAAAGAAATCAATATCTGTCATTATCAGCGAAAACTTTGTACCTGTTTTTCTGCTTGTTTCAATTTTGTTGCTTAATAACTCCTGAAAATACCTGTGATTGTATAATTCTGTTAACCCGTCAGTAGTTGCGAGTTTATATGTATAGTCAAAATCTCTTGATTTTATAAGGTATTTAACTATAAATGAACAAACAAATGTAAACATTGAAGAAAGAACGGGTACAGCAATCCATATCCATAAATTATATTTTGTCATTACAAATGTTGCACTGTATAAGAACAAAACCATTATTAAAGCGTAAACGATTATGGAAAAGAATACGGAGCGAAATCTGAATACCGTAAATATTGCCAATATGGAGAGCAATGCTGATATAACTATATTTGTGGGTAATGTTGCTTTGTGTATTAAATTATTATCTAAAATATTGTTAAATAAAGTAGCGTGCATTTCTACTCCGGGAAAATACTTTCCTGTCGGTACTGTTTTGATATCTGATAGAGAAAATACGTTAGTTCCGATATAAACAATTTTATCTTTAAAGTAATCTTCAGGTACTAACTCTTTTTTACCTTCTTCTTTTGCTTTTATTGATTTTAATACTTGCCAGAATGATAAATATTTAAATGTATTAGGATTATTTAGACCGCTTTCTCCGTACCAGTTTAGGATAACTTCGCCTCTTGGTGTTAACGGTATTTTTCTGTCTCCCAAAATCAGGTTATTGTTATTATCTACAACAAGGTCTGTAATATTTGCATTTTCGTATTTATTAAAATAGTCTATAGCCATTTTTAATGTCATATAAAGGTAGTAATTATTATTAAGAATTTTAAAACTTTCTTGTTCGTATTCAGGGTATGAAACAATTACCGGAATCGAACGAATAAATCCGTCATCTGATTTCGGTGTGTTAATATGCCCTATGTTAGAGGTGACATCAATAATGTCATTCATAATCATTCTGCAATTTGTAAATTTTATTGGATATATTTTATTTGATTCAAATTTAATTTCAGATGAAAGTTTTTTGTCTAATTCGGGCGGTTGTCTTAAATCAAACGAATAATCATCAAAATTAAATGCTGTGTATGTATTCTGGTATTTCTCAAATGCGTTAACAAGTTGTTGGTCGCTTTGAGGTATTCTATTAAGTGATTTTATAAAAAGCAAATCAAATGCAACATATTTTGGATTTTGTGCCTGTATATAATCAAGTAATTGTGCATACACGTGTCTTGGAATAGGCCAATCACCATATGTTTCTATTAGGTACTCATAAGAAGGGTCATCTACCGTTACTATTACAATGTCTTTATTAACGTGTTTATCTTTTGCTATAATGTTTTGTCTTATATCAAATGTTTTGTTTTCAATAATTTTGACTATGTTCTTTGTTTCGTATTTAGGAAAGACAATACAGACAAAAAGTATTATCAAGATTAATACTAAAAGACAAGTTATATCATATCTGTGACGGTGTATAAAATTATATATTTTTTTCATAAACTCTCCATAGATGATATTATTTATTATCATCTATTTTAGAGTTTTTATCAATTTCTTCAATATTCTTTAGAAATAGTCTTGATAGATCTTGTAATTCATCAGGATTGATTAAAAAATGCAATAAACAGTTCTCATTTAAATTCATTAATATACCTACCAAAATCAAAACTATATTTTAATTTTAACAACTATTACAAAACAAACATCAACTTAAAGCATGATTAGGCATGGTTGTTGCTTCCTCTGTTTGTATGATTTTGTTTTTATTTGAATTCAAATTGTTCAATGTTTGGTAATTACCCAAAAAGATTGATATATTCGGCAATGAATAAATAGTACGTAACATATCATAATTCAAAAGAAAGAGATTAATAGAACATAGAAATAAATATTAGAAATGTTTGCCTGTAACATTTCTTATGAACAAGGAGGAAAAATGAAATTAAACAAAATGACACTTGCCGCCTTTGTAACAATCGGCATTTTGGCAGGTACAAATGCAGGTTTTACTCAAGAAGCACAAAACGATAGTCAAAATGTGCTTGTAGCGGCTTGCCCTTTGTCTGGATGTCAAAAACATAAAACAACAAGTTGTGACAGTTGTAAAAAAATATCGGATGATTGTAATCAGTGTCCTCCGATAGCTCAGTGTCCTACACCATCGGCTCCAACTTGTGCTGTTTGTCCGGGAAGTAATGACGGTAAAAAATTTGAACAACAAGTATATGCATATCCGAATGCTATATATGGACATAACCAAGTTGTCGGAGAAAGGAACAACGGTTTATATTTAGGTGATGATTCAACCTATGCGTTTAGAGGTGTTCCTGTTGCTGATGGTACAACTTCAAACTGCGGTTGTGATGACGGTAGTATGACAGGTGCTGCTGCATCTATACCTTGTTTGGATAATACTCCAATGGGTATGGGAATACCTGTTGACAGGAATCCTTCTAATTTGGACAGTGCGGGTTGTCCTGTTCAAATTCATACCAATACCAGTATGGAAGCGGTAAGACACTCAATTGAACCTTTTGAATATAAATCACAAGCAATGACAGGTGGTGCTGCTCCTGTTGTTAGTGCCTATGAAGATGTTCCAAACGGATATTGGGCAAGCTGTGATATTAATAAATTAACTTGTAACAATATTTTGGCAGGTTATCCCGATGGTAGATTTAAGCCAGGGACTCCTATAACAAGGGCGGAAATTGCAACAATGATGGTTAAAGGTCTTGATTTGGACTATTCTGATAATTATGCATCGGATATGTTTAATGATGTACCGAGCGACCATTGGGCAAACAGAACTATTGCCAGTGCAGTTACAAATGGATATATGTCAGGTTATCCTAATAACGAGTTTAAACCAAATCAAAATTTATCAAGAGCTGAAGCTTTTGCTATTATGGCAAAAGGTATAAATTGTCCTATGGATGAATGTAAAGCAGACGAAGTACTAAGTCATTATAATGACGGAAACTCTGTTCCTAATTGGGCAAAAGTACCTGTTGCAAAAGTTTTGGAACAAGGTGGTATATCTGATTTTCCGAGCCCGAATACTATTGCTCCGAACAGAGATGCAAGTCGTGCTGAAGTCGCTTCAATGTTGGAAAATGTTAGGGTTGCAATGGGCTACAGTAAAGATGATAATGTAGCATGTGATTGCGATTGTGAACCTAAGCAAGCATTCTTCCAAAATGAAGAAGTAGTAACTATCCCTACATTGCAATTGACTTTTAACGATGAAATAAGTGCAAAATCTGCTCATATAGGTGATAGATTTGCAGCAACAACAATTGATGCAGTAACTATTAACGGCGTTGAATTTCCTGCAGGTTCAAGAGTCGACGGTAAGGTTCTTGAAGTAGTAAGACCGACTAAAAATTGTCAAGGTGCCATAAAACTTTCATTTAACACAATTAAATTTGGTAAATGCAAAGCAACATTGCCTAATCAAATATTAACAGCTCAAGTAAACAGAGTTAAAAAACCTAATGGTTTTGCCAGATTAGTTGAATTTCCGTTTACTTGGACAGGCGGTTTATTGGGTAATGTAGGTAGAACCGTAGGTGGCGCAATAGTTAGTGCAAGTAATGCCGTTGAACAAGTTGTATCCGGAGTCGGTGTTGGTACCGGTGAAATATTCCAAGGTCAGTTTAAAGCTGCAGGCAGAAGTTATGTTGACGTTGGTAAAGCTATAGTGACAGCTCCTGTTGATGTAACAAGAACAGCTCTATCCGGAACAATGGGGTTATTCCAATATACAGGAGATGAAATTACTTATCTTGTTGATCCAAGAGGAATGAAAGTTTCATCTGTTAATCCTAAAGAAAAAGTTACAATTGCTTTTGGATGTCAACAACAATAATAAACCTAAACAAAAACAGCAAATGAGTCTTGGTTATTTAGCCAAGGCTCATTTTGTTTACTCTATATAAATGATTATCAAATTCAAAAATATGGTAAAATTTATATATTGTAAGAAAAGAGGTATTTATGGCTGATAATAAGGATGTAATTATTAATTGTCCCGCTTGCGGTAAACCGATGAAAAAGATTTTCATGCCTGAACAGGGAGTTAATCTTGATGTTTGTGTCGACGGTTGTGGTGGTATTTATTTTGATAACAGAGAATTTTCTAAGTTTGATGAACCACATGAAGATATTACTCCTTTAATTAAGTTATTAAAAGATAAAGAATTTCAAAAAGTAGACGAATCTCAAACCAGAGTTTGTCCTGTTTGCGGTTCAGATATGGTTAAAAATTATTCAAGTTCGCAACAAGAAATACAAGTTGACGAATGTTACCATTGTGGCGGTAAATTCTTAGATTTTGGTGAACTTGAAAAAATTAGAGAACAATATAAAACAGAAGGCGAAAGATCTGCTGATGTTGTTAAAAAACTTTATAAAGATGTTGGAAAAGAATTAATAGATGCTCCTCTAATGTCCAAAAGTTATAAACAACAAACAGGTAAATCAGGCGGTATAGTTCTTGGTGTTCTTGCTGCTTTGATTTGGCTTATTGCAAAATCGAGTTCTATAATGGCATATTTTAAAAGTCCTGATCAAAATTTAACAGAATTTACAATTATAATTGTTGTTGCAATATGTATTTTGGCCATTTTTACAGGTATAGGCTCTTTATTTGGTCGATATAAATAGTTTCAATTATAAAAAATATGTTTGTTTCATAAAAAAGGCACTTGCAAAAGTGCCTTTTACATTTTGTAATAATAATCGCAATTTCTATAAATAGAAAATACTTTAATTAAATATAACTAAAATGGAAGGGATATTTATGGAAATTAACAATGTTGGTGGTGCACAAAACATTAACCAAGTTCAAGGTGTCGAGGCACAAAAAGTTGCTTATCAACCAAAAGTAGATTTAAATGATCCGGTTGATACTGTTGAATTTTCATCTAAGACTGAATCTGCCAAGAAACCGAAAAAACCGTTATCAGGAGTTGCATCATATTTTGTTCCGGGGTTAGGTCAACTTATTAATGGAGATAAAAAAGCTGCCGGTAAGTTCTTTGGTCGTCATGTCGGATTATCCGCTATAGCAGGAATCGCAACCGGTATCGCAGTAGCTGGCGGTCCTGTAGGTCTTATTGCTCTCGGTGCCGCTGCAGGTATTGGTGTATTAGTTAACGGAATACAAAGTGTAGCTCATGCTTTTAATAACAAATAATTTCAATTATATAAAAAGAGAACCTCAATTTGAGGTTCTCTTTTTATATGTCTATTTTTTCCATTAACTCGTCAGATATATCAAAGTTAGAATAAACGTTCTGAACATCATCGTGTTCTTCCAGTTTTGACATTAATCTTAATATGCTTGCTGCTGTTTTTTCATCGGTTATAGGAACAAGGTTTTCTGCAACTCTTGTTAATTCCGCAGACACTCCTTTAAAACCATTCTTTTCAAGTGTTTCAACACAAGATTGAAAATCAGCAGGTGTTGTTATAACTTTATAACAATCTTCTTCATCAACTACATCTTGCGCATTTGCTTCAATAGCTGCTTCAAAAAGTTTATCAAAATCAGTTTTTTCTTTATCAAATTCAATTGAACCTATTTGCTTAAACATCCAACCGACGCAGCCTGTTTCGCCTAAGTTGCCACCGAATTTTGAAAAGAAGCTTCTTATATCTCCTGCTGTTCTGTTTCTGTTATCTGTCATTGCTTCTATGAAAATAGCGGTACCTCCTGCACCGTATCCTTCATAAGTCAATTCTTCAACATTATCTGCTCCGCCTGCTCCTGAACCTTTTTCTATAGCTCTTTTAATATTATCATTAGGTAATCCTGCTGCTTTTGCTCTATCTATTGCAGTTCTTAAACGGAAATTTCCGGCAGGATCACCGCCGCCCATTCTTGCTGCAACTATTATTTCTCTTGAAAATTTTTGAAATGCAACACCTCTTGCCGCATCTATTACTGCTTTCTTTCTTTTGATTGTTGCCCACTTTGAGTGTCCTGACATATATATTTCCTTTCGTATATTGTTTAATTTTTCTTTTATTGTAATATAAAATTATGGAAAATGAAATAAATAAAGAAATACAAAGTGCTTTAGATTATTTTAAAGCAGGTGAATATGAAAAAGCTGCTGACGCTTTTATTTTAAGTTTAGAAAATGATAAAAACAATCCTAATATTCTAAATAATATTGGATTATGTTATTCTAAACTTGCTAAAGATGATTTAGCTATAGAGTATTTTATTAAAACGCTTTCTTTTAATTCTAAGTCTGTGCAAACGTATATAAATTTAGCAGATGTTTATTTCAGAAATAAAAGAATTATAGATGCAATTAATTTGCTTGAAAACGGTGTAACGCTCATGCCACAGGAAATTGCATTGAAACATTATCTTTCAAGATTTTATCTTGAAGATTGCAGATATGATTTGGCAATGGAACAACTTTTTGAAATATTGGATATTGATGCTGATAACCTTGATGCGTATTGGGATTTGGGAAATATTCAATTTGAAATCGGTGATTATGACAGTGCTATTGATAATTATGAAAATGTATTAGAAAAAGTCACAGATAATTCTGTCTTATATTATCAAACCGCTATTGCTTATGAAGCCAATGATAATGTTGACAAGGCTATTTCAAACCACTTGAAGGCAATTTCATGCAACGAAAATTTTCATCCATCGTACAAAAAATTGGGTATATTGTTTATGGCAAGAGATGATTATGAAAGTGCTATTGAGTATTTTCAAGACTATTTGAATTTTGATTTGCCTGCAGAAGAAAAGAAATCTATAGAAGATATTATAAAAAGAATTAGTAAATAGTATAATCACTTGTCTGTTTAAATTATCTTTTGTAAACCTGATACTGTAGTTGTATTTACTTTATCGGGGATTAATTATGAAAGAAGTTACAATTTATACTGTTGATTATTGTCCTTTTTGTAAAAAGGCTGAACTCTTGTTAAAAGAGAAAAATGTTCCTTTTAAAAAAATAGATATTACTAAAAATGAAAATGAATATCGTCAAAAACTTAAAGAATATTATGACATTGAAGGAAAGGTAACTGTTCCTCAAATTATTATAGGTTCAAAACGTATAGGTGGATTTGATGTACTTGAAAAACTTAATAATGCAGGTTCTTTAGATGAAATGCTGGAGGATTAGAAATCAATGAATAAATTTTATTATTTCTATAATCCTGTTTGTACAGGTGCAAATACTCCTACTGCTTTTGAAAGTGACCCTTATGTTACTCTCGTTAAAGAATTATTTATTATTGAATTACGTCAACTCGTTTTTTATATTGAAAAATTAAAATCTGTTGATATTGATATGACTTTATATACTGATAAAGTTATTGAATTTATTTCTGTATTAATTGTTAATTTGGATTTTAAGAAAGAAAGTTTTTTTGTTATTTTTGAAGATCTTTATAACAATAAAATTATGTTGAAAAAAATGTATATATCAGCTTGTGAAAAGTTAGCAACAACTCCTGATTTGTTAATTGAAAATGATGAAAATTTAAATTCTAAGGATGTTATTTTAAATATTATTAATGATAAAACAAATAATCTCTATAATTTAAAAAACAAAGAAAAAATAACTAAAACACAAAAATATTTATATGAAATAATAATAAGTTTAGTTTTAAATGCTTGTAATTGTTTAATTGAGTTAAAAAATTACGGAATAGATTTTGATGATGGTAAAAATAGTGTTTTAAAATTGCTTAATTCGGCAAACTTTATTAATAAAACTGATGATGAGTTAAAACAAATAATATTTGAATTTTCCAAAAGTAATTATCAGATTGTTAATTTATTATATGAAAAGATTTCTGATACGTTTGGTGAAGTTTCTCTATCGAAAGTTAATATTTGTAAAAAACAAGGAAAAGCTATTTTGGTTTCAGGGAAAAGTCTTGAAGATTTAGATAAAATCCTTATAGCAATCAAAGGTTTAAATATTAATGTATATACTCATAATGGTATGATTAATGCTTTCCAATACGAATATTTTAAAAATAATCCAAATTTGGCAGGTCATTATCAGTATGCTGAAAATAACTATTCCATTGATTTCGCATCATTTCCTGGACCTATATATATATCAGGTAATGCTGCGCCTAAAGTAGACATTATAAGAGGTCAAATATATACTTCTGCAAAATATCCTGCAAATGGTATTGCTAAAATTATTAATAATGATTTTACTCCTCTTATTAAATATGCGCTTGATTCCAAAGGATTTGATACTGAAATTCAATATGGAAACCTTTCTATCGGTTATGATAATTTACAAATTTCTGAACAATTAAACAAACTTGTTAATCAAATTAAAAATGGACAAGTCCAACGATTAATAATTATAGGCAGTACAGAAATATATTCTTCTGAAAATGAATATATTAATGATTTGATTTCCGAATGTTCTGATACTGATTTTATTATGTCGTTTTCTAATTATTCACGAAAAAACAATTTTTGGAAAGTTAACTATATTTTTGATTTTTATTTGTTATATAAAATTTTAAAAGAAATAATGCCGGTAATAAATGAATATAATGTTAAAGTCGCTATTTTCTTTAATGATTGCAATAGAAACGTTGTTTCCCATATATTTAATTTACTTTATCTTAATGTAAAAAACATATATTTAGGACAGTGCTGTCCTAATATTATTAAACCTGTTTTGACTTTAGGGTTAAAAGAAATCTTTGGAGTTAAACCTTTTATTAATCCTAAAAAAGATTTGGAAATAATATAAAAAGAGCGGTTTTTAACCGCTCTTTTGTAACTTTATTGATATTAATTTAATTATATTTCTTATAAATTAGTACCGCATTATGACCACCAAAACCGAATGAATTTGTTAATGCAATGTTAACAGGTATTTTTTCTGCCTTATTTGGAACATAATTTAAATCTGCAACTTCTTCATCTAAATTATCTAAGTTTATTGTAGGCGGAACAATTCCTTTATTGATAGCATTTATACAAATAACCGATTCTGCTGCACCTGATGCACCTAGCATGTGGCCTGTTTCTGATTTTGTAGAGCTTACTCTTAATGCAGGGTTCTTTTTTCTGTCTCCAAATACTTTTGATATTGCCTGTGTTTCAGCAATATCGCCCAGATGCGTACTCGTACCATGTGTATTTATATATTGTACATCTTCCGGTTTTATACCTGCATCTTTTAAAGCAAATTCCATTGCTTTTGCAGCACTTGAACCATCCGGACAAGGAGCAACAACATCATAAGCATCACCTGTTTGTCCGTAGCCTATTATTTCTGCGTATATTTTTGCACCACGTTTTTTAGCGTGTTCAAGTTCTTCTAATATTAAAACACCTGCACCTTCAGACATAACAAATCCGTCCCTGTCTTTATCATAAGGTCTTGATGCCTTCGTTGGCTCATCATTTCTTTTTGACAATGTCTTTGCTGCTGTAAACGCACCTAAACCAATTGTACAGATAGCTGCTTCACTTGCACCTGCTATAATAGCATCTGCTTCATCGTATTGAATTGCTCGGAATGCATCACCTATACAATGTGCTGCTGTTGCGCAAGCTGATACAACAGCTTTGTTTACACCTTTTGCACCCATTTCAATAGAAATTTTTCCTGCACCCATGTCTGTAATTAACATTGGGATTGTAAATGGTGAACATTTAGTTGGACCTCTGTTTAACATATCAGCATAACTTTTTTCAATAGTATGGAAACCGCCGGCAGCAGAAGCAACAATTACACCAAATCTGTATGGATCAATATCAGATTCTTTTATTTTCGAATCATTTACTGCTTCACGTGCTGCTACTATTGCATATTGTAAAAATTTATCAAGTCTTCTTGCTTCTTTGGGTTCAAAATAATCAATAGGATTAAAAACTGAACTTTTGATTTCACCGCCGATTAATACAGTGTGTCCGCTCATATCTTCCATATTCTCAATTCTGGAAATGGCACTTTTCCCATTAACAACGCCTTCCCATAGTTTATCAGAGCCGACTCCAAAAGGAGATACCACTCCCATACCTGTTATTACTACTCGTCTTTTTGTCATTTTTTTTCACCTATTTTTCTATCATAATATAATGAGGAGAACTTGCAAATCAAGAACCCCTCATTAAATCAATATATTTAGAGCGATTATGAATTTGCTTCTATATAATTAACCGCATCTTGAACAGTTGCAATTTTTTCTGCTTCTTCATCAGGAATTTCGCATCCGAATTCTTCTTCAAAAGCCATTACTAATTCAACCGTATCTAAAGAATCAGCACCTAAATCTGCTGTAAAACTAGCTTCAGGAGTAACTGCGCTTTCATCAACGCTTAATTGTTCAACAACAACTTTTTTTACTCTTTCTAGAACGTCACTCATTTTTTCTACCTCATTTTAACTAATACTTAAATTTAATTTTATGTCTTTATTATACTATTTACATATTATTTTGCAAATTTGTAAATTAAATAACCAAACCACCGTCAACACCTATAACCTGACCGGTTATATAGGTTCCATCTTCAGCTAAAAATTTAACTGTTTTTGCTATATCTTCAGGCAATCCCAGTCTTTTTAGCGGAATGTGCTCTATTATTTTTTCAGCATCAAGTCCTTTTGTCATATCTGTTTGGATAAAGCCGGGAGCTATCGCATTTACTCTTATATTTCTAGAACCTAGTTCTTTTGACAATGATTTTGTAAAGCCTATTAAACCTGCTTTTGCTGCAGAGTAGTTTGCTTGACCTGCGTTACCCATACGTCCAGCTATACTTGACATATTGATAATACATCCGGAACGTTGTTTTATCATTGTTTTAATAACCGGATTTGTCATATAAAATGCGCTGCTTAAATTTGTATTTATTACTGCTTCCCAGTTTTCTGCACTCATTCGCATAAATAAACCGTCACGTGTAATACCTGCATTGTTTACAAGTACGTCTAATTTTCCAAAGTCTTTTAATATTGTATCTACAGCATTAGAACATGCATCTTTATTTGAAACATCAAATTTGTATGCTTTTGCCTTTACATTTAAAGCTGTTAATTCATCTATTGTTTTGTTTGCTGCTTCGTCGTTTCCTGCATAAGTTATGGCAACATCATATCCGCTTTTTGCAAGTTCAATTGCACAAGCTTTGCCTATACCTCTTGATGCACCTGTTATAAGTGCAACTTTATTTTCTGCCATTATACAAGCTCCTTCTCTTTTAGTTCTGATACTACCATTTTTAATGATTCATAATCATATATATTTAGAGTATTAAGTTCCGAATTAATTTTTCTGTTTAATCCTGCCAAAACTTTGCCAGGTCCGATTTCTATAAAATCTTTTATTCCTTCATTTGTTATATTATTTATTGTTTGCGTCCATCTTACTGATGAATATATTTGTTTTGGAAGTTTATTTAAAAATTCAATACCTTTTGTTTCAGCTTTTGCATCAACATTAGTGTATACCGGAATTTTTGTATTGGAAAAGTTAAATTGTTTTACATAATTTTCAAATTCTGTGCCTGCTTGCTTCATTAATGGTGAGTGAAAAGCACCTGATACTGAAAGAGGAATAACCTTTTTTGCGCCTGCCTCTTTGAATTTATCAAGATTATTATTTATTTCTTCTTTATCACCTGTAATTACAACTTGTCCGGGGGAATTGAAGTTTGCAACATATACGTTATTTAAACTTTCTGCTACTTTAATTACTGTTTCATTATCTAATCCTATTACCGCAGCCATTGAGCCGTTCGTTTCTTCTGCTGCTTTGTTCATTAATGTTGCTCTTTTGTGTATTAATTTAAATACACTTTCTAAATCGAGAGCTCCTGCTGCGTACAATGCAGCATATTCTCCTAAGCTATGTCCTGCGCATGCAGAGATATTTATTTGAGTTTCTTCTCTTAATGCTTCAAGGGCTGCAATTGATACAGTTAATATACAAGGTTGTGAATTAATGGTTTTCATTAATTCTTCTTCAGTTCCGGAAAAACATATTTCAGAAATCTTATATCCTAATACTCTGTCTGCTGTATCAAATACCTGCTTTGCTGCTTTTGAATTTTCATATAAATCTTTTCCCATGCCTGTTTTTTGCGCACCTTGACCAGGGAATATTAATGCATAGTTTTTCATTAAACAATACCTTCACGTAATCTCACAACTGCGGTGCCAACGGTCATACCGGCACCAAATCCTGTTAAAATTGCACTGCAAGGAAGTTTAATTTTCCCGTTTCTAACTGATTCTACCAACGCAATAGGGATTGAAGCAGCTGATGTATTTGCATATTCTTCTATATTTGATATTACATTATTCGGGTTAAAATTAAGTCTTTTTTGAAGTGCTTCTATAATTCTTAAATTAGCTTGATGGGGAACTAAATAATCTATATCTTCCATTTTTAGTCCTGATTTCTCAACGCATTTTTCGACGTATGTCGGTAATTTCGTAACTACAAACTTGTACACTTCTTTACCGTTCATTTTTATATGCATTGGCTCTAAGTCATTTGGTTCAACCAACGGACAATTTTTACCTGCTGTCGGCATTACTATATGATGACCTATGTTACCTTCCGAGATTAAATCTACTGCTAATATATCATCTTGACCGTCATCTGCAACTGTTAGCATCATAGCACCTGCTCCATCGCCAAAAAGGACGCATGTTGAACGGTCTGTCCAGTCAACGCATCTTGAAACAGTATCTGTTGCGACAATCAGAATGTTTTTTGCCATGCCTGACTTCATAAAACCTCTTGCAATACCCATGCTATATATTAATCCTGCGCATGCTGCTGTTATATCGAAGCAAGCTGCGTTATTAGCACCTATAGCATTTTGTATTTCGCATGCTGTTGAAGGATATATATGAGTACCAAAACTTGCAGCAGCAATGATATAATCTATATCTTTTACATCAATTTTTGATTTTTCAAGAGCTTGTTTTGCTGCATTTATACCTAAATCAAGAGCAGTTTCATTTCCAGATACTACATGTCTTTTCCCAATACCGGTTCTTGTTCTAATCCACTCATCCGAAGTGTCAAGAATTTGGGTTAAATCATCATTGGTTATAACTGTTTTGGGAACTTGAAATCCTAACCCTGCAATTTTAATAGGAATACTCATTTTTATTCTTTCTCCCCGAAGTATGAGGCAATACTTTTATTTACACCTGATTCAACTGCATTATATGCAACTTTTACAGCATTTTTAATTGCATAAGCAGTAGAGCGTCCGTGACATATAACAGTTATTCCTTTTATGCCAAGTAATAAAGCTCCGCCAAATTCTTCATAATTAATTTTACTGTACATTTTCTTTAGAATTGGTCTTACAAGAAAACCAACTACTTTAGATAAAAAGCTTTGGTAAAATTCATTTTTTACCATATAGAAGAACATTTTTGCAACGCCTTCTATTGTTTTCAAAGCAACATTTCCTACAAAGCCGTCACAAACAATAACATCACAGTTTCCAAGAAATATTTCTTTCCCTTCGGCATTACCTATAAAGTTTAATTCGTCTTTGTTTTCGTCAAACAATTTATAAGTATCTTTTGCTAATTCATCACCTTTGCCGGCTTCTTCACCTATATTTAATAATGCTATTCTCGGATTCTTAATTTTTAATACTGATTTTGCGTAAGCAGAACCCATTAACCCGAATTGGTATAACATTTCAGGTGTACAATCAGTATTTGCACCTGAGTCTATTAAAACTAAAGGTCCTTTCATTGTTGGTAATACGGTTGCAATAGCAGGTCTTTCTATTCCGTGCAATCTGCCAAGTCCAAAAAGACTTGCGCCCATAGCTGCACCTGTAGAACCCGCAGCAACAACCGCATCAGAACTTCCGTTTGCAACGGCACTTACGGCAAGGACTATAGATGAATTTCTTTTTTTTCTTATTGCTTGTCCGGGGGCTTCACCCATTTCTATGACTTCGGATGCTTGTGTCATTTTTATATCAAGAGATTTTGTATTGACTTTTATTCTTTTAGGTGGAAATAAACCTCCACCCGGAGATGCTTCAATTCCTTCTTGATCTATTCTGTCAAGTTCTCTTTCTATATCATATAATTTACCTACTAATTCAATAGGTATTTTATATTCCATTGCTGCCCATACGGCTCCTTCAACTATCGCTTTAGGAGCATTATCTCCTCCCATTGCATCTATAGCTATCCTAGTCATAAGAATGATATCCCCGTTATATTTTTATTCTATTTGTCTTCTTCAGTTGTTGTTTCAGCTTTAGCAACTTTTTTGCTTACTGTTTTGCCTTTGTATGTTCCGCATTCTGTGCATACTGTATGTGTTAACACAGTAGCTCCGCAATTTGTACATATTGTAGTTTCAGGTACTGAACCTTTCCAGTTTGCTCTTCTTGATGCTTGTGCTGCTTTACCTGTTCTTTTCTTTGGTACTGCCATGATTTTATTCCTTTTCTATTTTAATTGTCTTAAATATCTCTAATCTCGGATCTGTGAAATCAGTTTTTAAATATTGATTAACTTTTTCACTCCCATTACAATTTATATCACAAACAAGTTTATTTGGTATATTTAAAATTATACTTTGGTAAATAAAATCTGTTATATCAATCTCATCTTTTCCGTTTAAGTCCTCTACAAAACTGTTTTCTTTTACTTCAAACTCTTGTCCGTATTGGTCATTGAGACTATTCTTTGCATAATATTCCTCTACGTCAATATTAAATTCTTTTGTAAAGTCTTTTAAACATAAATCACAAGTTAAATTTAATTTTGCATCAATTTGTCCGCTTATTTTTATTAATTCACCGATAATTTGTGCATTTAACGTTGCTTTAACAGGCACTTCTTTATTAAATTCTTCGTATATTTCCGAATAATCTATTTTTAGTGTCTTGTTTGAACTGTTTTCTATTTCCGAAATTTTTATCTTCATTCTTATAATTGTAAATTGAAGAAGTTTTTTGTCAATGTAAGTGAATTGTTCATATTTATTTATAGTAAAAAAGGGAAATATTTTCTATTTCCCTTTTTATTATTTATTTTCTTATTTTCTATTTATTAGCCAATGTTATAGGTGAATGATTTTTGTATATTTTGTTGCAACATTTGATCAGCTGATTGTAATTCCGTATTTGCTGCTTGTAATTGCGTTTGGATTTTCTGCATTTTAACATCCAATTGTTTGTCCAAATTTTCTAATTCAATTTTCCTTGCTTGTAATTGTTTTACTGCAGGTGAATTTGTATTTCCTATATCACTTATTTGGGTTGACAGCTCTGAAATTGTATCTAATAAATCGAGTTTCTGAGATGTTATATCATTCAACTTCGATTGAAGATGATTGGTATATGCCGTTAAATACATTTTTCTGCTAAATGCTAATAAGATTCCCATTTTACTTACCTTCTTTGATCAATCGCTTTTCCGTTTAAAAAGAAATGATCAGTGTTTTGTGCCAGTATTAGTTCTGTCTTTTTGTATTTGTATTTTTCATACTTAATCATATTCTCAATCTTTTGTAGTTTCTTTTTTATCAATAACATCTCTTTGATTGAATTTATTGATTCGTTGATAAACTTTTTTATCGGATTTTTTCTTCTAATATGGTTTATCATGAAAAGAACATATTTAATTGAGTTTATGATTGTTCTTTGTAGTATTGTCATTGCTGTTGCTTGTGCCAATATTGTTCTCCTTTTTGACAAGACTACATTAATAATAAAACATTTAATAAAAAATAATTGCTACTGTTTTACTTTCTAAATATAGTCCGATTGTTATCTGATATGTACTTAAAATATCATTTTACCTGCTTTTTTTGTCGGTATTTCTTACTTTTTTCTTTAATTATTTTTTTTATTTATAACTAAAAATTTACAAATTTTTACATTAATGTAAAAATTCTGTAATGATAATATTGCTTTTTTTTTTAAAAATTGATAATTATAAAATAATACAATTTATCTTTTATATTAATAAAAGATAAATTGTATAAAAGTTATTAAGAATGTTTTATAAAAAACTTATTTATAGAAGTTATAGGTATCATTTACAAGATTTATAATTCTTGTTGTTATTTCTTCAATATATTCTGCACTGGCAAGACCGTTTATAATTATATCTGCATTCTTCATAGTTGGTCTTATATATATTTGTGCTGTTGAATTTACATCATTAAACTGGTGTTCTGCAGCATGCCCCGTTTTGCCTCTTGAAATTGCTCTCGCAAACCATCTTTCTTTAATTTGTTCAAACGGAGTAAATACATATACTTTTATATCAAATAAATCAACCAGTTCTTCTCCTAATACATATAATCCTTCTGCTAATATTGCACGTGTAGGATTTTTATATGCTCTATTTGGTATACTTTCACAAGTAACAAAATCATATTCTGGGGCATTTACACCGCATCCGTGCTTTAAGCTTATTAAGTGTGCTCTCATTAATTCAAGATTGATTGCATTTGGTGTATCAAAGCTAAAGCCTGTTTTGTATAATTCTTCGTAACTGCCTGCTTTTTTCAATTCTTCTGATGTATCTTTATAATAATCATCACAACAAAGGGTTGTATATGATTCATTAAATAATTTTTTCCTTAATGCTTTTGATACATAATTTACAAAAGTTGTCTTGCCTGATGCGGATTCACCCGTAATACCTATTAAACATTGTTGTTGTTTATTTGAACAAAATTGTTTTACTATCTTTATTAATAATTTATCATTTAAAGATAGTACCAGCGGTTGCTTTTGCTGTCTGTCTTCTTCCAAGATTTCCTTTATTCCGTCTACAATCTTAAATACAAGCATGCTCGTATTATCTTGTTGATGCTTTTCCGTAATTTCTTTCTCTATAATGCCAGACATTAGTCTCTCCGCTCTACTTACTACACCTAGTACAAAAAACAATTATAAAATAATTTGTTAGTCTTTTCAGTTATTTTTAACAATTATTACAATACAATTTTAAGTACTTTTTTATATCTTCTATTCGTTCTTCTATTAACATAAGAACAAATTCACTTCTTTCTTTTATTTGTTTGTGGTTGTTCATTATTTTGCAAAAAACGAAGTCATTTTTTATATTATCAAAAAGATATTGTTTTAGTTCTTTAATTTTTTCATATATTGATATATCTATATATTTTGTATTGTCGTACATTTCTGACAGTATTTCATTAATCAATGACATTGCAAGGTTTGTTTTTTTCTGAATGATAAATTTATTTAAATTTTCTATTTCTTTATATATTTTTTCATATATTGTTAAAATCTTGCGTTTTTTATTTATAATTGTTTTTGAAAAGTATTGAACAGTTTGTTTATAGCCATTTTCTATAAGTTTTTCTCTTGTTAATTTGTCTATTGTAAAATCAAATAAAATAATATCTTTGGTATCGATAATAACAAAATCGTATCTATCATTATCATTATAGTCATTGTATATTTCTTCTGTTGATAAATACCAAATTGTACTTATAATAGAGTTCAGATAATCCATTGGATTTTTTATATCACTGCCATCTCTGGAACCTTCTAATCTGAATTCAAGTATTCTTTTGTCTGATGTATTAAAGTTTTTATATATTTTCCAAGAGGGTCTTGTTTTAATTAAGTCACCGTCAACAAGGGTTGCTGTTCCTATATTAATGGGTTTCATTAATCCCGGAAGTCCTGCTGAAACACGTACTGCTACCGCTATTTCTTCATCAGGGGTTGTTAATTTCGAAAAAATATATGGTGTATTTGTATTTATATCCAAAGCATGAATTAGTAAATCTCTGTTTATATCTTTGAAACGAACCGGTGTTCCGTCTGTAGTTCCGAAAACTTTCTGCTCCAGTTTCTCCCTCATCCAGTCCAGAAATATTTCACCTTTGCTTATTGAAATGTCGTTATTAAAAAGTCCAATATTTAAATCTCTGAACATATTAAAATTAAAATCGAAAAACAGTTCCTTTATTTCTTGTGCGCTATATCCTACTGCATATAATGCTGCAAATACGGCACCTACAGATGAACCTGCAATTGATTCTATATTTATACCAAATTCTTGTAATGCTTTTACAGCTCCAATATAGCAGAGTCCTCTTATGCCTCCGCCTCCAAATACACAATTATATTTTATTTCACTCACAAAAATAACCTCTTTATTAATATATTATAATAGCCCAAAAATTTACAATTAAACTTTTGGGCTATATAAAATTAATATTCTTAACTATTGACAGTTTGCAGCTTCTTCTTCTGTTACACCTTTGATTGTTAAGCTTACTTTGCCTCTGTCATCTATTTTAAGAACTTTTACGGTTACAATATCTCCAACATTCAATTTGCCTTCGATTGTATCGATACGTTCTTTGCAAACTTGAGAAATATGAACCATACCGTCTTTACCTGGAGCAAGTTCTATAAATGCTCCAAATTGTACGATTTTTACAACTTTACCTTTACAAACAAGTCCTTCAACTGGTTTGAATGTAATTTGATTTATCATACTTTTTGCGATATCGGCACCTTCTTTGTCATTAGATGTTATTGTTACTTTGCCGTCATCTTGAATATCTATTTCAGCACCTGATGCTTCTATGATTCCTCTTATATTTTTGCCGCCGGGTCCGATAACAGCACCTATATCTTCAACAGGAATTGACATCGTGAATATTCTCGGTGCATAAGGTGAAATATCTTTTGCCGGTTCTGATATAACTTCTCTCATTTTGCCTAAGATATGTAATCTGCCTTCTTTTGCTTGAGCTAATGCTCTTCTTAAAGTGTCATTTGCAATGCCTTTAGCTTTCATATCCATTTGCAATGCTGTTATACCGTCATCGTTACCTGTTACTTTAAAGTCCATGTCCCCAAGGAAATCTTCAATACCTTGAATATCCGTTAATACAACAGGTTCTCTGCCTGGTTCTGTAATCATACCCATTGCAACACCACCTATCATACATTTAACTGGTACGCCTGCATTCATCAATGCCATTGAACTTCCGCATGTTGAACCCATTGATGTAGAACCGTTTGATTCTAATACATCTGATGTTACACGAATTGTATAGCCAAATTCTTCTTGTGATGGTAATGCCGGAATATTTGCTCTTTCAGCTAAATGTCCATGACCAACTTCTCTTCTTCCCGGACCTCTTAGTGCTTTTACTTCACCAACAGAAAATCCGGGGAAAATATATTTGTGCATATATGTTTTTTCAGTTTCAGGATCAACTCCGTCTATTTCTTGTTTCATTCCAGGACCTGCAAGTGTTGCAACAGAAAGTATCTGCGTTTGACCTCTTGTAAATACTGCACTTCCATGTGCTCTTGGAATAACTCCTACTTCACACCATATAGGTCTTACTTCGTTTGGTTTTCTTCCGTCTGCTCTTACGCCTTCATCAAGAATCATTGCTCTCATTATTTTCTTTTCAGCAGCTTTAAATTCTTCAGCAACGAAGTCTATACCTGTTTCTTCTATTATTTGTTTAATATAATGATCTTCAGGAAGAGCCTCTATTTTTTCTTTTACAAGTTTTTTTGCTTCATCAAGTTTGTTTTGTCTGTATTCTCTATCAAAATGATGATATGCGTCAAAAATCATGTCATGAGCAGTTTCATTTATGATGTTTTTTAGCTCTGTAGTGTCATAAGGATCAACAAATTCTTCTTTTTTTACTCCGCATTCCTGCGCAAATTGAATTTGAGCTTCACATTGTTTTCTTATTTCACCTTGTGCAAATTCAACAGCCTCCATGATTTCATCTTCTGTTACAAATTTACAGCCTGCTTCTACCATAATTACACTATCGTGAGTACCTGCAACAACAATATCAAGATTAGATTTTGCTGCTTCTTGGTGTGTTGGATTTGCTATAAGTTGACCATCAAGTTTTGATACTCTTACTGCACCAATAGGACCTTCAAAAGGTGCCCCTGATAACATTAATGCGCATGATGCACCCAACATTGCCAATGTATCAGGTTGATTTTGTTGGTCATAGCTGAATAATTGAGCTACTATTTGAATATCGTTTCTATAACCTTTCGGAAATAGCGGTCTTATTGGTCTGTCAATTAATCTTGAAATAAGAATAGCCTTATCGCTTGCTTTCCCTTCACTACGGTTATACCCGCCAGGTATACGACCAATTGCAGACATTCTTTCTTCATAATCAATTAATAATGGGAAAAAGTCTATACCAACTCTTGGCTCTTTGCTTACACAACAATGTACAAATAACATTGTATCTCCACATCTTACCGTAACTGAGCTGGTAGCCGATTTCGCATACTTTCCCGTCTCAATGGTAACTGTTTTACCACCAACGAGAATCTCAAATTTTTTAGATTCTACCATTTTTTTCTCTTTTCTTTTTAATCCACATATTATTTCATATAGATTATAACTTAAATATCAATTTTATGCATATTGAGAGTTCTTTCGTTTCTATATTATTAAGTATTGTAAATTAATTATTTTTTGCTGAAATTTGAGCTAAAAAATTTTTTTATATAAATTGTAGGCAAGTAACAACTTTGGGGGCAAAGATGGGACTCGATATTTCCGGTTTAAAATACCAGGGCATGAACAATGCTTTTGAAGCTAGATGTTCTGATTATATAAGAACATCTGATCAAAGAGTAGCAGACAATAGAAAAGATGCTGATTCTCTTATTTCAAGGCATAATGATCAAACTAATATGAGAATGGAAAGATATCACAAACTTTATAAAGAAGGAAAAATGACTGATTTCCAATATAATATGGCTAAACTTGAAGCCAATTCAAAAGATTTGATTTATCAAATAGGCATTAATTCTATTTTTAAATAAGTTATTATTTTAATAGTACTATATATAATATTTTATTTTTCTTTTTATTGATGTACTATTTATATTATGTTAGGGCGTGTTATAAAGATTTTTTCAGACTTTTACTATGTTGAAACTGAAATTGGCATAGTAGAGTCTAAATTGCGTAGTATTTTAAAAAAACAAAAAAAAGATGTTTTTGTTGGGGATATTGTTGAACTTGAACAGCTTGATAAAAATTCTATGCAGGCATTTCTTCTGGATGTTAAAAAACGCTTATCAATAATTTCTCGTCCTAAAGTTGCGAATATAACTCAAGTTATAATCGTTTCTGCTTTAAAAGAACCTGAATTAAATTTTGAACAATTGGACAGATTTATTGCTCATTGTGTTTATCATAATATTCCTCCGGTTCTATGTTTTAACAAAGAAGATATTATTGACTCTGAATTGTTAAAAGATAAAGTTATCAATATGTATTCTCATACGGGATATAAGATTGTTTTTACTTCTGCACTGCAAAAAACAGGAATCGAAGAAATAAAACCGTTGTTAAAAAATAATATAACTATGTTATGCGGTTCCTCCGGTGTTGGAAAATCTTCATTAATTAATGCAATTTTAAATAATGCGAACTTGAAAGTCGGACATTTAAGTGAAAAAACACAAAAAGGCGTTCATACAACAAGGCATTGTGAATTATTGTTAGTGGATAAAAATTCTTTCATTGTTGATACACCTGGCTTTTCACAATTGAAATTTGATTTTCTTCTTCCTTCAGAAATAAAAAATTTATTTGTTGAATTTAAAAAAGTTGATGCTTCTTGTAAATATAAAAATTGTCTTCATTCCGGTGAAGATGGGTGTTCATATTCCAAAATTATTTCTCAAATGCCGGAATCACGTTATTCCAACTATTTAAAATTTGTTTCTGAAGCTAAATTGTATGAGCAAAAAATATCAAAAGTTTCAATAAAAAAAGAATCTAATGTTAAACATAATCAAAATAAAGTAATGACCAAAATTTCAAATAAAAAGCGTAATAAGTCAAGAAAAACATTTAAGCAAAATATCTTAAAAGAGGAAATATAATGAACAATTCTGCAAAAGAACAATTTAATTATATAAAACAGATTATTGATAAAAATTTAGATAAGTATATTGATGTTATATATCCTGAAAGTATATATGAATCAATGAGATATTCATTACTTGCCGGCGGAAAAAGATTACGTCCCGTAATAGCTTATGAAGTTGCAACTAAATTTGGTGCAAATCCTGATGACATAATCCCAAGTGCTTGTGCTATTGAAATGCTTCATTGTCAGAGTCTTATACATGATGATTTGCCCTGTATGGATAATGATGATTATAGAAGAGGAAAATTGACAAATCACAAAGTATATGGTGAAGCAACCGCAACTCTTGCCGGAGATGCTCTTTTAAGTTATGCTCCAAAAATTATTATTGATAAAACACCAAAAAGTGTTTCTTCTGATAAAGTTGTAAGTATTTTAAAAGAATTTTTTATAGCTGCAGGTGTTGATGGTATTATATCAGGTCAAATTGTTGATTTGGATTCTGAAAAGAAAAAAATATCAAAAGAAACATTGAGCTTTATTTATGAATATAAAACCGCTAAATTATTCAAACTTTCTGTCAGAACCGGTGCTATTATTGCAGGTGTTAATAGTGAAATTTTAGATAAAATAACATTGTTTGCTCAATATTATGGTCATGCTTTTCAAATATTTGATGATATACTTGATGTTACTTCAACACTGGAAGAATTGGGTAAAACTCCAGGAAAAGATGCTAAAGTTGAAAAATCAACTTATGTCTCTATGTATGGACTTGATGAAGCAAAAAAACAAGCCTTATTACTTTGTAGTAAAGCTTGTGATATACTACATAATATAAATATAAATTCAGATATTTTGTTAGGAGTTGTATCAGATATTTCCGAGGGGATTAAAAAATGTTCTTAAATACTAGTTATGAAATAATTTTAAATGGTATAGAAGCTGCTATTGTTGCTCAATTGCTTAAATTCTTAGGTCACATATTTAAAACCAGAAAAATTGATTTTCAGGTTTTGGCTACGACAGGAGGTATGCCGAGTGCTCATACAGCAGGTGTAATTGCTCTCTCTACTACTGTTGGTTTTATTTGCGGTTTTGATTCTGTTGAATTTGCAATTGCAATCGGTTTTGCGCTTGTTGTTATGTATGATGCCGCTGGTTTAAGACGAGCAACAGGTAGAATAGCTGCAAGTCTTAATAAAATCAGAGATGATTTTTATGCTCAGGGACAGGTTCCTGCCGAACGTTTAAAAGAACTATTGGGCCATACTCCGTTTGAAGTTTTTGTTGGTGCTTTGCTCGGTGCATATATGGCTTATGTAAATCACTTTTTATTATTTCAATAGGATATAAATGAATAATTTTGAGTTATTTAATAATTTTTCTGATGCGGTTTGTGTGTTAACGCAAGATAAAAGTATAATATTTAAAAATAAAATTTTTATGAGTACTTTTCCTGATTGTTATTCATATTTAAATTTTAAAAAAAGATTTAATTTTAATTTATGTTTATTGTCTACTGATGATATTGAAAATCAAACGCCTTTGGATATGCTTTTTTTATCCAAAGAAAATTTTCATACTGTGTGTACGTATCAAAATATAAATGAAGAATATATTTATTATTATATATATACATGTAATATCGATAATTATATAATTGTTATTTTTCGAGATATAACTGCTATTGATAAAGCAATCAGTACTGAAAAAGAATACAATAAACTAAAACAGTCTTTTGATGAAATATCTAAATCAACCGAAAAATTTGTAAAACTTCAAGAACATGCCCAGACACAAGTGCTTAAAATGGGTATTATTAATCGTATTGCTCTTGTTATTAGAGAAACAAATGATATTGAAACAATTCTTTCTTCTGCATTGACCGAAATTCATAATCTTTTAGGGGCATTTAAAACCTATTTTTCTATGCGTGAAAAAAATGATTTTAAAATTACATACAAAATACCCCATGATAATAATATTATTTATGATTCTTGCAGCTATGAACAAGATGTTATTAATCAAATAAAATGTAAAAAAATATCTGTTACTCCTTGTATAAAAGAACATTTAAACTCTGAGAATGTACTTCCTAAAGGTGTTAAGAGAATAATAATTCCTGTATATAATAAAAATAGACTTCTTGGAATCATTGTTACATTTACAAAACAAAAAATAAATGTAGAAGATAATATAGAAATTTTACAGTCTATTGCTGTTCAGCTTTCAAGTTCTATAATTCAAGCCGGTTTAATTCAACAATTGAATAAGAAAAATAAGAAGTTGGAAAAAACTTTGTCAGAACTAAAAAATACTCAAATGCAGTTGATTAATACTGAAAAAATGGCATCAATAGGACAATTAGTATCAGGTGTTGCTCATGAAATTAATACTCCTTTGGCTTCAATAAGCTCAAATAATATGATGATAAATAAAATTTTGGCAGGTAAAAATGAACTTGATAATAATAAAATAGAAATATTGAAAGAACTTGTATCAATTGATATAGAAGCTGCAAACAGAATTTCTGATATCGTAAAATCTTTGAAGCGCTTTGTACGATTAGATGAAGCACAATTTCAAGAAGCGGATATTAATATTGAACTTGATTTGACTCTTAAATTAATAGCACATGAAACAAAGAATAACATTGAAATAGAAAAGCATTATTCTGTACTTCCCAAAGTAATGTGTAGTGTTAATATGATGAATCAGGTATTTATGAATCTTCTTGTGAATGCTTGTCACAGTATTAATGAAAAACATGAAAAAGGTAAAATTATTATTACTACGATAGCTGATGAAAGTAATTTAATTGTAAAAATAAAAGATAATGGTATGGGAATTTCTGATGATAATAAAAATAAAATATTTACTCCGGGTTTTACTACTAAAAAAGTTGGTATTGGTACAGGTTTAGGACTTTCTATATCTAAAAAGATTATTGAAATTCATAAAGGGACTATTAGTTTTACAACAAAAGAAAATGAAGGTACTGAATTTTCAGTGTCTATACCATTAGTTCATATATAATTCTGCAAATTTGGGTAAAAATTTATCCCATAGCTCTGAAGTGGGATGTATATCGTCACTTAACCAGTATTTTTTGTTGTAAACATCTATATCATCCATTAATTTTTCTGCATCTACAACAGTTATTCCAATTTCTTCAAGTTTGTTAACTTCATTTTCAGGTAATTTCATTTTTGATAATTCAGGAAATTCAATCATTATAAATTTAGCGTTAGGATATTTCTCTTTTGATATTTTAAAAGATTCCTGCAACATTGCATTAAATAAATTATAGTCTTTTCTTTCTTGAAAAGTTTCCTCTGTAATTTTTCGATTTAAAATTCTTTTTACAAAATAAAGAGAGTATAAAGGTTTAAAGATTGGTTTTATTTCCTTTAATTTCCCGTTTTGTAGTTTATATCTGATGTTAAACATGTATATTAAAGGATTGACCTGATAAAGATATAGCCTTCTTGTATGATCCCATATAAAAGTGTAAATAATGTAGTCAACATCAGGTATTTCATTGGTTATATTATCATCTTTCAGTTGTGAATATACAAACTGAGTTCCTGTCGCACCTTTTGAACGATTAATACAGCTTCGTCCTGTAATTTTCGATAATTTATAACAAGGAGTTTCCTTATCTTCTAAACCTGCACCTTCTGCAAATGAGCATCCAAACCATAAAAAAGGTTTTTTATTGCTGTTCGGCTTATAAAATGAATTACGCCAAATTGAAGGACTGAAATCATCTAAAATTTTATATTCTGTTTTAAAACTATCAGCATTATTTGATGCTAATTTCTTTACTTGCTGTTTAAAAATATCATTTTCTTCTTTTGTTTTATTAAATGCGCATACTTCAATTGCTGCTATAACTATAAAAATCAGTAGTAAATTTATAATAAATTTTTTTAACATATCTAACCCAAATTCAGAATATTTTAAAATAATATATTTTTATTATATAATCATACTCGAAATGAGGTCAATATGAGTATAAAAGCACCAAAAGGTACAAAAGATATTTTACCGGAAGAAATTGTCAACTGGCATTTTATAGAAAACACTGCTGAAAAGATATTTTCAAAAGCTAATTTTAAAGAAATAAGAACTCCGATATTTGAAGACACAAATCTATTTGAAAGAGGTGTCGGAGATACTACTGATATTGTTAATAAGGAAATGTATACTTTCATAAAAAGTGACAGAAGTTTGACTTTACGTCCTGAAAATACGGCAGGAGTTGTTAGAGCCTATTTAGAACATAATATTTTTCGTGAAAGTCCTCCTGTGAAATTTTGGTATAAAGGTCCAATGTTTAGATATGAAAGACCTCAAGCAGGCAGACAAAGACAATTTCATCAAATAGGTGTTGAAATGTTTGGTATTCAAGATGCATCTGCAGATGCAGAATGTATACTACTTGCGACTGAATTTTTAAAATCACTTGGACTTAATGATTTAACAGTAGAAATTAATTCACTTGGTTGTAACAATTGCAGAACCGAATATAAGCAACAGCTAAAAAATGCGATTGCTCCTTTTTTAGACAAATTATGTGACGATTGCAGAACAAGATATGAAAAAAATCCGTTAAGAATTTTGGATTGCAAAAATGAATCGTGTAATAAATTATTTGAAGAATATGATTTAAAAAATAAAGTTTCAGGTATAAAACTTTGTGATGAATGTTCTTCTCACTATGAAAAATTAAAAAGTTATTTAGATATTTTAAATATTAAATATGTTGAAAATACTTTTCTTGTTAGAGGGCTTGATTATTACACAAAAACCGTATTTGAGATTAAATCTAATAATTTAGGTTCTCAGAATGCTGTGTGTGGTGGAGGCAGATATGACGGTTTGGTAGAAACATTGGGCGGACCTCATACTCCTGCTATTGGTTGGGCTATGGGCGTAGAAAGATTGAATGCTCTAATCCCTGCTAAAACACCTGCACTGATTGATTATTTTGTAGTATCAGATAATCAACAAGAAGCTGTAAAATTGGTTTCTCTTTTAAGAAGCAAAGGATACAGTGCAGAGTTTGATTATAATAGCAGAAAATTTGCAAAGCAGATTGAAAAAGCAGCAAAAATTGCAAAGAAAGCTATAATTCTTGGTGAAGATGAAATAAAAAATAATTATTATACAGTTAAAGATTTATTAACTTCTTTACAAGAAAGAATAGATAAAGAACAATTATTTTCTTAATAAAAATTAAAAGAATTTAAAATAAGAGTTTTCTAATCATTGCAAGTTCTTCAAGAGTTGCATCAGCTTCAGAAAACTCTTCTATTGTTATGCCAAATAAAGATACCATGTTTTTATATTCAAAATTTAGGGAATTATTTCTAATATCAGAAATAATTTTATTAATAATGTCATGTCTTTTTAGAATGTAGCCGTTATTGTTTATATTTCTGTTGAAAAGTCTCTTTTTAGATTTTCCCATCCTAATCCATCCTTAGAATATATTTTATAAAGAACTTAATTATGAAACAAGAGAAAGAATGTAAAAGAAAAATAAGATTAATTAATATTTCGTAATATATAAGTTGACATTTCGCAATTTTTTATTTGTTGCGGAGTTAACTTGGTATAGCAATTTATAAAAAGGAGTTTTTTAAAAATGAAAATTAGTAACCTTTCCCCGAATGTACAGTACACAATAGCAAAGAAAACACCAAGTAAGAATAATAATATTAATATTCAAAATGAACAAGTTTCTTTTGGAAGCAAAAAAGATGCATTAAGAAAAGCGAGTTTAGCGAGTGCTGCATTGTTTGCTGCGGTTCCGGCTGTTAATACTGCTAATATTGCTTATGCAGATACTCAAGTTCCTGCAATAGTAGAACAGATGCAAGCTTCTACTCCTGCAAATATGGCAGAATATATTGATGCTATGCGAGAAGTAAATGCATTAGGACTTATAATGCCAAATGATATTTCTTACATGACAATGCCTATTACAGAGTTCTATTTTGTAACAGGTCATGATGGTGAAGTTACTTTGCATCCTAATGACAGTCTTGAAAGAAATGAACAAGGAACTATTGTTGTTACTGTTACTCAAACTCAGTCGGACAGTGAAGATGAAGGTGCTACATTAGGAGAAATTGTTAATAAAGTTTATTCTGATGCATTAGATGGATATGAAGGTGAACAAAGAACCGCAATATTTAATAAATTAATAGATGAAGTTATTCAAGCAAACCCCGGATTAGCAGAATTTGTTGAAGATGAATTAGGTGCAGATGCTGATAGTTATGAAAGAGTTGCAAATTTAAATTTACATACAGGTAAGACCGGTAAAGATGAATCTATGGATTCAAGATTTTTAACAATGCCTACAACAGTTGTATATCAAGTTCAAAATCAAGATTATGACGGTTCAGAATTTATTCATTCATCCAGAAGATATACTCCAAATAATCAATGGGCAAGTGTTATAAAAGATTCAGACGATTTACTTGATGGTGAGTATGCATCATTTTCTGATATGATATATGCTGAATATGGTGATGATTTAAGTGATGAAGCATATAGAGATATCGTATATTCTGTTGTTAATTTACCTCAGAACCGTCGTGGTTTTGAACAAGTTTTGGATGATATGAACTTTAATGTTATGTTAACAATTGGTAATATCGATGATTTAAACAGAATGTTGGATGAAAATACTGAAAAAACACTACCCGGTATCTTTTTACCTGAAGTTACAACATTAAGAACACAAGATTCTAGAGCAGTTGTTAATCCTGATTCAGGTGACAGATTAGCACCTGTTTATCAAATATCCCCTGCTTATGTTGTTGAAGGTCAGGATGACCGTGAAATATTAATAGTATCAAGAACATCAGATTCTATGAAACCTGGTGATGTATATACATTACAAGATGTTTTACAATTCTATTCTTCTCCTGATGGAAACGGTAGATTTGCAAATGTTGAAAACGGACATTTAGAATTAAATCAAGATGTTGGATATGTTGATGAATTTGCAAGAAATATTCTTGAACAAGTTGTATATGCTAATTTAGATATATTTACAGCACCGTACGAAGATGATAACGGATATAATTTCTATGGTGTATTTGATGTTGCACCAGGATATGATACAGAAGGTAAATCATTAGAAGATATAGTAATGCATTCTACTATAAATTACGATAGAATGATGAATTATAGTTTCGTTGGTAATGATGGTGCTTCAAAATTTGAAGATGGTGTAGAGCTTAGATTACCTCAGTTTAACTACAGAATTAATGAATCTCAAAAAATGAAACCATGTATTCAACAACCTGTAACGACACCAGTTCCGACACAAGAACCAACTCCGGTTCCGACACAAGAACCAACACCTGTTCCAACAGAAGAACCAACTCCGGTTCCAACAGAAGAACCAACTCCTGTTCCGACACAAGAACCAACACCTGTTCCAACAGAAGAACCAACTCCTGTTCCGACAGAAGAACCAACACCTGTTCCAACAGAAGAACCAACACCTGTTCCGACACAAGAACCAACACCTGTTCCAACAGAAGAACCAACTCCTGTTCCGACGTGTGAACCGACACCGGAACCTGAAGAACCTTCTGAAGAACCTGAACCTTCATTAGATCCAACTCCTGTTCCGACAGCAGAACCAACTCCTGTTCCGACGTGTGAACCGACACCGGAACCTGAAGAACCTTCTGAAGAACCTGAACCTTCATTAGAACCAACTCCTGTTCCGACAGCAGAACCGACTCCTGTTCCAACAGAAGAACCAACTCCTGTTCCAACAGAAGAACCAACTCCTGTTCCAACTGATGAACCAACACTTCCACCTCAGCCAACAGCAACAGATATACCGCCGGTAATTCCAACGGTTGAACCTACACCAACTCCCGGATGTGATGAGACACCGGAACCTGAACAACCTTCGGAAGAACCTGAACCTTCTATAGGACCTGAACCATTCCCGACACCTTCTCCAACAGCAGTGCCAAGTCCTATTCCTACAGATAAACCAACACCGGAACCGGAAGTATCTGTTGAGCCTCAACCTACAGCTGAAGAAGTAGATGTTGTTGTACCAGGAAAACCAACACCGGAACCAACCGAAACTCCAACAGAAAAACCAACAGAAAAACCAACTCAGGCTCCAACAGAAAAACCAACTCAGGCTCCAACAGAAAAACCTGAATGTGAAGAGCCTTCGGATACGGATAAACCAAAAGAAGAAGATGAACCGACTATCGATGAGCCTAAACCCCAGGAAGAAAAGCCAACTGAAAAACCGGCTGATCCAACACCAAAACCTGCGGAACCTACAAAAAAACCTGCAGAACCTGATGAAAAACCTGCAGAACAAGAACCTTCTTGTGATTCTCCATCAGATGGTGATACTCATCAGGATGAACAGGCTCCAAGTTTAGATGGTGGTTCTCAAAAAGTAGAAGAACATCATGATGAACCTAAAGTTGAAGAACACCATGATGAGACAAAAGCAGAAGAACACCATGATGAACCTAAAACTGAAGAATCTCATGAAGATAAAGATACTTCTTGTGACTCTCCTTCTTCAAAAGATACACATAAAGAAGAAGCCGCTCCTTCAATAAGTTCTGACGCTCCGAAAGAAGAAAAACAAGCTGACGCTCCGAAAGAAGAAAAACAAGCTGACGCTCCGAAAGAAGAGAAGAAGTCTGAAGCTCCAAAAGAAGAGAAGAAGTCTGAAGCTCCGAAAGAAGAAAAACAAGCTGACGCTCCGAAAGAAGAAAAACAAGCTGACGCTCCAAAAGAAG